>JAEAMQ010000032.1 GCA_016901395.1 Prevotella sp. | reverse complement strand
TTTCTTGATATTATGGACACCCCAGCCATTTCCGGAGCCGATATAGTGACAACCATTGATGTCGGCATGCAAGACTTGGCCGAGCGTGCAGTGATTGATGAACTGAAAGAAATCAACGGCAACGTAGGTGTGGCCATCGTCATGGAGGTACAGACCGGCGATATCAAAGCCATCGTCAACATGGAAAAATGTGTTGACGGCGAATACCGGGAAATCAAGAATCATGCGGTGAGCGACCTGTTGGAACCGGGCTCGGTGTTCAAACCTATATCCATAATGACTGTACTTGAAGACGGATTGTGTGACACCAACAAGGTAGTAGACACCGGAGGAGGCATCTGGCCTATGTACGGCCGTGAGATGAAAGACCACAACTGGCGACGTGGGGGTTATGGTGTGATGACAATGCCTAAAACCTTGAAGGTGAGTTCAAACATCGGAGTGAGTCGTATCGTGGATGAATATTATCATAAAAATCCGGAAAAATTCGTACAAGGCGTTTATCGTTCAGGAATCACAGCAGACTTGCATATCCCAATTGTTGGTGCATCATCGGGAAAGGTGCGGATGCCAAAACGAAATAAACGAGGGGAATGGGTGAACTGGAGCAATACTGCATTGCCATGGATGAGCATCGGATATGAGACCCAGATACCTCCCATATCCACTTTAGCGTTTTACAACGCCATTGCCAATGGTGGAAAGATGATGCAGCCTCGTTTTGTGAAGGCTGCCATGAAGAATGGTGAAATCATTGAAGAGTTCCCACCTGAAGTTGTCAAAGGCCACGAACAGATAGCCTCCCCGAAGACCATCAAACTCATGCAGGAGATGCTGCGGAAAGTAGTGAGCGAGGGTTTAGGAAAGAAGGCTGGCTCGGAATCCTTTGCTGTCTCAGGGAAAACGGGTACAGCACAAATCTCCCAAGGTGCATCAGGCTATAAAACCGGAGGAACAAGCTATCTGCTCTCGTTTGCAGGCTATTTCCCATCCAACGCCCCAAGATACAGCTGCATTGTCTGTATTCAAAAATCAGGACTACCAGCTTCGGGTGGAGGCATGAGTGGTGTGGTGTTCCATCATATAGCAGAGGGGATTATGGCACAGAGCATACGACTCAACGTGGCAGATGCACGCGATTCCGCCTCCGTGCTTGTACCCGACGTGAAAGAGGGTAATATCTTGTCGGCAGACTATGTTTTGTCGCAACTTGGCATTCGCACAAAGACCAACTTCCGAGCCAACATCGCCTCGCAGAAGGCCATCTGGGGTGTCGCCCAGAAGCAGAGCAACCGTGTGACATTAGTGAAAAAGAATGGCTTAGGGGAAAAATACATCCCGAATGTCGTTGGCATGGGAGCAAGAGACGCTGTCTATCTCATAGAAAAAAGAGGAGTGAGATGTGTTATCAGCGGTCGTGGAAAAGTTATATCACAGAGTCTTCCTGCCGGTCACTTCATCAAGAAGGGGGAGGTCTGCGTATTGAAATTGGATTAAACAAACAAGAAATCAATAACAAAATGTTCCCTTCGCAACACATCGTACCTGAAGCAAAGACGATGGCTGACACGAACAGGACCATATCAATCAAAAGAATATGAAATTAAAAGAGCTTCTGAAAGGCATCAAGCCGCTTGTCATCGTTGGTGTAACCGATATTGACATCACTGGCGTGAACATCGATTCACGTAAAATCCAGGATGGGCATCTCTTTGTAGCCATGAAGGGCACACAAGTAGACGGACACAAATTCATAGCCAAAGCCATAGAGTTGGGTGCAAAAGCAGTGCTCTGTGAGGACATGCCCGAGGAGAAAGCCAACGGCGTGAGCTATGTGCAAGTAGCCTCTACAGAAGAAGCCGTGGGACCCGTGTCTACACTGTTCTATGGCAATCCTTCGAAAAAACTAAAACTCGTAGGGGTAACCGGAACAAATGGCAAGACTACTATCGCCACCTTATTATATAATATGTTCAGGAAGATGGGGTATAAATGTGGACTCCTGTCGACGGTATGTAATTTCATCGAAGACGAAGCTATCCCAGCAGACCATACCACACCAGACCCCATTGAGCTAAACATGCTTTTGAGTCGAATGGTAGATGCCGGCTGCGACTATGCCTTTATGGAGTGTT
Source organism: Prevotella sp. (assembly GCA_016901395.1). Taxonomy (GTDB): domain Bacteria; phylum Bacteroidota; class Bacteroidia; order Bacteroidales; family Bacteroidaceae; genus Prevotella. The sequence continues at coordinate 54,414 of JAEAMQ010000032.1, read as the reverse complement.
CCAGCCATGCCATTGCTCAGAAACGCATCGGCGGACTGACCTTCGCCGGCGGACTGTTTACCAATCTTACACGTGATCATCTCGATTATCACAAGACTTTTGAGAACTATCGCGACGCGAAAAAGGCCTTCTTCGATATGCTTCCCAAGACAGCATTTGCTATTACCAATGCCGATGACAAAAACGGCATGTACATGGTACAGAACACCAAAGCCACGGTGAAGACCTATTCCACCCGACAGATGGCCGACTTCCGTGCCCGCATCATTGAGATGCATTTCGCGGGTATGTATCTGAACATTGACGGCAGAGAAGTTGGAGTACAGTTCATTGGCAAATTCAATGTGAGCAACCTGCTTGCCGTCTATGGTGCTGCCTGCATGCTCGGCAAACAACCCGAGGAGATACTTGTCACATTGAGTACGCTGCACAGCGTGAGCGGACGATTGGAGCCGATCCATTCCAAGGAAGGAACTACGGCCATCGTAGACTATGCCCACACACCTGATGCACTGGAGAATGTGCTCAACGCCATTCACGAGGTGCTTGAAGGCAAGGGCAAGGTAATCACGGTATGCGGAGCAGGAGGCAACCGTGATAAAGGCAAACGACCTCTGATGGCACAAGAAGCTGTAAGACAAAGCGACCGCGTTATCATCACCAGCGACAACCCTCGTTTTGAAGAGCCACAAGATATCATCAATGACATGCTCGCCGGACTGAATAATCAGCAAATGAAAAAAGTAATTAGTATTGCCGACCGAAAAGAAGCTATCAAAACAGCATGTATGATGGCAGAGAAGGGAGATGTGATACTGATTGCCGGCAAAGGACATGAGGACTATCAAGAAATCAAGGGAGTGAAACACCACTTTGATGACAGAGAAGTGGTACGTGAAATATTCAATGTAGAAAAGTGAAGACACACTCCATAGTTTGACAACGACTTAATAAAAAACAGAATGCTATACTATCTTTTTAGATTCTTAGAACAATTCGGTATCTCCGGAGCCCGTATCTGGGGCTACATTTCATTCCGTGCCCTTCTGGCCCTGATTCTATCACTTGTCATCTCTGCATGGTTTGGAGAACGGTTTATCAAGTATCTCAAGAGCAAGCAAATAACCGAGACTCAGCGCGACACCAAAATCGACCCGTTCGGTGTGAAGAAGATTGGCGTGCCCTCTATGGGCGGCATCATTATCATTGTGTCAATACTGATACCAGTGCTTTTGCTCGGGCGACTGAGAAACATCTACCTCATTCTGATGATCATTACCACATTGTGGTTGGGATTTCTTGGCGGAATGGACGACTACATCAAGATATTCCACCGCAACAAGGAAGGTCTGAAAGGCAAATACAAGATTGTGGGACAGATAGGAATCGGTCTCATTGTGGGATTGGTTTTATGGTCTTCGCCCGATGTGAAATCCAATGAAAACATCGTATTGCAGCATCAAGGGCAAGAGATGGTGGTGAAACACCGGGCCGATGCACGCAAGACACTTAAGACAACGATCCCGTTTGTCAAAGGGCACAACTTGGATTACTCCAACATCATGTCTTTTTGCGGCAAATACAAAACTGCTGCCGGTTGGATTCTTTTTGTCATTATGACAATCTTTGTAGTTACCGCCGTGAGCAATGGCGCCAACCTCAATGATGGTATGGACGGTATGTGTGCAGGCAACTCAGCCATCATAGGTGTGGCCTTGGGCATTCTGGCATACGTAAGCTCACATATCCAGTTTGCCGCATACCTCAACATCATGTATATACCAGGCTCACAAGAGCTTGTCGTCTTTATGTGTGCCTTCATCGGAGCACTGATTGGTTTCCTATGGTATAATGCCTATCCTGCACAGGTCTTCATGGGCGACACCGGCTCCCTGACCATTGGGGGCATCATTGCCGTGTGTGCTATCATTATACATAAAGAGCTATTGTTACCGATACTCTGTGGGATTTTCTTTATAGAGAGTCTTAGCGTTATCATGCAAGTATGGTATTACAAGATTGGAAAGCATAAGGGTATCAAGCAGAGAATATTCAAGCGAACCCCCATTCATGATAATTTCAGAGTGACAGATGATCAACTTGATGCTGATTGTAAATATCTAATCACAGCACCCCACTCCCCCAAACATGAGGGGAAAATTACAATCCGCTTCTGGATTATAACCATTATTCTTGCCGCCCTGACAATTATTACATTGAAAATCAGGTAACGGGTGAAAGGTAATGGGCGAAAGGGTGATGGATGTTAAACATCACCAATGGAATAAAAGGGTTCGTTCATCAATATAGAAGAAAAAAAACATGAAAAGAATAGTCATTTTAGGGGCAGGAGAAAGCGGTGTCGGAGCTGCTGTACTGGCCAAGAAAGAAGGATTCGATGTATTTGTCTCTGACTCTGTACTTATCAAAGACAACTACAAGCAAGTACTCAACGAGCACTATATTGAATGGGAAGAAGGTGGGCACACAGAGGCAAAGATCCTCAACGCCGATGAGGTAATCAAGAGTCCTGGCATCCCCGACCAGGTGCCTATGATTCAAAAACTTATCCAACTCCACACGCATATCATCAGCGAGATAGAGTTTGCAGGACGATATACACAGTCGAAGATGGTCTGCATCACAGGCAGCAATGGCAAGACAACAACGACATCACTCATCTATCACATCTTCAAATCAGCCGGTTACGACGTGGGGCTGGCCGGAAACATCGGTAGGAGTCTGGCGCTGCAGGTAGCCGAGGATCCACACGAATACTACATCATCGAACTGAGTTCATTTCAACTGGACAACATGTATGACTTCCACGCCAACATCGCCATCCTGCTGAACATCACGCCCGACCATCTCGACCGCTACGATTTCTGCTTCCAGAACTATGTAGATGCCAAGATGCGCATCATCCAGAACCAGACCAAGGACGACAGTTTCATCTATTGGAACGATGATCCCGTCATCAAGAAGGAGCTGGAGAAATACGACATCCATGCCGTGCAGTGTCCGTTCTCGGAACTGAAGGAACGTGGAAGCATCGGTTATATAGAAGAAGGTGAGTATAAGCTGGAATACCCCACTCCGTTTAACATGGAGCAAGAAAATCTCTCGCTGACCGGCAAACATAACATCTACAACTCGCTCGCTGCCGGATTGGCATCAAACATCAGTGGCATCAAGAAAGAAGTTATCCGCAAGAGCCTCAGCGACTTCCCCGGTGTGGAGCATCGGTTGGAGAAGGTTTGCGACGTGGCCGGCGTGCATTACATCAACGACTCCAAGGCTACCAATGTGGATGCCTGCTGGTATGCGCTCGAAAGCATGAAGACACCGACCATCCTCATCATCGGTGGAAAGGACAAAGGCAACGACTATGAGCCCATCAAGGAACTCGTAAAGCAAAAATGCGCCGGACTGGTGTACCTCGGTGCCGACAACAAGAAGTTGCACGACAACTTCGACGGATTAGGCATCCCCGTGGCAGACACCCACTCTATGAAGGACTGCGTGGCTGCATGCTACGAGATGGCCAAGCCGGGCGACACCGTATTGCTGTCTCCCTGCTGTGCCAGTTTCGACTTGTTCAAGAACATGGAGGACCGTGGCGAGCAGTTCAAGGAACTGGTAAGAAATCTGTAATCGTCTCTCCGTAGGCGGTAAATCCCTGTAATCATTGGACACTTCAACAACGACGAAGATAACAAACGAATGAATAAGAAATTAGGAAACATATTCAAAGGCGACAAAGTCATCTGGATGGTGTTCTTCTTCCTTTGTCTCATCAGCATCGTGGAGGTTTTCTCGGCCTCCTCGGGGCTGACCTACAAGGGAGGCAACTACATGGCACCAATCATCAAACATATCCTCATTCTTGCCGTCGGAATATTCTTTATGGTCGTGACACTGAACATCAAATGCAAGTATTTCAAGATTGCCACGCCCATATTGCTTATCCTTTCGGTCACGACGTTGATTTGGGTTTACTTTGCCGGCCAAGCCACCAATGATGCTCAACGCTGGATTTCATTTCTCGGCATACAGTTTCAACCTTCAGAGATTGCCAAAGGGACAATGATATTAGCCACGGCACAGATTCTCAGTGCTATGCAAACTGACAATGGAGCAGACAAACATGCTATGAAGTATATACTTTTCGTATGCGCTTTCATTGTTCCGCTCATCGCAGCAGAAAATCTCTCCACTGCAGCTTTACTGTGTGTTGTCATCTTCTTTATGATGGTCGTAGGACGTGTACCGGCCCAACAATTAGGCAAGCTCATCGGCATAGTCGTAATGGGCATTGTTAGTATTATAACTCTGGTGATGGTTCTGGGTAAAGATGTGAAGCAGGAAGACCCCAAAAACAATCTTACCGAACAGGTTGCGCAGAGCGGAGAGAGTAAAGGCGGTGGCGTGTTCCACCGTTTTGATACATGGAAGTCGCGAATCGACAAATTCCTCAATAGCAAGGACGTTGCTCCAGAAGATGTGGACCTCGACAAGGATGCACAGGTAGCTCATGCTAATATTGCCATTGCATCATCCAACATCATTGGCAAAGGCCCAGGCAACTCTGTAGAACGCGACTTCCTCTCTCAGGCATTCTCCGACTTTATCTATGCTATCATCATTGAGGAGACAGGCATCATCGGAGCCTTTTTCGTAGGCATGCTGTATATCATATTGCTCTTTCGCACGGGTCGGATAGCCAACCGTTGCGAAAACAATTTCCCAGCTTTCTTAGCCATGGGCTTGGCATTGCTTCTTGTGACACAGGCCCTGTTCAACATGTGTGTGGCAGTTGGGCTCGCCCCTGTCACAGGACAACCACTACCACTGATCAGCAAGGGAGGAACATCGTCTATCATCAACTGTGTCTACATCGGTGCCATCCTCAGCGTGAGCCGCTCTGCCAAAAAGAATGCCTCGGCCGAAGAAGATAAGGCTGAAGCTACACTGGCTAACGCATAAAGCAGCAGAGAATTGCATATCGACAAATAAAGTGATGGGATTATGGTCGAATGACATTTTTTTTGATTACTTTTGCCAAATATAAACAAGGTTACATGGACAAAGAATTAAGAGTCATCATCAGTGGCGGTGGAACCGGCGGACATATCTTCCCGGCTGTCTCCATTGCCAATGCCATCAAGGCCAAGCACCCTGATGCCAAGATTTTGTTTGTAGGAGCACTCGGACGCATGGAGATGCAGCGTGTGCCGGCAGCAGGATACGAGATAAAAGGGTTGCCCATCTGTGGATTCGACCGTAAGCATCTACTGAAGAACATCTCCGTCTTATTCAAGATTTGGAAGAGTCAGCGCATGGCAAAAGCCATTGTCAAAGAATTCAAGCCGATGGTTGCCGTAGGCGTAGGTGGCTATGCCAGTGGACCGACACTTAATGTTTGTGCAGACTATGGTATCCCATGTCTCATTCAAGAACAAAACAGCTATGCCGGCGTGACCAATAAGCTCTTGGCAAAGAAAGCAGCCCAAATATGCGTAGCCTACGAGGGTATGGAGAAATTTTTCCCTGCCGACAAGATTGTCATGACAGGAAATCCTGTTCGCCAAAACGTATTATCTACCTCCATGACTCCTCAAGAGGCTCGTCAGGCTTTTGGACTCGCCCCCGACAAGAAGACAATTCTGCTCGTGGGTGGTAGCCTTGGTGCACGTACCATCAATGAGAGTATAATTCAGCATCTTGACAAAGTGAAGGCTTCCGACGTGCAGTTCATTTGGCAGACGGGCAAATACTATAATGCCGAGATGAACAAAGCAGTGGCCGACTTCGGAGGTATAGCCCATCTGAAAGTTCTTGATTTCATCAGTGATATGGGTGCCGCATACAAAGCTGCCGATCTCGTCATCAGTCGCGCCGGTGCAAGTTCCATCAGCGAATTTTGTCTCATAGGAAAACCGGTTATTCTCGTACCCAGTCCCAATGTGGCCGAAGACCATCAGACCAAGAACGCGATGGCTCTCGTCAACAAAGACGCTGCCATCTATGTAAAAGACTCCGATGCTCCGGATACTTTGCTTGATACGGCACTTGCAACAGTGTCTAATGAAAACAAATTGACTCTACTCAGCCAAAACATTATAAAACTTGGGCTTAAAGACTCCGCAGAAGTCATTGCTGATCATGTAATAGCATTGGCTTGGGCGGAAAAATAAGTATTAGAAGATTAGAATGGAACTAAAAGACATTAAAGCTGTTTATTTCATCGGGGCCGGTGGCATCGGCATGAGTGCCATCGCCAGATACTTCATACACAGGGGATTGGTTGTCGCCGGATATGACAAGACCCCTTCAGACCTCACACGCCGTCTTGAACAAGAAGGAATGCTCATCCATTATGAGGAGAATATTGATGAAATCCCTCATGCCTGTTGTGACAAAGAAAACTGTCTCGTCATCTACACTCCAGCCATTCCAGCCACCCATCAGGAACTGGAATACTTCCGGCAGAAAGGATTTGAGATCCAGAAGCGTGCTCAGGTTTTAGGAACATTGACCCGCACCCACAAAGGGCTCTGCGTAGCTGGTACTCACGGCAAGACTTCCACATCAACCATGTGTGCCCATATCATGCACCAGAGTCATGTGGATTGCAATGCCTTTCTCGGTGGCATCTCCAAGAACTACGGCACCAATTATATCCTTTCCGACGCCAGCGACTATGTGGTGATTGAGGCCGACGAGTTTGATCGCTCGTTCCATTGGCTCTCGCCATGGATGACCGTCATCACGTCTACCGACCCCGATCATCTTGACATCTATGGCACCAAGGAGGCCTATTTAGAGAGTTTCCGCCATTACACAGAACTGATTCAGCCTGGTGGCGCACTCATTATCCACACCAATCTGGAAGTGCAGCCCAACGTGCAGGATGGCGTTCATACCTACACCTACAGCCGTGATAAGGGCGATTTCCACGCGGAGAACATCATTATCGACAACGGAGAAATCGTCTTTGACTTCATCTCTCCCATCGAATCCATCCAGAAGGTGAAGCTCGGACAACCCGTGCCTATCAACATTGAAAACGGTGTTGCCGCAATGGCGATGGCCCAGCTCAACGGTTGTACGGCAGACGAACTGAAATTTGGTATCGGCACCTACCATGGCGTGGATCGTCGCTTCGACTTCAAGATACAGACCGACAAGCATGTGTTCCTCTCTGACTACGCCCATCATCCGAAAGAAATCCTGCAGAGCGCCAAGAGCCTCAAGGAACTTTATAAAGGCCGAAAGATTACGGTAATCTTCCAGCCCCATCTCTACACCCGCACCCGTGACTTCTACAAGGAGTTTGCCGATGCACTGAGCCATTTCGACGAGGTGGTACTCACCGAGATCTATCCTGCCCGCGAGCAGCCCATCCCTGGCATCACGTCGCAAATCATCTACGACAATCTGCAACCGGACGTGGAAAAAGACATCATCCGCAAGGACGACGTGCTTAACTATGTGAAGAGCCGCGACTTCGATGTCCTGATCGTTCTCGGAGCAGGCGACCTCGACAACTACGTACCACAAATCACACGGCTCATCGAAGAAAAGAAATAACGCCCCCATCGGCATGCGGCTTTCTCTGAAAATATTGCCCTAAACAGTCAACATGCATATTAATTGGAAGAAAACCATCATTGTGACGCTTGATCTTATGCTCGGCGCATATATCATCACCGCATTCGCGGCATTCGACAAACCGAATGTCGTGTCTAAGGTGTGTACACAGGTGGATATCAACATTAAGGACGAGGCTACCAACGGGTTTATCACTGCATCGGAAATCAAAAACCGATTGGAACGAAATAAACTCTATCCTCTCTCCAAACTTATGCATTTTGTCAACACCAGAATCATTGAGGAAACTTTGGAGCAAAGTCCGTTTGTGAAGAAAGCCGAATGCTACAAGACCGAGGATGGCCATGTCAACATCACGCTTACCCAGCGCATGCCCACCCTACGCATCAAGAGCATCAATGGCGACGACTATTACATCGACGACAACCACAGCATCATGCCCAACTCCCACTATACCAGCGATCTCATCATCGCTACCGGACATATCAACAAATGGTTTGCACGCACCTATGTCTCCCTGCTCGCCGAAAGTCTGATGGGCAGTGATTTCTGGCGCAACCAGATCGTGCAGATCCATGTTTTATCCGATCACGGCATCGAGCTCGTGCCTCGTGTGGGCAATCATATCGTCTATATCGGACAGCTCCCCGAATCCAATTTTATCGGACAGCGCAAGAAACTCATCGCCGACTTCATGGCGAAAAAGATGAACCGGCTCGAAAAGTTCTATAAATACGGACTCTCCCAAGCCGGATGGAACAAATACTCCTACATCAACATTGAGTTTGACAACCAGATTATTTGCAAGAAAACAACAGTGAACTGATAATTATTATAAACTATGGCAGAATTTATAGTAGCAATTGAACTTGGTTCATCCAAGATGACCGGCATTGCAGGAAAGAAGAATCTTGACGGCAGCATCAGCGTGTTGGCCGTCGTTACGGAAGATTCCTCCTCGTGCATACGTAAGGGCGTGGTCTACAACATCGACAAGACCGTGCAAGCCCTTACCAACATCGTGAAGAAATTAGAGACATCGCTCAAAGCGAAGATTGCACATGTCTATGTCGGCGTGGGCGGACAGTCTATCCGCAGCGTCAGAAATACCAATGTCAAGGAACTGCCCCTCGACACCATCGTCACTCAGGACATGGTCAACGAGCTGATGGATGCCAATCGCAGCATGCAGTATCCCGACCAGGAAATCCTTGATGCTGCTACACAGGAATACAAGATAGACAATCAGTTCCAGCTCGACCCCGTAGGTATTCAGTGCACCCGCTTGGAAGGCAACTTCCTCAATATCTTGTGGCGCAAGACTTTCTATCGTAACATCAACAAGTGTTTTGACAACGCCGGTATTGCCATTGCCGAAATGTATTTGTCACCATTAGCACTTGCCGATGCCGTGCTCACCGATGCTGAGCGTCGTGGTGGATCGGTGCTTGTAGACCTGGGTGCAGACACTACGACAGTATGTGTCTACTACAAGAACATCCTGCGTCATCTTGCCGTCATACCATTGGGAAGCAACAACATCACCAAAGACATTGCCTCCCTCCAGATGGAAGAAAAGAATGCAGAACAGATGAAGTTGCAATATGCCAGTGCCTTCACCGAGTCCAATGACGTGGACAACGACAAAGAATACCCCATTGATGCCGACCGCAAGGTCGACATGCGTACTTTCGTCGACATTGTGGAGTCTCGCGTGCAGGAAATCATCGAGAATGTATGGTGCCAGGTTCCTACTGAATATTATGACAAACTCTTAGGAGGCCTCATCCTGACAGGTGGCGGTTCCAACATGAGAAATATTGAGCGTGCATTCCGTAACCACACCAATATAGAAAAAATCAGAATCGCAAACTTTGTCTCACAGACTATCAACTCCAACAATCCGATTATCACCGCCAAAGATGCAACAATGTGCACTGTCATGGGATTGTTGGCCAAAGGAGACATGAACTGTGCAGGAGAGGACATTTCCAACAATCTCTTTGGCGACGATGGCAAACAGCCTCCTGTAACTCCACACAAGGAACCACGCACACCGAGTGAGATTTCCGGAAGAGGCATTGTACAGACCGAAGCAGAAAAGGCTGCCGAAGAAGAACGCCAGCGAAAGCTTCAGGAAGAGGAAGAACGTCGACGCGCAGCCGAGGCTGAGGAAGAGGCTCAGAGACAGGCCAAGCGAGAAAACTCTGTGGTCAACAAATCATTGAAAGGACTCAAGAATTTCTTCAAGAAGATGGTTGACGATGATGAAGATGACAAATAATGAACCAACGAAAAATGACTGACATGAATCCAGATAACAACAACTTGGAAGAGAACAAGAAGCCGTCAATTCTCGATTTTGGCGTCCCCGATAAAGACAACCGCATCATCAAGGTGATTGGTGTAGGTGGTGGAGGCGGCAATGCCGTCAATCACATGTACCGCGAAGGCATCCACGATGTGTCGTTCGTACTCTGCAACACCGATGCCCAAGCTCTCAACGACTCGCCAGTGCCCGTACATCTGCAGTTGGGCAAAGAGGGATTAGGAGCCGGCAATCGTCCGGCCCGTGCCCGTGAAGCTGCCATGGAAAGCATCGACGATATCCGCCGCATGCTCGACGATGGCACCAAGATGGCGTTCATCACAGCTGGCATGGGTGGCGGAACAGGAACAGGTGCCGCCCCTGTCATTGCTCAGGTAAGCAAGGAGATGGACATCCTGACCGTAGGCATCGTTACCATCCCCTTCCGTTTCGAGGGTCCGAAAAAGATAGACCAGGCACTCGACGGCGTAGAGGAGATGGCCCAGCACGTAGATGCACTGCTCGTCATCAACAACGAACGCCTGCGCGAGATTTATCCCGAGCTGACACTGATTGATGCCTTTGGCAAGGCCGACGACACGTTGAGTGTGGCCGCCAAGAGCATTGCCGAAATCATCACCATCCATGGACTCATCAACCTCGACTTCAACGATGTGAAGACCGTGCTCAAAGACGGTGGCGTGGCCATCATGAGCACAGGTTATGGCGAGGGCGACGGCCGTGTGAAAAAGGCCATCGAAGATGCACTCAACTCTCCGCTGCTCAACGACAACAATGTCTTCAACTCCAAGAAGATTCTGCTTTCCATCAATTTCTGCGACGAGAAACAGGACAAGCAGGGGCTGATGATGGAGGAGATGAACGACGTAAACGACTTCATGGCTAAGTTTGGCGAGGACTTCGAAATCAAGTGGGGTGTCGCCACCGACCCAGAGTTGGGCAAGAAAGTGAAGGTCACCATCCTTGCCACAGGCTTTGGCGTAGACGCCGTGGAGCCAATGGACCGCCGTGCCCGCCACACCCAGGAGGAGGCCATCCGCATCGCCGAGGAGGAGGAGAAGGCCGCTCAGCTCAGTGAGCGTCGCAAACACTATTATGGCAGTGATGACAATGGGACACAGCACAAGCGTCGTCCACACATCTACCTCTTCAGTCAGGACGACCTCGACAACGAGGATGTAATCCTTGCTGTAGAGAACACGCCAACCTATAAGCGCACCCGCCAACTTCTTGAAAACATCCGCAATCAGGCCAATGGCAACAACAAGCAGAAGCCCGAGAACGAGACCAATCAGGATGTTGTACAGGGAATGATCAGCTTTGTGTAATTTGAGGAGAGGAGGAGGGGGCGAGAAGTTATGAAGTTAAAGAAGTTATGAAGTTAAAGAAGTTATGAAGTTAAAGAAGTTATGAAGTTAAAGAAGTTAAGAAGTTAAGACAATAGTCTGCTATACCAAACTGCATGAGGTTAACTTCACAACTCCCCAACTCCTTAACTCCACATCACCCCATCAACTCCTTGGAAGTAATGTCTTAACTTCTCTAACTTCTTAACTTCATAACTTCCAATCTTTCCAACCACCCCTTGAAAGTAACGTCTTAACTTCTCTAACTTCATAACTTCTTAACTCCACAAAACATCCCTTGAGAGTAACGTCTTAACTACTCTAACTTCTTAACTTCTTTAACTTCTAAAAAACATAAATACAAAAAATATGCCCACCCTATTTGACCAAGTAAGCAGCGATATCCGCACAGCAATGAAGGCTCACGACAAAGTGCGCCTTGAAACCCTTCGCAACATCAAGAAAGTTTTCCTGGAGGCCAAGACCGCCCCGGGAGCCAACGACACCTTAGAGGACGATGCCGCCCTGAAAATTCTGCAGAAACTCGCCAAACAAGGCGAGGAGAGTGCCGACACCTACAGCAAGGCCGGACGACAAGAGCTTGCCGATGCAGAGCTCGCACAGGTAGCTGTCATCAAAGAGTATCTCCCCAAGCCCCTCACCGAAGAGGAGATAGAGGCACAAATCAAGGACATCATTGCCCAGACAGGCGTTTCAGACATGAAAGGCATGGGCCAGGTCATGGGCCTTGCCACCAAGCAGATGGCCGGCAAAGCCGATGGCAAACTCATCTCTGCCATCGTCCGCAAGCTCTTGGCTTAAGACATGCAGCCCTGTATGAGCTGGGGAAAGACAGAAAAGACTGAAAAACAAATAGTTTGAAGTCTGAACCAGAACTACAGAATTGACATGTTTTAAGACAGAAAACCAGCAAAGACAAGTGCCGCAGAATTACCAACCAAGCAACATCATCCATATATAAAACATTTAGAAACTATGGACGCTAAAGAACAAGTATTACAAGCGATGCGCGAGGCCGGCAAGCCCCTCTCCGCAGGCGATGTAGCCAAGGCAACAGGCATCGATCGCAAAGAGATTGACAAGGCCTTTGCCGAATTGAAAAAGGAGAACGCTATCATTTCTCCCGTGCGCTGCAAGTGGGCTCCCGCTGAATAGTCCCCAACTCCTTACACCCCAAGCCTGTCCCAACCTTCAAAACCGAAGGACGGCTTACCACTTCAAAGCCCTGAAACCGTTTTCCAACAGGTTTCAGGGCTTTGGAGTTTATACTGCTACCCCTTGCCTGTTCTACAGAATCCATAAATGATACCCTTTCGCAACTTCCCGTTTCGTGTCTCCCAGACCAGCCTTTAGTCCCCGGATAGATTTATGGGCACGTCGACTGACAAGTATATAAGACAAAAAAACTACACCGACGCACAAGCGCCAGTGTAGCCATGGTGATCGGCGGGAGAAGCTATCAATATTCTGCCCGCCAAGGGCACTCCGAAAGAGGAGTCCTACTATTGTTTTTAAAAGAGAATTTACTTATTGGACGGATGTTCGTAGGTCGAAGTACGGGCATCCCAATACATTCTGCTATAATAGTTGTTGGTGCCATCGGTGAGTTTCGCCACGGCGGCAGCCCAGTTGGTACCGTTGAGGGTACTCTCGTTGGTAGGATATTTCACGCGTTCGATGATATCACCCTTTGTGTCGCTCAGTGGCGAGAAGGCATACTTGGTGGTACCCAGCACACCGCAATACTCACCCGGACGTACGATCTGGTTGGGATAGCCCGTGCGGCGTATCTCTGTCCAGGCCTCAGTACCGTTGGTAAAGAGATCGATATACTTCTGGATGGCGCAGGTCTCGGCATCAACCGTCTTGGTAACCGATGCTACATAGGCATCAGCATCGCTCTGAGCAAGCGACACACCGGCCAGTCCATACCAGTAGTCCAATGAAGCACGCACGCCAGCCTCATAGTCTGCAGCATCATAACCATTATACTCACACTCTATAAACTTCTGCTCGGCATAGGTCATGAGGGGCACGGCATAGGTCTTCGACAGGCAGAGGGGCGGGTTGTAGTACCAGTTGGGCACGTCGTCCTGCTTGAAAATCTTGGCCTGCACACCAGTGCTCGTAGCCACACACATACCGTTGTAGGTACTGTCGTTGGTGGTGGTGTAGATCTGCAGACGCGGATCCACCACACCCTCCCACGGATGGCTCTTGTCATTGAGCGTGTCGCGCTGTCCCTTCATGAGGTCACAGAGGGTCTTGTTGATGCTGAAATCGTTGCGCTTGTCAACAAAGAAGCCTTCATAGAACTTGGCGTAATCGGTACCCGAGGCCACATAAGTGAACTTCGCAGCATCGTCGTTGCTTGTCATCACGCCACTGGCCAGAGCTTCCTTGATGTAGGTCTTCCAGTTAGAATCGACCTTAGAGAGGTGAATGGCGAGGCGGCACTTGAGCGAATTGCCAAACTTCTTCCACTTCGAGGCATCGCCGCCGTAGATGATATCACCCGAGGTGAAGGCAGTCTCGTTGACGTCTATCATGTTCACGGCCTCGGTAAGGTCGCTGATCATTCCGGCATAGATATCCTTCTGGTCATCATATCGGCAATAGAGCACGGCGCTGTCTTCGAGCTGTGCAATATCAGAATAAGGCACGTTGCCCCACGTGTCGGTAATGACATCCATGAGCCACACCTTCATGATCATGGCAGCAGCAATCTGATTCTTATTGGCACCATAGGCCGAATTGGTGGCTGCGGTGGCCGCATCCTGGTTTACCTTGATTACCTTATCGAAGTTGGCCATACCCTGATACAGGTAGTTGAAGTAGTTGTTGTTCACCGACTCTCGGATCTGATAGCGGTCTTCCTCGGTGTAGTTGCGCTGGCTCCACTGCTGCGAGTAGGCCAAGCACTGGCGTGCGCTGAACCATACGTCATAGATGTTGTCCATGGTCCACTTCTCTGCACCCTCCATCAACATGTTGGAAGGCACCTCAGAGGCACGGTTAGGGTCGGTATTCATGTTCTCCAGATTCTCACACGAAGCGGTGGAGAGCACGACGGTACCCATCAATATGTATTTCAGAAACTTGTTCATCATATAATTTCCTCCTGTAAATTAGAATTTGAGATTGACTGTTAAACCATAGTTGGCCACCATTGGTGTGGCGCCACCCTCGATACCCTGCACGTTGCCAGAACTGGTAACGATCATCTCGGGGTCGAAGTGCTTCACGTCGGGACCCCATATAGCGAGGTTACGACCATAAGCCGAGAGGCGCAGGCTTTTGACAAAACACTGAGGACTGAGTTTGAAGGTATAACCCACATTGATCTCACGCAGCTTGATATAGTCGGAGCTCAGGATGTTCTGTGCACCGGGGCCGCTGTAATAGTTCTCATAATAGTCGCGGGCAGACACTGTAGTGGTGTTCTTGCCTGTGCTCTGATACGTACCGTCGGCGTTCTGGATGAGATTACCGTTGGCATCTACAGCAGCCACATAGCCGTCGGTCACGATACCGTTCTCACGCACGCCGTTGGCAGCGGTCTCTTCGAACATACCACAATACATACCCCAAAGGTAGGTGGTGGAGAAATAGTGGCCGCCATGTGAGAAGTCGAACTGGATGCTGGCATCGAAATTCTTGTAGCGGAAGGTGTTCACCCAGCCTCCGGTGAGGTCAGGATAGATGTTGGCCACGCTCTCATAAGAGTCTGTGGCGAGGTAGAGGCCCGTGTCGGGGTCTACCAGTCTGTGGCCCTCGGAGTCGTAGAGGTAGTTGGTGGTACGAATCACGCCATACTCCTCGCCTACCACAGCACCAATCTCTGCACAGAACGGTGCAGTGGCGATACGGTAGTAGTCTACACCGCTGGTGAGACTCTTCACCACATTCTTGTTGTGGGCCAGTGTCAGATTGGTGGTCCACTCAAAGTCGCGGGTCTTCACCGGAGTAGCATGGAGAGCAAACTCCACACCACGGTTGCGGATTTCACCAGAGTTGATCATCTTATAGATGTAACCTGTGGTACCCGATACCGACAACGGCAGAATCTCGTCCTTGGTGGTTGTGGTATAATAGGTGAGGTCGAAGCCCAGTCGGTTGTTGAAGAATGCAGCTTCGAGACCTAACTCCCATGAGCGGGTAGACTCCGGCTTGAGGTTGGAATTGTTGAGCGTATTGGGCAGCACATAGCCGGGGGCAGAGCTGTCAATGTTGGTATACTGCGAGTAGGTGGACAGGATCTGATAGGGATCGGTGTCGTTACCTACACGAGAGTAGCCGGCACGCAGCTTACCGTAGGTGAGCCAGTGCGACTGGTTCTTGAGCAATTCAGAGAACACCCAGCTGGCCGACACAGAGGGATAAACATAGGTATTGTTGCCGGCGGGCAGCGTAGACGACTTGTCACCACGCAGCGTAGCTTCGAGATACACCTGATTTTTCCAGCCCACAGTCACATCGCCGAAGAGCGAATTAATGCCTTTCTCACGCTTGTAGTTGTAAGCAGCAGCCGTGGTCATGGAGTTGGCCAGGTTGTAATACATCGGGATGGCCAGTCCGCCCTGGGTCTCACCATAGACATACTCGTAGTGACGCTTCATGATGTTGGCACCCAAGTTGGCCGAGAGGCTATAATCGCCAAACGTCTTGCTGTACATCAACATGAACTCATGGTTGATTTCATACTGCTGGCGCGAGATCTCTTGGTAACGCGATTCCTCCTGCGAGCCCACAGCGTTGCGTTCATACTGCTTGTCAACGTAGAAGTCGAGGTTCACCTTATACTGCGCCTTCAGTTCGGGCAGAATCTGGTAGCTTACGCCCACGTTGCCGTAGATGCGGTTGCGCGAGTCGTTCTCATAGTTCTTGTAGCGGCTCCAATACACGTTGTTGTGATATTCGGGTGTCGGATCGTCCACACTGGCACGGTTCCAGGAAGCCTGTGTACCGTCAGGATATTCATAGAGGTCCTTCAGCTCGTCCATATTGAGCTGACGCTGTCCCCACTGTGTGAACTTCACCATCACGTTGTTGTCACCATAACCAGTGTCCTGGCGACCCTTGGTACGGTTGTTGAAGAAGTTTACAGCGGTAAACACGTTGAACTTCTTGTCCTTACTCATAATGTTTCCGTTCACACTGAAGGTGTTCTTATACTGGCTGCTGTTGGGCAGGTATCCCTTGAGTGCGGTGTTGGTATAGGATATGCGGAAAGCACTGTTGTCGTAGGCCTGCGATACGGCCACATTGTTGGTCGTCGACACACCCGTCTCGAAGAAGTCACGGTAGTCTGACGATGCGGGGCTCCATGCCGACGTAGTGGGGTTGCCCACCTTGCCGCCTGCTTCCCATTTGGCCAGATCATACCAAGAGAGCACCTGGCGGCCATCGAGTTTCGGGCCCCAGCTCTCGTCCATGCCATAGTCGGGCACAAGATATTCCACACCGTTGATGGTGGTTGTAGTGAAGTCGTCACCCTCATCACCGTAGGCATATTCACCGGCATAACCGTAGCCACCACCATACTGACTCTGCAGCTTAGGCAACTTGGTCACACGCTCGATACCCAACGTAGAGGAGAATTCCACGCTAAGTCCTGCGTTACTTTTGGCGCGCTTGGTGGTAATCATGATGACACCATTGGAGGCACGGCTACCGTAAAGAGCCGTAGCGGCAGCACCTTTCAACACAGAAATATTGTCAATGTCATCGGGGTTGATATCCTGAATGAGGTTACCATAGTCGTAACCACCACCACCACGGGCAGTGTTGGTAGAGTTGTAGTCGGTTCCCTCGATGGGCACTCCGTCTACCACGAACAGCGGCTGGTTGTTGCCCGAGAGCGAGTTGACACCACGGATAAGTATCTTGGAAGAACCACCCATACTACCGGCGCCAGACGAAATCTGCAGTCCGGCAACCTTTCCTTCAAGGGCATTCACAGGGTTGTTCACACCGCCACGCGACTTCAGCAGGTCTGCACCCTGCACCTCACTGACAGCATAGCCCAAGGCCTTTTTCTCGCGAGACACACCCAAGGCCGTAACCACCACGTCGTTGAGCGTGTTGTTTTCCGGAGTTAACACCACTTTAAGGTTACTCTTGGCTGTCACCTGCTGCGACTGCATACCCAAATAGGAAATCTGCAACTTGCCATCGGCAGGAACCGTAAGCGAAAAATTACCATCAGTGTCAGATACAGTTCCCGTCTTGGTGCCCACTACCAAAATGGATGCTCCCACAACGGGCTCTCCATCATCGGCAGAGACAACGGTTCCATGCACCTGAGTCTGAGCTAAGGCGGCACCTGAATACATCAGGGCTCCGACTAACATCATCGAAAGTCTCTTCATCTTAATCCTCTCTTTAAATAATACAATAATACTAACTACTAAAATATTTCTATTCCCAACTTGTTTCCAAGCGGAATCTTTATTGCTAAATAGGTGTCTTGATCATGATATCATTGCGGCTTCATCAGATAATCGGAGATAAAACCCTAAAAAACAAGCACGCAATGGATTGGAATGCAAAGTTAAAAATAGTTTAGTATTCTTGCAAGTTTTTAAGTAATTATTTTGCAATATAATTTAAAAAATATGTCATTTAGTCGTCAAAAAAGCTCGTTTTATCGCTTTTTGTGCAAATATAAGCCAAACACAAACAACTATAGTTCACATTTAAATAGATATGCAATAAATATGTTACTTGTATAAAATGGCGATATATACAAACAAATTACATAAATAATACATATATAAAAGATTTATTAACAAATTCCTTCTACACCTTATTATATAAATTTACATTATTATATATAACTCCAATCGCTCCCTCCCCCCGAGAGATTATTGCAACCAGCACATGCAAGTACCTCCAGCATACTCCTACTCCACCTCACTCCCCATCCCCCATCGGGCGCATGGAAGTCCATAAACCGCACGTCTGAAAACGAACGGCTCGTTGGTCGCCATAGGATTTATGGCAAACAAGAAGATGGGTTGACAGCATTTGCTGCAAGCAAAAAAGGTCATTGCAAACATTTATCCTGAGTTTGTCATCAGAGGTGACAACCCATCATGTATCCAATATCCGCTATTGAACACACACCCTGACGCGCGTCACAGCCAAGGGTTCTCCCTGTCTCAACTCGAAAACAGCGACTGCAACACTTCGAGCGATCGAAGTTCCGGGAAGTTAGGCACATGGAGCCGATAATAATAAAGGATAAGTTCTATGCACCGGTTGCGCTCGGCCTGAGACATACGGAAAAGATGCATGTTCTCATAGTTCATGCGCATGAGAAGTCCGATGACCGATGCCTCCCGAGGCTGCAGACAGTCTGGATGAGAAGGACGCAACAGCGTGAAAGCACCATTGCGCAGATCAAACCATGCTCCACGCACATCGTCAGTAAGATTGGGGAAAAAACCAATGAACCGGGAAAGATGCATCATAAACACCAGATGGAAATTGGCAAAGAAACCCGGTACGTTATCCAACCATATCATGCTGGTCTCAATATAATCAAACAACGGTTGGTTTTGCTGTTCATCACGCGTGGCATGGGTAAGAAACTCAGCAATAAACAAAGAAATACTAAGTTTATAAGCATCAAACGGTATCGAACTATAGGGCTGGGCAATGCGGATGTCGCCCAACCGCTGAAGTCTCTGGTTAGCACGGTGATTGTAAACCATGTCAAGAAGGGTAAGCGGTTGAAAAAACTGCTTCTTCACCTTGCCTTTCGGACTCTTCGGAAGATGACAGATAAACGACACCCGTCCCTGTTCACGGGTGAGGACATCTACAATCAACTGCGACTCTCCGTACTTGAGCGCATGAAGGACCAATGCTCTTGTTTTCACTTCCATCTACCGACAAAAATACGAAAAATCAGGCATTTAGAGAAAATAAATTGAGAAATATTTGGCGGAACAAAGAAAATGCGGTAACTTTGCACCCGCTAAACAAGGCGACGGTCCCTTCGTCTATCGGTTAGGACGAGAGATTTTCATTCTCTAAAGAGGAGTTCGACTCTCCTAGGGACTACCATTGAAAATAAAAGTAGAATTTAAAGATGGCAAATCACAAATCATCAGAAAAGAGAATTCGTCAGACGAAGGTAAAGACTTTGCACAACAAGTATTATGCAAAGACTATGCGTAACGCTGTGCGCAAGCTCCGCGCCACTACAGACAAGGAAGAGGCTGTGAAACTGTTCCCAATAGTTCAGAAGATGTTGGACAAATTGGCAAAGACCAATATCATCCACTCTAACAAGGCCGCCAACCTGAAGTCAAGTTTGGCTCTTTACATTAACAAGCTCGGCTAACCTCTGACCGTGTTTGATTACTCCATATAAGGTCGTATGTCGCATGACATACGACCTTAAATTGTTGGTAAACATCGGTCTCCACGACGACAACTGTCTTGTCGGCAAAGTGACATACGTCACACCAGCCCGTCGCCACCATTCTTTTCGCCCTCATTGTTCCTGATAGGGTTACATCAATCCTCATGACCTTTTCCATCGGCAGATTGATGAAAAAACGCAACATCAAAACACCAATATACTTCTCATCGGCACGTGTCTGACAAAGACATCGAGGAAGGACACCATCGTTTCCTCATGCAGGTGCAGTCTGAGCAGCTTCACGTTTATTATCACATCGCATCACGATGAGGTACTAATGGCAACGCGATTAGGTAGTTATCGCAGTGCGATTAGATAGTTATCGTGACGCGATTAGATAGTAAACGTGAGGGCATTTAAAGCAAAATCACAACACATTGATAATCAACAGCTTTCAGAAACCCCATAGAAAAGCATCAGACGACCTCCAAAAGTACAGAACTACACGTCATATTCAACCGAAGCATCGCCCCTCAATGGTTTGCAAGGGCCCTCTATCGGCACGCGGATAATACAAAACAAGTCATCCATCCTCATAATAATTCATGATAAAAGATTGACAAAAACCTCCGATTTAGGTTCTGTCCGACCAAAGGAGACAAAGCCATTATTAATAATTGAAGATGGAGAGTCGTTCATAGTAGGTGGCGCGCCCTACCGACCAGAGCAGACTTACATCCAGCCAGTCCTCCGCGAGACAAAAACATTGCATGTGCCTATCTGCCATCTGCGAGAAATTAAAAATTGCGTTTATGGCGTTTATGGCGAGAGAATATCCTCCGCACCACTGCGTGGCATCCCAGAATATCCCTGCCACCCCTTTTATTAACCACAGATGAGAACAATGAAAAACATTAATGGGGACTACGAATTACACGAATTACACGAA
Organism: Prevotella sp.; assembly: GCA_016901395.1. Taxonomy (GTDB): domain Bacteria; phylum Bacteroidota; class Bacteroidia; order Bacteroidales; family Bacteroidaceae; genus Prevotella. The sequence continues at coordinate 33,781 of JAEAMQ010000032.1, read as the reverse complement.
TTAATAAACAGTGATGGAATTGGTAGTATTAACCACAGATGAGAACAATGAAAAACAATAATAGGGCGGGTGTCTACAAGCGGCAGTCCATCGTGTAGCGAATAGCGTAACCCTCTGCGAGATAATAAATCACCGCGTGAGCCTATCTGTGACATCTGTGCCATCTGCGAGAAATTAAAAATTGCGTTTTATGGCGTTTATGGCGAGACTTTTTCTTACGGAAGCACAATACACCATATAATATATAGCCTCCAATCTATTCAACGAATTTTATAGATTATTTAGTTCTATAAGTTAATGAGCCCTAAATACGCGAACAACAATAAGCGTTTACATCCCATCCGTCCTTTCGTCAAATTGTGATTGTTTAGCGACTTTAATTGTTAAAAATGCAGGATTTATTCTTGAAATATTAATAAAATGAAACTTTTTGCAAGTAATATTTGGAAGTTAGATAAATGTTTTTTAACTTTGTGCACAGATATTCACTATTTATTTATAACATTTTTTTAAGAGAGAATTTATGGTTAAAAGACTTACTATGTTTTTGGCGGGAGCCCTGATGTTTTCAGGTGTCGCCCTTGCGCAGACAAAGGTCACTGGTACCGTAGTGTCTCAGGAAGACGGTGAACCGATTGTGGGTGCAGCTGTTCGTGTCGAAGGCACCAACACGGGAACCGTTACCGATGTAGACGGTAATTTCTCGCTGGATGTAAAGTCCGGACAGAAATTGCATGTAACTTATCTGGGTATGACCCCACGTGATGTAACTGCCGGACCCAATATGCGCATCGTTTTGTCTGCTGATGACAAAACATTGAACGAAGTCGTCGTGACGGCGATGGGTATTACCCGCGAAAAGAAAGCCCTGGGCTTTGCGTCTCAGGAGCTCAAGGCAGGAGACCTGAATTTGGCAGGTACCTCCTCTTTGGCCAGCGCTCTTCAGGGTAAGCTGACTGGTGTAGATATCCGCACATCATCTGGTGCACCGGGTGCTTCTGCGCAGATTGTGATCCGTGGTGCCCGTTCATTCAACGGTAACAACACTCCACTCTATGTAGTAGACGGCATGCCGATTTCATCGACCCCTGACTTTGGAACCGGCGACTCTGTGACCGGAGCCGACCAAGCCAGCCGTACGATTGATATCAACCCTGACGACATCGAGAGTGTGAGCGTGCTGAAAGGCCAGGCTGCTTCTGCCCTCTATGGTATCCGCGCCTCCAACGGTGTGATTCTAATCACTACCAAGCGTGGTTCCAAGAACACACAGAAGCCCGTTATCAGCTTCTCCTCTGACTTAAGTGCACAGACGCTGAGCCGTAAGTTTGAGCGGCAGTCTATATACGCACAGGGAACATCTATCAACGCATACAGTCCTTCTACATCTATGTCTTGGGGTCCCAAGATCACCGATCTGCCTAACGATGCAACGTATGGTGGCAATGTGGCCAACAGCTATACCAGCAATGGTACAGACCTGCATCAGGGCCAATACTACAATCCCAAATATAAAGCAGCAGGACTTGACGGTTGGACGACTCCGACGGTCTATGACAACGTGGGTGACTTCTTCAACACGGGTATTACCCAGAATTCTACCTTCAACATCTCACAGCGCAAAGACCAACTGAGCTATTCGTTCAGTTTGAGCGACACCTATCAGAAAGGTGTAGTGCCTTCTACAGGCATGATGCGTACAGGAGCCCGCGGTGCGGTAGACTGGCAGATCAATGACCAGTGGAAGACCGGCTTCTCGGCCAACTACAGCTCTGTGAGAATCACTTCAGCTCCGGGAGCTAACAGCGGTATCATCAATGTGGTCTATTCGGCTCCTTCCGAATACAATCTGAAAGGTACCCCCTATCATGCACCCAATGACCCTACAAGTCAGATCCTGTTCCGTTCCACCAACTTCAACAACCCTTACTGGTGGGCAGAGAATGATGAGTATTTCCAGCATACCAACCGTATGTTCGGCAACTCCTATGTGGAGTATCGTCCGAAAATCAATTGGGGCGAACGCTACAACCTCGTATTGCGCGAACAAATCGGTATTGACATGTATACCACCAACAACAGAACCATTGCAGAGTTAGGCTCTGCCTACAACACCAAGGGTGAGGTAGAGAACTATGGTGTACAGCGCAACATCTTCAACAACCTCGTGACTGCCAACTTCACTGCTAAGTGGGGTACAGAACAAGAGTGGGATTTTGGTTTCCTGTTGGGTAATGAGTTCAATCATGAGTATGCCCGCAACTGGGACTATGATGCTTCTGGATTGGCTTTCTACGGTCAGCCTACCATCGGCAATGCCTCTACCATGAACTACTGGCAGGAGTACACACGCCAGGAGCGCACGGTCGGTATCTTCGGCCAGGCATCATTATCGTGGAAAGATCAGGTATACCTCACGGTAACCGGCCGTAACGACTATGTGTCTACGATGCCTCGTGGCAACCGTAGCTTCTTCTATCCCTCTGTATCTCTGGGCTGGATTTTCACCGAAATGAAGGGCCTTAAGGGTAATAAGATCCTGTCTTACGGTAAACTGCGTACATCTTATGCACAGGTAGGTCAGGCTGGTGTGTTCTACAACAACTATATGTACGTGCCCTCCTACGGTAGCGGTATGTATGTATACACTCCAATCAGCTATCCTCTCGGTGGTGCTACAACCTATACACCATACTACGTGAAGTTTGACGAGAACCTGAAGCCACAGAACACAACCAACTGGGAGGCCGGTATTGACTTGAACTTCTTCGATAACCGTATCCGTTTAGAGTATACAGCCAGCTATCAGGATATCAAAGACCAGATCTTCGATGTTCCTACTGCCGGCACAACCGGTTATCAGTATCTGCGTACCAATGCCGGACAGATGACCACATGGTCGCATGAGCTTGCAGTGAACGCCTCTATCGTGCAGAGCAAGGACTTCAATCTCGATTTTGGTGTGAACTTCACTACGGTGAACAACAAGGTGAAGAAACTCGCTGAAGGTGTGGAGAGCATTATGCTTGGTGGCTTTGTTGAGCCCCAGGTCCGCGCCATGGCCGGATATACCTATCCTAACATCTATGGTTACGCCTTCAAGCGCAACGACGATGGCGAGTTACTGCTGGCCAATGGTTTACCACAGGCCACCTCTTCCAGTGTAAACATCGGAGAGTGTACACCTGATTTCAACATGGGCTTTAACCTGAAGACGAACTACAAACGTCTGAGCCTGAGTGCCACACTCGACTGGCAGAAGGGTGGTAAGATGTATAATGGTACACTCCTGACACTCAACTATTTCGGTGTGACCAAGGAATCCATCCCATACCACGAGGGTACGATGGTGGCCGAAGGCATCGATGAAGCCACAGGGCAGAAGAATACCGTCGAGGTAAGCAAGCAGGCTTACTATCAGGCCTATAACGAAGTTACAGAGGCTGGTATCTTTGACATGAGCTACCTGAAGCTCCGCGACGTCACCCTGTCCTATCAGTTGCCTAAGATCGGCATCTGCGACATCTCCGTCTATGCTTTTGCACGCAACGTTCTGGTGTGGTCAAAGATGAAAGACCTGGATCCGGAGAGTTCCCAGGGCAATGGTAACATGAGTGGTTACTTTGAGCGTTTCTCATTGCCTAATACTTCCAGCTTTGGTGGAGGATTCAAGATTACCTTCTAAAAAGAAGTTGACAGTTACACAATTAAAAGAAAACGATTATGAAAATAAAATATTTGTTGGGAATGGTTTTGGCCGCCTTTGTTGCCACATCTTGCTCTGAGGACCAGATGGACAATATTAATAAAGATGAGGCACACCCCGGCTTAAATATTGTAAACGGCAAGTTCCAGATCACCGATGCTATCACTTCTTCTGTGTACAGCACGATATGTGGAAACTATGCATGGTATGTTTCGTCGTATACAGAGCAGTTGTTTGGAACCGGTAACAACCAGTTGAAGAACGTTGAAGTGCGCTTGACATCAGAGATGTCGGCCAACTCTACTTTCAACAACGAGTGGAATTCTACTTATCTCAATCTGAACAACCTCGTCAATCTCCGAAACAAGTGTGCAGATGGCGGTGTAAACGCCGGCTATTATGATCTGCTGGGTATGGAAGAGGTGCTGGAAGCCCTCAACTGGGGTATTCTGACCGACCTCCACGGTGACATTCCTTACGAGGAATGCTTTACAGGAGTGTCTGCACCTAAAATCAATACTCAGGATGAAGTGTACAAGCATATTTTTGAGTTGCTCGATGATGCACAGGCTAATCTGAATACGGCAATCTCCAGCAAATTGAAAAATGCAGCCACACAGGACATACTGTTCCAGGGTGACCTTACACAATGGCTTGGACTTGCTCATGCACTGAAAGCACGTTATCTGCTTCATACCTATGGTCAGAACAAGACCACTGCACGATTAGACAGCATTCTGACAGAGGCTAATGCTGCCGTTGCTGCAGGCTTTGAAGGTGCTAATTTTGATGTATTCAATGGCAAGACTGCTGACAACTCATGGTCAGCTTACTGGTGGAGCCGCTATTACATCGGTTCTTCACAGACTGTAGATGCCCTGCTGACCGAACGTAATGATCCTCGCGAAGCAATCTATAACTTCGACATGTTTGGCAGTAACACGATTGGCATCCCTGGAACATCAGAACAAGCTGTATTGACAGAAACGTTGAATGCTCCGGCATGGTTGGAGAATGGTGCAGCCTATCTTCATTTGTTCAGCAAATCGGAGCTTTACTTCATCATTGCTGAAGTAAAGGCTCGCCTTGGACAGGATGCGAAAAGTGATTTCGAGACAGCTGTTTCTGCTTCTCTCGATGACTATAACGCAACTGGTGGTGGAGTAGCTGAAGTAACAATTGACGAAACAGCCAAGAGCAACTATCTCGCTTCGCTGACCACACTCTATACAGCTAATCCACTTAACGAGATTCTGATTCAGAAGTACATTGCTCAGACACGCGACGAACAGCTGGAAACCTATAACGACATCCGTCGATGCCGCTATGTAGACGGAAGCTATCCTGTCACTTTGACTAATCCGAACAACGTACAGAGTGGATCAAACCGCTGGCCTCTTCGCCTGCCTTATGGCGAGAGTGACGTGGTGTCTAACCCCAACGTCACAGCTGCATTTGGTAGCGGAACAGATGCCGGCATGTATATCTTTACAGCCCCAGTAAGATGGGCCGGTGGTTCAAAATAAAAACGAACTGAAATAATATATTCTATTTATTAAGAGAGAGAAACTTTGCGTTTCTCTCTCTTTTTTTTATCCTATCATTCAGTAATTTTATTCGATTATTTTGCGGTGTATCAAAGATTATTTTACTAAATTTGCTGGTGTTCTCTAAATTTCCATTTGAAAATCTCTGATAATGAAAAAGAATATTTGCGGATTCTTATTCCTGTTTTGTGCCATGGTAATCATTGCATCCCCAGTGAAGCGTGGACAATGGCTAACGATAACATTAGGCAACGGAACAGAAGTGAAGGTGGAGGCCCGTGGCGACGAACACACCCTTTTCTGGCAAGACGAGGAGGGCAATTGTTATGTTAAAGACAGTTTGACAGGCGAATTTCAGGAGGCAGAAAGCACCCTACTGATGCAGCAGGCCCAATCGAAACGTATCTCTTCGCTCACACGACTGCTCTCCGCATCAAAGGCACTGAAGACCCGAGCCTCCTCAGGATCATTATTTCAGGGACAAAAGAAGAGTTTGATTATCCTGGTCCAGTTTGCAGACAAGACTTTCAGCGCGTCTGACGCACGTGGACTATACACACGCATTGCCAACGAAAATGGCTATGGAGAGAACGGCTTCAACGGGTCAGTAAGAGATTATTTCCTTGCTCAGAGTAATGGTGTATTTGATCTTAACTTTGATGTAGTAGGGCCTGTTACCATGCCCAACAGCTACAGCTACTATGGAAATAATAACGATGAGAAAGTCGGCGAATTAGTAAATGATGCGTGTTTGGCAGTGGACGACAGTGTGAACTTCTCTGATTATGACTGGGATAAGGATGGAGAAGTTGAAGAGGTCTTTATCCTTTATGCCGGATACGGACAAGCCGACCACAGCAACAATGACGAATACATCTGGCCCCACATGTATGCCCTGCAGGGATATGATTATTATTCCGGGAGTAATTTGGTATTAGACCGTACATTAGTCAATGTCTACGCCTGTGCCAACGAACTGACCGCGGGTGGAATGATAAACGGCATCGGTACTATCTGTCATGAGTTTTCCCATTGTTTAGGCTTTCCGGACATGTATGACACAGGGTCGAGTGGCAACTATGGCATGGGTTCCTGGGACCTGATGGATTATGGCTGCTACAACGGCGACGGCTTTACACCAGCTGGTTACACAGGATATGAAAAGATGTTGTGTGGCTGGGACTCCCCCATTGTTATTTCTCAAGACACGACTGTGACGGGGATGCAACCAATTATAGATAACGGAGCAAGTTACATGATATATAATCCTGACAATGCAAATGAATACTACATACTTGACAATCGGCAGAAAAAAGGCTTCGATGCTTTCCTGCCCGGTCATGGATTGTTGATCACGCATGTGGATTATGACGAGACAGCATGGTATTATAATATTGTAAACTCAACGGGATTGGATTCGTATTCCGGATTCAACAACACACATCAGCGGGCTACAATATTCCATGCGGACAACAATGAAAGCAGCTTGACGGAGGCAGGAGACGCATATCCTTACCAAAACAATAATAGTTTAAGTCGGACTTCATCTCCGAAGGCCATGCTCTACAACGCTTCCACGCCCGACGGAAGGATGATGAAGCTGGCTATTGTGGATATTACTGAGCATGAAGATGGCACGATGTCGTTTGCCGTGCAGACTGATACCACTGCAACAGCAGACAGCGTAGGAACAGGTGTTACAGAAAGCAACCTACTCCTGCAAGAAACTTTCGACCAGTGCGAAGGGACAGGAGGCAATGATGGAGTGTTCAAGGGCAGCATTGCCTCGTCGACGTTCCTCCCAGATATCAGTGGCTGGACTATTTATGGATATGCATACGGCGGCAACCACTGTGCGCGTTTCGGGCAGTCTATTTCCGGGACTACCATAGTTGCTACCCCATGGTTTACACTCCAGGGCGACACCGTGGTCCTTAAATTTCGCGCAGCAGGATGGAATTCCAAGAGCGATGGCACCAACCTACAATTGTCTCTGAATGGCGGAGATGCAAAATTTGTGTCATCCCAAAGTTCAGATATAATGCTGACGATGACCAAAGGACAATGGACAAGCTATGAATTGAAAATTATAGGATCGGGAATGACTAACCTGGCATTTACTCCGAGTAAACGATTTTTCTTAGACGATGTTCTGATAGAAAAGCTGGAGACTACTACCGGTATAAACAACATACAGGCTGATGTTGTTCGAAAACAAAGCGGATGCATCTATACGCTTGACGGTCGTAAAGTAGGATTCAATCTAAAAAATCTTCCCCACGGCATCTATATTATAGACGGCAGTAAAGTCGTGAAATAATATTGATAAAGTCAGACAGATTCATTGCCATATCCTGAGCGAATATGCGATGAAACGTTTTATACGGCAGTCTATCGCTGATGGCATGAATCTCTGATTTTATCTGATAGTAACGGCAAAAAGAACGGAAAGGGAATATACAATAAGGCTATCTTTAAAATTATCGAAAAAATATTTGGCCGTGTGGTAAATATTATTTACCTTTGCACACATAGATATATATGTGTAATATGGTCCGCGACGGATCATTTTTTTTATCATTGAACTTTATACGTTAGAATCGTAAAATTAGTAAAGAGAATTAGTTGTTCGATTGTATTACAGGGAAAATACTCACCACACATTTTTAGTTTTCCAGCAGAGCCTTTCATTAGGCGTTGCGGTGGACTTGAGTGAGATGGAACTGATGACGGCTCAGTGTATGTGCTTCATCAGTTCCACTTTTTTAATAAAACCGTACTCAAAACGCATGGAAATCAGTAACTTTGCAAGCGTATTTGAAGTAGAAAAGACATAAGAGTGAAAAAGGATAACAAAAGAATGACAGCCAAACTCAGACAATTTTTGATATTAGGCTTGCTGCTGCTGACCATACAAGCCTATGGCCAGCATCTCTTACGCAACAGAAATATCATAGGACACTGGACAGCTACATGGGCTACAGCCATGCAGACTCCTGTCAAATCATTTATGCCTTACAACAATGAGATGACCGACCGATCAGTAAGGCAGGTGGTCAAGGTGTCGGCCGGAGGAGAGATCATACGTCTTCAGCTATCAAACATTTTCTCTAATGAGCCCGTTGAGATACGCTCGGTTTATATTGCCCATGCTCTCGATTCTTTCCAGATAGACCCACAATCTGCGCAATATCTGCGCTTTGACGGACATCAACGTGTGGTAATCGCACCGGGAAAAAGTATTTTTTCTGATGCAGAACGATTTACACTGAAGCCGTTAGAGAGGTTAGCCATCACCATCAATTACAAGAAAGCCCCCAAGGTTCCGACCGTACACATGGGATCGCGCACCACTTCGTATATTATTCGGGGCTACAGCGGCCCGCTGACAGATTTCTCAAGAGCTTTCCGATATGAGAAATGGTTCAATATTGCATCGCTCGCTGTCTATGCCAACGATATCCGCACATTTGCCGTTCTCGGCAACAGCATCACTGATGGCAAGGGCGCAACGACCGACCATCAGAACCGTTGGCCCGACGAGATGAGCTTTAACCTCAACGAGGTATTGGAACTCCGCGAGACCAAAGAGGGGCGACTGCGGCGACAATATGCGGTATTGAACCTCGGAATAGGCAACAACCGAGTGCTGTCTGTAGGCTTCGGACAACCGGGTAAAGAACGTTTTGCCCGTGACATCCTTGCTCAACAGGGTGTCACCGATGCAATAATTTTTGAAGGCATCAACGACTTGGGGAATACACGGGACGGCTTGACGACAGCCCGTGAACTGGTGGAACAGTACAAGATAATGATTCAAAAATGTAGACAGGCACATCTACGGGTGTATATCGCAACCATTACTCCAATGAAAGGATCTGGCTATTTCACAGCCAATCACGAGGCCGGACGCAGATATGTGAACGAATGGATACGCACACAAAAGGAATGTGACGGCATACTTGATTTTGACAAACTGATGCAAGACCCTACCGACCCGTTGGCTTTACGGCCTGAATGGCGCCTCACCGACTGTCTCCATCCCAACGCCTTAGGATACAAGGAGATGGGCCGATACGCAGCAGACATACTATTCAGTCGATAGACAGAGTAATAATGGGCTGCGCGTTGGTGGAAAAGACATAGTAACAGAATAACAATAGGCTGCGCGGTGAGATTTTTAGACATAACTACATATTAGGACATATAGCTTCGCAGTGGATTTTTTTGACAAAAAGACATAAAAACATAAGGCTTCGCGTTGAAAATAAAGACAATGTAACGTTATATCGTTTTGCCTTGTCGAGTCTAAAGAATAAATTTGTCTTTATGTCTTTCTGTCTAAAAATCCCCGCGAAGCCTATTGTTCTTCTGTTACTATGTCTTTATCCACCACCGCAAAGCCTTATGTTTTTATGTCTTTATGTCTAAAAATCCACCGCGCAGCCCATTGTTATTCTGTTACTATGTCTTATCATTATTCTGTCACACGTTTAAATCTATTTAAGGCGAAAGATTTCATCAGGTGACGAAAAGATAGTACCTTTGCATACCCCTTTAGGGGTAAAACGAGAAATTATGTATCTAAGATTATAAATTATGGCAAAGAAAGCTTTATTGATGATCCTCGATGGATGGGGAAATGGCAAGCATGGTAAGGGTGATGTGATCTTTAACACACCGACACCTTACCTCGATTATCTCAACGCAACCAGTGCACACTCACAGCTCAACGCCAGCGGCGAGGACGTAGGTCTGCCCGACGGTCAGATGGGTAACTCTGAGGTGGGTCACCTCAACATCGGTGCCGGACGTGTGGTGTACCAGGATTTGGTGAAGATCAACAAGGCTTGTGCCAACGGTGATATTCTGAAGAACAAGGGAATCGTAGAGGCTTACAGCTACGCTCAGAAGTCTGGCAAGAAGCTCCACCTCATGGGCTTGACCTCGAACGGTGGCGTGCACTCCAGCCTCGACCATCTTTTCAAACTCATTGAGATTGGCAAGGAATACAATTTGAAGGACGTTTACGTTCACTGCTTCATGGACGGTCGCGACACCGACCCCAAGAGCGGCAAGGGATTTATCGAGGACGTGCAGAAGGTTTGCGATGCCAACGATGCCCATATCGCCAGCATCATCGGTCGTTTCTATGCGATGGACCGCGACAAGCGATGGAACCGTGTGAAGGAAGCCTATGACCTGCTCGTGGAAGGAACAGGCAAGCAGGCCACCGATATGGTGAAAGCCATGGAGGAAAGCTATGCCGAGGGTGTGACCGATGAGTTCATCAAGGCTATCCACAACTCTACCGTTGACGGCACTATCAAGGAAGGCGACGTGGTTATCTTCATCAACTTCCGCAACGACCGCGCCAAGGAACTCACGCAGGTGCTCACCCAGCAGGACCTCACCGACGAGGGCATGCACACCATCAAAGACCTGCACTATTTCACCATGACTCCCTATGATGCCAACTTCAAGGGCGTGACGGTGCTCTTCCCCAAAGAGAACGTGGAGGATACCCTCGGCGAATATCTCTCCAAGAAGGGTCTGCGCCAGCTCCACACCGCTGAGACCGAGAAGTATGCCCACGTTACATTCTTCTTCAACGGTGGTCGTGAGGCTCCCTATCAGGGCGAGGACCGCATCCTGGTGCCCTCTCCCAAGGTAGCTACCTACGACCTGAAGCCGGAGATGAGTGCCTACGAGGTGAAGGACAAACTCGTTGGTGCCATCAACACTCAGCAGTACGACTTCATCGTGGTGAACTTCGCCAATGGTGATATGGTGGGCCATACGGGTGTCTATAACGCCATTGCCAAGGCCGTTTGGGCTGTAGACAACTGCGTGAAAGAGGTTATCGAGACGGCCAAGGCCAACGACTATGAGGCTATCATCATCGCCGACCACGGCAATGCCGACAATGCCATCAATGAAGATGGTACGCCCAACACCGCCCACTCGCTCAATCCCGTACCGTTTATCTATGTCACCAACAACAACTCGGCAAAGGTAAAGAACGGTCGTCTGGCCGACGTGGCTCCCTCCATCCTGCATATCATGGGACTGGAGCAGCCGGCAGATATGACGGGTGAGTGTCTGATCGAAGACTAACACCTCACTCCCATCCCCTCCCAATAGCCTCCCTAAGTCCCTCCAAAGGAGCGGATGTGCCATCCGGCACGGGAGAGTGGGAGTTCATCAATAGTATTCCGATGAACGGGAATGGGGGTAGAGCTGAAACCTCTTAAATCATACTGATACTGGGCCATATGCACAATGAAAATGGAGCGTATGGCTGCAGTTGTTTAACAAAGTAACATAACACCCCCTACCTCGGTGTCCTGAAAGAACAGAGCGACGATGAGGAGTTGTTTAACACTGTAATATAACATCCCCTCCTTCGGAGGGGCTTGGGGAGGCTTTTTATGGTCCACATCCATCCCACCTGGCACCAGCATCTCTCTGATGAGTTTGCGAAGCCTTATTTTGCCCAACTCACCGAGGCGGTAAGGCAGGAGTATCGTCAGGGCCCGTGCTATCCGCCGGGAAAACTCATCTTCAACGCCTTCGACCTTTGTCCTTTCGACAAGGTGAAGGTCGTGATTATCGGACAAGACCCCTATCATGAGCCGGGGCAGGCTATGGGGTTGAGTTTCTCTGTGCCCGAGGGAATCACGATGCCACCCTCGCTCATCAACATCTTCAAGGAGATTGCCGACGACCTTGGCAAGGAGATGCCGGCCAACGGCGACCTCACCCGATGGGCCGAACAGGGCGTACTGCTGCTCAACGCCACGCTCACCGTGCGTGCTCATCAGGCCAACAGCCACCAGAAGTTGGGGTGGGATGCTTTCACCGACGCGGCTATCCGTGCACTCAGTGCTCACCGACAGCACATCGTCTATATGCTTTGGGGCGGATATGCGCGCAGCAAGCGGTATCTCATCAACCAACAACAAAACCTCGTATTGGAGTCGGTTCATCCTTCTCCACTCTCTGCCAATCGCGGCGGATGGTTCGGACAACACCAGTTCTCCCGCTGCAACGAGTATCTGAGGCGGCAGGGAGAGGGAGAGATTGACTGGTAGCCTCAGCCTCCCCAAGCCCCTCAAGCCTCCCCAGGCCCCTCCAAAGGAGGGGTTGCCCCATTCGGCACGGGGAGCCTTAGCCCTCTTTCCGAAAGAGGAGTTGTGCCATTCGACACGGGAGTAGACCATAAGTTTCCAGTAATGCTATATTAGTCAAAAACTTAATTATTATCTTTGATACCCCAATTCTCTTTTGTCTTGTCCCGTGCTGGAATGTCTTATGAAGACGTGCCGGATGAGACAACCCCTCCTTCGGAGGGACCTGGGGAGGCCTGAAGGGCCTGGGGAGGCTTTAAGAGGCTTCAATTATGCACCTTCATATCATACAAATCGGAGACGTCTTGGTATCTCCGGATATATTTACAGAGAAATTTTGTTGCGACCTTGACGTGTGCAAGGGCCAGTGTTGCATAGAGGGAGATGCCGGAGCACCGGTGACTCTTGATGAAATCGGTGCCATCGAGAGCTGTGTCGATGAGGTATGGGGTGGACTTTCGGCCTCTGCCCAGAGTGTCATTGACAAGCAGGGAGTGGCCTATAGCGATGCTGACGGCGACTTGGTGACCAGCATCGTTGGAGGAAAAGACTGTGTGTTCACCTGCTATCAAGACCTGACCGACATGGCCGACGGCCATACCATTCACAACTGTTGCCTTTGTGCGCTGGAAAGGGCTTATCGTGAGCAGAAAACAGATTGGTGCAAACCCATCTCCTGCGCACTATACCCCATTCGTGAGAAAGTATTCGAAGGTGGGGTTGTCGGACTGAACTATCACCGTTGGGAGATCTGCAAGGGAGGCGTGAAGAAAGGAAAAGAGCTTAATTTGCCTCTATATCGTTTCCTCAAAGAGCCCTTGATCCGACGGTTTGGTGAAGAATGGTATGAAGAACTGTGTAAGGTAGCCGAACATCTTCGCCGGCAAGGTCTCATAGACGACGATCCGGACCCACTGCCACCATCTATTGGTCCCGATGCCAAAAAGTGTGGTTAACGCTCAGGAAACATCCATCATGGCTAAGTCCGGCACACAGTGCTCCACCTATGCTCTTTGCATGGAGGTCGGACCACAATCTCCTCCTGTCACAAAACACATTCAATGAGAGGTTGCAGACAGCTTATTTCTTGCGGTATTCAGAGGGACTCATCCCTACATGTTCTTTAAAATATTTGCCCAGGAAGCTCTGGTTAGGGAAATGCATGTGCTCGGCAATCTCCTTGATGCTCTTGGTTGTGTTTTTCAAGAGCACCCGAAGTTCCAGCACCACATAGTCATCAATCCAGTCGTTAGGTGTCCGACGGCTCACAAGTTTGATGGTCTCAGCCAAATATTTTGGTGTGATAGCCAGTTTTCTGGCATACCATGCCACGCGTCTCTCCCGTCGGAAAGCTCTCTCTACCAACATCATAAACTCCACATAAATGGACTCTGCCCGTGAGTTTTTGGTATTGGGATTGTCTTGTATGCGTGCGATAGTCTCACCAGTGTCATAGATGAGGGCCTGGATGAGCGAACGTACAGTGTCCCTCCGAAACCTGTGTCCCGCATTTTCCACTTTGCTCTTGATAAGGCTGATGTAGTTCATCGTGTTGTGCATCTCCTCTTCCGTGAGATGAAACACGGGGTGTGTTCGGGAGAAGATAAACAGATAGCTCAGGTCGTGCACACCCGACATGATTTCATAGAAGAAAGGATCCGACACCACCAATGCAGCTCCCAGACAGTCTGCACTCTGAGAGAAATCATCAATCACCTGCCCACTATTAATTATTATGATGTCGCCGGGCAAGACTTGGTGTCTGATAGTATCCAAACGATATTCGGCATTTCCCTGTGTACATATTGCGAGGATAAGACATTTCAGGCGACGCGGTCCCTCCGGAAATGTCAGTTTGGTGAAATCGTCTACCAGTGCGAAGTCGTTATCGATGAAACTTCCACCGCTATTGCGCTCCCGTGCGCTTTCCACAGTGATATTCAATAAATCGTTGTTGTTCATATTCAACTACTTGTTGGGTGTGAGGAGTTTCGAATTTTAAACCTCTAATAATTGTAATTCACCAGCATGAGATCGGCTGTTTCGACAGCCTCTATGTCGGTAATCTGTTCTCTGCTGAAATAGGAGTCACCGGTAATGGTTACACGCCGATGCGGACTGATGACAAACTTAGGACAGGCCTGCTCATCGAGTTCACCGTTGCAGACATAGTCTGTGTTGTCAAAACGGATTCTCTCACCTCGTCTGGCATTTCTCAGCGTGAGCCTCACCCACCCGATAAAACCCTGTCCAAACTCATATTCGACACCGTTGGCTGTTGTATCAAAGTAACGGTAATTCCTTCTCTTCATGATGCCACGTATCAGATAGTCACAAGGATTGACCGGCAGCAGACCCCATCCGCGTTCTTTATGCTCTTCCACGTTCACCCAGAGAGCTGTATCAAAAGAGGGGGCTTTCCATAAAGTGGTGTGCAGCCGACCATCTATCCACTCTCCCCCATCTGTTTTCAACCTCGAGTTGGCTTGCCTGCAGAGCCATTCTCCGTCGCTCTTATAGCTGAACGGCTTGCCATTTTGCTCATGCCCATAAAAGGATAGGGCCACTTGTCGATTGTCGACGTGGGGATAAGATGGCGAAAAAAGAATTGCAACCACATTGGTATCAGGTCGCAGGAAGGGGGTTACGTCGAAGGTTGTGGCTATGGGCCGGTCAGAACCGACCTCTCGCACAGGATAATACAATGCCGTCCCCACGTTGTATTCGTTGACGTAGAGTTTGAAATATCCAGTTGTAACCACCGTGATACAAGCATCCTCTGCACGACCTTGTGGCAGATAGGTCTGTCGAAACCATAGGTGGGAAGTGCTGTCGGACACAGGGGCAGATATCCAAGGGGTGTCGAAGGTCTGCGCCCTGCAGCCCCACACCCATGTCATCAGCCAACAAATGAGGAGAAATGGCTTCATAAAATGTTAGTCACCTTGCCTTTCTTCACTTTGAGGACCTTGGTCATTCCATTGACTTTCACCTTGACCTTGCCATTGGCGACACCCTTGATGGTGGCTTTCACCACCTTGCCGTCTTGCCAACCGAAACTCAGTTCGTAGCCTCCACGGGCTTTCAGACCGCTGATTTCGCCCGTCGCCCACTGCTGGGGAAGGGCGGGCAACAGTTCGATGGTGCCGTCGTGACTCTGCATGAGCATCTCACACACACCGGCCGTGCCACCGAAATTGCCATCAATCTGGAAGGGGGGATGGGCATCAAAGAGGTTGGGATAGGTGCCACCATGCTGCGAACGCGTGTGCTCGGGGTCTACATAGCTCAGCAGTTTCTGATAGATATGGTAGGCCTGCGGTGCGTTGTGGAGTCTGGCCCATAGGTTCATGCGCCATCCGGTGCTCCATCCTGTGGTCTCATCGCCTTTGATTTCGAGGCTTCGGGCGGCAGCCTGAGCCAGCGAGGGAGTATCGGCGGTGGTAATCTGGTGACCGGGATAGAGTCCGATGAGATGGCTCTGGTGGCGATGATGGAAGTCTTCGTCGTCCCAGTCGTAGTACCATTCATTGATGTCGCCCATGTGTCCGATGGTGTAGGGACGCAGCCGGGCGATGGTATGGCGCAGGGTATCCTGATATTTTTTGTCCAGCTTGAGCGTCTGGGCGGCTTCCAGGGTATTGGTCAGCAGCTCGCGGACGATGGCCAGGTCTGCCGTTCCACCATACATCGTGGCTCCCTTGTAGCCTTTGTCATTCTTATAAAACGCCTCGGGAGAGGTGCTGGGGGCTGTAATCAGTTCCTTGGGATTATTGGGATTGGGTACCAACCAGTCGAGCACGAAATCGCTGGCACCCTTCATCAGCGGATAGGCCGTGTCGTGAAGATACTGCCTGTCCTGCGTGTAGAGATAGTGGTCGTAGACGTTTTGCATGAGCCATGCACCTCCCATGTTCCAGTTGCTCCATGTCGGCGATTCCTTTTTCTCCCCCACCGGATTGGTCATGGCCCAGATATCGGAGTTGTGACCACAGCTCCACCCACGCTTTATACCATAATAATTATAGGCATTGCGCGAGCCCGTCTGGGCTAAATTCTGCGTGAAGGTGGCCAAAGGCATAAACATTTCGGACATATTGGCCACATCGCAGGGCCAATAGTTTTCCTCCAGATTGATGTTGATGGTATAGTTGCCGCGCCATGGTGCTTTCTTCTTTTCGTTCCAAAGCCCCTGCAGGTTGGCAGGAACACCGGGAGTTCGGGAACTGGAAATGAGCATGTATCGACCGTATTGGAAATACAATGTCTCCAAATATTTGTCTTGACCGCCACCATTTCCATAGTTCTTGATCATCTCCTCGGTGGTCTCACTAAGGTTGAACTGTGCACCGTCGAGGCTGAATTTCACGCGTCCGAAGATATTCTGGTAATCTTTAATATGACGTTGGCGCAGGGTGGCGAAGTTGTAATTGACCAGATGCCACATATCATCCATCGCGTTTTCGATATAGGGAGCACCCTCCTTGACAGGATGTTTGTCGTATCCGTTGAAGCTTGTCTCATTGACCAGATAGAGCACAGCCTCGGTAGCGCCATTGACAACGAGGGCCGAGTCAGTGGTCTCCACGGTGCCTCCGGCATTTTTCACCCTCATCACCGTACAGAAATGGATGGTCTCATTGGGGTCTCCGGCAGCGTTTCCGGTCATGGTTATCTGTCGGTCGGAGACCTTCACGCCATAGTTCACCTGCGAATTGAGCATCAGACTGCAATGGATTCCACCCGGCTGTGCAGACTTCAGACGGACAACAATGACCTTGTCGGGATGCGACGCAAAATATTCACGGGTAACGGTGATGCTGCCACGGGTGTAACGGTCGCGCACAAAGGCGCTGTCGAGATTGAGCTCCCGATAGTATCCGGTGGTCTCGCCGGCATTCAGGTCGGTGATGACCAGAGTGCCGAGAGGCTGATAATACTGCGAGTTGGCACCTTGCACCATGTGTTGCAGAGAGTCGGCCTTGCGATAATCCTCCCTGAACAGTGCCTCACGGATGGCGGGAATCCACTGGTGGGCATTGCTGTCGACGGTGAGATCCACCGGTTTTCCACTCCAGAAAGTGATGTCGTTGAGATGGATGATGTTACGGTCGGGACCGCCATAGACCAATGCTCCGAGCTTGCCATTGCCTACAGGGAGCGACTGTTCAAACCGGTTGGCAGGCGTATGATACCATAACTTCATGGGGAGTTGCTGCGCATGAAGCTGTGGGAAAAGTCCACAGACAGATAAAATCAGGAAAAATTTCTTCATCATTCACGTAGGTTTAAGAGTTGGAAAGCAGTCTGCCATACAGGTTGGTGACCTTAAAACGAGAAAGTCTTCCTAAAGGACGAGGTATTGTCAAATGAAATAGCTCGTCTCTTTAGGAAGACTCGTCTCAGACTTTGTTATGCGTCGATGTTGGCGTATGCGGCATTTGTCTCGATGAACTCGCGTCGAGGCTCCACGTCATCGCCCATGAGCATAGAGAATATCTCATCGGCATCGGCGGCGTTCTCGATAGTGACCTGTTTCAACAAACGGTTGCTTGGGTCCATTGTCGTCTCCCAAAGCTGTTCGGGGTTCATCTCACCCAAACCTTTGTAACGCTGGGTATGGATGCTCTTGGCATCTTCATCGCCCCCGGCATACTTGTCGAAGAATGCCTGACGCTGTGCCTCATTATAGCAATACTCACTCGTTTTTCCCTTGAAGGTACACTTGTAGAGCGGCGGTGTGGCAATATAGAGATGTCCCTCCTCTATGATTTTAGGCATGAAACGATAGAAAAGTGTCATGATAAGTGTGTCGATGTGCGAACCATCGACGTCGGCATCGGTCATGATGATAATCTTGTCGTAGCGCAACTTGTCGATATTGGCCTCACGGTCGGCCTCTCCATCTACACCGAAACGCACACCGATGCTCTGTATAATATTCATCACCGACTCAGCCTCAAAGACACGATGCCACTGCACTTTCTCCACGTTCAAAATCTTTCCACGGAGCGGAAGAATGGCCTGCGTGTAGCGGTCGCGACCCTGCTTGGCCGAACCTCCGGCCGAGTCTCCCTCGACCAGGAAGATCTCGCACTGCTTGGGGTCTTTGTTGGAGCAGTCGGCCAGCTTACCGGGCAGACCTCCACCGGTCATCACGCTCTTGCGCTGCACGCTCTCGCGAGCCTTTCGTGCTGCCACACGGGCTGTTGCAGCGAGAATCACCTTCTCACAGATCTGCTTAGCCTCCGATGGATGCTCCTCCAAATAATAGGTCAATGCCTCGCCCACAGCCTGGTTCACGGCACCCGTCACCTCACTGTTACCAAGCTTGGTCTTGGTCTGTCCCTCAAACTGAGGCTCAGCCACTTTGATGGAAACCACAGCGGTAAGACCCTCGCGGAAATCCTCTCCGGCAATCTCAATCTTGGCCTTCTCTATCTGCTTGGATATCTGCGGATCGCTGTCGGCATAGTTTTTCAGCACACGGGTGAGGGCCTGACGGAAGCCTGTCACATGGGTACCACCCTCAATGGTGTTGATATTGTTGACGTAGGAATGTAGATTTTCAGAGTAGTCCGTATTATACATGATAGCCACCTCGATGGGCAGGCCCTGCTTTTCGGTCTTCAGATAAATCACATCGTCAAAGAGATGGGTGCGATGGCGGTCCACATAGCGCACAAACTCCTTGAGTCCGTCCTTGGCATGAAACACCTCCTGACGGGTCTTACCCTCGTCGTTAGGACGCAGGTCGGTCAGGACGATGCGGATACCTGCATTGAGATAGGCAAGTTCGCGCATACGGCGGGCTACGATATCCCACTGAAACACCGTCGTAGTGAACACCGTGGGGTCTGGCCAGAACTGCTGACGCGTACCCCGCTTGTCTGTCGGACCAACCATTTTAACAGGATAAAGCGGCTTGCCTTGCTCATATTCCTGCTGGTAAGCCTTGCCATCGCGGAACACCTGTGACAGCATGTGAGACGAAAGAGCATTGACACAGCTCACACCCACACCATGCAAACCGCCACTGACCTTGTAAGAGCCCTTGTCGAATTTACCACCGGCATGAAGCACGGTCATCACAACCTCCAACGCACTCTTGTGCAACTTCTCGTGCTCGTCTACGGGGATGCCTCGACCGTCGTCTTCCACAGTCACGGAGTTGTCCTCATTGATTGTCACTTCAATGTTTTGGCAAAAGCCAGCCATTGCCTCGTCGATAGAGTTGTCTACGGTCTCATTAATAAGATGGTGGAGTCCCTTCTCACTGATGTCGCCAATATACATGGCCGGGCGTTTGCGCACGGCTTCCAGCCCCTCCAACACTTGGATGTTGGAGGCTGAATAATTATCTTCCTGCTTAAGATTTTCTGCCATTTGTTTCATAAAATAGTTATGTTGCAAAGATACTAAAAAAACATGACATACAGAAAACTTTCTACCCTAAAAATCACCTTTTTAAGAGGTCTAAATAATGATAATTTTCCACTCTTGAAAAGTGAAATAAAGAAGTATCGCCGAAGGGCCATCCTGTCACACGTTGGGATATTCCAATCGTGCATCTGCCAAGCAAGGGGAAAAGAAATTCTGCGGTAAGTCTTTCCGCGATGACATCCAAAGAGCAAAGACTGCCTCCAGACATTTTGGAGCCCCCATCGTGCTCTCAGGATTGCATCGGTTTGGGCCAAACAAGCTACATAACAATCCTGCAAAAACAAAGGACAGACATCCCGTAGCAAACAAGGAAGCACTCTGATCACGACTTCAACCTGTCAAGGTTTTTCAACAAAATCGTGCGTGTTTTTATTCTTACGCGAGAGAAAAAAAATGTTGTTTTTAGGGTCTGAGGATGAAATGACCAGACCTTTTTACCCTTACAGGAGGGACAAAACGTCCTAAAAAAGTACGTTTTTGGGCTTTTTTATGCTGCTGTAAGGGCACAATAGCCTTACGATTAGGTGCTTTTCGTGATGCGATTAGATAGTAATCATGACGCGATTAGATAGTAATCGCAAAGCCATAATTTGTCAATAAATTACAAGATGCTGGTTATCAAAGAATTAGAAAGAGTCCGATTTTGCTTGATTTTTCGCCTTGTTGGGTGCTCATTCCCTCCACGGCACTGTTTTTATCACCTTTCTTCAAATTCTTTCAACATAAATTTATTTTCTATTTGACAGCAATGGGGCACAATAGAAATTGTCTCCTCCTATATCCGACTGGTTTTCGACATACCCTCCGATCACATTATACGAACCGCGGTTTTCGTCTCATCACCCTATTCATTGTCACTGTCCACCGCAGTCATTCGGCTAATTTTTTCTTTTACAAACGCTCGCAGTCCGTCATCCTCAAGGATCTCTACATCTTCGTAAAGGCCAAGAATAAAACGAGAGAGGCCCACATAGCTCACAACATCGGTCTCGAAAATCCAATGGCTGTCGTCCTCGTTTCTCATGAAGCCTATGGAATGCGGATACTCCTCGAGCATCAGATGGTGGGCCAACAAACTAAACCTGAGTTTCACATGGTAATACTTCTCACCACTGAACATAAACATATCGGTGAAAACCCTGCGATGGCGAGCCTCGTTAAACCAAGGGGTGTCTACTACCTCCACACGGCCCACCCGTGACATTTTAAAGGTTTTGTTCTGCCCGGACTTCAGTTCATATGCCCGCACATCTGCTTTGTTGCCTAAAATATCAAACGGCTCTACCAGACGGTCGGTCACCGTATGACTGTGTGGTGAGGAATACTCATGCAGGATCGCCACCTTCTTATGGTTTATGGCATATTCTATCTCTTTCAGATTAGCATATTGCTGCAACTGCATCTGGGTGTCATCCAAGCGTGGCAAAGCATAAAAACGCGACAACTTGCGCTTCAAGATGCCAGCCATCATCAGGTCTTCTGTCTCCGTCGACAGCAGACCATACAGATAGTTGGCTTCATCATCCGACATGCTAATCGTTTGCGAGATGCGTTTGAGGAATGGGGATTTAGGATCTATATAGTAGCCATGCCCCTCGTGTATGACGCGAAAGCCTATACGTTCCAACACTTGAACGACATAATAGAAATTTCGGACAGACGTACCCAGCACCGAAGCAAGTTCCCTCACTTTGTGCTGTCTGCCGTCGACCATCGCCAGTATCAGGTCAAACCATTTCTGAAATCTTACCGAACTACTCTCCATCAAAATTCAATTCCGGCTGCTCAAAGCCTAAAAGGTTATAACTTTTACGATGAAATGGGCTTATTCCATACAACCGGATGCCCTCACGATGCTTACGCGTGGGGTATCCTTTGTTTTGTTTCCAGTCGTACATGGGATATTGTTCATCGAGCGCATTCATGTAATCATCTCTGAAGGTCTTGGCCAGAATGCTGGCAGCAGCGATAGACTGATACTTCCCGTCACCCTTGACGATGCACTGATAAGGCAGGGTCTCGGGATCATTGGGCAGGGCAAACACCCGTTCCTTTCGCCCTTCAAAGGGTCGGTCGGACACGGGACGGTAAGGATCGAAGCGGTTGCCGTCGATAAGGAGGGTCTCAGGACGCACCTTTAGCTGGTCGATGGCACGGTGCATGGCCAGAAAACTGGCGTGCAGGATATTGATTTCATCGATTTCATCGGGCGTAACCACACCCACGGCCCATGCCACAGCGTCACGGATAATCTCTTCGCGAAGGGCATAACGCTTCTTTTCCGTGAGCTGTTTGGAATCGTTGAGCAAGGGGTTGTTATAGTCTTTAGGCAATATCACGGCAGCAGCATAGACGCTTCCCGCCAGACATCCACGTCCGGCTTCGTCGCATCCAGCTTCGATGAAATCGGGAGAAAAGTAGGGAAGGAGCATTTTTAGGAGATGGGGAGTTAAGGAGTTGAGAAGTTAAGAAGTTATGAAGTTAAGGAGTTGAGGAGTTGAGGAGTTAAGAAGTTAAGAAGTTAAGACAAATGTCTATTGGTTGTGGAGTTAAGAAGTTATGAAGTTAAGAAGTTGAGGAGTTAAGAAGTTAAGAAGTTAAGACAAATGCCTGTTGCATGCTTTGCAAAAGCAGCCCTTGTTCGTTTCCTACGGTACTATTGTCCTTTAACTTCTTTAACTTCCCTAACTTCCTTAACTTCTAAGAATCTCAAAACATCCTCCTCACCCGCTCGATGCCAGCCACGACGGTGTCTACTTCTTCTTTGGTGTTATAGAGGGCGAACGACGCACGCACCGTACCGAGCACACCAAGGCGATCCATGAGGGGCTGGGCACAGTGATGACCTGTGCGAACAGCGATACCAAGGCGATCGAGGAGTGTACCAATGTCCATGTGATGGATGTCACCAACGTTGAAACTGATAACGGCTTCTCCAAGTCCTTCCGAGGGAGTGCTTGACAGAGTATGCCGGTTTTCCCTGTTTGCCTCAGCGTCAAGTGTGCGCTTGAGCATTTCCACATCCCCTCCTTCGGAGGCGCTTGGGGAGGCCCCATGCCCATAAATCTTAATTCCATCGATGGAATGGAGCTTTTCGAGGGCATAACGGGTAAGTTCCTGTTCATGCGCAGCGATATTGTCAAGGCCCAAGGCTGTGACATAATCGAGGGCCTTGGCCAATCCGTGGGTGGCGATATAGTCGGGAGTTCCTGCCTCAAACTTCAACGGAGGGCGCTCGAAGGTAGTCTTCTCAAAGGTGACACGGGCTATCATCTCACCACCACCCTGATAGGGCGGCAACTTGTCGAGCCAAACCTCCTTGCCATAGAGCACGCCGATACCGGTGGGGCCATAGACCTTATGACCACTGAAGACGAAGAAGTCGCAGTCGATATCCTGCACGTCGACCTTGAAATGGGGAGCACTCTGCGCACCATCGACCAGCACGGGAACACCATGCTCATGGGCGATGGAAACGATGGTTTTCATCGGATTGACCGTGCCCAGCACATTGCTCACATGAGCCACACTTACCATCTTGGTCTTCTCGGTGAAGAGTTGCTTGTAGGCCTCGATGTCGAGCGTACCGTCATCGCTCATGGGGATAACCTTCAGCTTCAGCCTCTTCTTCTCCGCCTGTAGCTGCCAGGGCACGATGTTGGAGTGATGCTCCACGGTAGAGATGATGATTTCATCGCCCTCATCCATAAACGAGTCACAATAGCTACTGGCCACGAGGTTGATGCCCTCGGTGGTGCCACGGGTGAAGACAATCTCCGTGGTGCTGCCCGCATTGAGAAAGCGGCGCACGGTCTCGCGGGCCTGTTCATGAAGGTCGGTGGCCTGCTGGCTCATCCAGTGCACACCACGATGCACGTTGGCATTCACATTGAGGTATTCCTCCCGCATGGCATCAAGCACGCAGAGAGGTTTCTGTGTCGTAGCCGCATTGTCGAGGTAGACCAGCGGCTTATCGTGAACCGTCCTGGCAAGAATAGGAAATGCAGAACGAACTTGATTAATATCGTACATAGCTGTTTTGTTTTTAGGGAATTGTTAGAGTTGGGGAGACTTTGGGGAGTTAAAGAAGTTAGGGAGTTTTTGAAGTTAAAGAAGTTAGGGAAGTTAGAGAAGTTAAAAGACATTAGTATCATAGGAGATGAACAAAGGAAACTGTTGTAAAGCAAGCACCAAACATTTGTCTTAACTTCTTAACTCCTTAACTTCCTAACTTCTTAACTCCTCAAACAACAGACATATGTCTTTAACTTCTTTAACTCCCAAAGTTTCCTTAACTCCTCAAATTTATCGACATATTCTACACCCCTCGCACTTAGCCAGTTCGCCACGGAAACGCTTTTCCACCAAGAGGTGGAGGCGGTCGCGAAGGGGAGCGAGCTTGATTTGGTCGATGACTTCACCAATAAATGCGAATTCAAGAAGGAGTTTGGCTTCGCGCTCGTCGACACCACGCTGCTGCATATAGAACATGGCGGCATCGTTGAGCTGGCCTACGGTGGAGCCGTGAGCACACTTCACGTCGTCGGCATAAATCTCCAACATCGGCTGGGTGTACATGTGGGCCGAACGCGTCATGCAGAGATTGCGGTTGGTTTCCTGCGACACGGTCTTCTGCGCATCCTTCTGAACACGTACCAGTCCGGCAAAAGCACCGGTGGCTTTGTCGTCGAGCACATATTTATAAAGCTCGTTTGACGTGCAATGGCCGACCTCGTGATCGATCAATGTATTGTTGTCTACATGCTGGTTCTTGTCGGCTATCACACCGCCATTGCACCAACACTCGGCACCTTCGCCCTTGAATACCAGCTCAAGATGGTTGCGGGTGACACCGTTGTGCAAGGTGATGACATCGTGGTTGACACGACTATTGGCCTGCTGCTCGATGTAAACATTAGACACGCGCACATTCTTCGCATGGGTTTCCTCTAAGCAATAAAGGTCGAGGCTGGCGTTGTCGCCCACGTATGCCTCAATGACCTGCGTGCCGAGGAAGTTGCGGTCGTCGGCAGAGTCGTCGCAGAACAACAGCTTAGCCTCTGCGCCCGGCTCCATGATAATCAGCACCCGACGGTTGACCATGAGGTCTACATCAGACCGAAGGATATTGACCACCTGAATGGCACGGTCTATCTTCACGTTCTTAGGAACATAAACCAAGAGTCCGTCCTGCGCCAACATCGTGTTGAGAGCGGTCACGGCATCGGTGTTGGTTTTGGCAAGGCGAGCATAATATTTAGCGATGAAATCGGGATTTTTCTCGGCTTCATCCTTCAGACTGCCCACAATGACACCCTCGGGAAGCGTGGCTTTGGGGAGGGCTTTCTTGTAAAATTGGTCGTTGACAACGAAATACATCGACGTGCTCAGATTGGGAACGTCGCACTTGAAAGCGTCATATGGGTTCAAAGGGAACTCGATGCGCTTGAGGTTCAAACCATAATCCGGTTCGAACAGCTTCTGCATGTCGGTGTACTTGTATTGTTCCACCTTGCGATTGGGGAACCCCTGCGCCTTGAAATCGTCGAAGGCCTGGTCACGCATGGCATTGAGAACACCGGTGGAATGATCGAAAATCATCTGTCGGGCATCACCATAGAGGTCTATATATTGCTTTTCACTGTTCATGAAACTAACTTTTTTGAAGTTAGAAGTTATGGAGTTAAGAAGTTAAGGAGTTAAGACAAATGTCTTGCAGAGCCGAAGTTCGAAGTGATGTCTTAACTTCTTAACTTCCTAACTTCTTCACTTCACTACTATTATCTTGCGGAAGAAGCACCAGCCTCCTCTTTAATCCAGTCGTAACCGCGCTGCTCAATCTCCTTGGCAAGCTCGGGACCGGCGGTCTTCACGATACGACCGTTGTAGAGAACATGCACGATGCTCGGCTTGATCATCTCCAGAAGGCGCTCGTAGTGGGTAATGACGATGATGGATTTCTTGGGAGTAAACAGTTTGTTCACGCCGTCGGCGACGATGCGCATGGCATCAACGTCGAGGCCAGAGTCGGTCTCATCGAGGATGCTGAGCTGCGGATCGAGCATTGCCATCTGGAATATCTCGTTGCGTTTCTTCTCTCCTCCAGAGAAGCCCTCGTTGACAGAACGACGTGAAAGTTTGGAGTCCAACTCCACAATCTCACGTTTTTCCTTCATGAGTTTCATGAAATCGGCGGCGTTCAACGGCTCCTCGCCATGATATTTGCGGCGTGCATTGACGGCGGCCTTCATGAAATTGACCATCGAAACACCCGGAATCTCCACCGGATATTGGAACGAAAGGAACAAGCCCTCGCAGGCACGCTCCTCGGGTTTCATCTCCAGGAGGTCCTTACCATTAAACATTGCCGTTCCCTCAGTGACGGTATAGAGCGGGTTGCCGGTAAGCACAGCACTCAAAGTAGACTTTCCCGATCCGTTCGGGCCCATGATAGCGTGTATCTCTCCGTCGTTCACCGTAAGGTCGATACCCTTTAATATTTCTTTGCCAGCGATGGTGGCATGTAGATTCTTGACTTCTAACATATAATTAGTGATTATTTTAAAAAGATGGTTTCGATAATATCACAGAACATATCTGCCATGAAATCGCCCTTGTGGTAGTCTCCACTCATGATGCGATAGTTTCTTTCCTGCTCGTCCCACTGCTCCAACATGGACTTCTGTTCCACCGGATAGAAGACGGGAATATTGAAATTCGGCGTTTTCAGCCAGTCCTTTCGCCACCTCCGGGGAGTCATAATCGACTCTGTGCAGGCACTGGTATCGGCCTTCGCCTTCTGTTCTATCAGATAGGTTTGCCACGGTTTGAGTTCCCATGTGCCCGCTTTCGCCCCCAAAAGGAGGGATGAAAGCAACAAAATCAGGCCAAAACGCTTCATACGCAGATATGTTTTAATAGTGGATTAACCTACGGTTCCTTCCAGCGATACGCTCAGCAGCTTCTGGGCTTCGACGGCAAACTCCATCGGAAGTTTGTTGAGCACTTCCTTGGCATAGCCGTTGACGATGAGTCCGACGGCATCTTCCATCGGAATGCCACGCTGATTACAATAGAACAACTGGTCCTCGGATATCTTCGAAGTGGTCGCTTCGTGCTCCACGATAGCCGTTTCGTTGTGAATGTCCATGTAGGGGAAAGTGTGCGCGCCGCAGTCGGAGCCGAGCAAAAGCGAGTCGCAGCTGCTGTAGTTGCGGGCGTTGTCGGCATTCGGAGTGGCACGCACCAGACCGCGATAGGAGTTCTGGCTATGTCCGGCAGAGATACCTTTGGAGATGATGGTCGACTTGGTGTTCTTGCCCATGTGTATCATCTTCGTACCCGTGTCGGCCTCCTGATAGTTGTTGGTCACTGCCACGCTGTAAAATTCTCCCTGCGAATTGTCGCCGCGGAGAATGCAACTGGGGTATTTCCACGTAATGGCCGACCCGGTCTCTACCTGAGTCCACGAGAGTTTGGAGTTGACACCACGGCAATCGCCGCGCTTGGTCACGAGGTTCAACACACCTCCATTGCCATTCTCGTCGCCCGGATACCAGTTCTGAACGGTAGAATATTTCACCTCGGCATTGTTCATCACCACAATCTCGACGATGGCAGCGTGGAGCTGATTCTCGTCGCGCATCGGGGCGGTGCAGCCTTCCAGGTAAGAAACATAGGAGTCGTCGTCGGCCACAATCAGCGTGCGCTCAAACTGACCGGTATTGCGGGCATTGATGCGGAAATAGCTGCTCAGCTCCATCGGGCATCTTACGCCCTTGGGAATATACACAAAACTACCATCGCTGAACACCGCCGAGTTGAGCGCGGCGGTAAAGTTGTCGCGGATACCCACCACGCTTCCGAGGTACTGGCGCACCAAATCGGGATGGTCTTTCACGGCCTCGCCGAAGGAAGAGAATATCACTCCCTTCTCGGCCAACTGCTTCTTGAAAGTAGTCTTCACCGAAACGGAGTCCATCACCGCATCTACCGCCGTGCCGCTGAGGGCCAGACGCTCCTCCAAGGGGATGCCTAACTTGTCGAAAGTCTTCTCCAATTCGGGGTCGATCTCCTTGTTTTTCGGCTTCTTGGCCAACGGGTCGGCATAGTAAGAGATACTCTGGAAGTCGATCTTAGGCAGATGAAGATGTCCCCATTTGGGTATCTCCAGCGTCTTCCAATAGCGGTAAGCTTCCAAACGAAACTCGAGGAGCCACTCCGGTTCACCCTTTTTCTGGGAGATGAGCCGCACGACATCCTCATTCAAACCTACAGGAATGACATCTGTCTCCACATCCGTGGTAAAGCCGAAAGCATATTTCTGCTCTGCCACCTGCTTGACAAACTTATTCTTTTCTTGTTCGTTCTTTTCTTTTTCCATATCTATTCATGGTCCAACAAGGACCATGCCACAATTAAATGAGTAACATTTGTTATCAAAAAAGTGGCACCCCCGGATAGGAATGCCACTGCACATTGGTCTCGAATGACCGAGAAACGATAGAGTCTTCATGCCCTCGCACCATGATGCGCGGGCCTTTCGGAGCCTGCCGCCTCCGTCCTTTTCTAACCTTTTCCTATCAAAGCTTCTGCTCTACCTCAATTTCTGTGAAGGTCTCGAGGATATCACCGGCCTGAATATCATTGTAGTTGACAAGAGAAAGTCCGCATTCCAATCCGGTTGCCACTTCCTTCACGTCGTCCTTGTAGCGCTTCAATGCGGCAATCGGAGCTGTATGTACCACGATACCGTCGCGCACCACACGCGCCTTGTCCTTGTTGTGCACCTTGCCTTCGGTAACGAGTCCACCGGCCACAGTACCCACCTTGGATATCTTGTAGACCTGTTTCACCTCTACCTGACCGGTGACAATCTCCTTCTTTACCTTGTCGAGCATGCCGACCATAGCAGCCTTCACGTCGTCGATGGCATCATAGATCACCGAGTAGGTGTTGATATCCACACCATCGGAGTCAGCCAACTTACGGGCTGCTGCAGACGGACGCACCTGGAAACCTACGATGATGGCATCGGAAGCATCGGCCAGCGTCACATCACTCTCGGAAATCTGACCCACAGCCTTATAGATAACGTTCACCTGAACCTTCTCCGTGGACAGACGAAGGAAGGAGTCGCTCAATGCCTCAATCGAGCCATCGGTATCACCCTTGACGATAATGTTCAACTCGTGGAACTCGCCACGGGCAATGCGGTGGGAGATATCGCTCAGCGTAAGACGTGTCTGTGTACGCAGACTCTGCTCACGTTGCAACTGCTCGCGCTTGTTGGCGATGTCGCGAACCTCCTGCTCTGTCTCCAGAATGTGGAACTGGTCACCGGCTGTCGGCGCTCCGTTGAGACCGAGGATAATACAGGGTTCTGCGGGTCGGGCACTGTCAATGCGCTGGTTGCGCTCGTTGAACATAGCCTTGATGCGTCCCCAGCAGGTACCGGCAATCATATAGTCGCCCACACGGAGCGTACCATTGCTCACGAGCACCGTACTTACGAAGCCACGGCCCTTGTCGAGCGAACTCTCGATGATGGTACCCGTCGCCATACGGTTGGGGTTGGCCTTCAGGTCGAGCATGTCGGCTTCGAGCAATACTTTCTCCAGCAACTCGTCTACACCAATGCCCTTCTTGGCACTGATCTCCTGACACTGGTACTTACCGCCCCACTCCTCTACAAGCAGATTCATCTGAGAAAGGTCCTCACGTATCTTGTCGGGATTGGCTCCCGGCTTGTCAATCTTGTTGATAGCAAACACCATCGGCACACCGGCAGCCTGTGCATGAGCAATGGCCTCACGGGTGGTGGGCATCACAGAGTCATCGGCAGCGATGATGATGATAGAGATATCGGTCACCTGCGCACCACGGGCACGCATGGCAGTAAACGCCTCATGACCCGGAGTATCAAGGAACGTAATCCTTCTTCCGTCACTCAATGTCACGTTATAGGCACCGATATGCTGCGTGATACCGCCAGCCTCACCCGCAATCACGTTGGCATTGCGGATATGGTCGAGCAGAGAAGTCTTACCGTGGTCCACATGACCCATGACGGTCACGATAGGAGCACGACTCACGAGATCGCTCTCGTCATCCTCCTCCACGCTCACAGCTTCCTGAACCTCAGCACTCACGTACTCGGTCTCAAAACCGAACTCGTCAGCCACAAGGTTGATGGTCTCGGCATCGAGGCGCTGGTTGATAGAGGCCATCACACCAATACTCATCAGTGTAGAGATCACTTGTGTCACGGTGACGTTCATCATCGTGGCAAGTTCCGATACGGTCACAAACTCGGTGAGCTTCAATATCTTGCTCTCCTTGCGCTCGGCACGTGCCTCGGCAGACAGTTTCTCCTGTACGGCCTCACGTTTCTCCTTGCGGTATTTGGCACCCTTCTTGGTCTGTGTCTGCTTACTGGTGAGACGTGCCAGAGTCTCTTTTACCTGACGTGCCACGTCCTCCTCGTTTACTTCGAGCGGTTTCTGCGGACGTTTACGGTTCTTGTTGTTACCTCCGGCATTATTGTTGCCGCTGTTTTTCTTGCCGGCATTGTTGCCTCCGTTCTTATTGCCCTGCTGCTGATTGGCCGCCGCATTGATGTCCACGCGCTCCTTGTTGATGCGCTGACGCTTCTTGCGCTCGCCTCCCTGCTGCTTGGCTTTCTCCTCTCGTTCCTTACGGCGCTCCTCCTTAGACTTTTTCTTCGGACGAGTGCTCTGGTTTAGAGCGTCGAGGTCAATCTTACCCAAGACGTTCACCTTCGGAGCATTGAGAATCTTCTTCTCGCTCTTCAGCTGGAACACCTTCGGCTCGTTGTCCTCGTTGGCCGGTTCCTGTGTGGCGTTGTCGGCATGAGACACCTCGTGGGATGTCTCCTCCTTGGCCTCAGCCTCGGGAGCCTCCTCACGGGCCGGTTTATCAGCCTCAACAGGAGCTACCTGTTGCTGCTCGGCTGCCTTGGGAGCCTCCGCAGTCTGCGGTTTCTCCTGCGGCTCAGGCTGAGCGACGGGTTTCTCCTCTTTCACGGCAACGGTCTCCACCTTCTGCTCCACCGGCGTCTCCGGTGCGGCAGGCTGGGCCACTGTCACGGTTTCTTTCTTCTCAGGCTCTGGGCTGACGGCAGCAACCTTGGCCTCGGGGGTGCTATCTGACTTAGGAGCAACAGACTCTTTAGCCACCGGTTTCTGACCAACGTTGTCGAGATCAATCTTGCCCAACGGCTTATACTGCTGGCGTGTGTTAGACTCCAGCAATTCCTCTCCGCGATGGTCTTCTTTCTTCGGTTCCGATGCACGCTTCTTCTCTTTTGGCTTCTTGAAGAGTTTCTCAGCCTCGGTGCGCACGGCAGCGTCCTGCTTAAAAGCCTCAACGAGGGCATCATACTGCCTGTCGTTGAGCTTAAATGAAGGTTCTGCTTTCACCTCGCCCAGCTCACTCTTCTTTTCCAGGAATTCAACTGCCGTTTGAAGTCCTATGTTCAATTCACGTAATGCTTTGTTTAATCTGATGCTCATATATTCTCCTTATCAAAGGTGAATAGGAAAAGGTAAAAAGGTAAAACCTTCCGCTTCATCACCTCTATATTTATTTGAAAGGTAAAAAAGGAAAAAGGTAAAAAGGTAAAACCTTCTGCTTCTTCACCTTACATGTCCAACTTGTCAACGTTTCATCGTTATGCTCTTCCCTTTTTGCTCTTATACCTTTTTACTTTTTTGCCCTTACACTTTACTTAGTTTTCAAACTCCCGACGCAACACCTCAAGCACGTGGTCGACAGTTTCTTCCTCAAGGTCAGCCTTTTCCACCAACATCTCTCGCGGCGCATTGAGTACTGCCTTGGCCGTATCAAGGCCGATACCGGTAATGGCATCGATGATCCACTGGTCAATTTCGTCGTTGAACTGATCCAGATAAACATCGTCCTCCTCCTGAGCTTGGTTCTCGCCGTTGACCACACGGTAAACGTCAATGGTGTATTCGGTGAGCATAGAGGCCAGTTTGATGTTCAGACCACCACGTCCGATAGCGAGGCTCACCTCCTCGGGCTGCAGATAAACGTCAGCCTTCTTGTTTTCCTCGTCTATGTTGATGCTCGTAATCTTGGCCGGACTCAGCGCACGCTGGATAAACAGCTTAGTGTTGGCGGTCCAGTTGATGACGTCGATATTCTCGTTACAGAGTTCGCGCACGATGCCATGCACACGACTTCCGCGCACACCGACACAAGCACCTACAGGGTCGATACGGTCGTCAAAGCTCTCTACGGCAATCTTGGCACGCTCACCCGGCATACGGGCAATCTTGCGGATAGCAATCAGTCCGTCTGCAATCTCGGGCACTTCCTGCTCCAGCAGTCGCTCCATAAAGGTGGGACTGGTGCGCGAGAGGATAATCTTCGGGTTATTGTTCTCGTTGTCTACACGTTCGATCACGGCTCTCACGGTCTCACCCTTGCGATACTGGTCCGAAGGAATCTGCTCCGATTTGGGCAAAATCAGCTCATTGTTCTCATCGTCAACGAGCAGCACTTCCTTCTTCCAGATCTGGTAAACCTCACCGGAAATCACCTGTCCCACGCGGTCCTTATACTTATTATATAAGGAGTCGTGCTCCAGTTCCAGAATCTTGCTGGCCAGCGTCTGACGCAGAGTGAGTATCGCACGACGACCAAACTTGGCAAAGTTCACCGGCTCCGACACGTCCTCGTCGACCTCATAGTCGGGTTCTATCTTGCGGGCATCGCTCAGGCTGATCTGCTTGTTGTCGTCTTCCACCTCGCCATCTGCCACCACCACGCGGTTGCGGTAGATTTCGAAGTCACCCTTGTCTGGGTTGACAATAACGTCAAAGTTCTCGTCACTGCCATATATCTTTGCAAGCACGTTGCGGAAACTCTCCTCCAGCACGCTCACAAGCGTAGTGCGGTCGATGTTCTTCGTATCCTTGAATTCGCGGAACGAGTCAATCATGCTCACCTGCTCTTCATCTTTCTTTCTTGCTGCCATAGCTTATTTGAAACTGATTAAGTATTTAGTATATTTTACATTATCCATATTATACGGGTGGTCCACGTCCATCAACACGGGACGCTTCTTGCCTTCCACCTTCACTTTCTCGCTGACAGCCACCACGAAGTCGCGGCCCTCAACGCTCTTGAGCACTCCTTTCACCTTCTTGCCGTCGGCGGTAAGCACCTCCACCGGCTCGCCGATGTAGTTGTGATACTGCTGTTCCACCTTAAACGGCTGACCCAGCCCGGCTGAGCCTACCTCCAGTTCGTAGTCCTCCTCCTCACGATCGAGGTGGTCCTCAATATATTTACTGAGTTCCACACAATCGTTGATGTAAACGCCATCTGCGTGATCGATCTCGACAGTAATCTTGTCATCAGGGCTGACCGTGATGTCTACAAGAAAATACTCCTTGTCCACCAGCCACTCTTCAACTAATTTCTTTACGACGTTTTTGTCTATCATACCATGTTATTATAAAAAAATGAGGAGCTCTCTGGGAGCCCCTCATTCCACTGAACGATGCAAAGATACGAAGAAAAAAGCATCCCTGCAAGGAATTACGCTTTTTTTTGGTAGGCGTAGCCCCCTAAGGTTGATATTCTCAGCCATCTAAGTTAGGGGTTTGGGGCTGAATCCCGCGCGAACCCGCCATATATCTCCTATCCTATTCGATATTTGGCGAAGAGCCATTGCTCATTCCCTCCCGTTACTTAGGGTGCAGAGCAACCCCCGAAGTGGGGTTGTGCTGTTGATAGCCCAGGGTTGGCGAGCACAGCGATGCCTACCTTGGGTAACTGGATGGAGAGAGAAGGAACGCCATAGGTGTTCTGCCGTTTGCCACTGCATCAGCAAACAGCACAACCCCGACGGGGTTGATAAAGTGCGGACGCACGAAGGAAGGGTTGTCCGCTGCGCTCCCAAC
>JAEAMQ010000031.1 GCA_016901395.1 Prevotella sp. | reverse complement strand
GGGGTGTTGGTCACGGCACCCGATAAAATGCCGGCGATGCTCTCGATGGGTGTGCCGGTGGTATAGAATATGGATAGGGCCGTGAGGATGCTTAGGGCAATGATGATCACTACGAGTCCGTTGAGCTGCTTGCCTGCATTCTTGAACGATGAGAAAAAGCTTGGACCTACCTCAAGACCAATGGAATAGACAAAGAGAATCAGTCCGAATTCTTTGAGGAAATGGAGCAGATGCTCGTCGAGATTGAAATAGAAATAACCGAAAATCAAACCGATGAACAATATCCATGCTCGTCCCAGCGAGATGCCTCTCACCTTGATTTTACCGAGACAAAGTCCTAAAGTGATGACCAATGACAAAAGCATCACAGAGTGGGCGACTCCTCCGCCCCATAGATCCGGGAAGCCCCGGAACAGATTTTCAAAAATATTCATAACTATCCATTAGTAATTTCTGATGCAAAGTTATTGATATTTTCGATAGCCATCAAGTGATGATGTTGGATAATTCCGATATTGGCTATAAGGCTTGACGATAGTCAAGGAGCGTTTGCTGACACCTAAGGGGCTTGGGGAGACCTCCGCTCCCCTTTCAAATACTGATATCCAATCCTGCATCTCAGGCACTCCTTGCGGTCGCAATATTCGTTCTTGAGTTGGATGAGGGCCTGGGAGTCGCCTGCATTGTCGACACGGAGACCGCAGTCCTGCCACATCCGTACGATATGATTGTTTTCCGCCTTGAGCTGTTCCAGGAAGTCGAAGGCGAGGTCGCAGAGCGTCTCGTCCTGCTTGTGCCGGCCGTAAGCAAAGAGCATCGGGATGGCAGTATTGATGAGCAGCAGGTTGATGGAGAATGGTGACAGCCGTTTTTCTTTTTTCTCACTCGGCGAACCAAAGGTATAGTGTGTCTCCCAATAAGGTGTCACACCGGTGCGCAGCAGTTCGCCTGCCGCCTTGATGTCCTTACAATCAACGAGTTGGCTTAGTCCTGCCTTGTGGTGAAAATACAGGTTGGCCAACTGTGCTATGCGTATGTGGGGGAAGTTTTGCGGACGCAAACGGAGAAATCGCCACAGCTTGTAGTCGATGGGCTGGAGTGAGAACTTGTGGGCCAGATAGAGGTATTCGTTGCGCAACCGGTTGAAATACCCTTCCCTCATGGCCTCTTCCCTGTAGCGTTCGGGCACGGCATCGGGCGAGAGCAGACCTGCCTGCCCCATGAAGATGGCCTCTATCTGAAAAAGGTCGTCGCGGTGATGGTCTACGGCGTGGAGCGGAATCGACAGCGCCCACTGCTCGAAGGCTGCGCCGTTGATGCCAAAGCCGTAGTTGCGTGCCATCGTCACGAAATAGGCCGACTCCCATGAGCCGTCGCATAGACTCACCCTTTGCTTGATGGCCTCGGTCTTCTGTTCTAACCGTTCGGTCTGTAGCGTGCTCATCCATGAGTGGACGGTAAGTGATGACAGTTGTGGAATGATTTTGTAGCAGGGAGGATAGTTGTCGGTCCGGAGCAAGTCTTCATAGTTTTGTCGTACCGTGCCGGGCACCTCCAGCTGCAGTTGAGGTGGGTGGTTGCCGTCGGCTGTCGTCACCTCGCCATCGTCCACGCCCACCACATGGAGCACCACGTTGTCATAGTGCGGGTCATGGTCGTGGCCATGCAGAAACCAGTCTGACGACTTGTCGTGTATCTCCACGTTGCCCACCCACAGCACACCGCCCACTTTTACCTTTGCGTTGAAGAAGTCTGGGCCTGCGTTGTGATTGTGTAGTCCGGTGTCTATCACCTCGAGGGTTTGTCCATCGGTCGTATGAAGTTCGTGTAGCGGAAACAGCTTGTGTTTCCATACATAGTGTAAGAGTTGTTCCATGATAAGTGATGGTATGATGGTGGTTGGTCAGCATAACGTTAGGCAAAGATAAGAAAAATACTGATGCTACACGGCGTTCTGCTCGATTTTTTCATGTTTCGGGTGATAATTGTTCGCTCGCTATAAACGCAAAGGCGCAATTTTCTTTTCTCGCAGGTAGCACAGATGACAGATGGGCTCGCGCGTTGTTTTGATTTCACAGAGGGTTACGCTATGCGCTACACGATAGCTATGCTCTCCCAAAGGACCTTTCCAAGAGACCCTTCCTAACCCTCTCAAAGGGAGGGGAGTGCTGTGCGGCGTTGTCCAGCAGTATGATATGGGAAGTTTTTGCGTTGAGCATTTCCTATTTTGCATGCCAAAAAGAGAAAAGATATTCTTTGGATATTCTGAAAAGCTGCGCAGCAGTACGGAGTTTTTTCCCCTCCATTATCCATCGATGAAACCTGTGAAAAACAAGGGCTTTGAGATTAGGTACTAATCGTCTCACGATTCGATACTAATCGCATGATGATTCGATACTAATCGTCGCGCGATTCGGTACTAATCGCAAAACCGTTCATTTCGAACCATTACGAGGCCAAAATTTGGCGGTGCCTCTGTCCCTTGCCCCCTCCCCCCGTAGGGAGGAGAGTGATATGTTTTTTTGGTGGGCTGTTACGAGGAGTTAGTTATATCCATGCTGACCTACACCTATTATAATATGGTGTCTCTTTCCGGCCCGACACCTCTCCCTCCCCGTCCGATTACATGACAATTTCATGGCGTACCGACTCACACCTACTCTTCGTTGCTTCTCCGCACCCTCTCATCTGTTTTCGACTCTTTTTCGGAACAAATCATGCTTTTGTCGCTTCGAAAAGTGTTAAAAATGCACTTTTTTGCAAATTTCAAAAAAAAAGCCCCTAAAAAATGATGAAACTCATCTAAAATTTGTTATATTTGTGCCCAAAGAAACAACTAAACGACAAAAAACCTAAATTTAGGGAATAACCAACTTATATTTAATTTTATACTTTTTATTAACTATTAATTCTTGCTTTATGAAGTTAACAAAACTACTTTTCATGAGCACGTTGCTGTTTGTCGGCAATAGTGTATCTGCTACAGTGGTTGACGGAGTACGCCAGAAGCCAGTGCCTGTGAAGTCTGCTTTGCAGTATGGTGAGGCTATGTATCTGTACAATGTCGATGCTAAGCAGTTCTTCAAGGGTGCCAACGATTGGAACACCCGTGGTAGTGTTGGAGAGGCTGGTTACAAGGTGTGGCTCTCGAAGCACCTTGACGAGACCGGAACATGGGACAACCAGTCTGTGATCTTAAAGGACTCTGTGGAAACCAAGAAGGCCATCCTCATGACATGGGCGGCTGCCGACGGCGACCTGTGGGTGGACTGGGCTAACCAGGCCGATACCCTCTGGACCATCCTTCCGCAGGCCGATGACGTCTACCGATTCACGGTAGGTGCCGGCAATGCCAATTTTAACACAGCTACCTATTCCGATGTTTATCTCGGTCTCAATGCTGCTGATCCCACCAATACCCGTCTGTTCTGGAACCTGCCCGCTGCAGGCAACTATATTGACTGGTATTTTGTGAGCGTGGACGATGCAGCTACATACGCGTCGCTGTTAGACATCTATACCACTGCCCAGGCTCTGAAGACTATGATTGACGAGGCCAAGGCCAAGAATGTGGACGTGGCTGCTCAGGAAACGGTCTATCTGGACGAAACTTCCACCAAGGATCAGCTCCTCGCCGCTACTGATGCCGTCAAGGAAGCAATGGCCAAGGCTGATGAGAGCGCTGCCACTGCTACTGCCCCGCTGGACAAGACTGCCCTGATTGTCAATCCGAGCTATGATGCCAATGCCAACACCGGTTGGAGTGGCACCGCTCCCGCATTCCAGTCTTACACAGATGCTGAGTTCTATAACAAGACCTACGACTATTATCAGGACATCACCGGTGCTCCCCGTGGTGTGTATATGGTAAGTCTGAGTGCCTTCTATCGCTCTGGTAGTACATCGGCTGCGTATACAAACTATAAGAATAATACAAACTATAATGCCAAGCTCTATGCCAAGACTGGCACTGACAGCTTGAATGCAAGTATTGTCAATCCGTTTGTCGATGCACAGACAAGTTCGTTGGCTTCAGGCGAGACGAGTCTTGCTGTAGATGGCAACACCTATTATGTGCCTAACAATATGTCTTCTGCTGCAGAATATTTCAAGGCAGGCCTGTATGCTGGTAACAAGCTGTTCTTTGCAACAGAAGATGGTGCTTTGCGTATTGGTTTGAAGAAGAATGTTGAGGTTGGCAACGACTGGACATTGTTCGACAACTGGAAGCTCACCTATTATGGTAATGGTGCTGATGCTTATAGCATGTGGCTCGAAGAGGTGAAGAAGGCTGCAAAAGATTATTCTACCCTGTCTGCCGGTACTGTCGTAACTGCCGGCATGGTCGATGCTTACAATGCTAAGATTGCTGGCATGGTGAGTGCAACAAACAGACAGGAAGTTATCGATGCCATTGCTACCATCGAAACCGAAAGTTTGGCCATCGACTCTAATATCGTTGCATGGAATGATTATCAGACGGCTATAGCTAAGGGTAAGGTTATTGCAGCCGACTCTAAGATTGTAGGTACTGACAAAGACCTTTTGGCAGACTACTGCGATTTGGAGTCTGAGGACATCTTGAACGCAGCCACTCTGACTACCGAAGAGGTGAAGGCTGAGACCGAGAAAGTGCTCACCATGATTGACAATGCTGTGAAGAATGGTATCACTGAGGGTACAGACGTTTCTGACAAGTATCTGGTGAACGCCAACTTCGAGGGTACTAATGGCTGGATCAAGGTTGCAGCTTCTGGCGGTAACGTAGCCTATGGTGGTACTTCTACCAATAAGTGTTATGAGGCTTGGAACAACAGCAACTTCGATATCTATCAGGAAGTGAAGGGCGCACCTGTAGGTGTATATGAGCTTTCTGTGCAAGGATTCTATCGTTACGGTCGTGGAGATAATGCGTGGAACGCATATTCTAACGGTACCGCAGACAATAGTGTTGTAAACATTTATGTAAACAACAATGCGACTCACTTCAAGAGCGTGTTCGACGAGCACGTGACATACTCTGGAAACGGCGCAGGTGAGCTTTACCAGAACACTGGAGACCTCACACCTTACATCAATCCTGACAGCACTTACTGGTATCCCAACGATATGGGCAACAGTGCTATCGCATTCCAGAACAACCTCTACAAGGTTTCTTCCTATGGTGTGGTTGCCCGTTCCGGCGATGTATTGAGAGTTGGTGTGAAGGGTGCTACCAACCAGTTGGGTGACAGCTGGGCCATCTGGGACAACTTCAAGATGGTATTCCAGGGAACCAATGCCGACGTGGTGAAGCCTCTGCTTCAGCAGGCTATCGACGCTCTGACCACATCTGCAGCTTCTACTGACGTAATGGGTGCAAGCGTACTGACCAATGCCAATGCAGCTATTACCGATGGTAACGCTGCTTTGGAACAGACAGACGGTAAGGTGATGTTTGATGCTTTGACCAATGTTCTGAACAACAATGACTCCATCACCGCTTCTGTGGCTCTGTTCAAGGAATTGCAGACCAAGAAGGATGACCTGAGCAGTGCTATCATCACTTCTACTGCCCTTAATGCAACCAAGGACGAAGCTGGTATTCTTCTGGAGAACATCGAAACGGGACTTGCTGCCAAGAATCTTGAGAATGCTCAGGCTACCGACTACATCTCTCAGATTGGTTCCATGATCAGCAAGCTGGCTATCCCCGCAGATGCTTCCACGGCTTCTGATACTAATCCTGTAGACATGACTGGTGTCATCAAGACTCCTTCATTCGAAAAGGACGGTGCCAACTCTGTTGACGGATGGAACGCTACTGGTTACAACTTCGGTAACGATGATACCCAGAAGGGTGCGCTGTTGCTTGAG
The DNA here is from genome assembly GCA_016901395.1 of Prevotella sp. Lineage (GTDB taxonomy): Bacteria > Bacteroidota > Bacteroidia > Bacteroidales > Bacteroidaceae > Prevotella. The sequence goes on along the minus strand of JAEAMQ010000031.1, from coordinate 51,807 downwards.
TTCTACAACAAGACGTTCGACCTGAACCAGACTATCGAAAACCTGCCCAACGGTACCTATAAGGTTACAGCAAACTCCTTCTATCGTTACGGAAGCACAGCAGATGATTACAGCCACTTTACGGCCAACGATACTATCGGTAATGCATATCTCTATGCTGTGTCTGCCGCCGACACTATGAGAACTCCGTTGAAGCTGCTTTCTTCTGGTGCAACAATCGACAATGGATACACTGGTACGGCAAACATTAGCGGTACTGATAAGTATGTTCCTAACAGCATGGTGTCTGCCAATGCCTACTTCCTCGATGGAGGCTATGTGAACAGCGTTGTTGTGAAGGTTGCCAATGGTAAACTCACATTGGGTATCCGTCAGACCAATACGGTATCCACCGACTGGGTGATCATGGACAACTTCACATTGACATACTATGGTCCTAACAGTACACTGACCGAGACGGGTGACTACACCGGTATCGAGAATGTGGAAGCTTCTTCTTCTGCTGTTGTCAAGGCTGAATATTTCAGCATCAACGGTGCCAAGAAGAGCAGTCTGACCAAGGGCATCAATATTGTGAAGATGACCCTGAAGGATGGTTCTGTGAAGGTTAGAAAGGTTGTCGTTAAGTAAACCAACTAAACACTAACTAAACTCAATAAGAGGACCGGAGGCAGGATAATACCTGTCTCCGGGTTCTCTATATCTTATCATTACTTTTAGCTTACAGAATGTTACAGCGCAACCTATTATCTACCTTATTCAGTGTAGCCATCATGTCGGCTTCGGCCCAGACTGTCATGACGATTGATGCTACCCAGCGTGGTCCGATGATCAGCGACCACCAGTACGGACTTTTCTTTGAGGAGATCAATCATGCCGGAGAAGGTGGACTCTATGCCGAACTCGTCAAGAACCGCTCCTTTGAGCAGGGACTCGACGCATGGACTGCATATAATGGTGCGGCTATCACCCTTCAGACCACAGATCTGATGAACAGCGTTCAGAAGACGGCACTGAGCCTGACGACCGCCGGAGCTTCGGCGACGAACATGAAGGGGGTGAGCAATGCTGGCTACTGGGGCATGGGAATCAAGACCGATTCCACTTACACCTTGACCTTGTGGGCCAAGGGTTCTGCAGTTTTTGTAAACCATTTGAAAGCACAACTCCGCTCTGAAGACGGAAACACCGTTCTCGGTGAGGCTACGCTTGCCGGAACAATCAACAATACAGGATGGAACAAACTCTCCGCCACCATCAAGGCTACTGGTTCCGACAAGAAGGGTCAGCTCATGTTGCTGACCGATGCCGGAGGCAAGATAGCTATCGACATGGTGTCGCTGTTCCCCTATACCTGGAAAAATAGGAAAAACGGTTTGCGCCCCGACTTGGCGCAGTTGCTGGCCGACACCCGTCCCTCGTTCCTCCGTTTCCCCGGTGGATGCTATGTCGAGGGCGAGGGTTCATACGACAATGCCTTCCAATGGAAGAAGACCATCGGTCCCATCGAGACCCGTCCCGGCCACCTCAATCAAAACTGGCACTACTTCTCCTCCGACGGACTGGGATATGACGAGTACCTGCAGCTGAGCGAAGACCTCGGGGCAGCCCCCCTGTTTGTGGTCAACGTGGGTCTGGGTCACGGCTTCACCCTCTCGCTCGACGAGACCAAGACCTTGGTGCAGGATGCACTCGATGCCATAGAATATGCCAACGGTGACGCCTCGACTGAATGGGGTGCCAAGCGTGTGGCCAACGGACACCCCCAACCCTATAACCTGAAGTTCATCGAAATCGGCAATGAGAACTATCAGACCGATGCTGCCGCACAGAGCGACCAGTATGCTGAGCGTTACAATATGTTCTATACCGCCATCAAAGCCAAATACCCCGAAATCAAATGTATCGGCAATGTGGAGGCATGGGGCACCGACAATCCCTCTTGGCGCAACGAATATCCCGTGGAGCTGGTCGACGAGCACTATTATCGTTCGTACGACTGGATGCGCAACAACTATAACAAGTATGACAACTATCCCCGCAGCATCGGTGTGTACAACGGTGAGTATGCGGCCAATGGCAGTGGCTGGGGTCTATATGGCAACATGAACAGCGCCTTGGGCGAGGCCATCTATATGCTCGGCATGGAGCGCAACAGCGACGTGTGCCGCATGGCATCGTTTGCCCCTATCTTCACCCACGAGTCTGATCCCCTATGGGCTTACGACATGATTCACTTCAATGCGGCCGACCATTTCGTTACCCCGTCCTACTATGTACAGAAACTCTTAGGCAACAATCTCGGCAAGCAGAACCTGCTGTGGACCGAGAGCGGCAACAACACCCAGCCCAACCTCATCAGCGACATGGTGGGAGTGGGAGCGTGGAACACCCAGGTGGTCTATGACGACGTGCGGGTGTCCGATGCCAATGGCAATCCCATCGCCCAGGATGACTTCAGCAATGGTACCGCAGCCTGGACCCTCAACACTGGCTATTGGTCGGCCGACGGCGCAGAGTTGGCACAGACCCAGCAGGCCGAGAACTGCACCGCCATCCTCAACGTCCCTGTCTCTGGCAGCAACTATATATATAAGGTACGCGCGAAAAAGACCGGCGGCAATGAGGGATTCCTTATCCTGTTCAACTATCAGGATGCCAAAAACTATATATGGTGGAACCTCGGTGGGTGGAACAACACGAAACATGGTGTAGAACGATGCGTGAATGGGGCAAAAACCACTCTGGCCTCAGTTGGTGGTGCTGTCGAGACAGACCGATGGTATGACATCGAGATTGATGTGACCGGCAATCAGGTGACCTGCAAGCTCGACGGAAATATCATTCATGAGTTTAGCGTTCCTTCGGACAGGGCCCTCTATCAGAGTGTGCAGATAGACGAGGAGAGAGGCGAGATGATTCTCAAAGTGGTCAATCCCAATGCTTCTGCCCAACAACTGCAATTGAATGTGAAGAACATGAAGCTGGGCAATGGCACGGTGGTGCGTCTGAGTTCTGCTGCCGGAACCGACGAGAACACGATGGACAGTCCCGATCTTGTGATACCATCACAGGAAGATATGGTTACGGTCAGCAGTCCTGCACAGGCTACTTTTGATATTCCTGCTTATTCGCTGAATATCTACCGTCTGAAAGTTTCAGAAGTAGGCACCGAGGTGTCGGAGACCTATCCTGCCTACGAACAGGAAGATGCTGGCAAGAGCGCCTATCTCTTTGCCCACATGCACCGCTCCAATGAATACACGGCCTATGCGCTGAGTCTCTACGGTCAGAACTGGAACGACCTGTTGGACGGCGCAGAGGTGTTTGATACCAAGGCCAATACTGTCACCGGAGGCATGCGCGACGCTTACATCTGCCGCACGGAAGACGGCAACTTCATGTTGGCCGGAACCGACATGACCTCACGGCTGGGTTGGACCAGCAATCATATCATGGACCTGATGCTGTCGCCCGACCTCGTGCATTGGACCAAGAATGTGAAGATTGACTTAGAGAGCGATGAAAATCTATTAGCTCTCGGCGGGATCACTGCTGATGATATGACAGCCGCGTGGGCACCGCAGATTATCTACGACCGTGAGAGCGGCAACTACGTGCTCTATTACAGTGTGGGCTTCCCCGACCGTCATCGCATCTACTATCAGTTGGTAGACAAGGATCTGAACATCCTCACCAAGCCCGCCCTCTACTTTGATCCCGGATACGATATCATCGACGCTGACATTGTATGGAACGATGTGGACCAGCAATACCAGATGGTTTACAAGAGCGAGCAAGGGGCTGGATTCTATCGGGCCACTGCCACCCACTTGGTGCCAACAGCCACAGAGACATCTGATACCCGACAATGGAGTCAGACTGCCGATTTCCACGTGAACGAAAACAATCAGTCTATCGAAGCTCCTACGCAATGGCGTCTGATAGGCAGTAACCGTTGGAAACTCGCTTACATCAATTATTCAGGCAGCGGTTATGGTTACAAGATGCGCGATATGGACGAGCACGGACTTAACGTAGGTTCGCCGGTGGGCATCAACGGCAACGTGGCTGCCCAGCATGGCAGCATCCTCAAGATAACGATGGACGAGTATAACTATCTCAAGACATGGGAACAGGTGAAGACCATGCTACCGACGGTTGAGGGATATTACAAGGCATCCCAGAATGAAACGATAGGACAGGCCATCGAAAAGGCTAATCAGGCCCTGACCACGAGCACCACCTTCGCGGAGAATGTCACGGCCATGTCGGAGGCTCTCACCGCCATGCAGGGTTGTAAGGCTATTTATGATGCATTTATTCAGGACCTGGCTCGCCAAGGTCGGGCTGCAGACTTAACGCCACTACTGCAAAATCCCTATTTCAGTGAAGGAGGAACGGGATGGGAGAAGTCGCCATCGTTTACTCAGGCTAACGGTCAGGTGGCGGAGTTTTGGAATACCACGTTTGACATGCACCAGACCCTCGACAACCTACCCAAGGGAGATTATGAACTGACGGTGCAAAGCTTCTATCGCAATGGAGATATCACGCCTGCAGTCACTTCACACAACGATGGTACGGAACAGCTGAACGCCATGTTCTATGCCAATGAAGTGGAGACCCCAGTCATGAGTCTTTACGACAATTCCGTTACCCAATACAGCATAACCCCGTACACATTCCCCAACAATGTGACTGTGGCCAACCAAGCCTTCAACACCGAAGGACTCTACACCAACACCCTCAAGCTGACGCTGCCGGCCGCCGGCCGCATCACCCTGGGCATTCGGAAAACCGTGGGTGTGCAGGGAGACTGGTGCTGCTTCGACAACTTCACCCTGAAATATCTGGGCGACCCGACCGGCATTTCCGTCTTTCCCGTCACCAAGACCGTCCCCGACGCCATCTACAACCTGAAGGGACAGCGTATGGGAAACGGCAAGTTGCCACACGGCATCTATATCAAAAACGGCAAGAAGACCGTGCTCTGACAAACTCGAACATACGATAATCAACACGAATTTTAAACAATAACAACCTATATATGAATTGCAAACAGATGAAACATGGTGTCTTAAGACCCGCTTTTGCAATAGGGCTGATGCTTGGCAGCGTAGCTCTGCAATCGTGCTCTGATGACATCTTGACAGGACAGCCGTCTTGGTTGGGCAACTCTATCTATGAGGAGCTTCAGAAAGATGGCAACTACACTGTCACGCTCAAGCTCATTGACGATCTCGGTCTCCACGACCAGATGAGCAAGACCGGTTCTTTAACAATCTTTGTGGCAGATGATGCCACTTATGATCAGTGGTTTAAGACCAACACGTGGGGTGCACGTTCCTATGAAGCACTGTCCACGGCTCAGAAAAAGACGCTGCTCAACAATTCGATTGTGAACAACGCCTATCTGATAGAGTTGCTCTCCAACGTAAGCGGTGACCCACCAGAAACCGGAATGGCCATGCGTCGCACAACGGCATCGAGCGTGTTCGACTCTGTCTATGTGATGAAGACTGCTGATATGAACGGTACCCTGCCGGCTTGGAGCTGGTACAAGAACAACAATAAGGATATTGTGCTGTTCAAGGACGGCCGTATCATGAGTTCTGGTACAACAAGCAATCTCTCTGCGCCGATGATCCATTTCCTGCCAGCGTTTATGCAAAAGGCCAAATTCACTGATCAGGATATATCGGTACTCACCAATGGTGCAGCCACCTCAGTCAGCGATGCATACGTGAGCGGACAGAAGGTGGTGGAGCGCGATATCACCTGTAAGAATGGTTATATTCAGAAGGTGGACGGTGTGCTCGACGCTGCCCCCAACATGGCCGAAATCCTGAGACAGCATCCGGAGCTTTCCATGTGGTCGCACCTCATCGACCGATTCAGTGCGCCTTATTATGACTATTATAAGACCTTGGAATACAATCGTCTGTATAACCAGAACGTGGACTCGGTATTCACGTTGCGATATTTTGCTGATGCCCGTACAGACGGACTCACCACGCAGTATTATCCCGTGACGGCCGGCAATCCTGTGCCGGGCAAGGTGGCCGCTACGTTGGCTTTCGATCCGGGATGGAACCAGTATATGTACGAGAATACCAGTGGATATGATCTTCACTACGATGCCGGAGCGATGCTCGTTCCGACCAATGCAGCCCTTGAAGCATGGTGGAATGCCGATGGCAAGGTGTTGCAGGATAAGTACAAGACCTGGGACAATGTGCCTGATTTGGTGTTGTCCAAGCTGTTGAACGTGAATATGATTGGTACCTTTACTGATGCCATTCCCTCGAAGTTTGACAATATCATCAATGACAGCAAAGTATCTATGGGTGTAAAATTGGCTGATGTTGACAGTTGCTTCGTAGGTTGTAATGGTGTCGTTTACATGACCAATCGCGTGTTCAGCCCGATGGCTTATTCCAGTGTCTCGTTCCCCGCTCTGATCCATCAGGATGTGATGAGTGTCATATACTGGGCTATTGACGAGTTGGAGTTCACACCTTATCTGAACTCTATGGATTCTTATTACAGCCTGCTGCTGCCAACCAATACGTCTATGCTCACCTATGTAGACCCTTGTACCTACGGTGAGTCGCAGGAAACCATGCTGGAGTTTTATTTCGATAGTCAGGAGAAGACTGTGAAGGCGCGTCGTTATGCATGCGATATTGATGCCAATGGCAACATCACTAAGGGCACAAAGCTTCAGGAGAGTGTTCCGACATCGTTTATCAAAAACCGTCTGAAGGACTTAGTCAACCAATTGATTATTGTAGGTAGTGTGGAGAATGGATACAGCTACTATAAGTCTAAGAACGGAACGATGGTCAAGGTGGCCAATGCCGGACAGAAGAACAGCATGACCGTGATGGGTGGATGGCAGCTGGAACACAACACCGCTGCAAATGTGGACTCCATCTACGACATGTCGAAGACAGGCAATGGTAAGTCTTATCGTATGAACGAGCAGATGCCCCTGCCTTCCGGAAAATCGGTTTATCAGACTTTAAAAGGGCACGACGAGTATTCGGAGTTCCTGAAACTGCTCAGCGGCTCGGAGAATTTGCCTTCTAACGACCAACTCCTCGTCAGTTCCATGAACTTGAGCGGTAACAAGTATAACTGCGCCAACTCGGCTACCAACAGCAATATCAGACTCTTTGGATCTTACAATTATACAGTATATGTTCCGACGAACGAGTCTATCAAGCAGCTTATCTCTGATGGATTGCTGCCTACTTGGGATGATTATGATGAGCAGTTTAATATCTCAGAGAGTTCAACGGCTACCGATGCAGAGAAGCAAGCTGCTCTGCAGGCCTGCGAAGTCATCAAAAATCGTATCTTCGATTTTGTGCGCTACCACATGCAGGATAACTCCGTGGCTGTGGATGGTGCTCCTGAAGAGGGTACAGACGGTAGCTTGTTGCTGAAAAACAACTTCGAGTCTATGATGCTCAATTCTGAGACCAACCGTTATTATCCGTTGGAGGTAGATGTCTCCAACAAGGATCTGACCATCAAAGACCTCACCGGTGATACGCGTCACGTAGTGAAGACCTCCGGACTTTACAACAATATCTGTCGTGAATACTGGATTTCTGGTAGTAGTTTCAGCAAGTTGCTCTACACTTCGGCCGATGCCGTGGTTCACCTTATTGATGGTGCACTGTTCTATAGCAGCAGTCAGAAGACACCGTGGAAACAAAGTATCAGCAATGCAAAAAGATGGAGGAAGTAATTCATGAAAGTAAACCATAAAACCCAAACACAAATGAAGGCCATGTTCCAAAAGGAGGCCGGTCGGCGTTTCGGCATGTTGCTCGTGTTCGCCTTCCTCTCTGTGCAGGCAATGTTGGCCCAGATCACTCAGGTGCACGGAACGGTGTCTGATGATATGGGACCGTTGATGGGAGCTACCATCTGTGAGATTGACGGTACAGGCCGTATCATCAATTCCGCCGTAACCGACCTGAATGGTAACTTCTCGATGGCCGTGCGCGACCAGAAAAACAAGATTCGCTTCAGCTATGTAGGCTCCAAGACCAGAACGATGCCTATCAACCAGACCACCTACGAGGTGACGTTGAAGTCGGATACCAATATTGATGAGGTAACGGTGGTGGCCAAGAAGCGCAGAACAGGTAACAACCTTGCCATCCCCGATCGAGAAATTTCGTATGCTTCGCAGTCGTTGGATATGAAAGACCTTGAGGGTCTGGGTATTACCACGCTTGATGAGGCTCTGCAGGGCCGTATCGCCGGTCTGGACATCATCTCCAACTCTGGTGACCTTGGTTCAGGTTCCACCATGCGTCTGCGTGGTGCCTCCTCACTCTCTTCGCTCACCAACTCCAATCCGCTGATTGTGGTCGACGGTAATGTGAGAAGTGTGGATATGTCGAACTTTGATCTCAGTGGAGCTAATAATGAGAAGTTCGCCGATTTGCTGAATATTAATCCCGAGGATATTGCCAGCATTAATGTGTTGAAAGATGCTGCTGCTACTGCCGTTTATGGTAGCCAGGGTGGTAATGGTGTCATCGAGTTGACCACCAAACGTGGTTCACGCGGTGCGCCAAGAGTTTCTTATTCATTGAAACTCACCGGCACTCATCAGCCTGAAGGCTATGCACTGCTGAGTGGTGACGACTACACGATGATGCTCAAGGAGAGCTATTTCAATCCGACTCAGGACGACACCAGTAGTCAGAACATCCGGGAAATCAGCTATGACCCTACCTTCTCGGAGTATGAGCAATACAATAATAATACAGACTGGCGCAAGGCTGTGACCCAATGGGGTCTTCGTCAAAACCACTACGTTTCTATCTCGGGTGGTGGTGAGAAAGCCTCCTTCCGTATTGGTGGTGGTTTCGACCATGAGACCGGTACGATGATTCAGCAGAAGCTCAACCGTTTCTCTACTCGTGTGGCTCTCGACTATTTTGTCAGCGAGCGCATCCGTGTGTCGACCAACTTTGCGTTGACCTACACTAAGAATTACATGAACAGCGATGACCTGTTGGCTATTGCCATGAAGAAAATGCCTAATATGAGCATTTATGAACAGGATCCTGTGACGGGTGAGAATACCAGCCGCTACTATCAGATGCTGCAGACCGCATCCAGTGTGTTCAATCCCAGTTCTGGAAAAGTTGATAATCAGAAAGCATACGTCAATCCCGTAGCCAGTGCTTATTTAGCTAAGAAGACTCGTCGCACCTATGACCTTGTGCCTGAATTGGTGATTAACTATCGATTGTTAGGACTTGATGAGGAACATTGGCAGTTGAACTATCAGGGAAGTGTGTTGATGAGTGTGTTCAATCAATATGATGACTCGTTCTATCCCGCAGAACTGAAGACCGTGAGTTGGGCCGATGGTGTAAATACTGCTTCTTCTGGCAACTCTAAGAGTGTAACATTCAACACCAAGCAGACCTTGACATTTATTCCTCATTTCAGCAATAAGGACCACTCTTTCATGATGATGGGCCGGTTTGAGTTGAACTCAGGATCTTCCAGTGCCCAGTCCAACGGTGCTAAGGGCTTGTCAGGCGATGGTGTTGTAAGTCCTGATGCCGGTGGTGTGAACACTGGTTTGAGTTCTTCGTATGCCCAGTGGCGTTCCATGTATTATACTCTTTCTGCCCACTACGCCTATAAAGGCCGCTATGTGGCTGATGTCTCGATGCGTGCCGACGGAACTACCAAGTTTGGTCCCGGCCACCGCTGGGGTTACTTCCCTGCTGTGTCTTTGCGTTGGAACGTCATTGACGAGCCTTGGATGAAGTCTGTCCACAATTGGTTGTCTATGCTCTCCATCCGTCCGAGCTGGGGTCGTGTGGGAAGTCAGCCCAATCAGGACTATCTCTACACCAGTAAGTATGCTTCCGGTGCCCGTTACCTTGACCAGGCTACGATGTATCCGGTGAATATCCGACTGACCGACTTGAAATGGGAAATTGTGTCCAGCTACAACTTGGGTATGGACTGGGGATTCTGGAACGACCGTATGACCATGACGTTGGAATTCTATAACTCCACCACCTCCGACATGTTGCTGTCCAACTATCGCATCCCTTCCAACTCCGGATATATGACCGTGCCCTACCGCAACAGCGGCAAGATGCGCAACACGGGTTGGGAATTCCACATCAATACCAACCGACTGCTGAAGGTGGGCAATTTTGGCTTTGATATGAATGCCAACTTCGGTAACAACCGCAACGAAATTCTGGAGATGGATGAGTATGTGCTCAACTCTCTTAACTCTACTTTCGCCTATGGTAATGGTGAATATCTGCGTCGTGTGCAGTTGCACAATCCCTTTGGTGCCATCTATGGTTTCCGCTACAAGGGTGTGTACCAGTACAATTACGATACTTACAAGAATATGACAGCCGATGAGCGTGCAGCGTTCCTTGCTGCGGGCAAGACGGCTCCTGTGGCCTTTAATGCCGAGGGTAATCAGATTCTCGATGCTGACGGCAATCCTCTCCGCATGCGTTACAACTATACCAATGATGGTACAGGTAAGAATTATGCTTTTTGCGGCGGTGATGCTATTTATGAAGATGTCAACCATGATGGCAATATCAATGCTCTTGATATCGTCTACTTGGGTAGCTCTCTGCCTAAGCTGACCGGTGGCTTCGGCTTCACCTTCAGCTACAAGGACTGGCGTCTCACCACACAGTTTACCTACCGTGTGGGCAACAAGATTCTTAATCTGGCCCGTCTGAATGCAGAGTCTATGACCGGCAACGACAACATGAGTCAGGCCGTGAACTATCGCTGGCGCAAGGAAGGTGATGTAACCACGATTCCCCGTGCTATGTTTGGAAGTACCTCAAACTATAACACATTGGTGAGCGACCGCTTTGTAGAAGATGGCTCTTACCTGCGTATGGGCTATGCTCAGTTGTCATACGCCATTACCAAGAAGTATCTGAAATGGATTGGTCTGAACCGACTCAGTTTCTATATCAGTGCCAACAATCCTTTCGTGATTACGAAGTACAGTGGTGTAGACCCGGATATCAGCAACTCTGGTTATGACCCGGCTATTGACCGTTCGCAGACACCACGTTCTCGTTCGTTTACGTTCGGTGTTACCGTAGATTTCTAAATAATTATAGACGATTATGAAACGTAAAAACATATTTTATCATACCATAGCTTCGGTCTGCCTGCTCTTAGGAATATCTTCCTGCAGTGATTTCTTGCAGATAGAGCCTCAGAACGAAATCATCCTCGAAAAGTTCTGGAATGAGAAAGCCGATGTCGATGGAATCATCTTAGGCTGTTACTCTGGCATGCAGTCAGACAATATGATGATGCGCATGATGGTTTGGGGAGAGTTCCGTAGCGACAACATCAGCCGTGGCCAGAACCTTGACAAAGATGTTAGTTTGGAGAGCGTGTTGAAGGAGAACCTTACCGCATCCAATTCATATACCACATGGGATCAGTTCTATAACATTATCAACCGTTGCAACACGGTTATCAAGTATGCTCCGCAAGTCTCTGCCAAAGATCCAAGTTTCAGCGACAGTGAGTTGAAAGCTGATATCGCTGAGGTGTCTGCCCTACGCGACCTTTGCTATTTTTATCTGATTCGTACTTTCCGTGATGTGCCCTATTCTACTGTAGCCTATACAGACGACGATCAGGTGATGGATTTGCCGGCTACGAGCTTTGACAATGTGCTCGACAGCCTGATTACCGATTTGGAAAGTGTCAAAGATGATGCTGTGGAAACCTATCCCTCAGGCACAGAGACTGAGAAACTCTATCAGACCAGCCGCATCACCAAGGAAGCCATCTGGGCCATGCTTTGCGAGATGTATCTCTGGAAGCAGGATTATCAGAAATGTATTCAGTATGCTGACCTTGTAATCAATGCCAAGCAGTTGCAGGCAGAAGAGGCCTCTCGCAACAGTTACTCTACGACAGACTACAGCAAGTTTGGCGGCTATCCTCTTATCAGCGAAAGCTCATACGGTTCGGCAACAACATTCGGTAATGCTTACACTAAGATTTTCGGTACAGGAAACAGTTCGGAAAGCATTCTTGAACTCACCTTTATGCCAGATGACAATATGCTGAGCAATGGCGGTGTAAATCTATGCTACGGCTACAGTAAAAGTGGAGTGATTACATTGGGCTATGGTTCGGTGTCGTCTTATATAGGTGATGACGTGAGCTCACAGGTCTACAGTGTGTTTACCAACAAATATGATGCCCGTTATTATGAGAACGTTATGGGAAGTACGATGATTGGTAAGTATGTGTATACCTCAGCGGCTATTGATTTCTCCAGCACTAATCCCACTGTTATTTATTCCAATATCTACAATGAAAATAAGAACAAGAGCAACTGGATTATCTATCGTCTCACCGATATCATGCTGATGAAGGCCGAGGCTTTGACTCAGCTGATGAGCAGCGAACAGAGCCTGTCAGATCAAGACCAGAGCTATCTCACCTCTGCCTTCTCTCTTGTAACAGCAGTGAACAAGCGTTCGCTCTGTCAGGCAACACTGAAGGATACCCTCAACCCGAAGAACTATCTTACCAAGGCCGACATGGAAAATCTGGTGATGGAAGAACGCCATCGCGAACTGATGTTCGAGGGCAAACGTTGGTACGACCTTGTGCGCCGCTCGCGTCGTGACGGCAACACGAAGTATTTGTCCAATCAGGTGCTTCAGAAATTCACCTCTAACACTTCTGCCATTCAAGACAAGTTAGCCAAAATGGATGCCATCTATTGGCCCTATAATGTCGACGAGCTGAAGGTGAACAAGAACCTCACCCAGAATCCGGCTTTCGGCAGTGGTGAGAATGGCAGTTACGACAAAACAAATTAAGGTTCATACACGAAAAAGAAAAGAATATGAAACGCTTTAAATATTTCATTCTCTGTACCATCTGTGCTTTGGGCAGCCTTGGTTTCACCGGTTGCTCTGATGATCCTGGTGCAGAAAACTATTATACCTTCACGGGCGAGATGATGAGTGATTATATCACCAGCCGGCCACAATACAGCGATTTCGCCTACATTGTGAAGCAGGCAGGGCTGATGGATATTCTCTCTGCCTATGGACATTATACCTGTTTCCTGCCGTCTAACGATGTGGTTCAGGCTTATCTGAAGAAGGAAGGCATTGCCTCCGTGGAGAGCTTGACCAAGGAGCAGTGCGACACCATAGCTTGCAGCCATCTTGTGAACAATATGTATGCTACCATCGAAATGAATGATGGCACGCTGAATACCGCTAATATGAACAAGCGGTATATTCAGATCACGCATACTACGGACTCTAATCAAAACTCGGTTGTAGAGCTTAACCGCATGTCACACATCATCTTTGAGTCGAAAGACGACTCCGTGGAAAACGGTATTGTTCAACCCATCAGCGTGCTCTTGGAAAACTCCAACAGCTCCATAGCCGACATTCTCAAGGAGAACGACAAGATAAGCATGTTCTATGACGGCTTGGTGGCCACCGGTCTGCGCGACTCCCTCATCAAGGTAAAAGATGAGTCTTATAGTGGCACGAACTATTCCCCTTATTATTACACGTCTGACTTCTGGCACGAGATTGCCCTTGCTCCCGACGAGAAGAAATACGGCTATACCGTTTTCGTCGAGCCGGACAGCGTGATGAATGTCAAACTTGCCGAAAAGGGAATCTCCACTTCTCAGGGAGCTGTAAGGGCACTCTACGATTTGGCTTGCCAGCTCTATGATCCAGTCTTTGGCAATGATGCTGACTATCAGGCAGCTCATGACTTCGACAAGCTGACCGACCGCTACAACCCGCTCAACATGTATATCGCCTATCATATTCTGACACGCGATGTTATCGGATGGAACAAGCTCACTCCGCTGGAGCTCCATCAGGGTATTGTCGATGGCGCCATTGGAATCAAGACCGACAAGATGAATCCCAATGACTGGTATGAAACCATGTTGCCTCGCACAATGATGAAACTTGAGCAACTAACCGTTCGTCAGTACGTAGGAGCCGGAACCTTAGGACAGCGTTATGTGAACCGCCGCGTGGATGATAAGTATTCTATTGAAGGTGCTTTGATAAAGCCTACGGTGGAAAATAAATACACACAAGATGCCCCTAACGGCCGATACTTCTATGTAAACGATATTGTTTCTTTTAATTATGACACCCAGAACAAGGTGATGAACGACCGCATCCGTATGGACTTCGCCACCATCTTCCCCGAGGTCATGACGATGAACATTCGTCTGAATGGAGATCCTACCAAGGACGACGAAAGTAGCAAGGCTGACCAGACTTACAAGAACGGTAAGAACTACTATTTCCCCAACGGATACCTCGATCACGTGACGATGAAGGGCAACGGTACGCTCGTTTACCGTCGTCCCCACTGGAACTTCTGGTCATACGAGGGCGATGAGTTCAACCTCTTTGGCGACTATGATTTCGAGTTCCGCATTCCTCCCGTACCTTACGAGGGTGAATACCAGTTGCGTCTTGGCTTCTGTGCTCTTGATACTCGTGGAGTGGCACAGGTCTACTTCGATGGTAAACCGCAGGGCATCCCTGTCGACATGCGTAAGAGATTGACCGATGAGTCTATCCTCGGTGACAAGTTTGGCACCAAGACTTGGGCCAAGATGACCGATGAGGAGAAGGCTGAAGACCAGAAGATGCTCAAGAACCTGGGATACTATCGTGGTGCTTACGGTGGCTACCACTCCAATGGATCTGTCATCAATGAGTTCGTAGACAATCCCCGCACCTATCGTCTGGTGCTTTGTCAGGTTCACATCAATCCGAAGACCGACCATTATCTGCGCATCCGTTGTACCTCTTCCTCGAAGTTGGGTAACAACAATGAGTTTATGATGGACTACTTCGAGATTGTGCCTAAGAGTGTCTATGGTGTGACCGAGGCCGGACAGATGGAAAGCGACCTGTAATCACAATGGAAATACAATCAAGAACAAAAACGATATGAAATGCATTAATATATACAAGAAGGCTTTGGGTGCGGTTATCATCGCGCTCGCCTTCATGGGTTGTACCGACGACTGGAATGAGCATTACAATGTGTCTACCAGTGCACAGGGCAACCTCTGGGCTGCCATCTCATCGGATGCAAACCTGTCCAACTTCGCCCGTGTGGTAAAAGCCTGTGGCTACGACACTACGTTGGTGGGCAAGCAGGTGTTTACGGTCTTCGCACCGACCAACGATAACTTCTCTTCTGCCGAGGCCGATTCGCTCATTGCCGTCTACCAGCAGGAGAAGGCCCAGAATGTCAAAGACCGTGACAACAGTGCCATCAAGGAGTTCCTGCAAAACCACATCGCCCTCTACAATTATTCTGTGTCGAGTGTAAGCAACGATTCCATCGTGATGATGAATGGTAAGTATATTAGTTTGACATCCAGCACTTTTGGCGGTCAACAGATCGTATCTTCCAATCAGGCCTACGGCAATGGTGTGCTCTTCACGTTAAATCACAAGGTGAACTATTTCCCCAATATTTTTGAGTATCTGCGCAAGGATGCCGACTTGGATTCTGTGGCCAACTTCCTCTATTCTTACAACAAGTACGAGTTTGATGAGGCTGCGAGCGTGCCGGGTGGTATTGTCAATGGTAAGACCGTCTATCTCGACTCCGTAGTAACGCTGCAGAACGAGATCTTCGACTATATCGGTCAACTCGATGCCGAAGACAGTACCTATTGGATGGTAGCTCCCACTAATGCGGTGTGGAACAACCTCGTCAGCGAGTATCAGCAGTATTTCCAGTATGACAAGTCGGTCAACAAGCGCGACTCCCTGTCGGCCGCCAATGCCCGCATGGCCATTCTCCGTGGTACAGTGTTCAGCCGCACGAAGAACACCGATGCCGTGATTCAGGACTCTGCCATGTCGGTCAATGCTTGTCCCTACTCTTACCGACTCTCTGTTTACGGTTCGTTCGATGATAAGTATTACCAGTATGACAAGCCCTTTGCCGCCGGTGGCGTGTTCAATGGCACCGAGAATGTGGTGAGCAGCAATGGTCAGGTGATGAAGGCTTCCACTTGGAACATCGACAAGACGCAGACCTTCTTCCAGACCATCCGTGCCGAGGGAGAGACCTCTGAGCGTCTCGACTCTGTAGACAAGTTGTCTACACAGGCCCCGCTCACCATCGTCAACGTGCAGTCGCGCAACCCGTTCTATGGCAAGCTGTCGCGCAACTCCTATAGCACCATCCTTCCTGCCGGAGCTTCCAGCAACACGATGGCTGTGTTCAATATCCCCTCTGTGCTCTCAAATGCAGGCTATGACATTTATGTTGTCACAGCCCCGGCTCTTGCCGGCGACACGTTGGCATCGACTACAGAGCGTCTCCCGACCAAGTTTCGTGTTCGCATGAGCTACAATGATGAGAATGGACAGCCTATCAACTCCCGAAACTGGGTAACTCTTCAAAGCAGTCTTGCCACCCATTCTGATGCTGTAGACACATTCAAGGTGGGTACCAATGTGAAGGTTCCGTTCTGTTCTTATGGAAGCAATATGACACCACAGGTGAAGATCATTCTTGACACCCGTGTCAGCAATACCGATGTAAGAAATGGTTTGTACAATCGTATCCTTCGTTTGGACTGCATTATTTTCAAACCGCACGAGGACTAACTCCTAATCATCATTTTCAAAATCAAGCAATATGAAAATCAAGAATATCATATTCTATCATAAGATATCCACACAGATTACTGTAGCTTGCTGTGCTGTTTGCTTGGGAATGTTAGCATTCCCTACGATAGCCCAGGCTCAGGACGATGAGACCGGCAACGAGATGGAGGCCCCCGTGCGCAATACCGCCGCTGCCAAGAAAAAGGTTTATCCCACACGCACCATCAAGGGCCGTGTGATCAACTCTATTTCGAAGACTCCCATCTCGGGTGCTTTGGTAAGTGCGGCAGGTATCGAGGGTTACAGTGTGCTGACCGACGACAATGGCGCATACGAGCTGAAGATTCCTCTATTTGTGAATTCGGTGATTGTGACCAATCCCAGTGCCAACACTCAGCATACTGGTCTTAGCAAGGAAGAACAGCAGGTGGATATAACACTCTATCCCAAGACCTTCGCACCCGATTATCAGGATGCCGTCAACCTGCGCAATGACAAGTCGGCTACCGACTTCCAATACACCGGCGCAGTCAATATCAAGGATGAAATCCAGAAACAGCTGGGTGCCTATGCCTACACCACTTCGCGCAACGGCACGCCTGGTATCGGCAGCAATATGTTCATCCAGGGACTCAACTCCCTGAACGTCAACGCCCAGCCTCTGGTGGTGGTCGATGGAGTTATCGTTGATCAGCAGTATGGCCGCACGATGATTCATGACGGTTTCTTCAACGATATCCTGACCAATATCAATCCCGCAGACATCGATAATGTTACCGTGATGCGCAATGGCACAGCCCTCTATGGTGCTAAGGGTGCCAATGGTGTCATCATTGTCGACACCCGTCGCAGCAAGAGTATGGCCACACGAATCACTGCCAGTGTGTCGGCAGGCGTGACGCTCTTGCCGAAGTTCATCTCCATGATGGATGCCGATCAGTATCGTGGCTATGCTTCGGAGTTGCTGAAGACCACTAACACGACCATCCGTGATTTCAAGTTTCTCAATGAGCATCAGGATTATTATTATTACAAACAGTATCACAACAACACCGACTGGAAGGATCTGGTCTATCGCAATGCTCTGACGACCAACTACGGAATCAACGTGGAAGGTGGTGACAACATCGCCAGCTACAACCTCTCCGTGGGCTATACCCAGGCCAACAGCACCTTGGAGTATAACAATATGAACCGTCTGAACATCCGATTCAATACAGACATCAATCTGATTGAGAAGTTGTCGGTGCGTTTTGATGCTTCGTTCTCCAATCTCACACGTGATATCCGCGATGACGGTGCGCCGGAGAACTACACCGAAGGCACCTCCACGTCTCCTTCGTTCCTGGGCTATGTCAAGAGTCCGTTCCTCAGTCCCTATGCTTACGGTCGTGGTGTCATCTCTGACACCCAGCTCGACATCACACCCGAGAGCTATCTCGACGAGGCCCTGTCGGAGTATTCCAACTACAACTACCGTCTGGCCAACCCCGTGGCACTCAACGAATATGCCGAGGCAGAGAACAAAAACCGCTTCGAGAACTCTCTCCTCAACCTCTCTGTGACCCCTAAGTTCCAGATGACCAAGCACCTCGCCATCAGCGAGCACTTCAGCTACACCCTGGTCAACACCAATGAGAAGTACTACATTCCTATCAATGGTGTGCCGTCCTACTATGTGACGAATGTGAATGGCTATCGTACCAACGAGGTTCGTTCCCTCTTCTCCAAGCAGAACTCCGTGATGAGTGACACCCGTGTGGATTGGCAGAACCGTTACGATGCCCACAACATCCAGCTTTTTGGTGGTGCCCGCATCAATTGGGAGAACTACACACTCAACTCGCAGCTCGGTTACAACACTGGTAGCGACAAGACACCGTTCATGAGTTCGAGTCTGCTCAATGCCACCTCTACCGGTACCAACGACAACTGGAACTCCGTGGCATGGTATGCACAGGCCAACTACGACTACCTGGGCCGTTACTTCCTGCAGGCCAACCTCACCGCCGAGAGCTCTTCTCGCTTCGGTAAGGAAGCCGCTGGACTGAAACTCGCCGGTGTGTCCTGGGGACTCTTTCCTTCTGCTCAGGCTTCCTGGGTACTCACCAATGAGCCTTGGCTGGCCAATAGCAAGACCATCAACTATCTGCGTCTGACCACAGGCTTCGATGTCAGTGGTAACGACGATATCGACTATTATGCTGCTCGCAGTTTCCTGCGTTCCAAACTGTTCCTCAACGCCATCTCCGGCCGTTCGCTCAGTGGTATTGGCAACACCGAGATCAAGTGGGAAACCACCCGTCGTTTCAATGCCGGACTGCAGTCCAACCTGTTCAACAACCGCCTGCATGTCAACTTCAACTTCTTCAAGAGTTGGACCAGCGACCTGCTCACACTTCAGAGCTTGAGTTTCCTCTCTGGTCTTGATGAGAACTGGTCTAACGGTGGCAAATTGGAGAATGTCGGTTTTGACGTGGCTGCCAGTGTCAAAGTGTTGTCTTTGAAGAATTGGCAGTGGGAAGTGGGTGCCAGCATGGGTCACTACAAGAACAAGATTACAGAGTTGCCTGATGGTCAGCAATACCTTGACACCGAACTCTATGGTGCTGATATCCGCTCGGCAGTAGGACAGGCTGCCAACCTCTTCTATGGCTATGAGACTGCGGGAGTGTTCTCCACGACAGAGCAGGCCAACCAGGCCGCCCTCTACATCCTTGACGACAACGGTGTTACCAAGCATTATTTTGGAGCTGGAGATGTCATCTTTGTAGACCGTAACGGCGACCATATCATTAATGCCGAGGATCGCACCATCATCGGCGACCCCAACCCTGATTTCTATGGCAACCTCTTCACCACGTTGTCTTACAAGCGCTTCAAACTCGATGCACGCTTCAACTACAGCATGGGTGGCGATGTCTACAACTACATGCGTTCGCAGCTCGAAAGTGGTAGCCGCTTCATGAACCAGACCACCCATCTCGTGTCTCGTTGGCAGGTGGAGGGTCAGGTGACCGATGTGCCCCGCATCACCTTCCAGGATCCGATGGGCAACAGCCGTTTCAGCGATCGCTGGATAGAGGATGGGTCTTATCTTCGTCTGAAGACTGTCACGCTGAGCTATGACCTGCCGATGCGTTCCTCTTTCCTTCAGGGCTTGCAAATCTGGATTCAGGCCAACAATGTCTTCACATTGAGCAAGTATCTCGGATCAGACCCCGAGTTCTCCATGACGACTTCGGTCATCGGCCAGGGCATCGACGCTGGTCAGATAGCTCAGAGCCGTTCGTTTGTAGCCGGTGTGAAAATCAATCTGTAAAACGTAATGCATAAGAAGAATATGAAAGCAAAATATATTTTGAGCGGCGTGCTTGTGGCTGCTATGACGGTGTTTTCATCCTGTAGCGACTTCTTCGATCAGGAATCCGACCATGTCACCTTCACCGACAACATGCACCTCAATGATCCTGCCGACACCATTTATACGCTGACCGGCATCATGGCCAAGATGCAGGCCCTTGGCGACCGCACCATTCTCCTCGGTGAGGCCCGTGGAGACTTAGTCGACGTGACCAATGCGGCCAGCTCCGACCTCCGCGACATTGCGCAGTTTAATATCGGTGACGACAATCAGTATAACAATCCCCGTGATTACTATGCCGTCATCAACAACTGCAACCTCTATATCGCCAAGGCCGACACGGCTCTGAAGAACAACCGCAACCAGAACATCTTCCTCAAGGAGTATGCTGCGGTGAAGGCTTATCGTGCCTGGACCTATCTGCAACTCGCCATCAACTATGGCCGTGTGCCCTTTGTGACCGAGCCTATCGTGACCAAGGCGCAGAGCGATGCCACCTATGAGACCAAGGATATCACAGATATCTGCAACTGGCTTGTCAACGATATCGCACCTCTGGCCGACCAGGAAATGCCCGGACTGGGATCGTTTGGTATCACAGACTCCCGTCTGCTCTATTTCCCAATCTATGTAGTGATGGGCGACCTCAATCTCTGGGCCGGCAACTATGCCGATGCAGCTAAGGCCTACTACAATGCCATCACCAATGCCAACGGTGCCAACACGTTCTATCCCATCGGGTCAAACGGGGTGAGATGGATCAGTTCTGGAAACTGGAACAGTTATAATGACAGCTGGCGATTTTCATTCTCGAATGAAAGCTATAACTCCTCGCGAGAGCTGATGACAATGATTGCCGGCGACTCCATACCCTCTGATGGTAACTACAGCCAGCTGCGCAATATCTTCAACAGCAACGAGCAAAACAACTATGAGGTGAGCCTCGTGCCCTCACAGGCCATTCAGGATTTGTCGGCTGCACAGGTTTACTGCATGGTAACCAGCGACGGCGATACCATCTATGCACCTTCCAACTTGTCGATGCTGCGCTCTGGAGACCTTCGTCTGATGAGCACATGGACCACAGTGAGTAACTACACTTATAATAACCGACAGATAGATTATCAGAGTATCGTCAAACATAGCACACGAAATGTTCATATCTACCGTCGTGCCATGCTCTATCTGCGATTGGCCGAGGCTCTCAACCGGGCGGGCTATCCTCGTTTTGCCTATCAGATACTCTCCTCGGGAGTCAACGACAAGGTGATTGCATCCAAGGTGTTGCCCTATTGCACCACGGCTGCAGACTCTGCTTTTGTCAGCTCGTTCTCCTTCCCGTCTACGAGTACCACCGGATATATCGTGGCCGATTTGTCGGTTCCTTCACAGAACTACAACACCATCGGTATCCATTCCCGTGGTTCAGGCTGGAGTCAGGCCAATAAATATTATCTGATGCCCGACGATTCCACGCTCAACGCCACTGACCGCCTCAACTATCAGATAGACCAGGTGGAGCGCATGATTGTGGACGAGGGTGCGCTGGAGTGTGCCTTCGAGGGAACTCGTTATTATGACTTGATGCGTGTGGCCCTGCGCCGCAATGATCCTTCCTTCCTGGCCGACCGTGTCTATGGCCGTCGTGGCGCAGCCCACGTGGGCGAGATGAAGTCGGAAATTAAGAAAGACCTGCTGAACACCAACAACTGGTTCCTCAGCTGGAAAGGTAAAATCGGACTTTAATGAGCAAGATGAAGAACTGCTTTTTTAACACTATGTACAAGAAAGGCGCACTATGTGTAGCCTTTCTTGCCGTTTCGATGGTGGCGGCTTCAGCCAACACCACACAAGAAGTTACTCAGGTGACGGGCACCGTCACGCTGAGCAGTGGGGTAGACTATGTGGTGACCTCGGCAACACCGTTTGCCGCGGGCAGCGTGGTCGATATCACCGACACCGACAATGCGGTGCTTATCCTGAAACATGTGCAACCCTCGGCAGCAACCGGACTGCTCTCCTTTGTCCGTATCAACGGGCAGGCGGCAGTCAACAACAGCAACTGTCAGGTTAAAATCTACGCCAACGGCTCCATCATTATGCCCTACGCTAATGACATGAAACCGCTGACGGTCTATACCGGACTCGACCAGACCGGCGAGACGGCACAGTTTGCGACCGGAGGTCGGCAGTCGTTGCTCGGCAAATCGGTGAACAACCGCATCCGCAGCATCGTGCTCAAGCGCGGCTATATGGCCACGTTTATGACTAAATCCGACGGCAAGGGCTACAGCCGTGTGTTTGTGGCAGACAAGGCCGACCTCAGGATCAACATGCCGGCCATCCTCGACCAGAGCATCTCCGCACTGCGCGTGCTGCAGTGGAATGATGTCAGCAAGAAAGGTCTGGCCGGGCGTGATGCCACGCTCAACACAGCCCTGAAGACCACCTGGGACTACAACTGGGATGCAGGCACCGACAATCTGGCCGACCGCGAGTTTGTGACCCAGCGTCATCATGAGGCTGGCACCAAAAATGGGACTTACGAAGGGGCCTGGCCCTCGGTCGACGACTGCAGCAACAACGGCACGTCGCCTCATATCCTCGGACAGAACGAGCCCGACAACACCAGTGACCCGCGTGAAGTAATCACTAAGGTGGAGGACTTGTTGGCCATCTGGCCCGACCTCATGGCTACCGGCAAGCGTCTCGGTTCGCCCGCCATGTCAAGCAATCTGAATATGCTTTATCAGTTTCTCGATAGCATCGATGCCCGCGGATGGCGCTGCGACTTCGTGGCTGTTCACTCCTATTGGTACAGCGACTGGAGCAGCTGGCAGTGGAATTTCAACAGCATCCACAACCGCACGGGCCGTCCACTGTGGATCACCGAGCTGAACTATGGTGCCAACTGGACAGGATGGCCCGGCGCAGACCGTTCGGGCAGTGATGCCAACTTTGCCATTGAGAAGCAACACATGGCCCCCATCCTCGACGGTATGGAGAGCACATCTTACTTGGAACGCTATGCTTTCTACAACTGGGTGGAGGACTGCCGCTCGGCTTACCTCAATGATGCCTTGACACCGATTGGTGAATACTATGCCAACATTGAGTCAAACGTGGCTTTCAACAGCACCTACGAGTATGTGCCCAAACTCCCTGCCAGCAAGGGTAGCCCCTCGGACCTGGCTGTGAGATATGATTCCCAGACAGGAACAGCTGCTCTTTCCTGGTATGAGCCTTCGGGTGAATACAACAAAAGCATGACCGTGGAACGACGAACCGGATCAAACGCCTGGGTGACTGTGGCCGACGTGACGTTGCAGGAAGATGCTGCCAACTACACGCTGAACGACAACGAGGTACACAACGGCGATGTCTACCGCATCCATGTGGTCTATGCCGATGGCAAGGATTATTATTCCAAGACCGTGACGGCGGTGCCCGACCAGCTGGCCGTGGGCGATGCCGTGAATGTTGACAGTACGACTTATTACATCGGTGGTAATCTCTTGGTCAATGGCGATTTCGACTTGGGCATGCAGGGGTGGACCAATGGCGTGGGGACGACTATCAGTCAGCCCTACTTTGAGGTCTTTCCTGTGGGAGGATATGATGGCGGAAGCTATTTGCAGGCCTTTGCCCATGGCGGAGCAGACAAGGTGGAATCGGTGAAGACTCTGGTCGACCTGATACCCAATACCAATTATTACTGTTCTTCGGCGAGCCGCTTCGACGAGGGCGTGAGCTATTTGCACTTCGGGCTCACAGCTGATGGCGTGACCGAGAACCAGATAGCCCATAGCATCGCCAGTACCTCTGTATGGAGTAAGCAGGCAACGGTGTTCAATAGCGGAACCTATTCCAAAGGATTTTTCACGTTCCGCTGGCTGAGCAGCAAGGCTCAGTTAGACCAGCTGCGTCTGTCGCGCCTTTTTGCCACCAAGGATGAGGCTCTGGCCGACGGACTGGCTGCTGAGCAGCGGCGTGCGGAGGCTGTGGAGACGGCCAACACCGTGTTGCCTATGCTCAATGAGAGTCTGAAGTCTGTTGTCAGTACGACCACCACACCGACCGAAGCCAATGTGAAGGCTCTGGCCGCCGCTATCAACCAGACCCTTTTGGCC
This sequence comes from Prevotella sp., assembly GCA_016901395.1. Classification (GTDB taxonomy): domain Bacteria; phylum Bacteroidota; class Bacteroidia; order Bacteroidales; family Bacteroidaceae; genus Prevotella. Next base: position 27,598 of record JAEAMQ010000031.1, on the reverse strand, counting down.
ATGCGCCTGAAGGTTCAGGTAGACTCAGCCTCGACGGTGGCCCAGTTGGTCATTGCCGAGCAACTCGACGGTTCTGATCTTGTGGCTCAGGCGTTGCAGGACATTGCATCGGCCAATACTGCGGAAAGCTATGTGACGGCAGCTCGTGCGCTGAAAACGACGCTGGATGCCAGCCTCCCGTTTGTCTCTACAGACAAGGTGGTGCGTGGCGATTTTGCCGACGGGTCACCCTACGGTTGGAACACCAAGTCCGGAACCTATACGGGTGGCACGCAGGCCGTGGCTACCGTAGCTGGCAAACAGGCCTGGAACGCACAGTGGACCGGACTGAGCAGTAGCGAGGGCGCGGCACAGTCGATGGCTATCAACCAGACCGTTTCGGGACTGACACATGGTCTCTATGTGCTCGAATGCAAGGCCGCGACACAGCATTACAGCCTTGCTGACCAGCATGCCTATCTCCGCACCAAGACCGACAGCATCTGCTCGCCCCTGCTCAAGGCTGACTACCTCGACCTGCCGACTCTGGACGACAGCCTGCGCTGGCAGAGCCTGACTACCACGCCGGTCTATCTCTCAGAGAAAGACACCATCACCATTGGTTTCACCGGTACGAAGAACGGTGCCGTTGACAACGCGTGGCGCGAATATAACAACACCGCCTCGACGGGCGACATGCGTGAGGGATCGTGGGTAGCCACCGATTTCGTGTTGCGTCATCTACCGGTGTACCACACCACGGTAGGCGCTTCCGGCTGGAGCACAATCTGTCTGCCCTATGTAGCCAAACCCACGCCAGGCGTGAAGTTCTATCGTGTGGCGGGCATGAGCACCGATTCCACCCGCATCTACATCGAGGAAATCAGTGAGTCGGCTGCGGGTGTGCCCTGCATCATCTATTCCGACCACCCCGACGTGATCGTTCTGGAGAGCGGCACGGCCGTCACCCGCACCACGCTGGGGGCCAACAACCTGCGCGGCATGTTTATTACCTCGGCCACCGTGCCCCAGTATTGTCTGACGTTGGTCGACGGTGTGTGGGTCAACCAGGACAACCCCGACCGCGCACTGCGTCCTTACCTACAGAGCTTCCAGGCGTTTATCAATCGTCTGACAGGTGTAAGCGTGCTCGCTTCATGGTCAGGCCTTTCCATGCCCATCACCACTGCCACCGGCATTGTAGCTGTCAGCACGTCGAAAACCTCCACCGAGGAATATTATACCCTCGATGGTCGTAAGGTGAACTCCACCGACGGTCTCGGCGTCTACATCCGCGTGAAAGACGGTAAGGCCACGAAGGTGGTGAAGGGGATAAAGTAAGCTCCGCCATATTTGTTAACACGTCTTACCGTGTTTTATATCAGTACGGGTATGCCCCCTGCAGAGGGGTGTGAGCCGTAGTCCAAATACATCAAGAGCCATATTTTTTTCCTGTTTGTCAGGAGAAGATATGGCTCTTTTCGTCTCTTGGCCGCCCCATTCTGTTCTGACCTGTCAATGAAATCACGTAAAGTGGCTGGTGGAATGCCGGCTCTATACGTAACGCCGTAGGTGCTTATATGTGCGTATATGTGCTTATAGGGAAATCCCTTTTTGTTGCTATGGAGGAACGACTACGGCGTTCCCAACCTCAACGCGTGGTGTCCATCCAAGAAGTTCACGGTGGAATAGGGTGGGCAGGATTCCGTGTGATCGGTCGGCCGCTGGCGGCCCTCAGTGAAATCAAAATGTGCCGTATGGTTTCCGTTTCATCTGATAAATCCGTTGTTAAAAAAACATCGCATGAGTTAATCTTCGCCGTCTGCGAGAGAAAACAATTATTGCATTAGCCCATATTTACAGGACTGGACTCTAATTGTATGATTATATTCTGTAGAGATTAACCTTGTGAAGTCTTTTGTGTGAGAATTATGCACTCTCGCTTTGTTGTTGCGGCTCATGAGGCATCAACGGATGTGGGTGTCGGGAGTGGTTGTTGTTTGGCGTGGCCGTACATGCTATATTGTCCGGATTCTTCCGAAAAATTCCATTCATCTGGCACAAACCAATGAGCCATGAAAACGGGGTCTTCAGGCAAGAAAATGCCATTGCATCTGCCTATCGTCCCCGATTTTTATTAAAAACAGGGGGCTTTTGAGCATCATTACGTTGTTTTTAGAGCGTGATGAGGCCATTTTGGCGTTGCGTTTAAGGCCTAATCTGACGACGATTACTACCTAATCGCAATGCGATCACTATCGAATCGCAAAACGATGATGTTGTCAATAAAATACAAGTGCTTGATAATGAATAGGTTGTAAAGTTTCGATTTTTGACGGAAATTGAGGGCGAGGACAGGAGAAAGGAAAAGACAGGCAGGATGAGTGAGTAAATGTAAGGAAAAATCAAGGAGGATTTTTACAATCTGAGAGTTTGAAGTTGTGCCGCTGCCCCGCTGTATCCATTCATAAACAGCACAACCCCTCTTCGGGGGTTGAGTGGAGGGAAATGCAGTCAGACATATTTGCCATTGCTGCGCTTACCAACTCTCTCAACCGCAGAAGCCTTACGGCATCCTCAATCCCAACACGCGGTGTTCATCCGAGAAGCTTACGGCAGAATAGGGTGGGCAGGTTTCCGTGTGATCGGACGGCCGCTGGCGGCCCTCAGCGAAATCAAAATGTGCCGTATGGTTTCCGTTTCATCTGATAAATCCGTTGTTAAAAACTCATCGTTCGAGCTAATCTTCGCCGTCTGCGAGAGAAAACAATTATTGCATTAGCCCATATTTATAGGACTGGATTCTATTACCTCGTCAAACTGCACAACCCCACTTTGGGGGTTGAGTGGGATTGAACACTGTCAGACGGGGTTGCCTTCGCTGCGCTTGTCAACCCTTCCCTCTCAACAGCACAACCCCTCTTCGGGGGTTGATAGGGAAGAACGGCGTACCTCCAGAGCTACTCAAAGGCACAGACATTCAACCATTGTAAGTATAGATATCTTATTCTATAAGAAACACAAAGAAATACAAAGGAAGAGATAAAGACAAAATAAAAGGGCTATGCCGCATCCACGGCATAGCCCTTGGGCTTGATAAGAGAGGAATCATTGTACGGACCACTCAAAGAGGCCACACGAATATTTCTCGGGTTGGTTCACGTTGAGGCGCACGGCAGTGGTCTTCACCGGGTCGAAATCGGCGATACAGGCCTGGCCTTTCTTCACGGGATACTGCGACACATGGCTCACCGGCTGCCAGTTGCCATTGGCATCCTGGTATTCGATGGTCCAGCTGTCGGGCACCTTGCAACCGCCCCACGGCTGGTCGTCGAACCAATAGACCGTGGAAGTCTGTATGGTCTTGGCCTCGGGGAAGGTGTAGGTGATCCACTCGGTGCCGCCCTGCTTGGGCCACCAGTGGAAATAGGGAGCCGTGCGGTCGTTCTCATCGGCGGGCACGAGGCCGTCGGCGATGCTGCGCAACGCACTCGTACGCCTTGAAGCATTGATCTTTGCCGTCGACGCCATCGTTGGGGGAGCAGCCGGACGGGTGGCGCTCACGTTCTGTGGCATCCACACCTTCATGTTGCCCGAACCACGATGACACCAGGAGAAGTAGGGGATGAGCTTCAGATGTACGCTCTGCGTGGTGAGGTTGCCATCCTTGTCGTAGGCCAGCGTCTGTGCCGCAGTGGTGAGGGTGGTGAGGTTCTGTCCGTGGAACAGCGTGAGTTTGGGCTGCTGTTCCTTGGCCAGGAAGCCGTCGTAGGGCAGAGTGCCCAGACTGAACTGCGGGGTCTGGTTGAGCAGCAGGCCCATGATGTCGAAGTTGTTGTCGGGCCATTCAGCGCAATAGACGATAGGTCCGCGCTCGAAGCTCACCTGTCCGCGGTCGGCCTCCACCTTGGTATTGGCCTTCACCGTGCGCACTTCCATGTCGAAATGCACGCTCACCACGTCGCCCTTCTTCCATTTGCGTTGGATGGTGCAATAGCCATCGTCGGTGATGTTAGCCTCAATGGGTTTGCCATTGACCATCACACTATACTTCGGACGCTTGCCGTCGCTGTAGTAATAGAGGTCTGACGGCACCGGCTGACCCTTGACCCAGCCCGGTATGCGCACCTTCATGCCGAAGTTGCCGGCCTTGTTCTGGTCTACGCGGATGTTGATGTCGCCGTTCCAGGGATAGTCGGTGGTCTGTGAGATGGTCACGTTCTTGCCACCCACCTGCATCGTCGCTGAGTTGCTCAGGAAGAGGTTGACATAGAGATTGCGGTCTTTCACGGCATAGACATAGCCAGGCAGCGAAGGCAGGAAGCGGCAGATGTTGCTCGGGCAGCATGCGCAGCCAAACCAAGCCTGACGCTGGTGCTGTCCCATCGACTCCAGAGGGTTGGGGTAGAAGAATGCGCCGCCGTCCATAGAGACACCTGAGATGAGGCCGTTGTAGAGCGTACGCTCCAGCACATCGTAGTATTTGCTCTCGCCGTGGAGCAGGAACAGACGATAGTTCACATAGACATTGCCGATAGCCGCGCATGTCTCGTTGTAGGCACTCATATTGGGCAACTCATAGTTTTTGCCGAAAGCCTCACCGTTGCTCGTGGCACCGATACCACCGGTGATATAGAGTTTCTTGGTCACGATGTTGTCCCAGATGCGGTCGATGGCCTTGATGTAGTCGGCATCGCCTGTGAGTGCGGCCACGTCGGCCATACCCGAGTACATATAGGCGGCACGCACGGCGTGGCCCACGGCCTCATCCTGATCGATGACCGGCGCCTGACTCTGAGAATAGGCCTGCTTGATGGTGGTCTTGCCACGATAGTCGAGGAAGAACTTGGCCTCGTCGAGATACTTCTTGTTGCCTGTGGCGAGATAGAGTTTGCACAGGGCCATCTCCGCAATCTGATGTCCGGGCACCACGCAAGCCTGTCCCGGGTTGGGACCAACCTCACGCACCACGCAGTCGGCATAGCGTATGGCGATATCGAGAAACTTGCGGCTTCCGGTGGCTTGCCAGTGGGCCACGGCACCCTCGACCATGTGTCCGAGGTTGTAAAGCTCATGGCTCAGGTCCTCTTCCTTGCTCCATCGCTTGTCGCCGGCCCAGTGGTGAGGGTTCTTCGGGTTCTGCGTACGGGCCGTGTAGAGGTATCCGTCGGGTTCCTGTGCCTTGCCGATGATGTCGAGCACGGAGTCGATATAGTGTTTGAGCTTGTTGTCGGGATAGGTCTGCAGGATGTAGCTCGCTCCCTCGATGGTCTTGTAGGGGTCGGTGTCGTCGAACGACAAGGGCATGAGTTTGGACACATCATAGCTGTCGCTGGGGTGTGCCGCCCGTTCGAAATTCTTGTAGCGTCCCTCCGACTCACATTTGCTGAAGGCCAGGGGGATGGTCACTTTGCGTGATGTTTCGAGGCGCTGGCCCCAGAAACTGTTGTTCACCACCTTCACAGAGGTGAAGGGCACGGGTGTGATGGGGTATCCGCCGCTGCGCTTTTGGGCTTGCCCCGCTACAGCCAGTAGACCGGCCAATAGACTTAGAAATAATCTTCTCATAGGTTATTGCTTTTATGTTTTATTGATAAGATGTCATGTTCTCTATTTCTTTCCTATCTCCTGACTTGCAGATTTTTTTCCGTTGTTTCCGTTATTTCCGTGAGAGATATTCGCGCGGAGAGAACTCTTTCTCACGGAAATAACGGAAATAACGGAAAGTCATGCTTCGCATGTATAAGAAATCATGGAAAGTGGGTTTAAGTTCAAAAATCATTCCCTCATTTCATCAGGAAGAAAACCTTTCATGCGGGAGTCGCTATCTCGTTGCGGGACCAAGGACAACGACGAATCCGCCACCCGAGGCCATGTGGAGATGGAGTTGTGAGGAGGCATCGACGGTCTGCTGTTCGAGGAGGTAATCCTCGGCATTGTGGTCGGCGTTGATGCCGTCTCGGAGGATGGAGGCCTTGTACTGGACGTTCTTCGGCAGGAAACTGAGGTCGAGCGTGATGTCGCGTCCGTCCCAGTTGGTCATGCCGCCGAGATAGAAGATGCCCTGTCTCTCGCGCAGGGTGACGATGTATTGTCCGATTTCGCCTTGCAACACACGCGTATTGTCAAACACGGTGGGCAGGGCAGCGAGATAGGACGTGAAGGCCGGCTCAGCCTCATAGCTTGTCGGAGCGTCGGCGAGCATGGTGAAAGGCGAGTCGTAGACAATGTATTCGGCAGCCTGATGGCAGCGCGTGCCCTGGCTGATGGGCTTGGTGTAGCTGGCCAGCCAGTCATGGCGTGTGCCGTTGCGCATGGCACCTTGCGTAAAGTCGACCGGACCAGCCATCATGCGAATGAAGGGGAAGGTGACGTCGTAGAGGGGATGATTGTTCTTGATGTTGCCCCATTTCACTTCCTCCATGCCAAACACACTCTCATAGTTGAGGATGTTGGGGTAAGTGCGGTTGAGGCCGACAGGAGTGTAGATGCCATGCAGATCGAGCAGCAAGTGGTGACGGGCACAGCTGACAGCCAACCGCTCCACCATCTCCACGGCGGTCTGGTCGTTGCGGTCCATGAAGTCGACCTTGAAGCCTTTGATGCCCATGTCGGCGTAGTGGCTGCAGATTTGCTCCAGATTTTCGTCCATGACATTGAACACCGCCCACAGCACGATGCCCACGCCTTTCTGCTGTCCGTATGCGATGAGGGCGGGAAGGTCCACGGCGGGCACGGGGTGCATGATGTCGCCGCTCCTGGAGTCGTACCAGCCCTCGTCGAGGATGATATACTCCAGATGGTTTTTCGCTGCGAAATCAATGTAGTATTTGTAGGTTTCGGTGTTGATACCCGCCTTGAAGTTCACGCCCTTCAGGTTCCAGTCACACCACCAGTCCCAAGCCACCTTGCCGGGTTTCACCCAGCTTGTGTCGCCCATCTTGTTGGGCGTGGCCAGCGCATAGACCAGATTGTTGGTGGGCATGTCGGCATCTCGCTCGGTCACGGCCAGCACACGCCACGGAAACTGTTGTGCGCCGTCGATGCGGGCGATATAGGGTTCGGTGTCGGCCACATAGGTCATGCTCCGCCAGGCGTAGCGCGCCATCGTCTTGGGATAGGGGGCAAACACGGCGTTGAGGGCATCGCCGTCGGCCTTGACAAACATGCCGGGGTAATGATTGATGTTGCTTTCGAGCAGCGTCACCTTGGCCTTGCCACAGTCTACGGTGGCCGGAAGGAAGGCTATCTGCTGCCGGGCCGTGTCGAGTGTGGTCTCATGATAGATATTCTGGAAAGCCATGGCGAAAGGTTTCTTCTCGTTGGTCGAGTAGGAGAGCCATGCCTTGCGGTCGCGTCCGAACTGATACCGGGCCGTCTCGTCCTTCACACGGATAGCCTTGCGGCCGGTGTAGCTGAAGCGATAGGCCACGCCCTCGTCGTAAGCCCTAAGGATCAGGCTGAAGTTGTGGCCGAGGTTGAGCGTGAGTTCGTTGGCCTTGGCGTTGAAATCCTTTTGCCGGTAGAAGGGCGCCGTGATGTGTTCGTCGATGCTGCGCGACTTCCCGGCAGTCACCTTGCCACCCTGTCCCACTATCGTTCCGTCGTCTATCGTCATGCCTATGGGTGACGCAGGCATAAGAAGCTGTCCGTCCAACTGCAACTGGAGGGTGAGACGCGGCACGGAATTGACCTTCACCTCAAGCCGACCGTTGGGAGATTTGAGACTAAATTCTTTGGCAGAGAGTGACAGACTCAACGAAAGAAAAACAAAAAAAGAAAGTTTCCTGATGTTCATAATAGACAGATTTTTCTGTACGTTACAAAGTTAGTGAATTCCTTTGCTATTTGATAAAAAAAACGTCTCATGTCGTATTATTATCGTCTAAAAAGAAGAAATAATAACGGTTTGAGACGATTTTTCTATGATGTTAGACAAAATTTGTATATCTGTCATGTATTTTTTCCTTACTTTGCAATACCATCAGATATTGACCTCGAAACAATACAACATTATATCAGATATGACCCATAAACCATTTTTATTATTAGGGGTTGTCTTCTCAGCTTCGTCTACCTTGTACGCTATTCAGAATCCTAAATCTAATAGCCAGACGAGTCAACCCATCGTAGAGGTTCCGTTCACCCAGGTTCACCTGAACGACAATTTCTGGACACCGCGTATCGAAATCAACCGCACGGTATCCATACCTTCGGCCTTCCGCGAGTGTGAGCGCAACGGCCGCTTCGACAACTTCGCCATTGCCGGAGGCCTGAAGAAGGGGGAGCATCGGGGCGACTTCTCGTTTGACGACACCGACCCCTACAAGGTCATCGAGGGTGCGAGCTACTCACTGGCGGTGCACTATGACCCCAAACTCGACCATTATCTTGACTCGGTGATCCACATCATCGCGTCGGCACAGGAGCCTGACGGCTATCTCACCACCTGCGTGACCAACAAGTGCTATCGTCTCTCCGGATGGTGGGGCACGCACAAATGGGAGAAAATCAACAGTCATGAGTTGTACAACAGCGGACACCTCATTGAGTCGGCGGTGGCCCATTTCAAGGCCACGGGCAAGCGCACGTTCCTCAATGTGGCCATCAAGAATGCCGACTTGGTGTGCAAGACCTTTGGTCCCGGTCCCAACCAGATACACCGTCCGTCGGGCCATCCTATCGTGGAGATGGCGCTGTGTAAATTATATAATGTGACGGGGAACAAGAAATATCTGGAGACCGCGAAGTATTTCGTGGAGGAGACCGGCCGCGGCACCGACGGGCATCGCCTCAATGAGTATTCACAAGACCACAAGCCTATCCTCCAACAGGACGAGATCGTGGGCCATGCTGTGCGTGCAGGGTATCTGTTCAGTGGCGTGGCCGATGTGGCTTCGCTCACCAAGGACACCGCCTATTTCCATGCCTTGGAGCGCATCTGGAACAATATGGCCGGCAAGAAACTCTATGTCACTGGCGGTATCGGCAGCCGGGCACAGGGCGAGGGTTTCGGTCCCAACTACGAACTCAACAACATGACCGCCTATTCGGAGACCTGCGCCAGCATCGCCAATGTGTATTGGAACTACCGTATGTTCCTTGCCACGGGCGATTCTAAATATGTCGATGTCTACGAGCGGGCACTCTACAATGGCGTGCTCAGTGGTGTGAGCCTGAGCGGAGACAAGTTTTTCTATGACAATCCGCTCGAATCGATGGGACAGCACAGTCGCCAGAGATGGTTTGGGTGTGCCTGCTGTCCGGGCAATGTGACGCGTTTTGTGGCCAGTGTGCCCCAATACCAGTATGCCGCACAGGGCAAGGATATCTTCGTGAACCTCTATATTCAGGGCAAGGCCGACATCAACGGCGTGCAACTCACGCAGACTACCGGTTATCCCTGGGACGGAAACATCACGGTGAGCGTAGACCAGACCAAGGGCGGACAATATGCCATCCGCTTCCGTATCCCCGGATGGGCACGCCAGTGGCCCGTGGGCACCAATCTCTATCACTTTGTCGATGCCCAGAAACCGTGGTGCGTGAAGCTCAACGGACGCGAGTTGGATGCCGATTTGGACAATGGCTATGTGGTCATCAACCGCAAATGGAAGCGTGGCGACCGCGTGACGATTGAACTTCCGATGGATGTTCGTCGTGTGCAGGCCAATGATAATGTGGAGGACGACCGTGGCAAGCTGGCCTTGGAACGTGGTCCGGTGATGTTCTGTCTGGAAGGCAAGGACCAGGGCGATAGCTCCGTGTTTAACAAAGCCATCCTGCGCGGCACCCCGATTGAGGCTACCTATCGCGCCGACATGCTCAATGGCATCGTCGAGCTGAGTGGTCAGGCCGTGGAGGTGGAGCAGAATGGAGAGGTGCGCAACGTCACGTTCCGAGCCATTCCCTACAGCACTTGGAACAACCGTGGAGCCGACGAGATGGAAGTTTGGATTCCCGAGTCGCCCTTGGCAACACGGGTGAAGCCGCAGTCTACCATCGCCAGCCGTGCCCGCACGCTTTTCAACCGTGGCCCTATCCAGAAGGATGCCCCCGAGACGGCCGTGGCCGAAGGGGAAACCTGGGGTGTGAACGACCAGTGGGAACCCCGTCGCAGCAGTGACACCAGCAAGCCCTACCACTACTGGTGGCTCAAGAGGGGCACGCCCGAGAGCATCGCCTACGAGTTTGACAAGCCCTACACGGTGAGCAATGTACAGGTCTACTGGCTTGATTTCGACCACTACGATGGCAATTTCTGTGTGCCCGAGAGCTGGGCGCTCTATTATAAGGATGCCACCGGACAATGGAAAGAGGTGGAGGACCACTCTGCCTACGGTTGCGAGAAGGACAAATACAACAGTGTGGACTTCCGCCCCGTGACCACCACTGGTCTTCGTATTGTCGCCAAACTGCAGAAAGGTGAGTCGGGCGGCGTCATCGAATGGAAAGTAAACGAATAACCAAGAACATAACAAACCTATCAATTTATCAGTCATGAAGAGAAAACTTGACAATCTATGCCTGTTGCATAGCCACGCCTTCATCAAGGCCTTAGTTGGCGTGATGGTGGTTTCAGTCGCAGGACAGGTGGCTTATGCGGGCGAAAACAACCCCGAAGCAGTCTCTGTGGCCGCAGTGCAGCAAAGTGAAATCACGGTCAAAGGTGTCGTGAAGGATGCCAATGGTGAACCGGTGGTGGGTGCCAGCGTGGTGGAGAAAGCCAATCCGCGCAATGGTGCCATTACCGACATCGATGGCAACTACACCCTGACGGTCAAGCGTGGAGCCACCATCCTGGTCTCCTACGTGGGCTTCTCCACCCAGGAACTGGCCGCTGAACCTAATATGTCCGTTACGCTTCAGGAAGACTCCAAGATGTTGAAAGACGTGGTGGTCATCGGTTACGGCACGCAGCGCAAGGGCGATGTCACCTCGGCCATCACCAGTGTGAAGTCGGGCGACTTCATTAAGGGCAATATCAAGGATGCCGGCGACCTGATCAAGGGTAAAGTAGCCGGTCTGACGATTACCAATCAGTCGGGTGACCCGAGCGTGGCCTCCAGCATTCGACTGCGTGGTGTCATCTCGTTGAGCGGTGGCAACACTCCATTAGTGCTCGTCGACGGCATCGAGGGCAGCCTGTCTACGGTGGCTCCCGAGGATATCGAGAGCATCGATGTGCTGAAAGACGCCTCGGCTGCCGCCATCTACGGCACACGAGGAGCGGCCGGTGTAATCCTGATTACGACCAAGAACGGACATCGTGAGGCCCCGACAACCGTGAGTTACAGCGGATATGCGTCGTTGGCCTCCTTTGGAAAGAAGCTGGATATGATGGACGGTGCCGACATCCGGGCCGGAAAGACCAACTTCCAGGACGAAGGTTACGATACCGACTGGCTGGATGCCATCTCGCGTACGGCCTTCACCCACAACCATAACGTGATGATCAGTGGCGGAAACAAGTCGACCGCCTACAGCGCCGACTTCACCTACCGCAACCAGCAGGGTGTGATTCTCAAGACCTATGCCAACGATATGCGCTTCAACGGAAATCTGTCGCATTGGTTCCTCAATGATATGGTGAAGCTTGCCTTTAATATTCAGAAACGCTGGCACCAGAATGGCCCCATCGATGCGGCTGCAACGCAGATCTACCGACAGGCGATTATGCGCAACCCCACGGAGCCAATCAAGAACGAGGACGGCAGTTGGTATGAGAATACTTCCATCAATTATTATATGAATCCGGTGGAATTGCTCAACGAGCACACCGGTGAATACAAGACGGAGGAGACCCGACTGACGGGTAATCTCACCTTTGAGCCCATCAAGGGATGGCAGACCAACCTCATGCTCTCGACCAACAGGAGCAACGCTCACGACGAGGGTTACTACTCATCGAAGTATTATGACCAGATGGTGAACTACACTACCGGTTATGCTTACCATTCCTACGGCTATGATAAGACCGACAATCTGGAACTGACCTCTACCTACAAGCATCAGTGGGGACAACATCGGGTGGAGACATTATTGGGATACAGCTATCAGTACGATAAGTACGAGGGCTTCAATGCGAGCAATACCAACTTCATGAGCGACTTCTACCAGTGGAATAATCTGGGTGTAGGCCGCTACCTGAAAGACGGAAAGGCCGGCATGGGAAGCAACACCGAAGACAGCAAACTCGTTGGTTTCTTCGGTCGTGTGAGCTATGGCTATGGCGATCGCTACAATATCTTGGTCAGTGTACGCCGCGAGGGAAGCTCCCGCTTTGGCGAAAACCACAAATGGGGTACCTTCCCTTCGGCATCATTGGGATGGACTATCAGCAACGAGAAGTTCATGCAGGATGTCACCTGGGTAGACCATCTGAAGCTGCGCGCCGGCTTTGGCGTCACCGGTGTGATTCCCACGTCCAACTATCTCTCCAAGACCAAGTGGGTTTTGGGCAGCACCTATTACTACGATAATGGCACCTGGAAGCAGGGACTTGCCGTGGACCAGAACCCGAATCCTGACTTGAAATGGGAAAAGAGCACCGAGTTCAATATCGGTCTCGACTGGGGCTTGCTTGCCAGTAGGCTCAGCGGTACCATCGATGTCTATCGCAAGAACACCTCAGACATGCTCTGGGAATACACCGTTCCGTCTCCCCCCAACCTCGTGAACCATACCTTGGCCAATGTAGGCAAGATGCGCAATCAGGGTGTTGAGGTGGCCATTACGGGCATTCCGGTCAAGACCAAAAACTTCGAATGGAGTTCCACGGTGACGTTTGCCTACAATGCCAATAAGCTCATCAGCCTTTCCAACGACCTTTACGAGACAGCAAACCAGCAGGATGACGCTTATCTCGGTGAGCCTATCAGCCTTCCTACACAGCGTCTCGAAGTGGGAAAGTCGCTCGGACAGTGGTTTGGCCTGAAGAGTGTGGGTGTTTCCGAGAAGGGACTCTGGCTCATTGAGGACCCGTCGACGGGCGAGGCCGTGGAGCTTACCGACGGCATGCTCACCGACAGCAAGTATCATCAGTATCTCGGCAATGCCATCCCGAAGTTTAATGTGGGTTGGAGCCATAGCCTGCGCCATTGCGATTTCGACCTCAATTTGCAGTTCACAGGTCAGTTTGGTGCCAAGATTCTCAACGAGGCCCGTGCCTATTACGAGAACAATGCCGTGACTTACAACCGTCTGAAGGCCGCTGCCGACGTGCAGTATGGCCAGAATGTACTCTCTGTGGCACAGAAGCAGACTTTCGTGAGCTACTATCTGGAGAACGGAAACTACCTGAAGTTGTCGAACATTACGCTCGGATACAATGTGCCATTGAAGCCCAACAGGTATGTGAACGCCCTGCGCGCTTACGTTTCGGCTGCCAATCTGTTTACGCTGACAAGCTATTCGGGCCTCGATCCGGAGCTTTCCAATGCCGATCCCCGTTATTCGGGTATCGACTGGCGCGACAAATATCCCTCTGTGCGCTCCATCACTTTTGGCATGAACGTCACATTCTAAACACTTACCGCTATGAAATCTATAATCAATAAAATCATATTGTCTGCTGCAATCGGCACCGCCGGACTTGCCTTCAGCGGATGCACCAACCTCGATGAGACCCTTTATCAGGACATTGCGTCGGAGACCCACACCATGTCGGAGTCGGAACTGGAGGCCACCATTGCTCCGGTTTACAGCTCGCTGCGTGATGTCTATTGGGGCTGGTTTGGCATGTCCGACATCATGGACATGAGTTCCGACGTATGGGGCGTACCCAATCGCATTGGTATTGGATGGGGAGACCTCTATATTCCCATGCACAAACATGACTTCAACTCGGAGATGGGATTCTTCGAAGTGAACTGGAACAACAACTTTGCCGGTGTGAATGCCTGCAACAAGATACTGGCCAACGAAGCCATTACGTCCAACAAGGACATTGTGGCGCAGGTGCGTGCCTATCGTGCACTGTACTATTACAACCTCTTCGACCTTTTCCGCAACATTCCATTGGACACGACCTTTGTGCATGAGAGTGGCTGGTTGCCCGACCAGGCAGACCCCAAGACGACATTCGACTGGATAGAAAGCGAACTGAAAGCTGTGGCCGACGAATGTCCGTCGAAAGTGGAGATGGGCAAAATCAACAAGTATGCCGTACACATGTTGCTCGCCAAACTCTACCTCAACCATAACGCATGGTTTAAGGACGACAACGACAAGTCGTGGTATGGTAAGTGCATCGACGAAATCAACGAGGTAATCAAAGGCCCGTTCTCTCTTGCGAGCACCTACAGTGCCAACTTCATGGAAGACATCTCGTCCTCGCCCGAAATCATCTTCGGCATTCCCTTTGAGAACAAATATGCCGGCGGCAACTACATGGCTAACCTCTGGCAGCACAATGCCGGTCGTGCACGCTGGAACTTCTCGGGATGGGCCACGGGCGGTGGTGCCGTTTTTCCACAGTTCCTCGACACCTACGAGAAGGGCGATACCCGCTATGATGTGACCTGGACGGCCGGACAACAGTATGCGATGGACGGCAGCGCCATCCTCGTCGACGGCGAACCGCTGGTCTATACCCGCGAACTCCATAGCATCGACAATCCCGGTTGCTATCCCTTTGAGAGCGAACGACTCATCAAATACGAAATCAAGAGCGGCGACTTCGGCACAAGCTATGACGACGTACCTTACTTCCGTCTGGCCGATGCCTACTATATGAAGGCCGAATGCCTGTTGCGTCTCGGTGGTTATAAGGACGAGACCGAGGACGATGCTGCCAAGTTGGTGACCGCTGTGCGTATGCGTGCGTTCAACAATGACGCTACTCTGGCCACCGTCACAGCCGAGCAGCTAAAGGGTGGCAGCAGTTACAACTATGGCCATCGGGAGAACACCGCCAAGCAGGGAGAACCCGACAACTGGGTTATCACCGAGGAAGGCGGTGCCGACATTGAGTTGGGTGGACTACTCGACGAATATGCCAAGGAGTTTGTATGCGAGGGGCATCGTCGCGATGACCTCATCCGGTTCAATATCAAGGGTACCAACATGAACGTTTACTGTGGCAAATCATGGTTCTGCAAGGATGCGGAGACAGACCGCCACTGCGACATTTTCCCCATTCCTAAAAAGGCTCTCGATGGCAACAGCAAGCTGAAACAAAACCCGGGCTATGGCTCCTGATATTCAACGTAGGTGAAATCAGAATTAAACTAACAACAAGATGAAAAAGAATATATTATATATCATGATGGCCAGTGTCGCCATTGGGCTCACCTCGTGCAGCGCCGACTATGAGGATGCGTCGCAGAAGCATGTATACACAGATGCCGAGTCACCCTATCTGCGCACCGACGTGGAGGCCAATGTCTCTGTTATGGCAGAGTTCAACAAAGGACATGTCACCCCTTTGACCGTCAATCTCAACGACTATGCCAGCATTATCCAGAGCAAACTCGGCATGACGGTCGACGAGATGGTCAGTGGTGTGGCTACGGGCAAGGTGGTGTTCTACAATATCAACAGCAACCGCGGTGTCTGGGATAAAACCGCTCCCACCAAGGGCACCACGGGATGGTACTACTCCAAGACCGGCCTTGTGACCGATGCGGCTTCACAGGCTGGTTCGGTGGAACTCGATGCCTCGGCCAAGGCCTTGGTCATCCAGGTGCCCGAGGAGTCTCTGGCAGGCGTGACGTTTGCCACAAACGTGGGTTTCGCCGTGAACAATGGCAAGGACTATGACCAGTATGTGCGCTTCAACATCCAGTTCTTAGTGAGCGACCCGGGTCTGGCTACGCCGGTGTTTACCATTCCTGCGGGCGACTATGCCTCCTTCGAGATACCGTTTGCCGACTATCAGACAGCCATCGAGACCTGCATGGGCATGACCGTGAAGGAGTTTAACGCGGCAGTTCAGGATGCCGCGGGCGACATTGCATTGTATATGGTCGATGCCGACGGCAAGTGGATTACCGGTAAGGACTATACCGCCAACGGCCTTGGCTACTGGTGTGACGGCGATGGCAATCCTCGTGGATGGGGCGACGGCTGTGCCTACTTTGTGGAAACCCATGACGGCACAGTCGGCGTCGGCCGCTATCCAGGCATTGCCTCGGGTACGAAGAAGACCGTCCACTTTGTCTATGCCAGCAAGAGCGACCCCTCGAAGTATGTGGAATTTGTTTGTTCCGCTACCTTCGAGTAATCGAATGGTCGTCTAATGGAGTAATCGAATAATCGAATAAATCGATTAATTGAGTAAACACGTAATCGAGTTTTCAACTAATTCTCTCTTTCTTTCGTGGGCTTCCCAGCCCCAACCTCTAATCAAAGAAGCGAGCTACGGTCACCCGTGGCTCGCTTCCATTATTTCCATTGAACTTTGAACTTTGACCTTTGGACATTGAACTTTATCTTGTCTTTTTAGACAGAACTACATAAAGCTCATATACCTTCCGGCATCCTTAGTCCTTTATCCATTCCTCATTTCACTTTTCTCAATTCTCGTCCCTTGAGACATTTCCGTCCCCCTCCACTGTGGGGGATGGAGAGGTGGGGTTTATTTCCTTGATCAACCTCTCCGCATGTCCCCATTTATCCATCATATAGAGCACATATCGGATATCCACGCTGATGGTGCGGGCCAGATGTTTGTCAAAGGTGATGTCCGAGGAGAGGCTGTCCCAGTTGCCGTCGAAGGCCAGACCGATGAGCCGTCCTTGTCCGTCAAAGAGCGGCGAACCGCTGTTTCCCCCCGTGATATCATTGTTGGTGAGCAGACAGAGATGCATCTTTCCTGTGGTCTTGTCGGTGTATGGTCCGAAATCCTCTGCCCCCATCAGCTCGTGCATGATGGGCTCGGCCACATAGTCAATCTCCCCTTTGTCGCCGCGCTTCATCTTCTCGACCATACTGCCGGCCTCTGTGTAATAGCCCGACGGCTTTCCGCCGAGGTCATAGCCACCCACCTGACCGTAGCTCAGGCGCATGGTGAAGTTGGCATCGCTGTAGTGGGGCATGTCTTGCTCCATGCGCAGTTTGGCGGCACAGAGGTATTTCTCCTGAGCGGCGATGCTGTCTTCGATAACCATCTGACGATTGATGTAGCCTTTCATGATCGTGTTCAGTTCCTCGCCAAGGCGCACACCTGGATCGTTCTTGTAGGCCTTCGTGTTGAAATAGATACGCTTGCCGGTCTTCATAATCAGACTTCGGCTCCAGACATCGTTCACATAACGCGTGTAGTCGTTGTTGTATTTGGTCTGGATGGTCTTGTAAAACGATGGCAGACTGGCCTTGTCCTGCACGTGTTCCTTATAGTTCTTCAGCGAGGTGGCCAGCACTTCCTTGTCCAGAGCCTCGTCCCACGTCTTCTGATTGTCCTCATAGACCACGTAACGCTTCTTCGGATTGCTCTTGGGGCCGTGGATATCCATGTGCTCATAACCCGTCATCGCACGGGCGGTGAACACGTTGGTGTTCCAGAAACTCTCGCGGAGATACATCAGATCGTGCTCGTTCTTGCTGCTCTCGGCATACAGACGCTTCATCAGGGGGAAGTTGAGACTGTCGCGCAGGTAGCCCGTGGAGTCCACATAGGCCTGTATCTGGTGCTCAAACTCACGCTTCTGCTGGATGAGGCCGATGGAGTCGATGCACTTGTTCATGCCGATGGAGTTCTTCCAGTAGTTGGAACTGTTGGCAAATTTGCTGTCATATTTGATGCGCACGGCCTCCGATGCCCGCATGTGCTTGACCATCACGTCCTGCTTCACGCCACGGGCCTGGGCGCGGATGGCATTCTCCATGTGACGTTGCTCAATGCCGTAGCTCGACAGATAGCGGCTCGTACTGCCGGGATAACCCATCGTCATGGCGAAGTCGCCGGGCTTATATCCCTGCAACGACACCGGAGCCCAGTGCTTGGGATGGTAGGGCACGTTGTCCTTGGAGTAGTCGGCGGGGCCGTTGGTCTTCGGATTGGCATAGATGCGGAACACCGAGAAGTCACAGGTTTGTCGCGGCCACATCCAGTTGTCGGTCTCGCCGCCATACTTGCCCATGCTCTTCGGGACGGTGAACACCAGTCGGAGGTCGGTGAAATCCTGATAGGTGGTGGCATAATACTTATTGCCTTCGTAGAACGCATCGATGTCGATGTGCATCGTGGCATCTATTTTCTTGATCGAATCGGTCATGGCATTCTGCAGCGAGTCGATGAGTTGCTCCTTGCCTTCGGTGCCCAGACGGTTGAGGCCGAGACGCTCCAGACGGGCGGTGACATCCTGCTGGCTCACCATAAACGATACGAACATGTCCTCGTTGGGTAGTTCCTCCTCGTAGGTCTTGGCGTAAAAGCCGTTCAACATGTAGTCGTGCTCCACGGTAGAATGGGATCGGATGGCCTCAAAACCGCAGTGATGGTTGGTGAAAACCAGTCCGTCGGGACTCACCACCACACCCGAGCAGTAGCCCGAGAAGTTAACCACGGCGTTCTTGATGGCCTGTTCGCCATAATAAAGGTCGTTGTAGGGCAGTTGGAAACCCTCCGCCTGCATCTGGTTGTACACCGCGGTGGGCAGGTCGTAGAGCGTCCACATGCCCTCATCGGCGTGCAGGGGTAAAGAGGTAAAAAGGTAAAAGGGTAAGAAGGCGATTGCCTTCACGAAACGATGATTTATCATTTGTGATGTGTTTATGATTTCTTGAATTTCTTACCAATGACGGGAAGCGAACTGAGTGGGAAGTCTTTCTTCACCAGATAGGCCACAAAGACGAGGCCAAGCAGGGTGTTCACGCCGATGGCGGCGGCACCACCGAGGTATTTGTTGGCCGCCAACATGCCCAGAGTGAGCACGAAAGCCAGCACGGCATAGGCCATGATGTCCTTGATGGGGTAGTTGATGGGGTAGTATTTCTGTCCGACAAAATAGCTCAGGAGCATGGCAGTGCCATAGCCTGCAAATCCTCCCCAGGCGCAAGCCATATAACTGTATTGCGGCACGAAGATGACATTCACCGCGATGAGCACCACGCAGCCGATGCCACTGAAGTAGGCTCCCCAGATGGTGCGGTCGATGAGCTTATACCAGAACGACAGGTTGAAGTAGACACCCATCATGATTTCGGCCGCCATGACGATGGGCACCACGCGCAGTCCGGCCCAGTAGTCGTGGTTGCGGATGATGTATCGCAGCACGTCCATGTAGCCCACCACCACGAGGAAAGCCAGCAAGGTGAAGACAACAAAGAACTTCATGGCCTTGGCATAGGTCTCGCGGTTGTCCTTGTCCTTGGCTTTGCCAAACACAAACGGCTCGTAGGCGTAGCGGAACGCCTGCGTAATCATGGCCATGATCATCGCAATCTTCACCGTTGCACCATACACACTCAGCTCGGCCTTGGCATCAGCACCGTGGTAGAGGAATGGGAAGGCAATCTTGTCGAAGGTCTGGTTGAGGATGCCGGCAATGCCGAGGATGAGCAGTGGCCACGCATAGCGCAGCATGCGGCGCATCAATGTCCAGTCGAAGCGGTAGCGGAAGCCCGTGAGTTCACTCCAGAACATCAGCGTGACGAGGGCCGTACACACTAAGTTGATATAGAACACCATACCCACTTCGAGCGTGAAATTCTCGTCGTAGAGTCCAAACGGATTGAGGTGGAGTTTGGGCAGGATAAACAGATAGGTGATGTTCAGCACCACGTTGAGCAGGATGTTGGCCACCTGGATGGTCGCAAACTTGATGGGACGCTTCTTATAGCGCAGGTAAGCGAAGGGGATGCACTTGAAGGCGTCTATCGCTACACAAATAAACATCACCGCCACCCACTCCGGATGGTCGGCATATCCCATGAACGACGACAGCGGACCGAGGAACGCCAGCACCGCCAGGATAAACAGTATCGACGTGGAACCCACCGCGATGAGGGTGGTGGTGTAGACCGTCTGCGGGTTTTCCTCGGTCTTGTTGGCATAGCGGAAGAATGTGGTCTCCATGCCATAGGTCAGGATAACCAACAGCAATGCGGTGTAGGCATAGACGTTGGTCACCACGCCATACTGTCCGCCCGATGCTGCCCAGGCCGCAGTCTGGATGGGCACAAGCAGGTAGTTGATAAATCTTCCTGCAATGCTGCTGATGCCATAGATGGCAGTATCCTTAACAAGTGATTTTAAATTGGCCATTGTTTACTTTGAACTTTGAGCTTTGAGCTTTGAACTTTGAACTTCCCCCCCTCCTATCAAATCCTATAATATCCTATCACCCCCTATAATCCCCTATAATCTCCTATCACCTCCTACCTTCCTTTACCCTTTCTCCCCTCCTACTGGGGGGCGGGGGAGGCCCCTAAAAAAAGATATACGCTATCCCCACCGCAGCCACCACGCCCACCAGATCGGCCAGCAGTCCACACGCCACGGCATGTCGCGTGTACTTCACACTCACGCTGCCGAAGTAGACCGCTAATATATAAAAGGTGGTATCGGTGCTGCCCTGGAAGATGCAACTCAGCCGACCGACAAAACTGTCGGGACCGTAATTCGTCATTGCCTCCAGCATCAGGCCGCGCGCTCCGCTGCCCGAGAGAGGCTTCATGAATGCTGTGGGCAGGGCACCCACAAAGTCGGTGTTCAGTCCGCACTGCTTCACACACCAGGCGATGCCGTCGACCAGCATGTCCATCGCACCCGAAGCTCTGAACACGCCCACCGCCACGAGGATGGCGACAAGATAGGGAATGATGCGCACGGCAGTGGTGAAACCTTCCTTTGCGCCTTCGATGAAGGCATCATAGACGTTGATTTTCCGGATAAATCCAGCGAGAATAAATAGCACGATGATGCTCAGCAGGATGAGATTGCCCGCCAGACTCGTCACCGTGGCCATCGTGTCCTTGTCCATCTGGCCAAAACCCCAGATTACAACACCCACAAATACCACCAGCCCGAACATCATCGTCAGCAGTGCCGGCTGCAACAGGTTGATACGTTGCCACAGGGCAGTGATGATGATACCGGCCAGCGTAGCCACCGTGGTGGCCAGAAGGATGGGGATAAAGACATCGGTCGGCGTGGCGGCACCGTATGAGGCACGGAATGCCAGAATGGTGGTGGGGATGATGGTGAGGCCCGACGTGTTGAGCACCAAGAACATAATCATCGGATTGGTGGCCGTGTCTTTGCGGGGATTGAGTTCCTGCATCTGCGCCATCGCCTTCAGTCCGGTCGGCGTGGCGGCATTATCGAGCCCCAACATGTTGGATGCGATGTTCATGAAGATGGAGCCCATTGCCGGATGATTCTTCGGAATATCGGGAAAAAGTTTGGTGAACACCGGACTGAGAATGCGCGCGAGCACGTTCACCACGCCCGCTTTCTCACCTATTTTCATGATGCCCAGCCACAGGGCGAGCACGCCGGTAAGTCCCAACGACGTCTCAAAGGCGGTCTTGGAGGTGTCGAACGTGGAGTCCACTATCTTCTGAAAGATGGTGGCATCGCCCATGCAGAGTTGGATTACTCCAAAGACAAAGGCAATAAGAAAGAAGGCTATCCAAATGTAATTTAATACCATACAGAATGCAAAGTTAGCATTAATTCCATTTCAAAACAAAGAATTTCTTTCAGAAAGCATGTTTTTTCTCGATTTTATCTTTGTTTGTTCAAAAATATTTTCTAATTTTACCACATCTGAATCTAATTATAAATTTCGATTTGAGATAGACACATTTAGGGAGTTATTGATTTTAGATCTTTCGACTGATACGTGTTGCTGTAAACACTTAAATGAGAATGTAATGGCAAAGAATGACATTTCTGGAAGCTTAAAACGGATTAAAGGGAGAAGTGGTAGCGAATATTTCAAGGCGGCTGTGTTCGTCCTTGACTTCTTGCTGTTGAATCTACTGTTCCTCGGTTTTAATCTGACGATGAAGGACGCAGTCCCTCTTTACTTCGACAAATTTACCAAATTCACTGTTTTGGTAATGAATTTTTCCATGCTGGTGTCCGAATATTTCTTCCATTCGATAGTCCAGATACGACTGATTAAGTTCGGCGATATCATCTCCAATACCCTCAAACTGGTCTTGACACAGGTCGCTCTGATGTTCCTGTGGCTGCGACTGATATCAGACGGAGCCGGATTTTTCCGTTTTATGGTCATCTTTGCCGTGACTCTCTACACCGTGATTATTTTCTCGCGTGTCATGGAATTCTGGGCACTGAATGTGTTGCGCCGAAAGGGTCGAAACTCCCAAACTGTACTCTTCGTTGGAAACGACCCTTCGCTCTTACGCCTCTACAACTCCCTTACCACATCAGCCTCCGTGGGATATCGAGTGCTGGGATATTATGCTGACTCTACATTTAAGAAAGGTCCCGACAGCTTGCGCTACTTAGGCACTCTCCAAGAACTCAATGCCCAGTTTGACGAATGGGATGCCAACCCGCTGCAGGAGATTCCTCTGCATGAAATATTCTGTAGTCTCCCACACGATGAGAGCGACCAGGTGAAGCGCATCATGCGTTCCTGCGACAAAAGTGTGATTAGATTTTACTACGTCCCTCGTATATTTGAAGATTATGAGATAAATCTCAAGATGCAGAGCTTTGGAGAATATACCGTATTTACCAATCATCTTGAGCCCCTCCGCAAACCCGTAAACTGCATTGTCAAGCGGGCCTTCGACCTCACGACAGCCCTCATCGTGTGCCTGTTCCTCGTCCCCATCACTGCTATTGTGGGTCTCATCATCAAATTACAGAGTCCGGGCCCCATCTTCTTCAAGCAGGGTCGTACAGGTCTCGATGGCTCCACATTCAATTGTTACAAGTTTCGCTCGATGCATGTCAATAAGGATTGTGACAACTTACAGGCCACGAAAAACGACCCCCGCAAGTTTCCTTTCGGCGATTTTATGCGTAAGGCGAATATCGACGAGCTACCGCAGTTTTACAATGTGCTCCTCGGCGATATGAGTATCGTGGGACCTCGCCCACACATGTTGCATCATACAGAGATCTATGGTAAGCTTATCGACAAATATATGGTGCGCCATTTCTGCAAACCTGGCATCACCGGATGGGCACAGGTCACGGGCTTCCGCGGTGAGACACAGGAGCTGTGGCAGATGGAAGAGCGTGTGAAGCGCGACATCTGGTATATCGAAAACTGGAGCTTCCTGCTCGACCTGAAGATTATCTGGTTGACCACGAAGTCGGTGTTTATACACGATAAGAATGCGTATTAAGCACCCCATCCCCTCCCTCCCCCGCGGGGGAGGTGAGGATAATGCTTCAAGAGTAGCTTTTGGCTGCTCTTTTTTTTGTGTATGCTTTGTTCCATGAGGAGTAAAAGTACATACAGAAATGTCTCTTGGCTGTTGTTAGGACGATGGACTACGCATGGTCTTGATATGGAATAGACAACAGGCATTCTTCGTATTGCCTTTTCACCACGGATGCCACGGATGGCACAGATATTTGGAAGGGTCTGCACCACCGATCAGAAACGGGTTACAGGCAACTCATATTCCATGAAGGCCCTTCCCGACTCGTTATCATTCCATCCCCCAAGGTAATCAATATGTCATTTTGAAACGCTGGCGTTTCTTTTGTCAGAGTTTGAAAAACAGGTTTGTCATTATGAAAAGATATTTTGTCCTTCTGTTCTAAAAAAGCAATGTCACAACACACTTTCCTTGGAAAGAAACGACCATAGACATAATTATTTTGTAAAAACACTTCATGTTTTACAGAATGACAAAGCAGTGATGGGAGGATGGAAAAAGAGGATGTATAAACGGGATAGATGGAAACGAAAGGGCGAAAAAACCTGTTTTTGAGACGAAAAAGGGTGAAAACGGTGTGTGTTTCAGGTCAAAGATGGTGAGAAAAGGGCTTTTTCGCATGACGATTAGGGCGTAATCGCATTGCGATTCGATAGTTATCGTCATGCGATTCGATAGTATTCGCAAAACCATCTTTTGTCAACAAATTACAAGTTGCTGATAATGTGTGGGTTGCAAAAGGCTGATTTTACCCGAATTTTCAACAAGAAGGACTGGAGATTTGTTTTCGACGCAAAACGAGAGACGATATTCAAGAAATTTCAAGAGAATTTATGGATATGATGGAAACATATCTGCCCGCTCTCCTGCCCCATGACAGGACAACGGAGAGCGGGCAGAAAAAGAATGAAAACGAGACGCGAGACGGGTTACTTCTTGAGTACCTTCACGGCACGTCCGTTGCCGTTGATGATGTAAACCTGACCCGGCACCATCGTGCCGACACGCTGGCCCTGCAGGTTGTAGATGGTCTTTGTGGTGGCGGCACTGCCGTCTACTGACTCAATGCCTGTCACGGCACCCTTCAAGTTGACCACATAGGTCTTGAACGTCTGCAGGTCTGTCGAGGCCACGGTGATGTAAGCCACAGCACCGTCGGCTGTCGTCTCCAAGGATTTGAACACCTTCGGGGCGTTGGTGTCTACCACGATGTCGTCTGTGGAGATGACTGAGGCTGCGGTGCTGGCATAGTCCATCGTGTCGGCCACGGCGAGTGCCTGCCCCTGTATGCTGATGCCCTTCACGGTGATGTCTTGATTATAGATGAGGCTCAGGTCGTCTACATAGAGCGTGTCGAGACTTCCTGTGCCTGGGTCGGCATTGGTCGAGAGCGTCACAAGGATAGCCTTCGGTGTCGACGGGTTGTCGTAACCGTTGAACGGCACGCAGACGCGCTGCCACTTTGAGCCGTTGGAGGCGATGGTGTTGTTTGCGGCGCGGGCCAGTTTGTTGTTGTAGGTCTTGTCCTCGGGATCCTGATAGTAGGTTCCGTCTGTGATTACAGCGTTTACCGTGGCATAGGGATGGCTGGCATCGGGCGTGCCCTGAGTGAACTTCACCCATACGGCGAGCGAGTCGGGCAGACCGTTCATCTCAGCATAAAACGGGTCGCCGTTGCTGTCGGTGGCTGTGGAGCTCATATCCGTTTCAGCGTGATTGGCCGGATCATCGGGTGAGATGGCACCGGCGCTCATGCG
The DNA here is from genome assembly GCA_016901395.1 of Prevotella sp. Taxonomy (GTDB): domain Bacteria; phylum Bacteroidota; class Bacteroidia; order Bacteroidales; family Bacteroidaceae; genus Prevotella. Next base: position 2,546 of record JAEAMQ010000031.1, on the reverse strand, counting down.
TCCGGTGGTGATGGTTCCGTTGGCGGTGATACCGAAAATCTGTGTCGAGGTCACCATGACACTATGGCTGCCAGTGGTGCCGGGGCGCACCACGTCGGATACAAACGTATGGGCTGTGCCCGACACGAAGCCGGCAAACGCCCCTGTGCAGCTCGCAAAAGAGTGCCAGTGGTTGGGCTCATTGATGCCATTTTCTGAATGGAAGTCCTCAAAACCGCTGTTGCCAATCTGATACCCGCCATTGCCAAAGGTCACTTTGATGGTCTGCTGGAGCGTGGACTGCATGTCGATGTCGATGACGGCATATAGCTTTTCTCCCCGCTGCTCGGCGATGAGCTTCACGGGCACGCTGCCCAGCATCGACGGACCAATCCACATTCCCGAGGGTGAGGCGATGTCGCCTTCCTGGATGGGCACCGTCTGGTTGGCCACGAGGGTGGTCACACCGTTTACGTCGGTGCCCGCAACATTGTCCACCTCGATGGTGCCGATGCCCATCTGCTGGCCTCCGGAGGTCAGCACAAAGTTTTTGAGCACAAAGGCGTAGCTGCCGTTGTCCTGACGGTTGAGGCTGATGGTGGCCGACTGCGTGGAGGTGTTGCCATTGACATTCACCTGCAAGGCATCGGTATAGTCGGTGGCCGATGCTATTACTACGTTCGCGGCAAGCGCGATAAGCGTAAAGATTCTCTTCATATTCTACAGTGTTTAAATGGTTTTATTTGTTGTTATCTGATTTTATATGTAATGCCAAATGTTCCGAAGATGGGATAGAGAGACTGCTCGATTGTCTTGAAGTCGCTTCGGTGGATGCCGCTGAGCCCCCAGCTGATGTCGGCATATAGCCCTATGCGGTGTCCGATATACCAGTCTGCACCTAAGTCCATGCCCCATTGCACGCGCCGCATGTATTCTGAGAAGTTGTAGTTGCCGCGTGTAGACTGGTCATTGCCCAGTTCCACCTTGGGTCCGGTGGGGTCGCCCACACGCAGATAGCCGTCGTGGGCATATCCCGAGAACGAGCGGTTGGTGAGCACCGAGAGATAAGGGCCGACCCGCAGGTCCAGACGTTCTGATGCTTTCCAGCTGACCTGCAACGGCACGGTGACCATCCATTCGCGCACCATCGTGGTGACGCTACCGGTGAAACGGCCTTCGAGCGACTCGCCACCACGCACGATAGCCTCATGATAGTCTTTTACCTGAGCATCCTCGTTCATCCCCTTGTTCTCATATTTCACGCCGAAGGTGATACCCCAGCGCCCCTTGATGGGCTTGGTGGCATCGATGCCGAAACTGAAGTTGGGTTGCAGGGTGTAGCTGTTGAGCTTGCGGATGGATGCCGGCAGGTCTACGGGAGCCGTTCCTCCGATGCTGTAGCCTATGCGGGCCTTCAGGCTCACGTCGTCTATGAAACCCTCGGCAGAGGCGGAGAGCATCAGCATGAGACCTATGATTGCGGAAAATATACGTTTTGTCGCCATGACTTGGGATGGATTTGTGTGGGAGGGTAGGATGCCCCAGCTTGTGATGTACTATTGTTCTTTCTTACAGAGCACTCTCACCTTGTCGATGCAGAGCTGCGAGCCGATGGCCCCTTCGAACTTGTCGCCCTCGCTGCTCGACGAGAAGACGATGGCCAGCGAGTAACCTTGGTTCTCCAGAAGCTCATAGTCGATGTCGCTCTTGTAGTTGAACGACAGCGAGAAGGCGGTCCACTCCTGCGAGGGAGTCACCGTACCCATGTCGGCGATGGCCACAATCTGCGCACTGGTCTTCACGTCGTCGCCGTGCAGTGTCAACGTGTTGCCCTCAGCATCGTGGTTGCGATAGAGCACGGCATAGATGGCCGCCTGATCGGTCTGTCCCGACACAGCATTGCCGTCTTTGTCCTGATAGGTCGGCCCGGGCTGGTATTTGTAGTATCCGGTGAGGGTGACGGGTGCACGGTCGAAGGGCACCCCAAAGCTCGTAGCATGGAGAGCATCTTTCAGGGCATTGGTCACATCGAACGTTCCGAGGAAGAAATTGCCGGCCGCCAAGCGTTTGCCGGCCAGCGCGCCGAAGGGTCCCGTACTGCGGGTGGTAAGCTGGATGCCATAGCCCTCATAGCCCTGTGCCAGCGGCACCGAGGGGTATTCCTCGGGAGTGGCCGATCCCATGCTCAGGCGAAAGCCCGGATTGCCGTTGGCCCAATCGTTGCCAAGGGTGCCATCAAGATTTACGTTGTGCCAGATGTAGTATTTCTGTTCGCGCGTTTCGAGTTCGAAATGTTCGAAATCGAAGTCCACCGTGTCGCTCACGGTGCGTACCACGGGTGTCAGTGCAATGGTATAGTTGCGATGCCAGAGCCGGTTTTCTGAGGTGACGCGGTAGTTGATGTATCCGCCCTGCTCGCTGTCCACCTCGCTCACTATCTGTTCCACGGTGGCACCGGGGGTGAGGGTGAGTTGCGGCTGGAGCGTGGTGAGGTCGATATCGTGGTTGCGTCGCACGGTAAACGTGATGACGCTGTCGGCCGACGACACCGCCTTCAGGGTGTCGCT
>JAEAMQ010000030.1:0-55000 GCA_016901395.1 Prevotella sp. | reverse complement strand
GGAACGCCACACGCGGCACCTAAATGCCTTTCGGGGAGTACGAGCTATCTCCAAGTTTGATTGGCCTTTCACTCCTACACACACCTCATCCAGAAGCTTTTCAACGCTTATTGGTGCGGTCCTCCATCCGGTGTTACCCGGACTTCAACCTGGACATGTGTAGATCACTTGGTTTCGCGTCTACCCCCACCGACTCAAATCGCCCTCTTCAGGCTCGCTTTCACTGCGGCTCACGCCACTCAAGTGGCTTAACCTTGCCGGTGATGGTAACTCGTAGGTTCATTATGCAAAAGGCACGCCGTCACATCTTACGATGCTCCGACCGCTTGTAGGCGTATGGTTTCAGGAACTGTTTCACTCTTCTCGTCGAAGTGCTTTTCACCTTTCCCTCACGGTACTCGTTCGCTATCGGTCTCATTCGAGTATTTAGCCTTGCCGGATGGGCCCGGCGGATTCGCGCAGGATTACTCGTGCCCCGCGTTACTCAGGATACCGCTATGTCTCCTCATGCTTCGGATACGGGATTGTCACCCTCTATGATGCCCCTTTCCAGAGGCTTCTCCTCGCAATCAAAGTACAACGCCGCGGTCCTACAACCCCGGCCATGCATTGCTACAGGGCCGGTTTGGGCTCTTCCCCGGTCGCTCGCCACTACTGGGGGAATCATTAGTTTATTTTCTCTTCCTGGAGGTACTAAGATGTTTCAGTTCCCTCCGTTTGCCTCCACGGTAACGTGGATAACCATCCTTCAGATGGCTGGGTTGTCCCATTCGGAAATCCGCGGATAAAACGGTCATTTGCACCTACCCGCGGCTTATCGCAGCTTATCACGTCCTTCATCGCCTGAATGAGCCAAGGCATCCACCATACGCCCTTAATTACTTTCGTCAGATATATTCATCCTAACCTTGTAATCAAGGATACGATAAACGCTCATACTTTCAGCTGTATTGTCTAATGTGACTCATCATACCAACGGTATGAATCGCCACCAAGTTTGAACTTAGTTTACTTTACAGTTTTGCTTGTGTCAATATGTCAAAGATCTTACGGGACTTTGAACTTGGAGCATTGAACTTTGAACTTTAACGTTCGCGGTATAATACTCTCAGGCAGTCCCTGATAGTGGAGAATAACGGATTCGAACCGTTGACCCCCTGCTTGCAAAGCAGGTGCTCTAGCCAGCTGAGCTAATCCCCCGTTCAAGGAGATGAAAACATGAAAGAATGAAATCATGAAAACATGATGTGATGACGACCAGAAGTCTGTCATAACGGATGGAAATATTTTCATACTTTCATCCTCTCATCCTTTAATTTCCGAAGGAAACGTAGTCCCAGGCAGACTTGAACTGCCGACCTCCACATTATCAGTGTGGCGCTCTAACCAACTGAGCTATAGGACTGTTGTCAATTCAAAATTCAAAATTCAAAATGCATAATTGCCTTGCGGCGAGATGAGCATCGTCATCATGAAACTGAATCCCGGTCGGTTGATGTCCAAGACCCTGGGCCTTGTCGTAGCCCGGCTTCCTTTTTCTCTATTTCAGAATTAAACAGTGTCCGTAGTACGAAGAAGATCGGATGTCAAACACAAACCTTCACTTCTTGTTGTTTACAGGTCATTACCTATCGCTTCCGTATCAAATCATTCCCATGCTTCCATCCAACACCCAAACGGCACGAGCCGGTTTTGAATCCTGAATTGTGAACCTTGAATCATGAATCAACAGGAAAGGCGTCTCTCCAGAAAGGAGGTGTTCCAGCCGCACCTTCCGGTACGGCTACCTTGTTACGACTTAGCCCCAATTACCAGTTTTGCCCTAGGCCGATCCTTGCGGTCACGGACTTCAGGCACCCCCGGCTTTCATGGCTTGACGGGCGGTGTGTACAAGGCCCGGGAACGTATTCACCGCGCCATGGCTGATGCGCGATTACTAGCGAATCCAGCTTCGTGGGGTCGGGTTGCAGACCCCAGTCCGAACTGAGGAGGGTTTTATTGATTGGAATGCATTTGCATGCACCCGACACTCTGTACCCCCCATTGTAACACGTGTGTAGCCCCGGACGTAAGGGCCGTGCTGATTTGACGTCATCCCCACCTTCCTCACACCTTACGGTGGCAGTGTCTCCAGAGTGCCCAGCTCGACCTGATGGCAACTGAAGAGAGGGGTTGCGCTCGTTATGGCACTTAAGCCGACACCTCACGGCACGAGCTGACGACAACCATGCAGCACCTTCACAGGAGCCCCGAAGGGCCTCACCATCTCTGGATCGTTCTCCTGCAATTCAAGCCCGGGTAAGGTTCCTCGCGTATCATCGAATTAAACCACATGTTCCTCCGCTTGTGCGGGCCCCCGTCAATTCCTTTGAGTTTCACCGTTGCCGGCGTACTCCCCAGGTGGGATGCTTAATGCTTTCGCTTGGCCGCTTATCAGATAAGACAAACAGCGGGCATCCATCGTTTACCGTGCGGACTACCAGGGTATCTAATCCTGTTCGATACCCGCACTTTCGAGCATCAGCGTCAGTTGCGCTCCCGTCAGCTGCCTTCGCAATCGGAGTTCTTCGTCATATCTAAGCATTTCACCGCTACACGACGAATTCCGCCAACGTTGTGCGTACTCAAGTCAGCCAGTATGCGCTGCAAGTCAGACGTTGAGCGTCTACATTTCACAACACACTTAACCAACGGCCTACGCTCCCTTTAAACCCAATAAATCCGGATAACGCCCGGACCTTCCGTATTACCGCGGCTGCTGGCACGGAATTAGCCGGTCCTTATTCGTACGGTACCTGCAAAACACGACACGTCGCGTCCTTTATCCCCGCACAAAAGCAGTTTACAACCCATAGGGCCGTCGTCCTGCACGCTACTTGGCTGGTTCAGGCTTCCGCCCATTGACCAATATTCCTCACTGCTGCCTCCCGTAGGAGTTTGGACCGTGTCTCAGTTCCAATGTGGGGGACCTTCCTCTCAGAACCCCTACTGATCGTAGGTTTGGTGGGCCGTTACCCCGCCAACTGCCTAATCAGACGCATCCCCATCCGTAACCGATGAATCTTTGTTCCGAATCAGATGTCATCTTCGGAATACATAAGGTATTAGTCCACATTTCTGCGGGTTATCCCTTAGTTACGGGAAGGTTGGATACGCGTTACTCACCCGTGCGCCGGTCGCCATCGGCGGTTGCAAGCAACCACCATGCTGCCCCTCGACTTGCATGTGTTAAGCCTGTAGCTAGCGTTCATCCTGAGCCAGGATCAAACTCTCCATTGTAAAATATGTTTTTCAGGTGATAGCTGACCGGTGGTGGGTGAAAAATAACACCTGACACCGTCTGGCCAACACCCGGAATCTGTCTGTCCAGGACGCCTATCCTAATATTACTGAAGCTCAAAGTAAAACCTGATGAAGTGTCCAATCATAAAATTGAACGGTTCGTTTCTTCTACCCAATTCCTATCCACCACCTTGCGACGGCAGAAAGGACTTGCTTCTTGTACTACTTCTCTGTTTATGTAAATCTTTTCAAAGAACTCTTTCTTTATGTGCCATCCGGCGTATTTCCGGAAAGCGAGTGCAAAGGTATGGAATTTCCGGCAACCCGCCAAACGTTTCCGCAAAAAAGATTGAAAAAAGATGAAAGAAATGGAAGATGGTTGATGTAAATCAAGAGAAAGAGAGGGGACACATTATTATATACAAAGGGGAGGGAGAGAGACGGGGAAGGATGGGAAAAGGGAGGGTTGGCGTAGTACGCCAACATACGGACCGAGCAAAAGGGAGAGCAAGGGGAAGAGCAAGAAGAAGGACGGCAAGGGGAAGAGCAAGAAGAAGGACGGCAAGGGAAGCAAGGAGGGGGGGGCAAGAAGGAAAGCAGGGACGCAAGAAAGGAGCAAAGAAGAAGGAAAAGGAAAGAAGGAAAAGGAAAAGGAAAGAACGGAGCAAGAAGAAAGGAGAGAAGGGAGCAAGGAGGAAGAAGCAAGGAGGAAGAAGCAAGGAGGAAAGAGCAAGGGAAAAGAGCAAGGGAAAAGAGCAAGGGAAAAGGAGGAAGGAGAAAAGAGAAAGGAATTAATTCTTGTTGAAAGAATTTGAAGAAAGGTGATAAAAATAGGGGGATGGAAGGAAATGGAGCATGACGATGTGGAAAAAGAAGGGAAAATAACGGAGAGAGAAATATCTGGTAATCAACGATTTGTAATATATTGACAAATTAAGGCATTGCGAATACTATCGAATCGCATGACGAATACTATCTAATCGCAATGCGATTAGTACCTTATCGCACGACGATATGGGGCTTATGGCTGTGTAAAAAAGGTAAAAAACGTCCCGAAAAGCATGTTTAGACCCATCCTTGAGGATGAAATGGCGCAATGATTGCATCTTTGGAGCACGAAAATGACAAGTTTGGACTCTCACTTGAAAATAAGAACAGGCAAGATATGGATGAAAAAACATGACAAGGAGGGGAAATCCTGCTGGAACTCCCCTGTACTCCCCCACCCTCCAATAAATACGAGGAATTCTATCCCATGCTGTAATACAACATCCCAGAATATCCGGGAAAAAGGTTATGGAAGAATCCCCTCTTGTCTGTCGACGGCAACGAGGACCCAAGAATGGCTTACTTGTTTAAGTCCTGGAATATACGGCACTCTTTACCTATCAGCTATAACAGGCTATTCGGGTTCATCAAGTCTGGAGGAAAAAATAATCGATGATATTAATTAGAAGATGGTGTAACTTTTGAGAGAGAAAACACGTTATGATGGATATGAGGAGAAAGATTATCAGTATATTGACTCTGTTATGGGGCTATGGCATGGCGGCGATGGCGCAGATGCACAGCTATAACACCAATTTCGAGTATTCGATGCGTAATTTTGTGGATACGATACCCATCGAGATTGAGAACGACCAGATATTCGTTTGGGTGGAGATGAATGGCGAGCGACACCGTTTCAACATCGACACCGGTTCCAGCCAAGGAGCGGTGTACCAAGGCGCACACCTCGGAAGCTGGTCGGAGCTGGGGAGTGTGGTAAGCCGCGACGCAGCCGGACACCGTGATACCGTGCATGTCATTCAGCTGCCCACGTTCAGACTGGGACAGCTGGAAGTGTCCAAGTATGTGGCATCGGTGTTTCCACGCCAACGTGCCCGACTGAAATACGATGCCATCTTAGGGTTTGATTTGTTCAACAAAGGGTTGTGTTGCAAAATCGATGCCCGACAAGGCTATATGGTTATCACCGACCGCCGCGACTTCTTCGACATGGAACCCGGGTATGGTATTCGCTACAAGCTGAAATGGTTTGTGCCCTATCTGTTAGTGAGTCCGTTCAAACGCCATGTCGACGAGGTGCTTTTCGACACCGGTTCCCGCCAACTCTACACGATGAACAAGCAGAGTTTCGACGCCCATGCCTACAAAAGCAAGAATGTGGACAGCCAGATCGAGGGGCGCGCCGAGGGCGCATTTGCCATCGGTAACCTCGGTGCTGAGCAAACCGACGAGGTGGTTTTCATGAAATTGGACCGGCTGAAATGGGACGAGTTCTCCTTTAACAACGTGCGGGCCATCACCACCCAAGGTGCGAGCCGCATCGGAGCAAGGATTCTCGATTATGGCACGGTGACCATCAACGGGTTTAGAAGGAAAATCACCTTTCAGCCCTATGATGGCGCAGACAGTGTGGAGGTGAACAACGCGCACCCACATATCGCCTATGTGCCGCGCAATGGGATGCCCACCATCGGCCTCATCGTCGAGGGCTGCGTCGAATACCGGGCCGGCTTGCGGCAGGGCGACACCATCCTGGCCATCGACGGACAGCCCATCTCCAGTTTCAACGACTTTCTGGATTATCCCTTTGTGGAGGGCCGAACGTATAAAATGTTGGTCAGAGACAAAGAGGGGCGCAACAAGAGCGTCGTCTACTGCGTCTCCCCCACCCCTTCGTCGCTGGATAAAGACAATGACAACCCCAATGAATAATGACGAAAATCCTCATGAGACCATGTCCTTCATGAGGATTTATCGTTTCATCCGCCGACGCACATCGTCTGTCATGGCCTTCAAATCATCTGACGGGGTGGTCTCCAACGATGCCAACTGCAGAAACGACTGATAGTTGGCCACGGCATTCCGGTGGTCATTCGTGGCATCGTAGCACAACCCGAGATAATAATAAGAGGTGAGCGACCGGGGAGCATAAGCCACCGCCTGCAGGAACGCAGCTATTGCCTCACCATAGTTTGCCTTGACATAGTCGCTCTCGGCGATGCCCCGATAACAGGTGAACATCTGCACACTGTCGGGCAACAGCAGCACCAATGCCTTGGAAAAATATTCACGGGCCTTGTCATACTCCTTCAAAGCATTGAGCACCGTGCCCTGATGATAGAGCGCACCGGCCTGAGATCCACCCGAAATGTTGATAGCTTGCTCGAAAATAAGGCGCGCCTTGTCGAGCGACAGCTGCCGTTCGTAGCACACGCCGAGATTGAACAACGCAAGATAAGTGGTGTCGCCCACAGCCAACTGCTCCTCATAGGCATATTTGGCTAGGTCGAACTCATGGTCGAGGAAATAGGCATCTGCCAGCACACGGTTCACGGCGAGGTTGCCATGATCCCTGAACCAATAGCGGATGCAGATTGCCTGTGCCCGCTTGCTGTCATTGATGAGGTTGTAGGCCATGCCTGTCTCCGCCACGATCTCGCCGTCCATAGGGTATCGTTCGAGGATTTTCCCACCCCACTTCATCTGCAAGGCCGGTTGTGCCAGCGACTTGTAACAATAGAATATCTCCCGCATCGTCTTGTGGTCGAGGCTGTCTTCGGGCAATGGCTGAACAATATTGATGCACCGCTGATAGTCGTGTCGACGATAATAGCACTCGGCCAGCCGCATCCTGACTGCCGCGTCATCCACCTCTTTGAAAGCATTCTCATAATGCTTCAAAGCGTGAAAAAGATCAAACTGCTCCAGACAGGAGTCGCCCAATGCCACCTCCCGGAGGTTGTCTGCACCCGCACGGGCACAGACAATCAACAGGAAGAAGGCCAACAATAGACCTTTCTTCATCATATTGAGAGAATCTATTTGTTTAGTTTGCATCAGGGGTAGATGGCGCACCTGTGTTTTGGGCAGGTGTCGACGAGTCACTGGAGAGTTTGAAGGCAATGGGTACATTGTATTTCACTGCCACAGGCTTACCCTTCTGCATTCCCGGCTTCCAATTCGGCATGCCTGACACCACACGCATAGCCTCAGCATCGAGTCTCGGGTCTACAGATCTCACCACTTTTACACCATTGATAGTGCCGTCCTTGCGAACCACAAACTGCACGACCACTCTACCCTGAACGCCTTCCTTATGGCATTCTGCAGGATATTTCACATTGTCGACCATATATTTCATCATTGCATTCATGCCACCATTGAATGACGGCAGCTGCTCCACAACATCATAAACCTTGTCATCATCCTGCTTCGTCTGGGGCTGACTTTCTGCCGGAGGCACTACAGTTTCCTCAACATTCGAGACAGCTTCGGCTGGCGTTGCATTATCCTGCAGCTTCGCCTTCCCAGTGGGAACAGGTTTGGCGGGGTTTGATAGACTGGAGATGGCCGGCACATCCTCACTGAGTGTACGCGCAATCATCTCAACGTTGCTCACGGCCAGCAGTCCGGCGGCCAGCGGAATGAAAAGGAGATACTTGGCTTTCCCTATTTCATTTGTACGACGTTTGTTCATCATTTTAATTCGATTTTTAAGAGGTAAAACATTGAAGTTATTGGTCAAATCACACCTTGAGGGGTGATAGGCCAGTCCGAGCAAGTGGTACTGATAAGTTTTGCGCGCATTTCCCTCATCAAGTACAGCTTCATCGGCTAAATATTCAAGATTGAGTCTTATCTCACGTTTCATGAGATAACAGAAGGGGTTGAACCAGTTTATCACACAAAACAGTTCCGACAGCAACACATCCACAGAGTGGAGTTGACTCACATGGGCCTGTTCGTGCACCAAAATCTCGTGCAACTGTTCGGACGACTGGGTCTCGGGACAGACAAAAATCCATCTGAAGAAAGAGAACGGACTATGGTTTTCGCCAAGCCTGTGCACCGAAACTCCATCGATGTCGACCACGGGCGTGACATAAGCCTGCCTCAGGATGCTGCCCAGCTGGAACAAAAAGCGCACGGCCAAGACCATGACACCTATTATATATAGGCCCTCCACTGCATCCATCCAAGTGAAGGCAGGTCCGGAAGCATACACCGGCACCACCGGTAGCACATAGTCGGCATAGACCGTCGCCATGCTCAAGGCCGTGGCATTCTGCTGCAGCATCGGCTGAATGTTCATCATCGGCACCGCCACACTGAGTCCGAGGATAGACAACAGGGCTATGCGGCGATAGCCAAAGAAGGTGTCGCGGGTCATCATGGCTCTATAGAAACCATAAAGCAACATGAGAGCGAAGTTGATTTTTAAGATATAAATAACCATAAGGTGGACATTGAACATTGAACTTTGAGGTCTGAACTTTAATGGATTGTTTATCCCGGTGTTCACTCCCCTCCCTCGGGGGGAGGGGTTGGGGGAGAGGCCTTATTTCTCTATCTCCTCGATAATCTCCCTCAAATCCTGCTCCGAGAGTTTCTCGTCTTTGGCAAAAAACGTCACCATCTCCTTGAAAGAGTTGCGGAAATAGTCGCGCACAAAACCCGACATCACCCGCTTCTTGTACTCGCTCTCTGCTATCGCTGGCTGGTAGACATACGCCTTGCCGTCCTTCTTCTGGGCAACAAAGGCCTTGCGTTTCAGGTTGTTGATGATCGATGCCACGGTGGTATAGGGAGGCTGCGGTTCGGGCAACAGCTCCACCACTTCCTTCACACCACACCGTTCCAACTGCCAGATGGCCTTCATCACATCCTCTTCTTGTTTGGTAAGCTTTTCCATATCATTTGTTTTATCTGCCGCAAATCTACGAAACTTTCGTAGATGCGGCAAGGATTTTAACGTTAAAAATACGAAAACAGTCTATATTTTAACTTTTTACGAACTTATCGTATATCACAATCCTTACTATTACAAGAGAAATCATCTGGACAAATGGCATCCGTTTGACTGGCACGACCGTGTATCTATTTGCATCATACCGTCATTCTCTTTTCGTTTACCTCAATATGGCATTGCTCCTTATTATAATAGGGTATAACAACCCATCATGATCAGGCATGGCCCGGTCAGCGTTTTGTAACGCTATCGTAAACAACTTGTGAATGTTTCGTCAAATGCATGCAACTCCAATGTAACAATGCGGCTGTAACTTTGCAGTGCAAAAAGATAATCAAGTTTTTAGAATCAATGATGAAAGATTGCAAAAGGGGAATGGCAGTCATCGCACTGCTTTTGTTTGTTACTATTGGATGTATGGCCCAGTCGATTGTGGGTACAGTAGCAGACGCCAAGACAAGTGAGCCGCTCATCGGAGCGATGGTAACAGTGAAAGGCACGGATCGCAAAGCTGTGACCGATATTGATGGAAGGTTTAGAATCGATGGACTCCGCACGGGCAAGTATGCGTTGTTGGTAACCTACGTGGGTTATAAACCGCAGACCATCGATCAGATATCTCCTAAATCTGTTGACACCTCAGAAGGGCTTAAAGTGGACATGGTGGCCGACGAGCATCAGTTGGGCGAAGTATCTATTGTGGCTGTAGAGCGCAAGAATACAGAGACCGCCGCCGTGCAGCAAGTGAAAAACAGCGACGTCATCGTGAGCAACGTGTCGGCGCAGGAAATAGAGAAGACGCAGGACACCAATGCGGGCGAGGTGATACGCCGCGTGCCGGGTGTGAGCCTCATCGACGACAAGTTTGTGATGGTGCGCGGTCTCTCCCAAAGATATAATAATGTGTGGATGAACGGCGGTGCTGTGCCGAGCAGCGAGGCCGACAGCCGCGCTTTCTCGTTTGACATCATTCCAAGTCAGCAGATCGACAATCTCACCATCGTGAAGACGCCGTCTGCTGAATATCCAGCCGACTATACCGGTGGTTTCATTCTAATCAATACCAAGGAAATACCCGTTTCAAATTCTCTCTCTTTCACCGTAGGCGGCAATTGGAATGATGCCTCATTGGGTGATTTCTCCACTTTCAAGAAAACCACGACGGGACTCAATGCCATTGGCAGTCAGCTGCTCACCGGAGGCTTCAACAACGACTGGACAGTCAAGAACCAGACAGTATATGGTGACCTGAAGCTGGGCGTGAACGGCAGTTACCGCTGGAAAATCGGAGGACACCAGCTCGGAATGATTGCCGCAGCCAACTACTCCAACGAGTACCGCAAGTATGACGAGATGCAGAACAACCTCTTCGGTGTGTATGATGTGGCCAACGACCACAGCAACTACCTGCGCCATTCGGTCGACAACCAGTACAACAACAACCGTCGCATCGGTGCTATGCTCAACTTTACGCTGCTCTCACCGAGCGGAAACCACAAGCTGGAGTTGAAAAACATCTTTAACTATCTGACCAATCAGCGCTACACTTGGCGTGAAGGCGTATCGGCACAGGCCAACCTGGAGAACTCCGCCGAATACTATTACCGCAGCCGTGCCGCCTATAACGGTCAGCTCACAGGTAAACATACCTTCAAAAACGACCAGTTGGACTGGAGCGTGGGCTACGCCTACGCCAACCGTCACATGCCCGACCGTCGCCGCTATCTCATCGACGATGCCATCGAAACCGGCCAGTTAGCTCTCACCACAGGTAATGACATCTCGCGCGAGTGGACACAGCTCGATGAGCATATCCTCTCGGCCAACGTGAACAACAAGATGAACCTCAAATTCAACACATGGGAGCCCAGCCTGAAATATGGTGCATACGGTGAATACCGCACCCGTGAATATCAGGCCCGCGAGTTCATCTACAACTGGGATGCCTCCAACAACAGTCTGCCCACCGGCTTCCGTCAGATGGATATTCCCACGTTGCTGTCAGATGTAAACAACCTTGGCGACGGCAAATTAGATGTCATTGAGCAGGTGCGTTGGCGCAACAACTACAGCGGACACAACACTTTGGGCGCAGGATACCTCACTGCGACTCTCCCCTTTGGTCCTCTGAGCATCCTCGCCGGTGTCCGCTTTGAGCACAATGACATGGAACTTATTTCCAACACCCGAGATAATGAGCGTAGCGAGTCATCGCGCCACTATCGTGACGACGACCTCTTCCCCTCGTTCAACGCCACTTACAAGTTTAACGACCAGCATCAGTTGCGCGCCAGCTACGGCCGCACGATCAACCGTCCTGAGTTTCGCGAGGTATCCTCTTCAGTGTACTACGATTTTGATTTGGCTTCGAGCGTACAAGGAAATACCGAGTTGAAGAGCTGCCGCGTGGACAACATCGACCTGCGTTACGAGTTCTACCCCTCACGTGGAGAGCAGATTTCGGTGGCCGCCTTCTACAAACATTTCGACTCCCCGATAGAGTGGACCTACACCGTAGCCGGTGGTACCGACCTCATCTACTCTTACAAGAACGCACTCAGCGCCAACAACATCGGATTGGAACTTGACATCCGCAAGGACCTCTCGTTCATCGGACTGAGAAATTTCAGCTGGTCGTTCAACGGTGCACTTATCCGCAGCCGCGTGAACTTCCCCGCAGGCTCCAAGGAGGAGAACCGCCCCATGCAAGGACAGTCGCCCTACCTCATCAACACAGGTATCTTCTATCGCAACGATGCCAAGCAGTTCAGCGTGGCTCTGCTCTACAACCGCATCGGAAAGCGCATCATCGGTGTGGGCCGTTCGGAAGGAAGTTCAGGCTCTGGATCGGATGAGACCGCCCGCATTCCCGACTCCTACGAGATGCCGCGCAACGTATTCGACCTCTCTGCCACGAAGAAATTCGGCAGCCACTGGGAGTTGAAGTTCAACATCCGCGACATCCTCGCAGAAAAAATCTACTACAAGCAGTTTGCCGACGTGAACTACTCCGATGGTACTCACAAGACTGTGGACGAAATAGTACGTGCTTACAAGCCCGGAAGAAATATCGGACTCTCAGTGGTGTATAAGCTGTAAGGTGAGAAGTTAAGAAGTTATGAAGTGAAGAAGTTAAGACAAAACTTCAGAAGTTAGGAAGTTATGAAGTCAAAGAAGTTAGGACAAAAGTTTAGAAGTTAGGAAGTTATGAAGTTAAAGAAGTTAAGACAAATGCAGACAACGAGGCATTTGGACGAACCTTGGATAGCTCTTGGAGCGTGACAATCGGTCATTCAGACTATTGTCTTAACTTCTTTAACTCCTTAACTTCTTAACTCCCCCAAAAAGCTTCTCAACTCCCAAAGAAAGAATATTAATGTTTAACAAACATAATTTACTTATGAAAAAACAATTGATGTATGGATGCATGGGCATCCTGATGGCTGCAACAGGTTTGACTTCCTGCAGCAGTAGTGACGACACCGTAACACCAACGCCTGAAACCACAGGTTACACATGGACAACTGATGGCGGTCTAAAGGCTGCAACAGGCATTCTCTTCACCAATGGCACCGAAGATGCCACAGGAACAGATATAGGCAACGGTGACCAGGAGTTTGTCTTTACCGGCAAGCAGACCTTGGCAAAAGGCACCTATACACTGAAAGGCTGGGTATACATTGCTAACGGAGCAGAGCTCACCATTGAGCCGGGAACGGTGATCAAGGGCGACAAGGATACCAAGGCTTCGCTTATCGTGGAGCGTGGTGGCAAGCTCATCGCTCAGGGAACAGCCACGGCTCCTATCGTGTTTACCTCGGCACAGGCCAAAGGTAGCCGCAAGCCGGGCGACTGGGGTGGTGTGATTCTCTGCGGTAAGGCACAGAACAACCAGACCGAAATGCAGATTGAGGGTGGCCCGCGCACGAAGCACGGTGGCGACGACAATACAGACAACTCGGGCGTACTGAGCTATGTGCGTATTGAGTTTGCTGGTTATCCCTTTGAGAAAGACAAGGAAATCAATGGTCTGACCTTCGGTTCCGTGGGTTCAGGCACGCAGATTGACCACGTGCAGGTGTCCTACTCCAACGACGACTCCTACGAGTGGTTCGGCGGACAGGTAAACTGTAAGTATATGATTGCATACAAGGGCTGGGACGACGACTTCGATACCGACAACGGTTTCTCGGGTAAAGTGCAGTTCGGTCTTGTCGTTCGCGACTCCAAGATTGCCGACACCTCACAGAGCAATGGCTTTGAGAGCGACAACAGCGCAGACGGATCGGCCGTGTCTCCCTACACCACAGCAACGTTCTCCAATATCACTTTCGTAGGTCCGAAGCTCGATGACAGCTTCAAGAACTCAGTAGACTATATCACCGGTGGTACGATGAACCCCAACAATGGTTCTGCTCTCGGCAAGTTCCAGGCTGCCATGCAGATTCGACGCAACTCTCGCCTGAACTGCTACAACTCTGTAGCACTGGGCTATCCCATCGGTCTCATCCTCGACAACCAGAAGGGAGACACTCAGGGTGCAGCCACTTCGGGTAAGCTTCACGTGAACAACGTATGGTTTGCCGGCATGGATGCCACCGGTACTGATGCCAATAAGGTGTACGAAGACGTGCTGGTGACTGGCTATGATGCCAACAGCAAGCCCATCTTGGACACCGAAAACAAGAGTTTCTCCAGCACTTGGTTCAACGCTCAGAGTGGTAACAAGGTGCTCACCAGCATCTCCGACCTCGGCATGGCCTCCAATGGCTATATGCCTTCAGCAGGCAGTGCACTTCTCACCGCAGCCCTCTTCAGCGGCCTCGACAGCTGGTTTACCTCTGTTCCCTATATCGGTGCTTTCAACACCGGTGACACTTGGTTGGACGGCTGGACCAACTTCGATCCTGAGAACGCAGATTATTAAACCACACTTCCCCCCGTGACCTTCGGGTGCGGGATGGGTACACATACTCTCTTGAGAGCCTTGTCCTTGTTATCGTGCAGGACAAGGCTCTTACGTTTTCCCCTTGATTATATCATGATTACTCTAAAAATCCATGCAAAAGCCTACGGTTCACTAAAAAAGCACCGATGGTTTTGCAGAATAAGATGATGTCCGCCACACATTGCCAACCCTAAGAGCACACTGCAGGGGCAGCACATCATCCCTCAAAGATATGCGTGAAATTTATTGTTTGTCACGCAATTGACGATAGAGTCCGTCTACAATGGAGTCGGCCATCGATATGTTGGGCACCATAATGGTGTCACTCTTGAGTTGTTTCGCCACATCAAGGAAGATCTGGGCAGCCGGTACAATAACATCGGCGCGGTCGTCTTTGAGACTGAAAGTCTTCATGCGCTCTTCGAGACTCAGCGGCTTAAGCAAGGCATAGAGGCGTTGCAGTTCCTTCACGCTGATGCTCTTGTTCTTGTCTTTCTCTTCCGAAAGGCGGTAGAGACGGTTGATGTTTCCCCCTGATCCAATAATTCGGATATCGGGATATTTATGGGCATAGCCATCAAGAGTATTCTCCATCTCACTCCATTCTTCGGGAGTAACCCGCCCTGAAAGCAGTCGAAGCGTACCGATATTGTAGGAGTGGCTCTCTGCCAACACACCATTGTGGATAAGAGAAACCTCGGTAGAGCCACCTCCCACATCCACATAGGCGAAGTTTCCCTCGTTGGAGTCGGTCTTTTCCACCAAGTTATTGACCAAGAGCAGCGCTTCGTCAGAACCCTTTACTATCTCGAGCTTCAGTCCACACTCTTTCTTGATACGCGTCATGACCTTCGGTCCGTTCTCCGAATCTCGCATGGCCGAGGTGGCACAGGCACGATAAGCATCGACCTTATAGAGTTTCATGAATTGTTTATATCCTTTCATCATGTGGATCATCATCTCCTCACGCTCCTTCGACACCTTGCCGAGGGTAAACACATCCTTGCCTAAGCGAAGCGGAACGCGGATGAACATAAGTTTCCTGACACGATCGAGGCCCACAGCTTCGTCGTCAAACTGCTTGATAAGCAGTCGTGCTCCGTTGGAGCCGATATCTATAGATGCGAGAGTTTTCTTCATTGAGGTATGGCCTCTCCCCCCTTACCCCTCCCCCGTAGGGAGGGGAGTGATATGCTTCAAGGGGAGGTAGAGCGTTGAAATTTGTTTGTTATGTATAGTCTTGTTATCGTTAACCGCTGATTGAATTGGGATGATGATGTAGGCCATCACCACATAAATATTATGGCATTCCTACCCAATCACTTATTGTTTATCCCAGTATCTACTCCCCTCCCTTCGGGGGAGGGGCTGGGGGAGAGGCTGGTGGGGTGGTCAGGCTGGCTTGTATCCTTCCTGATTTCCTCCTGACTCCTGAGATATGGCCCACGTTGCATCTCGTTCTTGCCATAGCCGTCGACGATGCGTCCGTTGGCCGTGTCGGCCATACCGAGGTCTATGGTTCGCATGAGGTCAGCCTTCAGGTCATCGTCATAGACCGGCGCCATCACCTCAATACGGTTCAACAGGTTGCGCGGCATCCAGTCGGCCGAGCCGATGTAGTATTTGTTGCGGCCGCCGTTGCAGAATATCAGAATACGGCTGTGTTCCAAATATCGGTCGATAATGCCCACAGCCTTGATGTTTTCCGATACGCCCGGCACACCAGGTATGAGCGAACAGTTTCCTCTGATGACAATGCTTATCCTTACCCCTGCCCGTGATGCCTCGTAGAGCTTACACACAATGTCGGGGTCTGTGATATGATTGATTTTCACCTTTACCCATGCCTCCTTGCCCGCCGTAGCATTTTTGATTTCTATATCAAGCATGTGGAGGATGCGGCGCTTCATCGCATTGGGCGAAACCAGAAGCTGATTGAACCGCACCTGTTGGAAGGGGCGCTCAATAAACTGGAACACTTTGGCCACCTCAGAGACCACAGAGGGACGTGCAGTCATCATCATGTAGTCAGTATACATCTTGGCATTGCCTTCGTGGAAGTTGCCGGTACCAACACAAGCAATGTCTCCCTTTCGGGTTTTTATATAAAGCAGCTTCGAATGTATCTTGAGTCCTTCGACACCATAGATAACATTGACCCCTTCTTCCTGCATGCGCTTACTCCACATGATATTACTCTCCTCGTCAAATCGAGCCAGAAGTTCTACGACGGCAGTAACTTTCTTGCCATTGCGGGCGGCACAAATCAATGCTTCCACCACCTTTGAGTCTTTCGCCAAACGGTATAGTGTGGTTTTGATTTCCTTCACATCAGGTTTCAATGCAGCTTCGCGCAGCAACCGGATATACCCATTGAAGCTGTGATAAGGCACGTGGAGGAAACGGTCTTTCTCGCGTATGAGGTCGAGAATGCTGTCCTCAGACATGAATTCCGGCTTCATCTCTTGCTTCCATTGGGGATATTTCAGATCGTAATGTCCACAGTCCGGGAAGTTCATCAGGTCCTTATGGTTCTGGTATCTCTCACTGCTGAGGGTGGTATCAAGTTCCTTGATCTTGAGATGTGCTATGATTTTCTTCTGCAGATCACGTGGCATCTCCCGGTCATAAATCACTCGGATTGCCTCGCCATGCTTTCTGCTGTTCACCCCAATGGCAATGCGTTCCAGCACTCCGTAGTCGGCATCATTGTCAACCTCCATCTCTGCGTCCTTGGTAAACTTAAAGCTATAGGCACGGTAGAGACTCTTGTTAAATCCAATAAAGATCAGCGGGAGACAATATCGGATAACATCATCAAGGTACATAATATTATCGAAGCCCTCCGAGTCGGGTATCTTGATGAAACGTCCATATATCTTATCGGGCACTTTGATAAGCGCATACTTTGATTTTTTCTCACCGATCTCGGTCTTTTCCACCACCAAATAGATACGGTTGTCCTCCAGCGAGCTGAAATCTTTCAGTTCACTGAGCCAGATGGGATTGGTCGATCCGTTGAGCTTGTCATAGTAAAATTCACGCAACCACACCTTCTGCTCATCATTAAGCTGTGTCTCATTGCGCAATCGGATGTTATGAAGTTCCAGTTCCTTGAACACCTGCTGGATGGCATCCGTATATTCCCTATTGTATTGTTCGGTGAGTGTGCTGATGGTTTTGATGCTCCGCTTGACGCTCTGGCGCATCTTCTTGGTGAGATCAGCACTTTCCACTATACGGTTGAGCGATGCCACGCGCACGCGGAAAAACTCATCAAGGTTGTTAGAATAAATGCCGAGGAAGGATAATCGTTCCAAAAGCGGAACGTATTCTTTCTCGGCTTCTTGCAGGATGCGGTAGTTGAAATACATCCAACTCACATCCCTGTCTACATACATGTCTCTCAGTTTGTCTGTCTTTGTCATCAGCTTGGGGGGCTATCGATGGGGCAACAGGGTCGGAAGTCTATGTCTGTGCACGACTTCTCCAATGACAGCAGACTGTCGTCCCTTTATTTTCTTTTATCCACTTTTTTGTTTTCCTTGATATCTTTGGTCTTGGCCACTTCCTTAATGACCTTTTCCTTCTTCTCAACCTTGGGCTTTTCTGGAGTCCTGCTGGACTTCGGTTCAGTCTTTTGTCCATCTGCCGTGCGCCCTACTACGATGAAATCGGTATCCCCATCCGTATAATGCAGTGCTTTCCGAATGGCTCTCACTCCCTCTTCCGGAACCGATATCTCATGCAGTCGCTCACATTCGGCAAAGGCTTTACGGTTGAGTTCCTTAGGCATCTTCTCAAAATATACGCTTTTCAGAGAGTCACAGTCTTCAAACGCGTAGGCATCTATCTCTTCGACCGAAGCCGGAATGGTTACCGACACCAATGCGTCGCAATCCATAAACGCCTCCCGTTCTATCTTTTTCAAACTGGCAGGAAGGGTGAGCGCCTTCATATTCTTCTTTTTGGCAACAGCCATTTCACCAATGACTTCGACTCCTTCTCTGATCTTGACGTTTGTTTCGTCGCCAAGAATGTAGATCAATCGTTTACCGTCGGCAGTGTAAACTGCTTTGTCTTCCATCTCAAAGTTTTCTGAGTCAAGTTTCTGTAACGCTAAGTTCAGCACTAAACTTTCAAACTTGTTGCCTTTCTTCGACTGCTTGCTAATCTTGTCAAGAAGTTCCTTCTTATTCTCTTTCATACGTGTTATGTAAATGATACCTGCAAAGTTAGTATATTCCCGTGTAAACAGATAGACACAGACGTTACGCTTTTGTTACGATAGTGTTACAATGGTGCGATATTACAAAGTTGTAACAGCTATGTCACAGGTTTTAAACATCAAGGTTATACTTTTGCAACACAAATCTCAAAAACATCCCCCCTGACAAAAGACAGAGAACGAAACATTAACCAAGAGATAGAATGAGAAATAAAATTTTAGCGCTATCCTTATGCGTCTGTGCCATCTCGTATGCGCAGGAAGAAGTAGATTACACCCCGAAGATCAGTGGCACCCTGCGTGGAAAGTATGAATATCAGACAAATGAGAAGGAAGGACGCTTCGAAGTTCGCACGGCTCGCGTGAGCTTCTCGGGCAAGGTGATGCCCAATGTAGCCTACAAAGCAGAGATAGACCTCTGTGATGAAGGTGCTATCAAAATGCTCGATGCCTATACAAGGGTTACTCCATGGCGGTCTTTCAACTTCACTATCGGACAGATGAGGGTGCCCTTTACCATCGATGCCCACCGGTCTCCCCACCAACAATATTTCGCCAACCGCAGTTTTATCGCGAAGCAGGTAGGCAATGTGCGCGATGTCGGAGCCATGGCTGCCTACCAATTCAAAGCGGGCGTGCCCGTTGTCGTGCAGGCAGGACTCTTTAATGGGTCAGGTCTTACCGGACAGAAAGACTATTGGACCAAAGGCGTAAACTTCTCTGCCAAAACGCTGATATACCTTCCCTGCCATCTCGATCTGCAGGCAAGCATTCAGAAAATCAAACCCGACAACTTCACAGTGATGATGTATGATGCCGGCATGACCTATCATTACAAGAACTTCTTGGCCGAGGCGGAATATCTCTACAAGACATACGCCCACAACGCATACAAGGCCGTGCACGCTGTCGATGCCTTTGTCAACTATGACATTCCTGTAAAAAAGGAGAAGAGCATGATCAAGAAGGTGTCACCCTTGGTGCGCTACGATTTCATGAGCGACCATAGTGATGGCATAAGATACCTCGACGGAGAAAAAGACAAGAGCGGAGTGCTTATCACCAACGATTACCAGCGCCATCGAGTGACGGGGGGAGTGACCCTGAGTCTGTCCACTCCTTTTATATCAGACATTCGCATCAACTTCGAGAAGTATTTTTATCGTGCCAACGGAGTCCCCAAGACATCGGAGCGCGACAAGATTGTCGTAGAGTTTATGACCCACTTCTGATGAGGAGTCTCGGAGCTCGAGCGGCGCTTTCCTTTCTCACACAGAGTAGTGGAGCTTTTTTTGGGGGGGGCTCACGCAGAGGCGCAGAGGGAAAAGAGGCTCACGCGGTGAAGTCTTTTCTCACACAGAGTTTGGGAGTCTTGGGAGCTAAACTCCCATTGACTCGTTAGCCTCTGTGGCTCTGCATGAAATATAGCCTCAACTCTGCATGAGATAGAATCGGCTGGCTCCCAAGACTCCCAAACTCTATGTGAGAAAAGACTTCATCGCGTGAGCCTCCTTTCACTCTGCGCCTCTGCGTGAGATAACCCCTTGAAAGCTCCACAACGCTGTGTGAGACAAAGCCAATATTCTCCAAAGATGTGTGAGATGCAGAACCGAGGTCTCCGCGCAAGCCCACCTCCGTGCCCTCATAATCTTAATAGTTTTTTAACACCATGAAACGGATGTTACAACAAAAAAACACTATTTTTGCAACAGATAATCAAACACATTATGGCTGATAATAAGAAATACCGCATTCTGGTGGTAGATGATGAAGAGGACCTTTGCGAAATTCTGAAGTTTAATTTGGAAACCGAAGGCTATTATGTAGAAAAAGCTAACTCTGCTGAAGAAGCTATGCAAAAGGATTTGCCATCGTTCGACCTGTTGCTGTTGGATGTGATGATGGGTGGCATGTCAGGATTTTCCTTAGCCCAGAAACTTAAGGCCGAACCGATGACGGCAGAGGTCCCCATCGTGTTTCTCACTGCCCGCGACACCGAAAACGATACTGTCACAGGCTTCAACCTCGGGGCAGACGACTACATTTCCAAGCCTTTCTCCATCCGTGAGGTGCTCGTCAGGATACGTGCCGTGCTGCGCCGCACCGATGAACGCGAGCGGCCGCAGTCGACCATGCTGCGCTATCAAGGTTTAGAGATGAACCTCGACAAGAAGACTGTCACCGTCGATGGCGAGCCTGTGCCCTTCACCAAGACCGAGTTTGAGCTTCTGCGATTTCTTCTCGACGAGAAAGGCCGCGTCTTCTCCCGTCAGGAACTCATTGACCGCATCTGGCCGAAAGACGTGCTTGTGCTTGACCGCACGGTCGATGTAAACATCACCCGACTGCGTAAGAAGATCGGACGCTTCTCCAAATGTATTGTTACCCGACTGGGATTCGGATATTATTTTGACGCATAATGAGGTCGTATTCTGTAGGACAACGGTTGTTTGCAAGTGTCTTGACTATTTTTCTTGTGTTTGCTGTTTCGTTTATCATATTTCAATGGAACCGGGAAAAACAGTACAAGATAGAATTGCTGGAAAGTAAACTGCAGGACTACAACGACCGAATGGACGAGGCCATCCATCACATGGACACCCTCGAGGAGGCTACCGTGGCCGACTATGTACGCCGGCATGGCATGAAAGACATGCGGGTGACGCTCATCGACCGACAGGGAAAGGTGGTTTTCGACAATATCCGAAAAGACTACGCGGCTCTCAGCAACCATGCCAACCGACCGGAAGTGATGCAGGCCATCAAGACGGGAAATGGGTCGGCAGTGGATCGAAACAGCAAAACCCTCAAGCGGGATTTCTTCTATTCGGCTACGTTTTTCCCCGCCGACGGACTGGTTATCCGCAGTGCATTGCCCTATAATGCCGACTTAGCCAATATCCTTCAGGCAGACCAACATTTTGTGTGGTTTGCTCTTGTAGCCATCCTTGGATTGACATTAGTGCTCTACAGGTTTGCCAACCGGTTGGGAACCAACATCACCAAACTTAAGATTTTTGCATCACGGGCAGAGCACAACGAGAGTCTGGAGACAGAAGATCTGGCCGCTTTTCCCGACGACGAGTTAGGTGAAATTGCGGAAAAGATTATTAAAATCTATAAGCGTCTGCAGACCACACGACGCGAACAAGATGTGCTCAAGCGCCAGCTGACACAGAATATAGCCCACGAGCTCAAGACACCCGTAGCCAGCATTCAGGGCTATCTGGAGACCATCATCGACAATCCAAATATAGACAACACCACCAAACAGCAGTTTCTGGAGCGATGCTACGCCCAGAGTGGACGACTGACATCGCTTCTGCAAGACATATCGACGCTCAATCGCATGGACGATGCACCCGATATGCAAGAGTTTGAAGAGGTTGATATTGCCGAGCTGGTGCACAACATCCAACGCGAAACCTCGTTGCAGCTGCAGGAACGAAAGATGACTTTCGAAAACCTGTTGCCTTCGCAATTGAAAATAAAGGGTAGCCGCTCTCTGCTTTATAGCATTTTCCGTAATCTCACGGACAATGCCATTGCCTACGCCGGAGTGGGCACGACGATTACTCTGATGGGCGAAAAGAGACCGGGCCGCTGGTCGTTTATGTTTAAGGACAACGGAGGGGGAGTGCCTGTAGAACATCTGCCAAGGCTCTTCGAACGCTTCTATCGTGTAGACAAGGGCCGGAGCCGCAAGATGGGAGGAACGGGTCTTGGATTGGCAATCGTCAAAAACGCGGTGTTGCTCCATCATGGTGCCATCCGGGTGAAAAATGATCCCAAGGGCGGACTGGTCTTCACGTTCTACCTGTCGACCGAACTCAGCCACGCAGCCAACACCAACAAGAGCGGCTGGGCTAATGAATGACAGCAGATAGCAGAAAGGAGGGCAACTGACTTCCCTTTCCATAATTCTCAGAGATAGACGATAGTCTGCCCTCCGTTCCACAACACCCGAAAAGGCATCAACCGACATACAGGCTGAGGGGGTGAAGGCAGGGGCCAGCAGAAAGGCAGAGGCCGTCAACATGTCCTGTTTTTTCATCAAAAACACGCGACTTTTTATTTTTACGTGAGCTGGGAAAACCGTCGTTTTCAGGGATAGAAGTTGGATTCTTCATGCCATTTCACCCTCACGGAGGGGGCAAAACAGGCCTTTCGGAACGTTTTTTGGCCTTTTTACGCTGCTAAAACGCCCAAAACCTGGTGCGATTAGGTAGTATTCGTAGCACGATTAGATAGTATTCGTCTTGCGATTAGATAGTATTCGCAAGACCTTCATTTGTCAACATATTACAAGTCACTGATCATCAACCGATTGCATTCTGCCTCATTTTGCTCTATTTTCCACCCCCTCATGTATCTGTTCCCTCCGCGTCTCTGTTTTAATCGGCTTTGTTCAAAATCTTTCAATGAGAATTTATACTTTTCATGTCCCTGCCACTATTCCTTGCACAGACGACCAGTCAGGGATTATCCGGTTTGAACAATGGTCAAACCTACCCGATCATTTTTTCTAAAGCATTCCTGATGCCGTCTTCATCTACACTGTTGGTCACAAAGTCGGCATGTCTTTTCACCTCCTCTCCGGCATTCCCCATAGCCACGCCGACCCCAGCCTGCCGAAGAATGGAAATGTCATTTCCCCCATCCCCAAAGGCCATGGTGCCCTCAATATCGATGTCGAGGAATGCGGCCATGGCGAGCAGTCCCTTGCCTTTGTCGGCATTGGAATGTGTGATATCGGTAAAAGCCGGCGTCCAACGTCCAGACGTGCATGCCGACAGAGTGGGCATGAGCGCAGCTTCCTGCTCGGGGGTGATAAAAGGGGTGAGCTGCAGGATGGGTTCTCTCATTACCGTCGGCAGGTCGGTAAACTCGAAATCGATCAAACCAAGCCCCTCGCGGAAACTTTGATCGACAATGGGCTTGGAGTGATACACCCCGATATGGTTTGTGCCCACCACAATGCAGGGGGCATCCCACTGCCCGCAGGCCGTGAGCACACGGTCGATGTCAGACCGTCCGATGCTGTGACAGCTCACGGTTTTCTGGCCGATGAAGCAATAGGCACCGTTGGTGGTGATATATCCGTCGATGAGATGCTCTATCTGTTTCAGATTGACAATGAAAGGTACCGGCCGGCCGGTGGAAATGAAAATCATGATACCCTGCTCTCTGGCCCATTGCAGGGCATCCACGGTAGACTGAGGTATCACGTGGGTTTTGAAGCTGACGAGCGTACCGTCAATATCGAAAAATAATGCTTTGATGTCCATTGTCCTGAAACTTTTGTCAAAGGCAAAGATACAGCAATATTCTGGCGTGGACAAACGAAAGGCAGAAAATCTCTATACAGAGATTACGCTTCATGCCCCCCGCGCCTCCATATCAGCATATAAGCCGGCATACGATCGGAAACAAAATCCGGAGTGTTTTTCAAAAGATAGGTTTAGACTGTCCTCATAGTTGGGATGTTATCTTACCGTAGTTGTCAGACATACGATAAGATAACATTCCATCCAGTTTATTTCTTGGTTCTTATCACCTCGTGTATTACCCTGCCCTGCCTGTTGATCATGCGCAGAGCCAACGTATCTTTCGTAGCCGAGACGACAGAAAAACCAGGGGCTCCACTGCAAAAGACAGTGCCTTCTACCGGGTTGACGTTGGTGCGGGAGAGTGAGGCAGAGCTGTTGGTCACGTAGTCGATGCGGCTATCCTTTCGGCGGATATGCTGAAAATTGTGGATATGCCCATTGATATAGAAGTCTACGTCGTGCCGCTTCAAGACCGGATTGACCGTCTGCTGCATGTCCTGACGTTCGGAAACATCCTTGCCGGTGTCGGCAAATATGGGATGATGGCCCATCACCACCACCCAGTCCTCACGCTCTGCGGTGAGCACGGAGTCGAGCCAGGTGAGCTGTCGCTGCCAGTCCTGACAAGAAGCATCAGGATATTCGTCGGGCTGACTGCGATATTTGTTCATCATCGGCGTAGTATCTATCCACACCAAACGGATAGCCATGTCGCCGTCGCGATACACCTTGGTATAATAACGGGCCGGCATCTCCCAGCGCCGGCTCACCTGACTATAGTCTATGCAGGCCTGCGTGTTGCCCCGATACTCATGATTGCCCAGAATGGGAAACCAGTCGAGCATCAGCTCCGGATGACTGTAGATAAGCTCATAGTTGGTCATCCACAGCGGGTCGGTGACGCTCTGCACCCCATTGAAATGATGGATATCGCCCAAGGCAGCCACAAATTCGGGATCTACACCGTCTTCGCTCATCTGCCCCATCAGCTCGGCAATGGGCTTCTGGTCGTAGTAGCCATTGCGGCCAAGGTCATTACAAACGATGAAATTGAATTTATCTGCGAAAACAGAGTAATCCGTTTCCTGCGCAGAAACAGCTGCAACAGACAGGACAGCTATGAGAAATAGAAACAGTTTTTTCATTGTTACGATCATTTAGAATACGATTTTCACTCCTGCGTTGACCTTTACGCCATAGTATTCTGACTGCATGGTGCGGTCCTTGGTACCCTGATAGTAGCGCAGGGGCTGGTTGAGCAGGTTGGTGGCGTTGGCATAGACCGTGAACTTGGTCTGTCGTCCCCAGGTGTAGCTGGCGTTCAGGTCGAGATAGTTCACACTGTCATAATAGCGGTCGAGTTCTGCCACCGTGCCGAGTTCGTCGATAAAGCTTGATGCCGTGTTCCAGCTCAGGCGCACATTCACCCCACTCTTTTCAAAATAGAGGGAGGCATTGGCTGTGTGTTCGGGGCTACCGGTCATCTTGACATCACTGGCATCGTCTACCGAGCGGTGTTCAAACTTGTGGTTCAAGGTGCTGCTGTGGGTGTAGGTATAGGTGCCATAGAAGCCGATGCACTTCAAAGCGGGAGCAATAAAACCGAAGTCGCGCTCATAGGCCACTTCCACACCAAACAGACGGGCATCGTAGGCATTGATGGGTTTGGTGATCTGATATTTCGGTGTCTCACCGTCGGCATTGAGAAGTCCCGTCGGGATGTTGGGGTCGGTGGTCGATTTCCACACCTCATTCACGATCACGTTGTTCAGACGCTTATAAAACATGCCCAGACTGACCAGTCCGACGCTTTCAAAATAATAGTCGGTCGAGAGGTCGAAGTTGTAGGAGGTGGTGGCCTTCAGCGTCGGATTGCCTATCATGGCCTCTTCATCGGCCACACTGTAGCTCACATTGGGGATGAGTGCCGAGTATTTGGGACGGCTCAGAGTCTCGGTGAATGAGGCACGTATGTTCCAGTCTTTCTGCGGCGTATATTTCAGAAGGATGCTCGGCAAGAAGTTGGTGTAGTCGTTCTTGTTGTCGCCCGTAGGTATCAAGCGGCCGTTCTCGTCAGTGGCATCGTCCACAATCCAGTTGTACCCGCTATATTTCAGGGCTGTGTGCTCCATACGCAGACCGGCCGTAAGGCTGAGTTGCTCGTCCAGTCGCTGATCAAATCGCAGATAGGCACTCGTCACTTGCTCACGGGCATGGAAGTTGCCGGCAGCCTCAGAGTAGAGCTCTGTGCCCTGAAGTTTGGAGAAATCGATTTGTCCCAAATACTGTCTGCGCACGAAAGGCGTACCCACGGGATAGTTGTCTCCGGCCATGAAGCCCGACCGTATTTGTCCTGCCATATTCTCCATCCAGCCATCGCCATAGGCTTCTTCGTAAGCGTCAATGTAGTCGAAACAATGCATCTGCTTGTCCTTTTCCTTGGAGACATACTTACCTCCAAATTTCAAGACATTGCCATAGAGCCCCTGTTTAAGTGGCAACGTGAAGTTCAACCGGAACTTCCACTCGTTTTCATAGATATTCTGGTTAGAGTTGGTCAACTCGTCGATGCTCCATTTATAGTCATTGACATCGCCTATCCGGCTCGTGGCATAGGGTTGGCGACCACCTTCGTCAGCAAAATCAAGTCCATCGAAGAATGCCACGTTCTGGTCAGACTTACCTTTGATGACCACCCCCATGTAGCGTTCGTTGGGTCTGTCCTCGGTGGCGCGGCTGTATGTGCCGGTCCAATCCAGCTTGAGTTTGCCAAAATGGTGCTCGCCTTCGAGGGCAAAATCCATCGTCTGCTGGAGTTCAAGTCGGGCGTTTCGGTTGTCATCGCTGCCCGCCTTGGTCTGCAACACCATACTCTGCTTACTGGATTTCTCTCCTAACTTTTTGTAGGTAATGCGGTAACGGTTCTCCCAGTCGTGACGACGATTATACATGGCCCGGAAGCCTATCTTGTGATCGGCACTGAATTGATAATCAGTGGCAAACGAATAGCTCTGGCGCTGACGTGTCACATAATACTGACGCACCTCGGCTTTGTCAAGATACACACTGTTGTTATCATCCACATCATAGGTGAATTCCGTATTATCTGATCCGCCGGGATTAAACTGATAGGATGCGGCAAACATCATACCGAGTTTCTTATTGAAGAACCTGTCGCCCCAAGTGAAGCCCAGCTCTTTCTCCATCTTGCCGCTCACGGCATTGAGTCCGGTGCCTGCCGTCACATTGAGCACACGATGATAGGGTGTGCTCTTGGTCACCAAGTTGATGCTTCCGCCAATGGCATCACCGTCCATGTCGGCCGTTACCACCTTGTTTACTTCTATGGTCTGCACCATATCGGCCGGAATGAGGTCGAGTTGCACATTGCGGGTGTCGCCCTCTGCAGAGGGAATGCGGTTGCCGTCGAGTGTCACCGACGAGAGGTCGGCCGACGTTCCGCGCACCTGTCCGAAGCGGGCCTCACCCTGATCGTATTGCACATTGATGCCGTTGATACGTTTCAGGGCATCGCCGATATTGGAATCGGGAAACTTACCCACCTGGTCGGCGCTCACGACATTGGTCACTCCCATGCTGTTCTTTTGCATATTGAGCGCCTTGCGATGTCCGTGGAAAGCCCCGTTGACCTGCACTTCCTTGAGTTCCATGCCCTCATTCATCACAATGTTGTGCTCCAACGTGCGCCCGCTGGTAACGGTTATCGTCGTGGTTACCGGACTGTAGCCCACATATCTCACCGTCACCTCGTAGGTACCAGGCTTAAGATTGCCGAGGTCATAGAAACCATTGACATCGCTTACCGCTCCGGTCTTCAGCGATTCGATATACACCGATGCTCCGGGCAACACTTCCTTAGAGCCATCCACGATGCGTCCGCGCACGGCTCCAAGGTTTTCCACTCCGGGCACTTCAATAGCCACTGCTGTAAGCGCGACGGCCTGCATCATCAATAAGATAGGTAATCTTTTCATTTATAAAAACTGATTTTTGAACGTGTGCAAAGTTACCGCGATTAGATTACGCCGTATTTGCATTGGCTTGAAGAATAAGTTACAAAGCTGCGAGAAAACCGTTTCAACGTTCCTATGTAAAATCAGCAATAGCACAACCTATCATTCCGTCTGCATCCTCTGTCTACACATGAAAAAGACCTCATCCCTGTCGGTCAAGACAAAGATGAGGTCACAATCACGTGAAGCTTATTTCCATCCGGCCCACACTATCACCGGACGGGCTGTTATCCTTAATTCTCCATGAATTTCTTAGCTGCACGGAGCTGATGACGCATGATACTCAAGAACTCCTGGCTCTCCTGCAAGAAGTTGAGATACACCAACGACACCTGCAACATCTTGTTGTTCTCCGTCTGCTGGATGCGGTCGATGTGACGTTTGCGTATCAGACTCAGTTCGTCCTTGCAGGCATCGGCCTCAGCGAGGATGTTACGATAATCCTCATAGTTGTTGGTGTCGATGTTGTTCTGTGCCATCTGCATCAGGTCATTGATCTTACGGCGCACAGATTCAAACTCCTGGGCATACTCTGCAGGTAGCGGATTGAAGTTGTTGTCTACATGTTCCTTGATTGGGTCGAGCATACGACGCAGACAGTAGATGAACTGCTGGTCGGAGTTGGCACCGAGATGGAACCATGTATTGCGCTCAATCGCAATCTCTACCGGCGATCGTTTGAGACCGAGAAGCTCCTGACGACGGTATTTTTTCAGTTCGCCCTGTTCGTTGCGAAGCTCTTTCAGGCTGCGCCGTAAGGCCCTCACGTCCTGATTGGCAAACCCATCAGCAATACGGTTGAACTCTGTTTGTGCAAAGTGATTGACAAAACTCTGGGTCTTGCTGACATGTCTGCGCAGCATGTCCCATACCAATTCGGGGTCACGTGTGCGCATCATCAGATTGAAGATACTGGTCTTACTCTCACTGGCTACCTTCTTGGCAAAATTACGATTAGAGCGAATCAGTGAGAAGACCACAAGGCCCATGGCCAAAGCCTGAACAACAATGCCACCATAGAACATGGCCAGACACACCACGGCACAGGCGATGAATGCCACACCGGCAGTGATAAACCAGCCACCAATCACACTCAGCACACCCGTCACACGGAACACTGCGCTCTCACGACTCCATGCCGCATCAGCCAAACTTGAACCCATGGCCACCATGAATGTTACATAAGTGGTAGACAGGGGGAGCTTATAATTGGTACCGATGGTAATGAGCATAGCAGCCAACACGAGGTTGACCGAAGCGCGAACTACGTCGAATGCCGCTCCCTCGTCTATGATAGCCTCGCTCTTATTAAATCTACCGTTTATCCAATTTTGCACTCCGATAGGAACAACCTGCTCAAACCATGAGCCTCCATTCTGCGTGAAACGCACGATGCTTCGGGCAGCACTCGACGAACCAAACATCTCATCGCCCTCGTCCTGACGACTCAAATCAACCGAAGTCTTGATTACATTCTGAGCCTTCTTGGATGTAGCCATGGCGATAATCATCACCACACCGGCACCCAAGAGGAAGAAAGGAGGTGTCTTGGCACTCTCCATCAGTGAAGACATCATAAACTCAGACGGAGAGGCACCATTGCCATTGGCCATGAAATCCTGATAGGAGTCGAGACCGGCGAGAGGCACACCGATGAAGTTCACCAAGTCGTTGCCTGCAAATGCCATTGCCAATGCAAAGGTTCCCATGAGCACCACGAGCTTGAAGATGTTGACACGAATGAGGTGAAGCACTTCCATCAACACCGTCGAGATGACGAATGTATAAATGAGCAACATGTCGGTATTGGCCTGAATATAGTCGCGGGTGGAAGCCGGAATATATGGACTCTTGCCCAAACCCTTGAGGAAGATGAAGTAAGCCAATGCCGTAAAGGCAATACCACCGAAGATTGCGATGGAATAGCGGCTGTGTTTCTTGTAATTGAAGGTGAATATCACGCGCGAAATCCACATCACGATAACGCCAAAGAAGAACGCAATGGCTACGCTGACGAAGATGGCGAAGATGGTTTTCAGGGCCTGGCTGCTGTTGAGCAGGTCGCCATAGTCGAGACCGTTGTCGCTCAACGTCTTGACAGTAGCCAGAATAAATGTGCCGCCCAACAACTCAAACACCAGCGAAACGGTGGTAGAGGTCGGCATGCCAAGCGTGTTGAACACATCGAGAATCAGCACATCAGTAACCATGACGGCTAAGAAAATGGTCATGACTTCCTCAAACGAGTAGTGAACAGGCATAAGGATGCCATGCCGCGCCACGTCCATCATTCCCGAAGACATCACTGCTCCGACGGCCACACCGCAAGAGGCAATGATGAGTACGGTGCGGAAATGGGCAACCTTTGCGCCCACGGCCGACTGGAGAAAGTTCACAGCGTCATTGCTTACACCCACAAAGAGGTCAAAAACTGCTAAACAAAGCAGAAAAATGACAATACATAAATAAATGGTGCTCATATAAAAGAGATATCCGTAATTAATTCGCCGCAAAGGTAAGTATAACATGTTACATGAGGTTTACGAGCATGTTACAATCCTGTTGCAACGGAAACAGGTATTACGAAAGGAAGTTTACTCTGGCAAAAGGGATATATTTCAAGATTAATCAGTATCTTTGTCCGTATAATTCAAGTGATGTAACTACAGAAGTAACATGACATTCGACAAGAAAAAGATAATCAATGAGATACGCGATTATATCATGATCGGTATCGGCATGGTTTCCTACTGTATTGGCTGGAATATCTTTCTGCTGCCCAACAGCATTGCCACCGGTGGCGTTCCGGGTATCGCTTCCGTGCTCTTCTGGGGCACGGGCATTCCCGTTCAGTTTTCCTACTTCGCCATCAATGCCGTCTTGCTGCTCTTTGCGCTGAAGATTCTCGGCTTCAAATTCTGCATCAAGACCATCTATGCGGTGTTTGTGCTTACAGCCATGACTACCATTGTGCAGAAATCCACGGCCGGACTACAGCTTCTCCACGACCAACCCTTCATGGCCAGCATCATCGGAGCCATTTTCTGCGGCTCGGGCATCGGACTCGGTTTCTCCTTCCACGGCTCTACGGGCGGCACGGATATCATCGCCGCCATCGTCAATAAGTATCGCGACATCTCCCTCGGACGTGTCGTGATGATCTGCGATATCATCATCATCTCCTCCTCTTATCTCGTGTTCCACGACTGGGAGAAGGTCATCTACGGTTATGTGGTGCTGCTCATCACGAGCTTTTGCATCGACCAGGTGGTCCAGCAGATGCACCGCAGCGTACAGTTTTTCATCATCTCCGACCGCTACAAGGAGATTGCCGCACGCATCGCCGTGTTCCCCCATCGTGGCGCAACGGTCATCGAGGCCCACGGTTTTTACACCGGGCGCGAGGTGAAGATGCTGTTTATCATGGCCAAACGGCGTGAGAGCAGTGTCATTTTCTCTATCATCAACGAGATAGACCCGAAGGCTTTCGTCACCCAGACCAATGTCATCGGTGTCTACGGCGAGGGCTTCGACAAGTTCAAGGTGAGAAATTCCCACCCTTCCCGCTCCCACCAGATTACTCCCGAGCAACAGGTTGTGCTCGATAACTAACAGTCCCCACAGCGACAGGGGCTGACAAACGCTATCAGGAATGCTCCATCAGGCACTACAATATTTAGAGGAACTCATCGCACAAGGTGAGCACCAACAGCAGGATTTCAAATACAGGATACAGGATGCCGTGAAGCTGGCACGCTCGGTATCGGCCTTTGCCAATACCGATGGCGGACGCTTGCTCATCGGCGTGCGCGACGACGGGCACCTCTCGGGGGTGCGCAGCGACGAGGAAATCTACATGATGGAGAAAGCCGCCACCACTTGTTGCCGGCCCGCCTCCGACATCTCCTTTGAGACTTTTCAGGCCGAAGGCCGCACCATCGTCATCGCCACCATCCCCCGTGCCACCCGCAGACCGGTATGTGCCGTGGACGAAAAGGGCAAGAAGACAGCCTATGTACGGGTGAACGACGAGAACATCGTGGCCTCGCCCATCCATTTAGAGATATGGAAACAAGACAAGGCCTCTACCGTTGTCATGACCTACTCCGAGGAAGAGACGCAGCTTCTCGATACGCTGCGCCTGCATCCCGGCGTGACTCTCAACCGTCTCGTGCGCCTCTCAGGCCTCAGCCGCTACCGCGTCATCAAGTCGCTGGCCCGCTTCATCCGCTACGACATTGCCCAGATGAACTATCACGAAGAGCAGTTTCTCTTTGCCCTGGCCCCTTCGCAGACCGACGGACAGCCGTAATTCCGCTGCCCCAAGTCCCTTCTCTCCCCAACCCTACCCCCATTTTCCACCGTCGTTGCACCATAGGCCATTCCCTACCCACACGTAGGGAAAAGCCTACCCCTACCCCGTGGAAAAACCATTACCTTTGTAACATCTTATTAATCCAAATTCATTTTATATCATGAGAAAGAATTTCATCCCTCATTTTCTATTGGCCACCATGGTCTCCATCGTGCTCTCATCGTGCGCAGCCCTCGGCTTCAGGTCGTCACTACCCCAGCTCAGCAAGATTTCCCAAGGCCAGACCTACCAGGAAGTAACCCAGATCATGAAAGGGTCGCCCAATTTTCGTCGCTTCACCGAGGACGGACTGGAGCAATGGGAATACCACAGAAACAAGGCTATCAGTGGCGACTACGACGTGGTGCTCATCGGATTCCGCAAGGGCCGCGTGGTCAGCATGGACTCGTTCCCCTATGTCTATCCCAAAAATTCCACCATACCAACACAGGAGAAATAAAG
The DNA here is from genome assembly GCA_016901395.1 of Prevotella sp. Classification (GTDB taxonomy): domain Bacteria; phylum Bacteroidota; class Bacteroidia; order Bacteroidales; family Bacteroidaceae; genus Prevotella. The sequence goes on along the minus strand of JAEAMQ010000030.1, from coordinate 22,604 downwards.
CTTTAAGCAAGAAAGCAAGCTGTAAACAGCAAAGTCGGCTTCAGACAGGGGCGGTTTATCAATTGGAAACCAGCCCTGGCTGGAGACGCTTGAGCGTTTATCTGACTATCCGTTTCTGTCCGCTGACAACCACCAATCCCTTATAATCCTTTGTCACACGCTGTCCGGCAATATTATAGAAGGCCCTGTCGGAGGAGTCAACCGACTGGGCCATGGCTCTGACGGTCGTGGCAGGACTGAAGAAAAGAGGCAACTCCGTGATACTGCCGAGTTGCGATGTGGGCAGCGAGAGATAGGCTTCACGGGCCTGCAGAGTGGTCTCGGCGGTGAGTTTCACGAATTGTCCGGCTTCATCCAGCACGAGATGACTATATTCCACGCCATCGACGAGCATCGTGGGCTGAATGGTTTTGGTATCCAACACCCCCACCAGGGCATTGTCTTCGAGGCAGCTCAGACCCTCGGTGACGAGCACAGAGTCATGAGCGGCCGTGGCCTCGCCGTTGAGCGTGCGAAGCAATACGGCCTCGCCTTTGGCCACTTGCATCACCCGGGTGAGCACCACAGAGGTGCCGTCGGCCGACAGTGTAGCTTTATAGGCCTCTAAAGAATCGGTCTTTGCCGTTGAGAAGTCGAGGTCTTTGGTGGCGCAATAGGTTGTCAGGCCGGTGGCGGGTGTAGCCAGTGGCTTCAGCATGCGGATGTTGTTGCGCGGGTCGGTGTCTGTCACCATAATCTCATAGAGATAGCATACACCTCCCGAGGCGGTGAACTCGGCATCGACGGGGGTCGTATAGCTGTCCTGAACCCAGTAGACACTCTCCACGGTCGAGGTCGAGGTGGTGTCGCCCGCGATAACATCGAGGTTGGCTTTGGCACTGCCTGTCACCACGATGCCACGCTGGGTGCCGGCCTTCGCGGTACTGGCCTTCACATAAATAAACTGTCCGGGCTTCACGCCGGGTACGATAACGCGGGCCTCACTGCTCACGAAACAGATAGCGTTTTTGGCCGGATAGAGGCCCAGCCGACTATCTCGGGTGACGGTGAACAGCAGTCCTTGGGTCTCGGGAAAAACGTAATCGCCGAACGCCAGCCCTGCATTGGTCATGGCGGTCTTATTGCGATAGCCATAGCCGGAGTTCAGTGTGGTGTAGGATTGCATAGCCGTCACGCTCGCCTCACTCCAGTTTGAGGAGGCGAAATTCCAGTGATTGACCGGCTTGAGGTCTACTTTCTCGGTCACAACATCGCCGTCGGGCTTCACGATTTCAATCTTCTGGCCGTCCACGGCACCTATTTCCACCAACTGATTGTACACCCGTTTGCCGAAATATTCGGTCCATTCCGCATCGAAATGCAGTTTGTCCGACCGCAGACCGGCATCGCTCAGGTCGATGACATAGACGTTTTCCATGTCCTTGGCCAGCTGATATTGCGCGCTTTCCACAGTGCTGTTAAACTGGGTTGAGCCATGAGACACGGTACCCATGATAAAAGGCAGGGCGAGATCGGCATCATCTCCCGTCACCTTGTAAATCTCCTGGCGTAGGTAATTGATCAGATCTTTCAGGTTTCCATAATAGGCAGAGCCTGCCTTGCGGTCGCTTTCGCCCTGATGCCACATGATGGCCTTGACATCATAGCCCTGTGCCAGTCGGGAGAGCACGCTGTCGGCGAGCACCCTGAAGCCCTCGGTGAGCGACTTCGCGAGTGATGTTCCGTTGCCCACCGTGCCGCGATAGGCGCGCGCCGTGTCAATATAGGCGGTGCCTGCATTCCAGAACGGCAGCTTCTCCACCGTCTGGCCGAGGGCGATGGCGGTACCGCCGTAAGCACATTTCACACTGTAAAAATCGGCTTTGAGGGCCTGCTCGATCCAATAGTTGGCCACATCGCTGAACGCAAACCGACCGCCTTCGCTCGCCGAGTTGAACACACGGGGATAGAAATCGGTGTGTTCCGTCGAGGTGACATTGGCGAAATGCAGAAAGTTGTAGCCACCCTTCATGTAGTCGGGCAGTCCCTCGCCGATATAAGCACGCCCGTCTGCGTTCGACTGTCCGGCCGAAATAAACACGCTGGCAGGCTTCTGCTGTCCATAAAGTTGTAGTGTAATAATAAAGGTAAACAACAGGATAGTAATCTTTTTCATTTGTTTCAGTTGATGTTTTCTTGTTTCTGTCTCTGCCCGCAAAGTTACATCATTTTGGTTTTTGGCCATTGGTGTTTCTTTCCTATAATTTGGAAATGTGTACATACGGCAACCTTTTAGTCAGATATCAGAGGAGATTGCCATTTTTTCGGGTTACGAAATCCTTGGGGTGTCAGCGGAAAAACCTAATTTTGTCTCTGTTTTGACAACCGCATACGATTGCAACCTACTTATGAAACAACTTTTTCTCTCCCTTCTGGCCGTCCTTCCATTAACGGCCATAGGCCAGACCACCGCTCCGACAATGGGCTGGAGCTCCTGGAACACCTACCGCGTAAAAATCAGCGACAAACTCATCGAGCATCAGGCCGACTGCATGGTCAGTTCCGGTCTGAAGGCCGCAGGCTATACCTTTGTTAATATAGATGACGGTTTTCAGGGCGGACGCGACGACAACGGATGCCTGAAAATCAATCCACACCGCTTTCCCAACGGCCTGAAACCGGTCGTAGACTACATCCACAGCAAAGGACTCAAAGCCGGAATCTACTCGGATGCCGGTCGCAGCACGTGCGGAAGCTACTACGACAAGGACACACTCTCCTACAATGTGGGCTTCTTCGAGCACGACCAACAGGACGCAACCCTCTACTTCAAAGACCTCGGCTTCGACTTTATCAAGGTGGATTTCTGTGGTGGCAATGCCGGACAAAACCGCGACAGCCTTGCCCTCGACGAGCAGGAACGCTACACCGCCATACGCCGCGCCATCGATGCCACGGGGCGCAAGGACGTGAGGATGAACGTGTGCCGATGGAACTATCCCGGCACCTGGGTGAGCGGTGTGGCCGACAGCTGGCGCACCACCCACGACATCCGTGACAGCTGGCGCTCGGTGAAAGGCATATTGAAAGAAAATCTCTACCTCTCGGCCTACGCCTCCGATGGTCATTACAACGACATGGACATGCTGGAGGTGGGCCGGTCGATGACACTCGAAGAAGACATGACCCATTTTGGCATGTGGTGCATGATGGAAAGTCCGCTGCTCATCGGCTGCGATCTCGGGACAATCAAGCCCCAGACGCTCGACCTGCTGAAGAATCCGGAACTCATTGCACTCCATCAGGCACAGCCCCACCAGCAGGCTTACCTCGTGGGAAAATCGGATGGCTGCTACATCCTCGTCAAGGATGTGGATACGGTGCACGGACTGAAGCGTGCCGTGGCGTTCTATAATCCCGAAGATCGTGAGGCTGTCGCCACGCTGTCTTTCCGCAATATCGACCTCTCGGGCACCATATCGGTGAGATCGGTGTTTATGCAACGCGAGGTGGGAACATTCTCCGACGGCAAGATGAGCGTCACCGTGCCGCAGCATGGTTGCCGCATCTATGTGCTGACTGGCGAAAATCGTCTCGACCGCAAACGCTATGAGGCCGAGACGGCCTACATTCCCGCCTATCAGGAACTGTGGAACAACCAGGCGCGGAAAACCGGAATCTACGAATACGACGACCAATGCAGCACGGGCCTGAAGGCTTCGTGGCTCGGATGCTCGGCCGAAAACAGCCTCATCTGGCGACAGGTCAACGTAGCCCGCGGCGGAAGATACACGCTCGCCGTGGCCTATCGCTCGGCCGACAGCCGCCAGTTCACAGTGAGCGTCAACGGGCAGCCCGTCAAGACCCTTACCGTCTCGGGCAACGGCACGGCCGAAATCGAGGTGACCCTGCAGTCGGGCGACAACGAGGTGAGGCTCAGCAACGACACCCATTGGATGCCCGACATGGATTACATCGAACTCAGTCGATAATCTTTCCAAATGTGCAAACGATTGTCATGAGGTCTTAAATCCTCGCGGAGGTAGTTAATTTATTTTAAACCCACACAACATTTAGTGTTTTAGCACGTCTACATTACATATACGAGTGTGCGCCATATCGCTCCCGTGAGACATAACAGACTATCAACTAAAAAAGAAAGATATGAAAAAGAAAACTTTGATACTGACCATGATGGCCGGAGTATTGCTTATTTCGAGTTGTGCCAGTAAGAAAGAGTTGCTGAACTGTCAGACCGAGAACAAGGAACTCTCTGCCAACTACCAGAATGCCAAAGAGCAGCTGGCAGCCTCGCAGGCACGTGTCTCCTCACTCCAGGACCAGCTTGATCAGCAGAAACGAGACTACGCCGCACTGCAGAAGAGTCTCGACAAGAGCCTTTCGAACACAAGCGACAACAACATCAATATCTCAAAACTGGTCGATCAGATTAACGAGTCTAACCAGTATATCCGCCATTTGGTAGAGGTAAAAAGCAAGAGCGACTCCCTGAACATGGTGCTTACCAACAATCTCACCCGCTCGTTGAGCAAGGAGGAAATGAAGGAGGTGGATGTACAGGTGCTCAAGGGTGTGGTCTACATCTCCCTGGCCGACAACATGCTCTACAAGAGTGGCAGTTACGAGGTAAACGAGCGTGCCGAACAGACACTGAGCAAGATTGCTAAAATCATCACCGATTACAAGGACTATGATGTGCTCATCGAGGGAAACACCGACAATGTGCCTATCAACACAGAGGCCGCCTCAATGAAAAACATCCGCAACAACTGGGACCTCTCGGCCCTTCGCGCATCCAGCGTGGTGCAGTATCTTATCGATCACTTCGGTGTAGCGCCTAAACGTCTGACCGCCGGCGGCCGTGGCGAGTTCAACCCGATAGCCACCAACGACACCGAACTGGGCAAGCAGCGCAACCGTCGCACGCAGATTATTATTACGCCTAAGCTCGATCAGTTCATGGATCTCATCGACAAGGCTCCGGACGAGAAGTAGTTCTCTGGCAGGCACCGGTCCGTTTCTTCAGAGACGGCACACAGAGGCAGAGCCTGACAAGGGCCACAACAGCATAGCGGATATGTCATTACAGGGCATATCCGCTTTTGTTTGTCATCGAGAGAACATACCCAAAACTCCACTTTTCACACCATTCCTTATCGTATTGCGTTCGCAGTACACGCGTACTCCGTTCGCAATACACACGTACTTCGTTCGCAGTACGCGCGTACTGCGAACGCAATACGCTGACAAAAGGGCCTATTCTCCTTTACTACAGCAAACCTCTTCTAATGCAATCGTGCAGAGTGGCTGAGGCTTGAGGGGATGCTGCTTGCAGTTCTGGGGGAAAAGGCAAAGGCATTCTGCCGCAGACAGGACCAGGTGGGCAGGCGCAGCGAAGACACCCCTGTCTGCCCACCCGCTGTTCATTCGCTTCCCCCAAATGGGGATTGTGCGGTTTGAGGAGGCCGGCATCCATCCATGGCTGCAGGACATCGCCCCTTCGCAGCCAACGGTCAGCACTGTTTCTCCAAAACAATTGTCACAGACGGCATAACATGGCAGACTTAATGAAAAAGTGAATGGAATAGTTGCCCGAAAGAAAAAAAGCAGTTACCTTTGCAGTGTATTATAATACCTTATTTTAAATCCAGAAAGATTATGATTCTTTTCTTTAAGACTCCCAAGGAGAATGTCATTGCCACTGAGATCGATCATCAGCCCAGTGAGCAGGAGACACAGGAACTTTGTTGGCTCTATGGCGACGCCGAACAACTGAAATCAGAGAAGCTCGAAGGTTTCTTTGTGGGCCCCCGCCGCGAAATGATTACCCCGTGGAGTACGAATGCCGTTGAGATTACCCAGAACATGAGTCTCAATGGCATTTTGCGTATTGAGGAATACTTCCCCGTAGAGAGTGAGGAGGCCGACCATGACCCTATGCTGCAGCGCATGTACCGGGGGTTGGACCAGACCATCTTCACCGTGAACCATGCCCCGGAGCCTATCAAGCACGTGGAGAGCATCGAGAAGTTCAACGAGGAAGAGGGCCTCGCGCTGAGTCCTGAAGAGATAGAATATCTGCACAAGATAGAGAAGCAGAACGGTCGTCCGCTCACCGACTCCGAGATTTTCGGCTTTGCCCAGATCAATTCGGAGCATTGCCGCCACAAGATTTTCGGCGGAACGTTTGTCATCGACGGCGAGGAGCGTGAGTCGAGCCTGTTTGCCCTCATCAAGAAGACCACCAAGGAGAACCCCGGCAAGATACTCTCGGCCTATAAAGACAATGTGGCTTTTGCCCAAGGCCCGATGATTGAGCAGTTTGCTCCGGCCGATCAGAGCACGTCAGACTGGTTTCAGGTGAAGCCCATCGAGAGCGTCATCTCGCTCAAAGCCGAGACCCACAACTTCCCGACGACCGTAGAACCGTTCAACGGTGCGGCCACCGGCACGGGTGGCGAGATACGCGACCGCATGGGAGGCGGCGTGGGCAGCTGGCCCATCGCAGGTACGGCGGTCTACATGACGAGTTATCCGAGACAGGGAAAGGCCTGGGAAGAAACCATCGCCCCGCGTCCCTGGCTCTATCAGACCCCTGAGCAGATACTGATCAAGGCATCCAATGGTGCCTCCGATTTTGGCAATAAGTTCGGTCAGCCGCTCATCACGGGTTCGGTATTGACCTTTGAATATGAGGCCAGCACGGCCGACAGCACCACCTATCCCGACGGCACGCCCCTCTCGCAGGAGGGTCAGGGTGAGGCCGCCACGGCTCCGCAGGTCTATGGTTACGACAAAGTGATTATGCTTGCCGGTGGTGTGGGCTATGGCAAGAAGCGCGACTGCCTGAAGAAGGAACCCCAGACGGGCAACGAGATTGTGGTTGTCGGCGGCGACAACTACCGCATCGGACTCGGCGGTGGCTCTGTGTCATCGGTGGACACCGGCCGTTACAGCAACGGCATTGAGCTGAACGCCGTGCAGCGTGCCAACCCCGAGATGCAGAAACGTGCCTATAATCTGGTGCGCGCTTTGGTCGAGGAGGATGTCAATCCGGTGGTATCCATCCACGACCACGGTTCTGCCGGTCACCTCAACTGCCTCTCTGAGTTGGTCGAGGAGTGCGGCGGCGAGATTGATATGGACAAACTTCCCATCGGCGACAAGACCCTGAGCGCCAAGGAAATCATTGCCAACGAGAGTCAGGAGCGCATGGGACTGCTCATCGACGAGAAGCATCTCGACCACGTGAAGCGCATTGCCGAGCGCGAGCGCGCACCGCTCTATGTGGTGGGCGAGACCACCGGCGACGCCCATTTCAGCTTCAAGCAGGCCGATGGCGTGAAGCCTTTCGACCTCGATGTGGCTCAGATGTTCGGCCATTCGCCCAAGACCATCATGCGCGACGAGACCATCGTGCGCACGTATGATAATGTTTCTTACACCCTTGACAACCTCGACGAATACCTTTCCAATGTGCTTCAGCTCGAAGCTGTGGCCTGCAAGGACTGGCTCACGAATAAGGTTGACCGCTCGGTAACGGGCAAAATCGCCCGCCAGCAGACCCAGGGCCAGGTGCAGTTGCCCTTGAGCGACTGTGGCGTGGTGGCCCTCGACTTCCGTGGTGAGAAGGGCATCGCCACCGCCTTGGGACACGCTCCCCAGGCGGGTATGGCCGACCCCGCAGCCGGTAGCGTGCTCAGCGTGGCCGAAAGTCTTACCAACATTGTGTGGGCACCTATCGCCACCGACAACGCTCACCCCTCGGCCGTGCAGAATTTGAACCTCTCGGCCAACTGGATGTGGCCCTGCCGCAGTCAGAAAGGTGAGGATGCACGACTCTATCAGGCTGTGCAGGCACTGTCAGACTTCTGTTGTGAGCTGGGCCTCAACGTGCCGACGGGAAAGGATTCGCTCTCGCTGACCCAGCAATATCCCGACGGTCGCAAGATCATTGCGCCGGGAACGGTCATCGTGACGAGCGGCGGCGAGGTGTCTGACGTAAGGAAGACAGTAAGCCCCGTGATGGTAAACGACAAGAATTCGTCGCTCTACTACATCGATTTCAGCTTTGACGAACTGCGATTGGGCGGCTCGGCCTTTGCCCAGACATTGGGCAAGATTGGCAGCGACGTGCCGACGGTGAAGAATGCCGAGTATTTTGCCGACTGCTTCAACGCCGGGCAGGACCTCATCAAGAAGGGATGGATCATGGCCGGACATGACATTTCGGCCGGCGGTCTCATCACTACGCTGCTCGAAATGACCTTTGCCAATGTGGAAGGCGGTATGCACGTCAACCTCCATGACCTGCGACCGGAGAACAACGACATTGTAAAAATGCTCTTTGCAGAGAACCCCGGCGTAGTGATTCAGGTGTCTGACACCCATAAAAAGGAACTCCGTGAGTATTTCGAGACTAACGGAATCGGCTACGCCAAGATAGCTTATCCGACACCCGGAGAGCGCAAGATTACGGTCGTGAAAGACGAATTCAAGCATGAGTTTGACATCGACGCCTTGCGTGACACATGGTATCGCACTTCCTACATGCTCGACACCCACCAGAGCAAGAACGACATGGCCCGCAAACGCTTCCTCAACTACAAGAAGCAGCCGCTCGAAATGAAGTTCAACGACACCTTCAAGGGCACCTTCGAATCCCTCAATCTCAACCCCAACAGATGGCAAGAGACCGAGGGAAACACCGCAAACGCCCAAAGTTCAAAGGTCAAAGGTCAAAGTTCAAACCTCAATGGTCAAAGTTCAAAGTTCAAAGTTCAAAGGCCTAAGGCCGCCATCATCCGCGAGAAGGGTACCAACGGCGAGCGCGAAATGGCCTACACGCTGTGGCTGGCGGGCTTCGACGTGAAGGATGTAATGATGACAGACCTCATCACGGGGCGCGAAACCTTGGAGGAAATCAATATGATTGTCTTCTGCGGTGGGTTCTCCAACTCCGACGTTCTCGGCTCTGCCAAGGGATGGGCAGGTGCGTTCCTCTACAACCCCAAGGCCAAAGAAGCACTCGACAAGTTCTATGCGAGGAAGGATACACTGAGTCTTGGTATCTGCAACGGATGCCAGCTGATGGTGGAACTCAACCTCATCAACCCCGAACACAAGCACCGTTCGCACCTGACGCATAACGTCAGCCAGAAGTTTGAGAGCCAGTTCCTCGGACTGAACATACCGCAGAACGAGAGCATCATGCTCGGAAGCCTCAGCGGAAGCAAGCTCGGCATCTGGGTGGCACACGGCGAAGGCCGCTTCTATCTGCCCGAACCCGAGGACCACTACAATGTCGTGGCGAAGTATAACTATGCTGAATATCCCGGCAATCCTAACGGATCGGACTACAATGTGGCTGGTATCTGCTCGGCCGACGGCCGTCATCTGGCCATGATGCCGCACCCGGAGCGTGCCATCTTCCCCTGGCAGAACGCCTGGTATCCGTCTAACCGCTGCGCCGATGAGGTGACACCGTGGATGGAAGCCTTCGTCAACGCGAGGGAGTGGATATTGAATCAATAGACAGCCTCACCCCCACCCCCTCCTCCGAAGGGAGGGGAGGGATGTGTTTCAAGACCATCTCAAGGACGGATAACTTGGGAATGATAAAGTCTTGAACAGGAAAACGTTCATCCAAACAACTGCATGAATATTATAAAGGATATGGAAACCAAGGCGGATTTCCCTCCCCTCCCTCCACAGGGAGGAGTTGGGGGAGAGGCCTGGACACTCTTTAAGACCTTCTTTAAGATTGGCGCATTCACCCTTGGCGGTGGATACGCCATGATTCCCATTATCGAAAGCGAAGTCGTGGACAAGAACAAATGGATAGAAAAGGACGAGTTTCTCGACCTCATCGCTATCTCGCAGAGCTGTCCCGGCGTCTTCGCCGTGAACATTTCGACCTTCATCGGGTATAAGATTCGGGGTCGTTGGGGGGCCGCCTGCACCACGCTCGGAGCCGCCCTGCCGTCGTTTCTCATCATCCTCGTTATCGCGATGTTCTTCCATCAGTTCATGAACGTGGGCTGGGTGGCGGCGATGTTCCGCGGCATCCGTCCCGCCGTGGTGGCCCTCATCGCCGTGCCGACATTCAATTTGGCCAAGAGTGCCCACATCAACATGGCCAACTGCTGGATTCCCATCGTCTCTGCGCTGCTCATCTGGGCACTCCATGTCAACCCCATCTGGATCATCATTGCTGCCGGAGTGGGTGGATATGTGTATGGAAAGGTGCTGAAGTAGCCTCCCCAACCCCTCCGAAGGAGGGGATATGCCATGCGGCACGGGGTAAGCGAAAAGGGGATGAATAAGCAATGAGCATCAAGTAATAAGAATAAACTGTAAGTATCAAACCATAACGATTTAATCACGCATCACTCCCAACGGTTGAGGTAACTCACACCCCACCTTGCGGCGGGACATAGGGAGGCTTCCACTATGATATTCCTTTATCTTTTCATAACGTTCTTCGAGATCGGACTGTTCGGGTTCGGTGGAGGCTATGGCATGCTGTCGTTGATACAGACCGAGACCGTGGTGCACCACCACTGGTTGTCGTCGGCCGAGTTTACCAATATCGTAGCCATCTCACAGATGACCCCCGGGCCTATCGGAATCAACTCGGCTACTTACTGCGGCTATACCGCCGTGCACAACACCGGGGCAGGAATGATGATGTCGATACTCGGTTCCGCCACCGCCACCTTTGCCTTAGTGCTGCCCTCGTTCATCCTGATGATCCTCATCAGCAAGATGTTTATGAAGTACATGAACACCCCAACGGTGCAGAGTGTCTTCACCGGACTGCGCCCAGCTGTGGTGGGACTGCTTGCCGCCGCCACGCTGTTGCTCTGCAATGAGGAAAACTTCTCCTCGCCGGTGACCAATCCTTGGCAATTCTATATTAGTCTGGCGCTCTTCGCAGCCACCTTTGTGGGCACGATGTGGCTCAAGATCAATCCCATCCGCATGATCTGTTACGCCGCCTTCGCGGGTCTCGTCTTACTCTACTAAGCAATGAACAACGCCGTCAAAGGTTTTTGCAACCGATGGGTATCGGCCACATCGTTTGGCCTCATCCCCTTGTTTTCCATTCCGGTGATGACCGGAGCGGTGACGATGCAGACCCCCTCCATCCTCGTCTATCGCTTTGCTTTCGGCTGTCTGGGCATCCTGGCGGTGCTCCTCTGGAAACGCACCGACCTGAGACTCGACCGCAAGGAAGCCCTGGAAATCGCTCTGCTGGCCTTGCTCTACGACGTTGAGGCCCTGCTCATGATACTCGGTTACAAGTATATGCCGAGCGGACCGGCCACCACGCTGGTCTTCTCCTACCCCATCTGGACGGAGATTCTCATGCTCGTCTTCTTTCATGAGCGGTTTTCCTGGACCACTATCCTCGCCATGACACTGGCTTTTGCGGGTGTGGCCTGCATGTCGGGCTTCGACCCTTCGGGGCAGACGAAGTTTATCGGAGTGGTGATAGAACTCATGGCCGGGCTCGCCTACTCTTTCTATATGGTCTGCATGTCGCGCATGAAAGTGCGCAATATGAGCAGTCTGAAGCTCACATTCTACGTGTTTCTCTTTGGACTCGTCTTCTTCGTACTGTTTGCCGGGCTGTTCACCGAGGGCGTGGAGCCCATCCGCAACAGCGAAATGCTGTTCAATCTGCTGATGCTCGGCATCGTCTGCACGGCCCTGAGCAACGTGATGCTCATTCCTGCCGTGAAACAGATAGGTGCCACCCTCACCGCCATCCTCGGTGCTTTCGAACCACTGACGGCCATGATCGTGAGTCTGCTGGTCTTCGGCGACCACCTCACACCAACCATTATCATAGGATTTCTGCTCATTATCGGAGCAGTGATGGTGCTTATCACCACAAAGATGAGACCCCAGACATCGGCTTCCAACTGCTAAGAATATGCAAGATGAGAGGCTTGATGATAACAATAACAACTTAAAACCAACCCTTCATTCTATCCAACACAATGGCAAAACGAACTACATTTATCCTCCTCGCTGCGTTTATCTTTCTCTGCTTACAGGCACAAAACAAGCAGCGTCGGCTGAGACCGGTGCTGTTTAACACAGATACAGCCTTTGTACACGACCCGGTGATGGCCTACGAAAATGGCATCTATTATATGTTTTATACCGGTCATAACATTGGATTTGCCACGTCGAAGGATTGCAAAACATGGACGGTACACCGCGATGGCGTGTTGCGCGACATTCCACGGTGGACCCATGACAGCGTGCCGGGATTTAAAAACCATATCTGGGCACCCGACATCATCCAATGGCATGGCCGATGGTGGATGGCCTACAGCTGCTCCACCTTCGGCAAAAACACCTCTGCCATCGGACTGCTCTCCTGTTCTTCATTGGAGAAAGCCGACTGGAAAGACATGGGGTGTCTCGTGGCCAGTCACGGAGAACGAGACAACTGGAACGCCATAGACCCGAATTTCATTGAAGACGAACAAGGCAACCTCTGGATGACCTGGGGCTCCTTCTGGGACGGCATACAGCAGGCTTCACTTGCCGTGACCCATACCCCCGACGGACAAGAGACGCTCTGCATGGCCAGTTCGCCTCGTACCATCGCCCGACGCTATTATAAAAACGAGCCACAGGGATTTCAAAACCCCACATCGAAGTATGCAGGGCTCAACGCCATCGAGGCACCCTTCATCTTCCGACACGGTGAATATTATTATCTTTTCGCGAGTTGGGACTATTGCTGCCAGGGCATGAAGAGCACCTATCATGTTGTTGTGGGCCGAAGCCGGCATATCGACGGGCCCTATCTCGACCGCGACGGCAAGCCGATGAGCGAAGGCGGCGGCACCCCAGTAATCCAAGGAGACAAAAAGGAGTATGAGGCCGTCGGTCATTGCGCCGCCTATCATTTTCTTGATGAAGACCTATTCATCTGTCACGGCTATTCCATCGCTTTACAGGGACAACCCGTTCTTATCCAGAAACCCATCAGATGGGAAAACGATTGGCCTGTCATCGAATAGCTGTAACATCCACTTTTTATCCTCGCCCTATTCGACAGACAGGCTCCGTTGCACATAACGGATAAACGCGAATCGGTCGTTAAGAAGCCAAGATGGGCACGATGGCCCAACAAAAGACGAAAAAGCGCTCATACAAAACGATGTTGTCATGATTTTGCCAACCATCGAAGTGGAAGATGTGTCCTAATAAAAGCTTTTGTCTGACTATACCATCCCATCTACAACATACAGGATATAGAAAAGATAGTGTGTCGGATCGTCTATGCACGCTGAGGGTTTCTCCTCCTTAAGAATCGATTGGAGATAATGAGGAACGGCAAACTACGTTCAGGTATCCTTCACCCTCTTGCCAGCCTGTCTCAAATAATGTTATGAAACAAACTTGCTGACAGAGCAAGACATCTCGACAACCTGATATTTACGACCTGTGTCATAGGACAAAAACGTAATAAAGAAAAAGGGCGACCCTCATCACTGAGTGTCGCCCTAACTGTCATTGTTCATTCAAATGACAACCTATTGAAGATACGTTTATTTTGTTGTTTTATTTGGCCTTGTATGGCTTACTGAGCTATCAGTTCAGCATAGGGAGCACGGTCGGTATTCTCCATGTGGAGGATAATGTTGTATGTTCCGCCCGTAGTCACAGAGATATTGTCGTTGCTTCCCTGCACGAGTTTGTCGAGCTGACCGCCGAGGTTCACTCCGCTCCAGCTGCTATCCTCGTCCTTAAACTTGATGCTCTTGCCCGCATCGAGCTTCACACCTGTGGCCTCCCATGTCTTGTCTGTGGCATTCCATGTCATGGTCACACCTGCGCCCCACTGGTCTGAATTGCCGTTGAGGGCATCGCCCACCACATGCATCTCCGTGAAGGATTTCAACGAGTAGGTCATTGCAGAGAGATCTACGGTAACGAAGTAGAATCCTGTGGTCGGTGCAGGAATGTTACCCTGACCGTTGGCATCAAGCTTGCCGTCGCCGTTGTACTCCCAGTCGCCGTCCCAGTTGGCACTGTTGGGCTTGAACTTGAACTCACCGTCGAGATAGAACGCACCGTAGTACTTGCCGTCGAAGTTAGGACCGTACATGGCCAGACCGTTGTTCCAGCCCGTGTTGTTGCCCGTCTCGTAGATAAACTCAGCGAAGTTGAGATCCTCGATGGTGTAGGTATAGGTCATCATATTGATGGTAAGCCTGTGATAACCGGCGTTAGGAATCTTGCCAGCACCTGGATTGGTAGTGGTAAGGTTGCCCGAAGTAGCATCGTCTCCGTCCACAGTCACACCCACTACACCTGTCTCGCCACTGGCCCAGAACTCACCGTCGTAGTTGGTTTGCGGAATAAGTTTCCAGTACTGGTTATCAGCCGTGGTCTTGAAGACGATGGTAAATTCCGGATCATCGTACACATTACCCGTGCCTACATGGGTAAGTGCTACAGCTTTGGACTTGTCCCATCCTACCATATCGCCTACAAGATAGTAAGCACTATCGATGAACGGAGCCTCGAGGGTCACCGTAGCACTTGTTTCACCGACATTCTTGATGCTTACTCCCTGATCGTTTGAGAGGGCAGTCACCGTGAGGGGAATAGTATGAGCCTCAGGGGTTTTGCCATAGAGCTGCTCCACAGCAGTCTTGAGATCAGTGGCAGCTACCATTCCCTGAGCATTGGCAGAGAGCGTCACCGACTGTGTATTGTCGGCATTATAGAGAAGTGCGGTGTAGGTGCTGACAACTACATCATCGGAAGTGATGGTGGGCACGAACAGCTGCACGGAGTCGGCAGTGAGAGTGGCATAATCAATGGCGGTAGCATTGGAAAGCTGTAAGGTGACAGTCTTCGAGGCTTCCTCTGAGTTACTCTGTGGGGTAGCCCAGTCAGTATAATCACCGGAGCAACTTGCCAACATTGCAACAAGCCCTACCATGTAAATTAACTTTTTCATAAATGTCAAGTTTTAAAGTGGAGCGGCAGAAGGATGTTTCTGCCGGCTCCTGTTAGATGTTATTGGGCAACGAAACTATAGGATCCCAGAATGTCGTTGAAGAACACTTTGTAGGTTCCAGCCTTGAAGAGGATATTGGATCCACCGTTGGTACCGGTGCCATAGGGGAAGTCGGCACTACCCCAGTTGGCAGACCATGCACCGTCAGCAGCAAATTTGCAGCCATCCTTGGAACCAGCGTCGGCATTATAGGTAACAGTACCTACCCAGTCGTGGTTCACTCCAGAAACGGTACTGAAGGCTGAGAGCGCATCGCCGGAAACTTGATTCCAGTTATTCTCAGAGCCAGGAATGGCCATCGAGGAATATACTGTGGGCGTGGTATCCATCTTGGTGATGGTGCAGTCGTGGGTCTTGGTGTCGAGGACGATGAGGTAGTATCCATCTTCCGATACGGTGATGTTGCCGGGATCGTCTCCACCACTACGATAAGACGTGGTGCCTACGGTGCTTCCGCCGCAGATGCCATAGTCCCAAGAGCCCAGTGTCTCAATAATCTTGAAACCGTTTCCAGCATGGAAGTAGCCGGCATACTGAATCTTGCCTGTACCAGTCTTCGTGTCGTAGGTCTCACCGGGGATGGCAAACATAGGATAGTTGGATACGCCTGTGGCATCGGCACTGTTTGTCCACTTGCCGTCACCGATATCAGCACCAATGAGATACCAGATCAGCGGGTCAGCATCCTTCAGTTGTACGAAGTAGGGGACAGTGTTGATGGTCACCGTGTTGGAGTAGATGGTCGACGACGTGGAGGCCGTAGTCGATCCGGGTACAACGCAACTGGCACGTACGTAGACAGGAGTATTGGTTAGTACGGAGTCCTCATCCCAGTTACCGAGGATCTGCAGGGCAGTGGCCAGGGCCGTGCTAGTAATGCTACCGGTGGTAGACCTGTAGTAGCTGTCTATGGTTACATAGTCAGCGCCGTCGTTTTCAGAGGCATCTTCCGCCTGGTCGTTATAGGCTTTCTGGAAGGTGTTGGTCAGAGATACCTGCAGCTGGTATTCAGCAGCAGCGGGCCAGCCACCATAGTCGGGCTGTGACCAGGTGAAGTTCAAGGAGTCAGAGCTTGCCAGGTCTACGCTGGAAGTCGCATAGGATGGTGTGTTCAGCTTGAATGTCGTGGGCGACTGGATGACAGGGTTGCTGTTGTTGTCGTCCTCGCAGGCTGTGAAAAGGCTGATACCGCATAAGAGCAGCAAAGCCGAAATTACTATATTTTTCATTATGTGATTCCTTTCTTTATTTTAATAACCGGTGTTCTGAGTCAACTTCTCGTTCGCCGTGAGGTCATTAGTAGGAATAGCGTAGATATTACGGAATGCGTCGAAGTCGCGGCCGGCATAGGTTCCGCCCTTCCATTGCCACTTGTAGTCGGTGGTACCACCAAACTTCCCGAAGCGAACCAGATCAATGCGACGGCGTCCTTCGAAATAGAACTCGCGGCTCCACTCGTCGAGGATGTCGTTCAGACTGTAGCCAGCCTTTTGGGCGGCATTGGCGCGAGCACGAAGGGTATTGATAGCAGCGGTGCCTTCTGTAGTAGTCTTGTTGCTGTTCTGTCGTGCCGTAGCCTCTGCATAGGTGAGGTAAGCTTCTGCAGTACGCATCAGGAAGAAGTCTGCATCAGGCTGTGACTGATCGGTACCTGCGGAGCCGTCAGACTTGATGTTGAGGAACTTGGTTACGGAGAAGCCGCTGCCGAAGGTAGCCGGAGTGGTAACGTCCTCTGTACGATTGAGGCCCCAGAAGAGGGCGCGGTCGTCGCTAGCTTCGGCTGTCATATCATAAGAGGCCACCAGAGGTGCATCGTCGGAGGGGAAGAATTTCTCGACAAGATCACGGCGTGCACGGTTACCACCCCAGTTCTGGTCAGTACCGTTGCCTACCGTAGGCTGGTTCTTAGCTGGGTGCATATCACCATCGCCGCTGAAATTGCCAGCAATGAGGAACAGCGTGCCACCCCAACTGGTGGTCTCGTTGCCCTGATACAGGATAGGCAGGATGGCTTCCACAGAAGCACCGCTCTCGCCGTTATCACCCATGAAGAGTTTCTGATAAGCGCTCCATGTATCTCCATGACTGTCGGTAGAGGGGGTAGTATAGAGCTTGTAGCTGGAGTCCATCACCTTCTTGGCATAGGTGGCAGCCTTATCCCACTGTGCAGTGCCGGTATATACCTCTGCATTGAGATACAGTCGGGCAAGGAGCAGCCAGTCGGCGGCCTTGTCGGCGCGTCCGTAGCCATCCTCGCTGGATGTCTTGGGCTGTGCGTCGGCCAGCGAGCCTTCGATATCGAGGAGTTCGCTCTCAATCCATGCGTAAAGGTCAGCACGCTTGATCTGTGAGGGTTTATCTGAAGATACCGTGGTGGCGAAGGGTACGTTGCCGAATGTATCCATCAGGTAATAGTAGTAGAGGGCACGCAGGAAGCGAACCTCTGCCGTACGTTGAGCATCCACGTCAGAAGCGATTTCCAGATAATGGTTGCAGATGGTGATGCCGAAGTACAAGCGATAGTAGAAGCCCTGCACCATAGGGTGGCTGGCTGTCCAGGATGCATAGTTGTAGGTAGAGATACCTTCATCTCCCCATGCACAAATAGCCTCGTCGGTCGGCAGTTCGTTCACGTTGAACATCTGTCGGATAAAAGGTGTGGTACCTCCATCGAGACCACTGATATCAGTGTCACCACTAGCACCGCCGTTACCCTGCAATGCCAGGTTGGCATAGCACTTGTTGAACAGGGCGTCATTGTCGACAGTCGTGTTCTTGTTAGGGTCAATAGGCGTTACATCCAGATCACTGGTACAGGAGCTGAATCCCAGAGTGAACAGGAATGCTGCTGCCTGCAGGATATTCTTTATATAACTTTTCATGACTTTTAAATTGATGTTAAAGGGTTAGAATGTCAGATTCAGGCCTACGATAAAAGAGATAGGACGTGGATAGATGTTGTTGTCGATACCATCAAATACCTCAGGATCGATACCATTATACTTGGTAATCGTGAAGACATTGTTCACCGTGCCATACAACCGTCCTGCGAGTCCGTGCCATCCTCCTGACTTGAAGAGCTGATCGAAGCTGTATCCAAGCGTAATATTATCCATCTTCAGGAACGAAGCGTTGTGAACAAAGTAGTCGGAAGCTGGGTTGTCGTAGGTCTGCCAGTTCTTTGCCAGAGTATAGATAGGCCTGTTGGACAGATAGTTGTACGAGGACCACTGAGCCGTGCTGACGTTGGACGAGCCAGCCTCGAGATCGTTGTAAACATAGTTGCCGATGCTGGCACGCAGGGCAAAGCCGAGGTCCCAGTTCTTGTATTCCAGACGTGAGGCGAATCCCATAGTGACGGGAGCCGCGGGACTCTTATAGAAGTATTTGTCCTTCTCAGAGATAACGCCGTCACCATTGCGATCCACATAGACACCTTCGAGAGGATTGCCATCCTCGTCGTACACCTGCTGGTACACATAGAACGAATTGGCGGGATGGCCTACAGCATGTGCCTGAATCATGGTACCTGTTCCGGAAGATACTTTTCCCGTGGCTACATAGTAGCTGGGATCGCTGTTAATGAGCTTGCTAATCCGGTTCTTGTTGTAGGTGAAGTTGTAGTCCATTGTCCAGCGCCAGTTTTTGGTGTTCAGGGCGAGGAAGTGGAGCTGTGTCTCCACACCGGTGTTATAGAGTGAGCCGATATTGGTGTTCACCTGGTTGGCGAAGTTGGAGCCGGCAGAAACATAAGCATAGTTGATGAGGTCGGTAGTCTCACGGTAGTACCAGTCGACGCTACCGGTGAAGCGCTGGTTCCAGAGCCCCCAGTCGAGTCCGATATTATAGGTCGTTGTGGTTTCCCACTTCAGGTTGGCATCGTAAGCGTCGGGACGGTAGAGAGAGCCATTGCCCACGATGGGATAGTAGCTGCCGCTGCCGGAATTGACACTATAGATGGCGAAATAGTTATAGTCGCCGATGCCTTCCTGCTGTCCGGTCATACCCCATCCCAAACGGAGTTTCAGGTCGGAGAGCCAGTTGATTTCCTTGAACTTGTTCTCATCTTTCATACGCCATGCAAAGGCTGCGGAGGGGAACAGTGCCCAGTGGTCCTTGAAGCGGGACGAACCGTCGTCGCGCAGCGTGAAGGTTACGTAGTAGCGGTCCATAAGGCTCCAGTTGGTACGTCCGAAGAAGGAAACCAGGTAGTTTTCTGTCTTATAGATGTAGTTGTCAATTACGCCGTCGCCGTCGTAGTCGGCACCGTTGCCACTGCCTGAGAATTCATAGATGGCACCTGGCGTGCTGCTGGTAGAAGGATAGACGCCATAGTAGCGTTTCGTCTCGCTTCTGTAGAAATGCTGCCACTCATAACCAGCCATGATATCGAAATGGTTGCGGGCCGCATCCTTGAAGTCATGGAAATATTGCGCATAGGCACTCAAGGAGAGGTTGCGCTTGAAGATCCTGTCGAAACCGGTGGATCCATAATAGATGGCATCGGGAGCCCAAGAGGCTTTGTCGGTGGTCTGCTTGCCGTCAGACAGTTCTGCTCCCAGAGTGAGGTGAAGGCGCAGGTCCTCGAATCCATGAACCTTATAATCGACATCGGTATTCCCGATGAACGACCGGCTGATGGCACGGTCGTCGGTGCCGTAGAGCAATGCAACAGGGTTGTCGGTGGCATTGCTGTTCAGGGTGTTGGGCCATGCGGAGTCACCGAAGGATGCTCCAGACTTCCAGCCGAAATAATTGCCGAAGTTTGCGGCATCGGACGATGTGTAGTCATAGACGCTCTGTGTGGGATCCATATACACAGCAGCACCGATGGCTGCCGTATTGGCATACTTGGTCTTAGCCCACATACCCTTGGCATTGATATTGAAGGTCAAGTGGTCGTTGAGCAGTGAGGGACTAAGGTTGATCGCTCCGGTATAACGGTTGAAGTCGGAGGTCTTCAGGATACCCTGTTGTGAGGTGTAGCCCACCGAAACACGGTAAGGAAGAACGGAACCTAACGATCCTGCCACGGTCACGTTGTGGTCGTGGCTCAGCGCCGTACGATAAATCTCACTCTGCCAATCAGTGTTTGCACTGCCCAGCGCAGCATAGGCAGAGCTGGATTCGCCGTAATTGGTCTTGATGAAGTTGCGGAACTCGTCACCATCCATCACGTCCACAGTCTTTGCCGTCTTGCTGACGGTGAAGCTACCGGCGTAGGATACGGTCGGCTTCTGGCCTTTGTGGCCTTTCTTGGTTGTAATGATGATGACACCATTGGAACCACGCGAACCGTAGATGGCCGTTGCGGAAGCATCCTTCAGGACGTTGAAACTTTCGATGTCCTGCGGGTTGATCATAGAGAGAGGATTGGACAGACCCTTGACACCATTGTTGTCCATGGCCACACCATCAATCACGATCAACGGGTCGTTGGATGCGTTGAGTGACGAGCCGCCACGGATACGGATGGTAGATCCGGCTCCTGGGGCACCGCTCGAGCTGGTCACGCTCACACCGGCAATCTTACCGGAGATCATGTCCTGCGGGTTAACGACAAGACCCTTGTTCTTGGAATCTGGTTTCAGGGCTGTCACCGAACCGGTGAGGTCCGACTTCTTCACAGCACCGTAACCGATGACCACCACCTCATTCAGAGCTTTCTCCGCACCCTCATGAAGCGTGATGCTCATGTTGGACGAGGCCGAACCCTTGTAACTTTCATATCCGATGTAGTCCACGGTAACCGTAGCACCGGAATTTGCATTCAGCGTGAAGTTACCGTCAAGGTCGGTCACCGTACCGCCCTGCTGTCCGTCAACACGGACCGTGGCACCAATAACTGGCTCGCCGGTAGCATCCACTACATGTCCTTTGACAACCACCTGCTGTCCAAACACGGTAGTTGCGAGAGCGAGTCCACATACTAATGTGAGAGCCCTGCGAGGCATTGTAATCTTTACCTGCTTCATCATTTTTAATTTTTAAGTTAATCTATAGTGTAATTTTAAAATACTTTTAGGTCTTCCTATAATACTCCAAAATGGGGTAGATTGTTGATTTAGGAACGGTTAGGCATATTATTTGCACCGCTTGATAATGCAAAAATAGGTTGAATTTTGTCATTATGTGTTGTTTTTAGCATAATTTTTTCAATATTCATATGCAATCGTTTGCACAAAGAAAAGTAAAGTTTGTATTTTTGCACACGACAACTTATATCAGAAATGCTTATTTTTGCAATACCAAGGTCAAAGGCATCCTCCGACGCATACCGTCATGCAGGCTCCGGAGTGCTGTCTGCCGTCAAACCTAATGAGTAGTCATGGAACAATCTGCCCCCATCACAATGAAGGATATTGCCGCCGCCCTCGACGTGTCTGTGGCAACAGTATCGCGCGCACTCAAAGACAGTCCGCGCATCAGTCAGAGTCAACGCGACAAAATCAGGGCTTACGCGCGCGAACATAATTACTATCCCAATGTCTTGGCTGAGAGTTTGCGCAACAGCAGGACCAAACCTCTGAAAATCATCGGTGTAATTCTGCCTCAGTTTGCTCACTTTTACTTCTCGTCAATCCTCAGCGGTATCGAGCAGGAGGCTACCTCACGAGGCTATATTATTATGGTGGGACAGAGCGACGAACAGTATAACCGCGAGGTGCAACTCTGCGAACGGTTCTATGAGCACAAGGTCTGCGGAGTGATCGTGTCACAGGCGAAGGACACGCAGAAGTACGACCACTTCCAGAAACTCCTCGACCATGGCATGCCTCTCGTCTTCTACGACCGCATCTGCACGGGCATCGACTGCAGCCGTGTGGTGGTCGACGACTATCAGGGGGCGTTCAATGCCGTGACCCATCTCATTGAGACAGGCTGCCGCCGCATTGCCTACTATAGTTCTCCCATGACACTGGAGATTTCCAAAAACCGATACAACGGCTATCGGGATGCTCTGTTGCGGCAAGGGCTGAAGCCCGAGGAGCGATTCTTCCGCATCTGCGACAATCGTGCTGATGCCGAGGCCATCACGCCCGAGATTCTTTCTCACGAAGAGATACCCGATGCTTTCTTCGCCGTCAACGATGACACAGCCATAGGCATCCTCTATACCGCCAAGCGCATGGGCTACCGCGTGCCCGAAGACATCTCCATCTGCGGATTCACCAACGGCCAGCGCGCCGTGGCCTGCGACCCGATGCTCACCACCGTGGAGCAGCGGGGCATCCGCGTCGGCGAGGAGGCCGCCAACATTCTCATCAGCAAGGTCGAAGGCGAAAGCCCAAAAGACAAGATCGACAAGAAGGTGGTACGCACACGACTCGTTATCAGAGGAACCACGAGATAATTCAAAATTCATAATTCAAAATTCAAAATTATCCAGCGACAGGGGCCTGCTATGGGAGCTATGTCGATTGGGTCATCGAGGGTTCTGATGCTTCATTTGAGGGCAGCTACTATGGATTTGCCCCTTGTTGCTCAAAAATTATTCTTTATGAGAAAAATTATTGGTGAGCGACGCCGTTATCATGAGGACGGG
>JAEAMQ010000029.1 GCA_016901395.1 Prevotella sp. | reverse complement strand
CTGATTGATTAGCTTACACTCTGCAAATGTAGGCATTTCAAATCGTGTACAGGCGTTTGTCCGCGGAAAATATTATTTATCAGATACTTACGAATTCTAAGGAGAAGTTTACCGGACACTAGTGGTGACAAATATGTTTTTGGATTCACGCCATAATCTATGGATGGGGTCGGCGGATCAGGGATACGGCGTGAACTATCAATATAACAAGACGTTCAATGCCAATAATTTTCTTGTGCAAGCCGTAGGACATCAGTCTGTGCTCGCATTGGCAGCAGATCAAAAAGGCAACTTGTTTATCTCTACCAAGATGCGTGGACTGATGGTATACAATATATATGGCAAGACATTCAAGGCTTTGCCCCTGACTGGAAGCACCTCTGCCGATAATAAGAATGAGACAAGTAGTCTGTTGGTAGATACTCAGGACAATCTATGGATGGCCAATGGCACAGAGGTAATCAAGACGCGATATGATGGCAGACAGCTGAATGTGATGAAGCGTTACCCTGTATTTTACGCCATGTCTCTAACGCAAGGTAGTCATGGCATCGTATGGGCCACGTCGGCATCCAACAAGGCTTATGCATTCCTGTCTGACGGAGAAATGAAGACTCTTCCTATCTATCCACCTACCTTTGTATTCATGCCTTGTGCCTTGCAGTTGAGTGAAGGGCCTTTGCTCACAGCTGCTTTCGGGCAAGATATGGTAGAGGTTGATCCCACAACGATGGAAGTTCGTAAGTGGGAGATCAACAAGGCTGCTTGGAAAAAGTGCATGCCCCGCTCCACGTTTATCCCGACAGACCTGTATGAGGACCATGAGGGGAATGTCTATGTAGGTACAGTGACCAATGGGTTGATGCGTATAGGCCCCGATCATGTGTCGGCCCAACGTGTGGAAGGATTGTCGTGCAAGGATATTTCGGCAATAGAACCTGATCGTACTGGTAATATATGGGTGAGCACAATGAACGGACTAAACAAAATAGATTCGCATCATGGAGGGATAATCTCATACTATGCTACTGACGGTATTGGGGGTAATCAGTTTAACGACCGCGCTGCTTGCCTGTTGCCCAACGGACAGATGGTTTTTGGTGGAACCCATGGGCTTACCATCTTTAACCCCGAACGAGTGTATTCCAAGCAGCATATCCCATTGATATTTGAAGTTCTTAAGGTACATAATGAGATTATCTCTCCTGATGGTGGTAGTTGTATTGACCGCAATCTGGAGGATAATCCTGATATTCGACTGTCATACAATCAGAATAGCTTTAGTATTTCTTTTGCGGCATTGACTTTCGGCGACTATGAAAGGGCATCGTATACTTATAAATTGGAAGGGTTTGACGATTATTGGGTCGAGGCGGGTAACAGTCATGAAGCTTTCTATGCCAATCTTCCTGCGGGCCACTATACATTGATTGTTAAGGCAAAGAGTAAAGGTAATAATGAGTTTGCGACACAAAACAAGATCAATATCGTGGTGGCACCAGCACCATGGAATACTTGGTGGGCCTGGATGTCCTATGTTCTGGCAGTTTTCTTCATTGGTTGTCAGTTGCATTTGCTGCGTCGACGAATGCAGCAAGAGAAGGCTGCCGTGCAGCAGGCTGAACTGGAAAAGGAGCAAGAGAGGCGTGTTAATCAGATGAATATGAGTTTTTTTGCCAATATTTCTCATGAGTTCCGAACACCTCTGACCATGATATCCGGTCCAGTGGGGATGTTGTGTGATGACAAAAGTATGACAACCGACAACAGAAAACTGTTGCTTATTGTTCAGCGTAGCGTGACTCGAATGCTGAAGTTGGTGAACCAACTCATGGACTTTAACAAATTGGAGAATGATACGCTGAAACTCAGGGTAAGGCGGGTGGATATCATTAACGAGATGTTGCGCATTTGCGATATCTTTAAAGTGAATGCCAACGAGAAAGGTATCCAACTGCATTTATCAGGTTTGGAGGACACTTATCTGATGTGGCTCGATACAGATAAGTTGGAAAAAATCATGAGCAACGTGTTATCCAATGCCATGAAGTTCACTCCTAAAGGTGGACATATTGACATAAGTCTCGATGTGGCACAAGGAGAGGCGACGATAATCGTGGCTGACAGCGGGAGGGGAATACCAGAAGAACAACTCGAGAATATCTTTAGGAGATACTATCAACTTGACAATCAGACCAAAGGTAAGCTGAATTGGGGCACAGGTATTGGGCTGTATTATGCCCGTCGGTTGGCAGAATTGCATCACGGCACGCTGACGGCCTCTAACCGTAAGGGCGAACCGGGAGCTGTATTCACGCTGACACTGCCTGTCGGTGATGAGGCCTATGCTAACACTGAGCGTGCTTTGCCTGAGGACAGTCAGGAAGAGCTATACCCTATACCGCATGAAGAGGAGACACTTAGAGATGAAGAAACTATTGAAAACGGCAAACCTACAGTGCTGGTCGTTGATGATGATACTGAAGTGGTGAACTATATTCAGACCCTCCTCATACCCTATTATAATGTGGTGTATCGTTTTGATGCTGACAATGCGTACAAAACGATCTGCGAAGAGGAGCCTCAACTGATACTTAGTGATGTAGTAATGCCGGGAAGAACGGGTTATGACCTCTGTCGCGAAATCAAGGAGAACCTACAGTTGTGTCATATTCCTGTAATTCTTGTTACGGCCAAGGCTACGGTGGAGAATCAAGTGGAGGGCCTTAATACAGGTGCAGATGCCTATATCACCAAGCCTTTTGACCCAAAACTTCTCTTGGCAATGATACATTCTTTACTGGACAATCGGGAGAAAGTGAAACAGTTGCTTATCAATTCCACTCAAACCGACTCTATTGATGATAAGACATTGGCTCCACAGGATAAGAATTTTATGGATCAACTCTATCATATCATGGAGAATGAGTTGTCTAATTCTGAACTTGATGTGGCTCGCCTTACAGAGATGCTGCATATCTCACGCACCAAGTTATATTACAAGGTGAAGGGACTCACGGGCACCAATCCCAGCATTTTCTTCAAGACTTACAAGCTCAATCGTGCTGCGGAGCTCATTCGGGAAGGCAGATATACCATGGGAGAGATTGCCGATCTCACCGGATTCAATACGCCGAGCCATTTCTCAACGAGTTTCAAGAAGCAGTTTGGGGTGTCACCAAGCGAATACAAATGATGTAAACCAACCAACAAATGTCGCTCCCTGTCCGGATATGGCAGGGAGCGATTGCATGTGCCCCTAATTAAGGGTCAGCTTTCTGATGCTTTCAAAACCTCCCGACAATGTTCCAGGATAGCTATCAGCTCATCTGTTGTCTCTGCCCGCAACATGGCGATGCGGGTTTGACGGAAGTCAGGTATGCCCTTAAAGATGGGTGAGGAGGCAAGGTGACGACGGGTATGGAGTATGCCACGATACTCGTCGATGCGCTCCACGTTGATGCGCAACTGCTCCTCGAGGATATCGATTTTGCCATCGAGGGTGAGTGGGTTGGTGGGTTGGTGGGTTGGTGAGTTGGTGAGTTGGTGGGTTGGTGGGTTGGAGGTGGAGAAGGTTGGGGGGGTGGATTGGAGAAAGTCCTTGATTTCCTTGAATATCCATGGACGGCCGAAGGTGGCACGACCGATCATCACGGCATCCACGCCATAGCGGTCGAAAGCCTGCCGTGCACCCTCAGGGGTGGTGATGTCTCCATTTCCGATGATGGGGATGTGCATGCGGGGATTGTTCTTCACTGCGCCGATGAGCGTCCAGTCGGCCTCGCCGGTGTACATCTGCGAACGGGTGCGGCCGTGGATGGTGAGCGCCTGAATGCCGCAATCTTGCAATTGTTCGGCCAGATCGGTGATGATGAGATTGTTCATATCCCATCCCAGTCGGGTCTTGGCGGTGACAGGTGTATGCACGGCCTTGACCACCTCGCGGGTGATTTCGAGCATCAGGGGGATGTTTTTCAGCATTCCCGCGCCTGCGCCCTTGCCCGCCACCTTCTTCACCGGACAGCCGAAGTTGATGTCGATGATGTCGGGATGGGCCTGTTCCACAATCTTGGCAGCCTCGACCATCGACTCTACGTCACGGCCATAGATTTGTATGCCCACAGGTCGCTCGTCGTCATCGATCTTCATCTTGTCTAAGGTCGACTTGATGCTGCGCACGATGGCTTCGGCGGATACAAACTCGGTGTACATCATATCGGCCCCGAAGCGCTTACAGAGTTTGCGGAAACCGATGTCGGTCACGTCTTCCATCGGTGCGAGGAAGAGTGGATTGGGTCCAAAGTTGAGATGGGAAATGTGCATGATAATTATGGGTGAAGCCTCCCCCCCTTGCCCCCTCCCCGTGGGGAGAGGGGGGAGCGATATGCTAGACAAGTGAGAGAATGCGTCTTTTGAAGGATTGGCGGGTGAATATTATGGGTGAATGATACGATTTGTAGCAACGAAGTTACTTGGGGTACCTGTTTTTGGGAGATGATTGATTACTTGGAATAATCGATTAATTGCTCAAATGATGACCGATATCGTGAAATGGGTGTCTTGAGAGTAATCGCTCCCCCTCTCCCCACGGGGAGGGGGTAAGGGGGGAGAGGCCTTACATCACATGATACGTCCCACCCGCGTATGGCTTTACGATGCCCTTCATCTCCAGTCCAAAGAGCAGAGAAGAGACGGTTCCGACGGGAATGGCGGTCTTCACACTGATGATATTGAGCTGAAGGTCATTTGTCTTGCGCAGAAGGGTAACTATTTTTTGTTCGTCGGGTGTGAGGTCAGGAAACAGCGTGCGTGCTATTCCGGCCTGACGTGCGGCTGCTATGCGGTTGTCGTCGTCCCACCCCATCGCCTTGACAAAGTCCTCGGCCGAGGTGATGAGCGCTGCCCCGTTGTCACGGATGAGACGGTTGCAGCCCTCGCTGTAGGGTGCTCCGACGGGACCGGGAAAGGCAAACACGTCGCGGTTGTACTCTTTCGAGATACGGGTGGTGATGAGTCCGCCGCCTTTGGCCGCACTCTCTACGAGGATACAGGCATCAGATATACCCGCCGTGATACGGTTGCGGCGCACGAAATTGAGCTTGTCGGCATTCGAACGAGTCATAAATTCTGTGAGCAATCCGCCGTGATGTACCATTTCGTTGGCCACGTCGCGATGGTGGGAGGGATATAAATCATCGAGCCCATGGGCCAGAACCCCTATCGTGTCGATGTGGTTGAGCAATGCGTTGCGGTGGGCACAGATATCTATTCCGTAGGCCAGACCGCTCACGATGACCAGCTCCGGGCACAGGTGGCGTAGGTCGGCGACAAACCGACGGATGAGATCCTCACCGTAGGGTGTGGCATGTCGGGTGCCTACGATGTTGATGATGCGCTGCGCATTGAGGTTGGCTGTGCCTTTGTAAAAGAGCATCAACGGTGCATCGGGACACTCTTTGAGCCGTCTGGGGTAGTCGTCGTCGTTGAGACAGAGCACACTGACACCATGCTTCTCGTCGTATTCGAGCTCCTCTTCAGCCCTCGGACGTATTGTCTCCACATCGTTCAGAGCCTCTGTAATCTTGGAGGGAAGTGTGGGAAACATTGTCCGGAGTGTATCTCGCTGTTCGATAATAGCTGTAGCGGAGCCTAACTGACGGTAAAGCTCCACCATGACATTGAGGTTGAAGTAGCTCAACCGAGTGAGGATTGCTGTATTGAGAAGTTCTTCCTGTCTGGTCATCAGCGTTCTTTTTCAAACTTTTCAATCACCGGCAGGAAGGCCCTGTCATAGTCTTCGCTCATTCCCAGACGTCCGTTGATGAGTGTCACCAACTCCACATCGGCATGGAAGCACAGTGCTTCATCGGAAGCGCGGTAGATATCGTGCTCGAAAATATAGCGCATGCCTTCCTTGTGGAGGTTCATACGAGAGATAAACTCGTCGTCGGAGCGCAGTGACTGCTTGAACTTCAGTTGCATGCGGGCTACCACAGCATCAACGCCCCGCTCATGCAGTTGTGCGAAACTCACCCCTAAGGAGTTGAGAAAGCGATGGCGTGTATGCTCGGTGTAGTGCAGATAGTTGGCATTGTTGACTATTCCCTGGATGTCGCATTCATAGTCGCGTACATCCATTCGGGTCTCAAATATATACTTCTTGGTCTTCATCTTTCACAAAAATACATAAAATCTGTGGATAGGGGAGACGTAAGGATTGTTTTTTAAGAGATTTTAGAATAGTTAAGAGTGTCGCATTTGGAGAGGCGAGAGATGAATATGGAATGCCGAATGGAGCGGGGATGATGCTGAAGAGGGGTCAGAGAGTGTTGATGAGTGTGTTGGCCATGAGTGTGGTGGAATGGCTGAGCATGCGCAAGAATTCCTGTGCAGAGTTCTTGATATAGGCTCCGCGCAGCGTGTGTATGCTGCCTTCCATCGTGTTTTTGTCCGACCGGATGGGTATGGCACGCAATCCTTGCTGGTTGATAACAGTCGACTCCGACAAAACCGTGATATAATGTGTATGTCGAAGGAGTTCCAACAAGATGTTCACGTGATTTACCTCCACCCTGATTTTGAAGTCCATCTCTTTGTCGGCCACGAGCATCTCAAAGGCATTGCGGGCCTGCAGTCCACGTGCTGGAAGCATCATGTCGTAGCGTTGGAGCTCTTCGAGGGCTACGGAAGGTTGGTGGGCGAGGGGATGATTGTCCTGCACAATGGCAGCCAATCGGTTGGTGAAGATAACCTTGCTGTCAATATCCTTGTCCTTTTTCAGGGGTCGAAATGCCAGTACAAAGTCCAGCTCGCGCTTCTTCAGCATCACCATCAGCTCCTCCATCGTGCGATAATGAATGTTGAGTTTCACGCCCGGATAGGTGTGCATAAACTCCACCAGAGTCTCCGACATGATGGTGCTGAACGAGAATGTCACCCCGATGTTGAGTTCTCCGGTAAGCATCTTCTTCAGGTCCTCAATGTGTTCCAGACACGAGTTGGTCGCCACCACCGCCTTCTGCGCATAGGGCAGCAGTTCCTTGCCGGCCTCGGTGATGAACACCTCATGGCTGTTTCGCTCAAAAAGCGGTAGCCCGATCTCTTGCTCCAAATGGCTGATTTGCTGTGACAGCGTGCTTTGGGTGATGTAAAGCCGTCGGCTTGCCTCCGAGAAATTAAGAGTTTCAGCGACTTTGAGAAAGTATTTCAGTTGTCTGATGTCCATAGATGATAATGACGATGTCGATTGCAAATATATGATTTATTTTGCTAATTGCAGACGGTGAAGGAGATGTTTTTGGTTTTTGGGGTCGTCACGACGATGCGCAACGACCCCAAAATAGATGTCTACCGGATGACGTATTGGTATTGGAAACGGCCTATCCCAAAGCAAATATCATGATCTGGACCGTGACAATGCGCAGAAACATGGCCAGGGGGTACACCGTGGAGTAGCCCACAGAGGGCGAATCGCTCTGGGTCATGTCGTTGGCGTAGGCCAGTGCGGGCGAGTTGGTGTTGGCACCGGCCAGCACACCCATCAGCGTGAAGAAGTTGATGTGGAACACATAGCGTCCGATGAGACCGCCGATGATGATGGGTATCATCGTGATGGCCAGTCCGTAGCCTATCCAGATGAGGCCCGACTCACTTACGATGGTATCGACAAAGGCCTTGCCCGTACCCAGTCCGACACATGCTAAGAAAATATACAGCCCCAGTTCGCGCAACATCAGGTTGGAACTGATGGTGTTGTAGTTCACGAGATTGTATTTCGGTCCGAAGTAACCGATGAGAATGGCCACCACCAGCGGTCCTCCGGTGAGTCCCAGCCGGAGAGTCTCTGAGATGCCCGGCAGTATAAATGGAATATTGGCCAGAATACATCCCAGTACCAGTCCGAGGAAGATGGGGATGAGGCTGGGGTCGTTCATGCGCTTCATAGATGTGCCGATCAGTTTTTCCACGTGGCTGATACCCAGCTCAGTACCTACCACATTCACCGTGTCGCCCATCTGAAGTTTCAGGCTTGGCGTGGCTACGAGATCCACTCCCGAACGGTTGATGCTTGTGATATTTACGTCATGGTCGCTGCCTATATTGAGTTGTCCGATCGTCTTGTCCTGTACCGACGACCGGGTGATGAGCAGTTGTCGGGAAATCAGGTCGTTGCCAAATTTCTTCCAGTCCATTTCGACGATAGAGCCGAGAAGGGCGCAGATAGGGTCTTGGTCTGCAGGGCGGGCAACGATAAGCACCGTGTCGCCCACGTTGAGCGTCGTATGTCCGTTTACCACCTGCTGATGCTCGTTGCTTTCGGCTCTGCAGATGCGCGAAATGATAAAGTCACGCTTCAGTAATTCGTGGATATGCTTCACCGTTTGTCCGTCAATCATACGGTTGTCTATCTTGATAGAGAATGTGTTCACCGTCACATCCTCCAAATGTCCACGTCCGCGCTGGGCCTCCATTTCCTCTTCTTCGCGGTCGATTCGCAGTGTGTAGCGCAGGATGAGAAACGACAGGATGACTCCGATGACACCCATCGGATAGGTCACGGCATAGCCTGTGGCGATAGATGGTGAGTCGATGTGTCGCAGGTCGCTGAAAGCCTGCTGTGCTGC
>JAEAMQ010000028.1 GCA_016901395.1 Prevotella sp. | reverse complement strand
GGTGTTGGATTACCCTATCCTGTTGAGGCTGGGCTGGATGGGCCATTTGTATTGTTTTGTTGATCTTTAATTATAAATTTCTATCTTAATCAAGTGCTTGAGGTATTCCCACACCCCCTCCTTTGGAGGGGCTTGGGGAGGCCTTACTGCTTCTTGGCGTCCTGTGCCTGACAGGCGGTGATAGCCACCATATAATAAATGTCGTCGACAGAGCAGCCGCGGCTGAGGTCGTTGACCGGACGGGCGATGCCCTGGAGGATCGGACCGATGGCCTCGGCACCGCCGAGACGCTGTACGAGCTTGTAGCCAATGTTGCCCACCTCAAGGTTGGGTACTACGAGCACGTTGGCATTGCCGGCCACATCACTGCCCGGAGCTTTCTTGGCGGCGGTAGTGGGGTCAAGGGCTGCATCGGCTTGCAGCTCTCCGTCCACCTTCAGGTCGGGGAATTTCTCTTTTGCAATCTTTGTGGCTTCCACCACTTTGTCGATGATATACACGCTCTTGCCTGTCTCCTTGTCGATGGCATCCTTGGCCGAACCCTTGGTCGAGAAACTCAACATGGCCACCACGGGATTTTGGAATCCGGCCACACTCTTAGCGGTCTGGGCGGTGGTGTAGGCTATCTGTGCCAGCTGGTCGGCGGTAGGGTTGGGTGTCACAGCCACGTCGCCCATCACCACGATACCATTCTCGCCATACTGCTGCTCATGGGTGAGCACCAACATGGCACCGCTCACGCAGGTAACACCCGGTGCACACTTGATGATCTGCAGGGCAGGGCGCAGCGTGTCGCCCGTGGTGCTCAGCGCACCCGATATCTGTCCGTCGGCATCACCGGTCTTGATGATCATGCAACCTAAGTAGAGGTTGTTCTTGGTCACTAATTCACGGGCCTGGTCTACTGTCATACCTTTCTTCTTGCGAAGCTCGGCAAGCAGCTGGGCATATTCTTCGGTCTTATCAAAATGGAGGGGATCCACGATGGTGGCCTTGTCGATGTTGGTCAGTCCCCATTCGGCAGCTTCTTTCTTGATGTTCTCGGGATTGCCAATGAGGATGAGGTGGGCCAGGTCGTCGGCCAGCACCTTGTCGGCTGCTCTCAATGTGCGTTCTTCCTCTGCTTCGGGAAGAACGATGCGCTGCTTGTCAGCCTTCGCACGCGCAACGATTTTCTCTAATAAACTCATAATTTGATTCTAATCGATTAGATGTTTGTTATCTGGTACAAAGGTACTTATTCTTTGCGAGCCGAGCAAGAGATAGGCCCGCGGGCTTGGGTTAAATGTCGTTAACAATTATACTTTTTACAGTTTCTGGGGGCAGCAACGGGGAGCCCATCCACGTTTTATCTGTGTGTCCTCTGACCCTTATCGGCAGATGGAGTAGCCTTCTTTTTGTCAAATATATTCTGAATAAAACGGTGCTTGTCGACAGATCGTTTTAGAACAACAATTCCGTTGTTTTGTCAAACAATCGGAAAGAAAATGAGACGAAATCCGATTGTTTTTGCGAAAAGATAGAGATGGTGACACGATTACTATCGAATCGTGATGCGATTTGGGCCTAATCGTGAGACGAAAACTATGCTTTTTGAGGACGATTAGATACTAATCGTGATGGAAGAAGATGGTTGCTTTTCTTAAATCGTTGATTATCAGGGATGTCTGCATGGGCCATTTTGGGCGTATTTCGAGGTGAGGGACAGAAATTTCTGAATACGCGCAGCAGGAGAGGACATTTGTCGGCTCTTTTCATAGGACATATTCTTTGTTTAGACATCATGACAGAAGGACAGGACTTTCCTTGTTGATTGTTTAGACAGAAAGACAAAAAGACAGGTTTTTCCTGTTGATTATTTAGACAGTAAGACAGAAAGGCAAGACTTTTCTTTGTTGCTTGTTTTAGACAGAACTACATACTCTTTTGGGGCATAACTGCATGATTTTTAAGAACAAAATGCCAAAAGGTCTTTACATAATGACACATTCGGTTTTATTTTTAATGACAAAAGAAACGCGCTACGTTTCAAAATGACAGGTCGTAAACCGTGGGTTATCAGAATATAACTGCATGATTTTTGGGGCATAACTGCATGATTTTTAAGAACAAAATGCCAAAAGGTCTTTACATAATGACATATTCGGTTTTATTTTTAATGACAAAAGAAACGTGCTGCGTTTCAAAATGACAGATAGATATGACCGAAACACCATGGGCGTAAGACCCTGTTGTCGCTGGGTGGGGATGGTCTCGCGCTGTATCAACGCTTGGAGGTAATCTGTATGTCATTTTGAAACGCAGCGCGTTTCTTATGTCAGAGACCCAAAAAGTTTTTATGTCATTATGTAAAAGCCTTTTGTCATTATGTTCTAAAAAACAATGTCTTTATGTCTTATAAAATCTGTGGTTATGCCCTAAAGATTATGTAGTTCTGTCTAAAACAAGCAACAAAGAAAAGTTTGTCTTTTTGTCTTTCTGTCTAAATAATCAACAGGAAAAACCTGTCTTTTTGTCTTTCTGTCTAAACAAGCGGTGATGTTCAAGAAAAACGCCTGTCTTATTCAGACATTTCTCTGGCCAGGATGCTCTCTAATTCCTCGGCGGAGAGGCGGAGGCGGAAGCGTCCCTTGATGGCCACGCTGATGCGGCCTGTCTCTTCAGACACCACGATGGCTATGGCATCAGAGTCTTGCGAGATGCCCATGGCCGCACGGTGGCGTAGTCCCAGTTCTTTGGGGATATACATGCTGTGGCTCACGGGCAGGATGCAGCCCGCCGCCTTGATGCGTTTCTTCGAGATGATCATTGCTCCGTCGTGGAGCGGCGAGTTTTTGAAGAAGATGTTTTCTATCAACAGCTTGTTCACCCCTGCGTCGAGCGTCTCGCCAGTGTGCACGATGTCGTCGAGCGGTGTGGCCCGTTCGATGACGATGAGCGCGCCCACCTTGCTCTTGGCCATATCCATACACGACCACACGATGGGCATGATGGTAGCCTTGTCCTCGCCTTGCTCGTCTTCTTTCTTCGGTGCAAAGAGCTTCACGAAGTTTCTCACGCGCTGACGCTCACCGAGCTGATAGAGGAATTTGCGTATCTCATCCTTGAAAAGCACGATGAGACCAATCACACCGACACTCACCAACTTGTCCATAATGCTGCCCAGAAGACGCATCTCAAGCACCTGAGACACGAAGAGCCAGGTCAATACAAACAGCATGATGCCAATGAAGACGTTGAGCGAGCGGCTCTCCTTCATCAACCGGTAGATGTAGTAAAGCATCAATGCGACAAGAAAAATGTCGATGACGTCCTTGATTCCAAATTCGAAAAACATATTTTTGGGCTTTTTATGGGGGGAGTTAGGGAGTTAAGAAGTTAAAGAAGTTAAGACAAATGACTGTCTGACGACTTGGTTTTTTGGGGAGTTAGGGAGTTAAGAAGTTAAAGAAGTTAAGACAAAAGTCTGTCTGACGACTTTGTTTTGGGGGGAGTTTGGAAGTTAAGAAGTTGAAGAAGTTAAGACAAATGACTGACTGACGACTTGGGTTTTGGGGGTGTTGTCTTAACTTCTTTAACTTCATAACTTCTTAACTTCCCGATCCTTTCAGTTTCTTGTATAGCTCCACCGCCTGCACTGCCTCCCTCACATCGTGCACACGGAGGATGGAAGCGCCCCGCATGAGGGCCATCGTGTTGAGCACTGTGGTGCCGTTGAGCGACTCGTCGGCGGTGATGCCGAGTGTCTGGTAGATCATTCGCTTGCGTGAGATACCCACGAGCACGGGCAGTTCCATCACCGAGAAACAGTCGGTCTGGTCGAGAAGCGTGAAGTTTTGCTCCATCGTTTTGCCAAAACCGAAGCCCGGGTCGAGGATGATGTCCTTCTGTCCAAGGTCGCGCAGCTGTTGCACCTTGGCCGCAAACTCTATCAAGATGTCGTGCAAGGTACCCTTTTGCGACATGAGGATATAGGGCGTTCCGGTCTTCGCCACTAACGGAAACATCGCCGGGTCTTCGCCGGTAGAGATGTCGTTGATGATGTCAACACCATATTTTTCAATGCACATCTGTGCCACCTTCGGGCGGAATGTGTCGATGGAGACGGGCAGGTCGTTCCCCATGTCGCGCATGATGGCCAGCGCCATGTCGAGTTGGGCCAGTTCCTCCTCCTCGGTGGTGAGGCGTTCGAGGAAAGGATTGGTCGAACAGGCACCCACGTCGATGATGGTGGCACCCTCTCGTTTGATCTGTTCCACCCTGCCGCGGATAGCCTCCTCGGTCTGCACGCGGCTGGCGGCATAAAACGAGTTGGGGGTCACGTTCATGATTCCCATCACCTGTGGCTCTGCCAGTGACATGAGCCTTCCCTTCACATTGATAGTGTAATCCATCGAAAAAGCTATTTTCTGCAAACTTACTAAATTATTGACAAACGGCCAATGAAATTTGCAGTAGGATTGGGGATAGCCCCACTTTTATTTCTTTTTAAGAATTATCGGGCGTGTCGGTCACGGGAAGACCGGACTTCCAGCGGTCGCGCATGGTGTCCATCGTGGGAGATACATGGGCGAAAAAATCCCTGTATCCCTCGCAAAGATAGTTTTTGCCGTGGTCGATGCGGTCTTTGGGACAGCCACCCCAGCAGGCAAAGAGGTAGCTGCACTGCCGGCAGTCGGGTGGGAGAGAGGCGCTTTTGGCCCGTCCGAAATCCTGTTGGCGGGTGCTGAACGCCATCGACGCCAGGGCATCGGTATGGATGTTGCCCAGCCGGTGGGCATCATCCACGAAGTGGTCGCAGGCGTAGACGTCGCCGTTGGGCTGCATCGCCATCGCCCGCCCGCATGTGGGGGCAAACGAGCAGATGCCCGGCTCCACGCCACACCAGTTGGCTAAGGTGGCATCGAAGACCTCGACAAAGTACTCGCCCACGTCGGTCTTGACCCAATCGTCAAAGATCGTGTTGAGGAAATGGCCCCATTGCCGGGGCGTGATGGTCTCGGGTGTCATGCCGCCATCGGATGTTCTCTCTACAATGGGAGTGAACTGGATGTACCGGCAGTCTATGGATTTAAGGAAATGGTAGAACGCCAGCGGATGCTCCACGTTCGAACGGTTCACCGTGGCCATCGCGTTCCACTCCACCTGATGGCTTTGCAGCAGTCGGATTCCGTCCATCACCTGCTGCCAGGAACCTTGTCCGGTAGGTGTCTTGCGGTAGTCGTCGTGGAGCGGTTGAGGCCCGTCGATACTCACTCCGACAAGGAAACGGTTGTCGTGGAGAAACTGCGCCCACTCTGCGTTGAGCAGTGTTCCGTTGGTCTGCAGGGCGTTGTCGACGTTGCGTCCGCACCCATGCTGCCGCTGAAGGCTCATCACCCGACGGTAGAAATCGAGTCCCATGAGCATGGGTTCGCCTCCATGCCAGATGAAAAGCACGTTTTCTGTGGGTTGGCTGTCGATGTAATCGCGGATGAATTGCTCCAGCAAGGCATCGCTGATACGTCCCGTTGCTTTGTCGATGAAATAGCAATAGGAGCACCTCAGGTTACAACTTGAACCGCAAGGTTTGGCCAATACATAATAAGGTAGGCCGAAATGATAGTCCATCAAGGTTGGCTTTCGCCTTCGATATACTGTTCGAGGAAGAGGTGTTCGCCGTCAAACACGGCGTAGGTGAACTGCCATATCCAGTCGCCGAGGATGATCATGCGGGCTTTACTCTCCAAGGTGAGGTCGAGTTCGATATGTCGATGGCCATAGAGGAAATAGTCGATGTTGGGGTGTGTCTTGATATACTCCTTGGTCCAAAGCACCAAAAACTCCTTATCCTCGCCCATAAACGGCTGCTCTTTGCCGTCGGCGCGCTTCAGACGGCTATGTTTTGCCCAGTTGAGTCCAAGCTGCATGCCCCACCAGGGGTGCATGAAGTTGAGCATTTTCTGGCATGCACGGTTGTGGAACATCTTGCGGAGGAACTTGAATTTGTTGTCAGGGTCGCCCAGTCCGTCACCGTGTGCGAGGTAAAACTCCTTGCCATAGATTTCCGTGGTGATGGGTTTGCGGTGCACGATGAGTCCACATTCCTCCTCCAGATAGCCGTAAGTCCAGATGTCGTGGTTGCCGATGAAATAGTGAACTTCCACGCCCATGTCGGTCATCTCGGAGAGTTTGCCGAGAAATCGGGTGTAACCCTTGGGTACGACATACTTGTATTCGTCCCAGAAGTCAAACATGTCGCCGAGCAGATACACGGCGGCAGCTTTGTTCTTGATACTATCCAAGAACCTCACGAGCCTTCGTTCTTGCGTTCGCTTATGCTCTAATGCCAGTGACCCTAAATGGGCATCGGACAAAAAATAAACATTTCTTCCCATGGTACTACCCTCCGTTTTGGTTTGGAATGTGCCCCGTCAGCGGGGCATTCACACCTTTTGTTTAATCTATTTCCTCTTTTAGCTTGTTACTTCTTTACTTTTTTGCTCTTTCTACTCGAAGCCAAGTTCCACTCTTGCCTCCTCGCTCATCATGCTCTGGTCCCATGCCGGATCGAAGACAAGGTTCACATTGGCGCTCTTCACGCCTTCCACGCCTTCCACCTTGGTGCGTACATCCTCCAGAATGAAATCGGCGGCGGGGCACGATGGAGCCGTGAAGGTCATGTCAAGTTCCAGTGTTCCATCTTCCTGCAGGTCCACCTTGTAGATCATTCCGAGGTCCCAGATGTTCACAGGAATCTCTGGATCATATACGGTTTTGAGCACATCGACGATGCGTTCTTCTATTCTGGTTTTTTCTTCTTGCGTCATTGTATGTGATGTTTGTTTACCTTGCGAATTTAAGAAAATAATTCGAATGCGCCAAGTAAAACGCTCAGGAATTGGAAATGGGAGCTTTCCCTGCCCCCATTCCACCATTAATCTCTCCTCATTTTTAAGGAATCTATTTGTCATTCCATAGGTTTTCTTTTATCATTCCATCCTTGTCACTCGTCATTCCCCATGAAACTCCTTCGTCCTTCCCCATGAAACCCATTCATCATTCCACCCTCGTCATTCGTCATTCCCAAAGAGATTCCTTCGTCACTCCACCCTCGTCATTCGTCATTCCTTATATTCTTCCTTCTTCCCGATAGCTGAAATACTTGCCATCGGTCACGATAACGTGGTCGAGGAAGTATATGCGCAGCAGTTCACAAGCCTTCTTGATCTGCTGGGTGAGGTGGTCGTCCTGATGGCTGGGTATGGTGTTGCCGCTGGGATGGTTGTGGCAAACGGCGAGCACGGTGGTGTTGTTGAGGATGGCTTGCTTCATGATTACGCGGATATCCACGGCCGTTTCGGTGATGCCGCCATGGCTGACGCACACCTCTTTGATGAGTTTGTAGGCCTGATTCATCATCAGGATATGAAACTCCTCTACGTCCAGGTCCTGCAATTTGGGGTGCATGAAGTTGTAAATGGCCGTTGCCGAGCCTAAGTCCTCGCGCTTCTCGGCATCCGAATCCTTACGCCGCTTGCCCAGTTCGCAGGCGGCAAGGATGGTGATGGCCTTGGCGGGACCCATGCCGTGGTATCGTTTGAGGTCGGCGATAGTCATCTTTCCGAGGGTGTTAAGGTT
This sequence comes from Prevotella sp., assembly GCA_016901395.1. Taxonomy (GTDB): domain Bacteria; phylum Bacteroidota; class Bacteroidia; order Bacteroidales; family Bacteroidaceae; genus Prevotella. The sequence continues at coordinate 46,668 of JAEAMQ010000028.1, read as the reverse complement.
GTTGTTGCAGTCGCCTAAGATTCTGCGCATGAGGTCTACGGCACTCTCTTTGGCCGAACCTGAGCCGATGAGGATGGCCAATAGCTCTGCATCGCTCAGTGCCGCAGGGCCGAGCCGCTCCAGCTTCTCACGCGGACGGTCGGCCTCCGACCAGTTGTTGATAGTTAGTTTTTCCAACGTTTTGATGATTTGGATAGGAGATTATAAGATCAGATAGGGTGGGATAGGGGGTGGAGAGAAAACAAATAAATTATCAATTCTCAATTATTTGTAGAAGTTTTTGTTGTAGGCGGAGAACTCGTCACGGCCGCGGACACAGCGTTTCCACCAGGCATTGAGGAAGCCGCAGCCATAGCCCATGAGCTGGGTGAAAGCGGCACGGATGGAGAGGAACCCGATGCGGAGGCTGCGATACTGGATGGCGGAGTCGAGAAAGACGATGAACGAATAGAGCACGAGGGGCAGAAGGGCTGCCGTGCAGATCATCAGACCGAAGGGAGGGTCTACGTGTGGGCCGACGAAGATGCCCACGAGGATGCCGATAACGAATATCGTGAGCAGGAAAAACACGCCCACCGTGAACACCATCGGCAAGAGATGGACGAGCTTGAGACTCTCGGGATACTTCTTATAAAGGTTGATGCGCGCGATGCCGCTATTGTAAACCTGTCGCCAGAACTTGCGGAAGTCGGTGCGACGCTTGTGGTAAACCCATGCGTCGGGAAAGAGACGGCAACGGCATCCGGCCTTGAAGATGCGGATGGAGAAGTCGATGTCCTCGCCGAAACGCATCTTGGAAAACCCGCCCAACTGCTGATACACGTCGCGACGGATGCCCATATTGAACGAGCGGGGATAGAATTTGTCGAGTTTTTTCTTACCGCCGCGGATGCCGCCTGTGGTGAAAAAACTCGTCATGGAATAGGAGATGGCCTTCTGGGTGGGAGTGAACGACTCGTGCGCACGGTCGGGACCCCCGAAGGCGTCGCACGCTTCGCGCCGCAACTCCTCGTCGACAGCCTGCAGATAATCCTCGGGTAGCACCACGTCGGAGTCGAGAATGAGCACGTAGTCGCCCGTGGCGCGCTCCACACCATAGTTGCGGCTCTGGCCCGGCCCGCTGTTTTCCTTCATGAAATACTTGAGGTCGAGGCGATCCTTATACTTGTGGCACACCTCATCGCAGGGCATCTGCGATCCGTCCTCCACGATGATGACTTCAAACCGTTGCAACGTTTGTCGCGTCAGGCTATCGAGCAGTTCGTCCACCTCGTCGGGACGGTTGAAAACGGGGATAATGAAGGAGTAGGCGGCTGCCTCAAGTCCCTCCGAGGGAGGGGATGTCAGATTACTACCGTAGGCTGTGTTCATAGTTGGATAGGGTTTAGGATTTGAAGCCTCCCCAAGCCCCTCCGAGGGAGGGGGTATAAGATTACTCCCGTAGGGAGAGCATGGGAGGATTGGATTTGGAAAAGGAAAACCTCCCCAAGCCCCTCGTTTGGAGAGACTTGGGGAGGTCTGTCGGTGTACCGTCCTTGCCATCCCCTCCTTGGGAAGGGCTTGGGAAGGCTGTACTTTTTATTTCTCTGTCACACGACCCACGTAGCTTCCGTCGCGGGTATCGATGGTGATGGTCTCACCCTCGTTGATGAACAGGGGCACGCGAACCTCGGCACCTGTCTCCAGTGTGGCCGGCTTGGTGGCGTTGGTGGCGGTGTTGCCCTTGATGCCCGGCTCGCTGTGGGTAATCACGAGGTTGGTCTTGATGGGCATTTCGGCCGAGAGGATGGTGCCGTCAGAGGTGTCTGTCTGCACGTCCACGATGTCGCCTTCCTTCATGAAGTCTGCACCGGTGATCATATCCTTGGCAATGGGAATCTGCTCGAAGGTCTCCTGGTTCATGAAGATGCAGCCCGTGCCGTCCTCATAGAGGTACTGGTAGGGGCGATGCTCCACGCGAACGTCGTCGAGCTTGAAGCCCACCTGGAACGTGCGCTCCAGCACGCGGCCGTCAGCCACATTCTTCAGCTTGGTATTCATTACGGTATTGCCTTTTCCGGGCTTGCGATGCTGGAAGTCTACGCATTTCCAGATGCCACCGTCCATACGGATACATGTTCCGATTTTGATTTCCTGTGAATTGATCATTGTGTGTATTTATTAAATTTGTTATTGTCGATTTTGCGCCTGCAAAGTTACTACTATTTTATAAAAAAACATCGATTTATGGGCGAAAATTCGTTTAATTCTTTGTTATTTCGAAAATTATGAGTAATTTTGCAGCCCAAACGGGGATATCTGTGCCCTTTGAAGTTGAAACAATAATAAATTAAAATAAGCATAATAAAATGAAAAGAACATTTCAGCCTCACAATCGTCGCCGCGTGAACAAGCACGGTTTCCGCGAGAGAATGGCAACGAAGAATGGTCGCCGCGTACTCGCTTCCCGTCGTGCCAAGGGCCGCAAGAAGTTGACTGTATCTGACGAGAACCACGGAAAGTAATATCCCCGTTCCGTCTTAGACGACAAGAGGCGGGTGCGTCAAAGAAATTTGACGCACCCGCCCTTTTTGTTTGTATGTCCGAAGCTGTGAAATTGTGATGCTTCTGATGGAAGAAACCGTTATGAGAGGTTGCACGTTTATGATATGAAAATGTGCTTATTTGTTGTAAAATTTCATATCTTTTGTGCGTGACAGAATAGCATTCGAAAGAGGATAAAATGCTAATCGAATGATAGGGAAAATCTTGTTGTTTTGAGAATACTATCTAATCGTCATGCGATTACTACCTAATCGTCGTGCGATTACTATCTAATCGTCTTGCGATTACTACCTAATCATGACGGCAATAGGGTGGATAGGTTGGATGATAGGCTATCTGTCTGACAATGAGCTGAATACGAAGTTGGTGGGAGGGCTTTGCAACGTGTGGGCTACCAATGTCTTGCAGGTGGTCTGTCGGCGGTAGCTTTGCAGAGGATGAAGAGGTGAGGATTTGTTGATTATTTTTTATAATCATTATATCCCCTGCCTGGCTGTGGTGTCTGGATGATCAGCCGCTTCACAACATAAGATGTGAGGTGGGTATTACCAGCTCCCCCAAGTCGATCATTGCGTTGAACATGGCGAGATGGGTAAATCGTGAAATGTCTGACAATGTTATTTCCTCCTCGATTATTTTTTGAGTATCGAGCAGGTATTCTCGTCGTGTTCCGGGAAGCAGGGGCGTGTCGGGTGTGATCCAGTGCAGGCCGTCGAAGAATGCTACGTTGGTATAGGAGGTGTCGGTGATATGGTTGTCTTTCACGATCAGCACATCGTCGCACTGGTCGCGCAGTGTCCTAAGTCGGTTTAGATCATCACGGTCTTCTCGTTTGAAAGGGTAGTCAATGGTGGCATCGCTCACAATCTTGAGTGAGTCTACGCGCCGCATCTCGTATGGGGTGCAGTCGATGTCATAGAAATGGGATGCATCATAGAGAAATCGCAGTTTGGAAATCCCGGGACAGGGAACGACAGAGGCTAAAAGCTCATCGGCGTTCAGCTCCTTTTCGCTGTTCCAGAAGTGCATGCGCGTGCGTCTGATGCGGTTGAGATGATATGAGAGATTGGTCGGAACGCCATGTTCCATACGTATTGTTTCAATAAATCGGCACATAAATTTTTTCTATTACTTCCTGGTATTCATCTTCGTTATTGCTTCGGGAGGTGATGCCTCCGCCAGCTTTGTAATACATCCTTCCGTCTTCTTGATCGATAAACCGGATCATTACCGCGCTGTCTACTTTGCCGTCTGCATGGTGTCCCATGATGCCGGTATAGAATCCCCGCTCGTATTTTTCGGCTTCACGGATGATGTCTGTCGTCTTGGGCTTCGGGGCTCCTGTGATTGACCCTGCGGGAAGAAGTTTGAAAAGCAGGTCTCCGAGATGCTGCTGATAGTGTGGGGAGAGCTTTCCTGTGATTTCCGAACTGCTCTGCAACAGTTTCCCGCGATGGGTTGTAAGTTGCTCGATATACCTGTACCGGCTTACCTCTACCTGCTCGGCCACCTGACTTAGGTCGTTGCGAATGAGGTCTACGATGGTGGCGTGTTCTGCAGCCTCCTTGGAACTGTCAAGGAGAATTTGTCTGGCATTCGGCGTTGTGGCATCGATGGTTCCTTTCATGGGGTAGGAGTGGATGATCTCGTGGTCTATCCTGATGAAGGTCTCGGGGGAGAAGCACGTGAAATGATCTCTCACCCAGCATCGGTAGCGGGCATGCGAACGCAGGAAAATGTCGCACAGGGAGAGGTTGGTGTGCAGGGGCATTTGGCAGGTGAGATTGGCTAAATAGCTGTTCCCGGCCTTGATGTTTTTCTTGACGAGGTTGATGCTCTGCTCATATTGGCTTCTGTCGGGAGGTGTCGCATGCCATTCTATAGGGTTGTGGGTGGGCTGCACGGTGTGGGGGATGTTCTGAAAGTGAGGGAAGGCCATCATGATGTCATGGTGGTCCATGTCTGAGACTTCTGTGATGTAGGCTTGGGTCTGGTCATAACTGATGATAAACACAAACTCCTTGTTTGCCATTCTCAGCTCGTTGATTGTTGTACGTGCCTCCTCTTTCGTATAGATTTTCATAAGACTGTTCTGTATGGTGTCTGTGGGAACAACTCCTTTTGTGTAGCGTTTTGCAAAAATACACATTTTCTGCCAAAGAACACTTGGCATGGAGGAGTAATCTTGCTAAACGTTTTTTTTGTATTCACCACGCCATACGCCTGTTGAGCCCCCGGATGACTGTTGGACTGACAGGATAGTTTGTGTATCCATGGTACCCGCCGGTGGTTGGGATGCGGTTGGACGACGGGGGTTGCCGCTATGCTCGAAATGAGGCAGCGCACCAAAAATAATCGTTACATTCTTTGGTTTTAGACGGAATTGCACTATCTTTGTAGAAAAATATAGCATCGATGACATTATCAGATTTCTTCGGTAAGTTCAAGAGTTGGTCTCTGTGGGGCAACCTGATGGCGATGGCTGTCACGGTGCTGCTGCTTGCCGTGGGGGTCAAGCTGGGGCTGGATATCTATACCCATCATGGGGAATCTATATCGATACCTAATCTGTTGCATAAGGACATTGGGGAGGCGCAGGATGTTGCTGACCATCTCCATCTGGAAATAGAGGTGGTGGATACGGGCTATGTGAAGCGGTTGCCGCCGGGATGTATTCTTGAGCAGTCGCCGGCACCCGGCGAACACGTGAAGTCGGGACATGTGATCTATGTCACCATCAACGCCGCCCATACACCTACACTCACTCTGCCCGATGTCATCGACAACAGTTCGCTGCGTGAGGCGATGGCCAAGCTCACGGCGATGGGCTTCAAGCTCGGCACGCCGGAGTTTATCGCGGGTGAGAAAGACTGGGTCTATGGCATCCTTGTCAATGGCAAGCACGTGGTCTATGGCGACAAAGTGCCCGTCGATGCCCAGCTCATCATACAGGTGGGCAATGGTATGCGCGACGTGAACGACTCCGTGAATTACGTCGATCCTACCTATCCCGAAGAAGACAACTTCAGCGAAGGGGGCGATGTAGACGAGTTTCAGGAAGTGAAAGAACCTCCGACCGAACAGATGGAGGGCACTCCGGAAGCTGCTCCCACAACTAAAACCGAGACAAACAATCAATGACAGACATCACTGACGATATCGATTTGCTCGAAGACGACGACCTGATGGAGGAGGCTCCGCAGGCTGACGGTGGCGACGGACAACTCTACGAACACTGGAAGGTGGAGGTGGATGCCGGTCAGGCACCGCTGCGTATCGACAAGTTTCTGGCTGACAAGATGCAGCACTCCAGCCGCAACCGCATACAGACAGCGGCCGACGCGGGGTGTATCTTTGTGAACGGACATCCGGTGAAGAGCAATTACAAGGTGCGCCCGTTAGACGTTATCACGCTGATGCTCGACCGCCCGAAGCACGAGTCGTCTATCAAGCCGGAAGAAATTCCACTCAACATTGTCTACGAAGACGATGCGCTGATGGTGGTGAACAAGGAGGCCGGCATGGTGGTGCATCCCGGAGCCGGCAACTTCCATGGCACGCTCATCAACGCCGTGGCATGGCATCTGAGAGACCTGGAGTCGTTTGACCCCAACGATCCCGAGGTGGGACTGGTGCATCGCATCGACAAGGATACCAGCGGACTGCTCGTCGTGGCCAAGACGGCCGACGCGAAGACAGCGCTCGGCAAACAGTTTTTCAACAAGACCACCCACCGGTCGTACAACGCGCTGGTGTGGGGCAACCCCAAGGAAGACGAGGGGCGCATCGAGGGTAACATCGGGCGAGACCCCAAAGACCGGCTGCGCATGAAAGTGTTTGACCCCGACTCCGACATCGGCAAGCCCGCCGTGACCCATTATCATGTGCTGGAGCGATTTGGATATGTCACCCTCGTGCAGTGCATCCTCGAGACAGGACGCACCCATCAGATACGCGCCCACATGAAATCCATCGGGCATCCGCTCTTCGGCGACGAGCGTTATGGCGGTAGGGAGATACTCCGCGGGCAGCGCAGCACCACCTATAAGGCGTTTATCCAGAACTGTTTCAAACTCTGCAACCGTCAGGCGCTGCATGCCAAGACGCTCGGTTTTGTGCACCCCACGACAGGGCAGCAGATGGACTTCGACTCCGAATGGCCCGAGGATTTCTCCCGACTCATCGAGAAGTGGCGGGCATTTATCAAGGGCACCACGGCCGATACCTTCGCCGAGTGACATGTCGACGATGCAGGAAATGACGCGTCAATACAAAAGGAATAATTAAGAATACAATAATAAAATCGCTTATGAATGATTTAAAGAGAAATATCGCCATCGTCTGCGGAGGCGATTCGTCTGAGCACGATGTGTCGATGCGCTCGGCTCAGGGACTCTACTCGTTTTTCGACAAGGAACGCTACAACATCTATATCGTCGACGTGAAGGGTCAGGACTGGCACGTGGCATTCGACAATGGCGACATCGCGCCCATCGACCGCAACGATTTCTCGTTTATCGGACAGGATGGCAAGGCGGTGGTCTTCGACTATGCCTATATCACCATTCATGGAACACCGGGTGAGAACGGACTGATGCAGGGCTATTTTGACCTCATCCACCTGCCTTACTCCACCAGTGGTGTACTCGTTGAGGCCATGACTTTCGACAAGTATGTGCTCAACAACTACCTCCGCGCGTTTGGTGTGAAGGTGGCCGACAGCATCCTGCTACGCCGTGGCGACAGCTACGATGAGGCCGAGATAGAGGCACGGCTGGGCATGCCTGTCTTCGTGAAGCCTTCCGCTGACGGCTCGAGCTTCGGCGTGTCCAAGGTGAAGAATGCCGACCAGCTGGCTCCTGCCCTGCGTGTGGCCTTCATGGAGAGCGACGAGGTGATGGTCGAGGGATATATGGAAGGCATGGAAATCTCCGTGGGATGCTACAAGACCTCGGAGAAGACCGTGGTGTTTCCTGCCACCGAGGTGGTGACCAACAACGAGTTCTTCGACTATGATGCCAAATACAACGGTCAGGTGCAGGAAATCACGCCCGCCCGCATGTCTCCCGAGACGGCGAAGAAGGTGGCAGAGGAGACCAGTCGCATCTACGACATCCTCCATTGCAACGGCATTATTCGCATAGACTATATCATCACCAAGGATAAGGAGGGTCAGGACGTGGTGAATATGCTCGAGATCAACACCACTCCCGGCATGACCGCCACCAGCTTCATCCCGCAGCAGGTGCGTGCCGCCGGACTCGACATCAAAGAGGTGTTGAGCGATATTGTGGAGAATCAGTTTTAAGCTCAGGCCTCCCCAAGCCCCTCCAAAGGAGGGGGTGTTCTATACTACCGTAGGAAACGCATTTTCGGTAATCTGACACCCCCTCCTTTGGAGGGGCTTGGAGAGGCCTTAAACAACTTGCTATGAACACTCAACTATCCAAATTTGATGCCATCCGGCCGTTTGAGCCGGAGGAGTTGCCGGAGGCTTACGACCGGCTGTTGGCCAACCCGCAGTTTCAGACTGTCGTGAAATACCTCTATCCGCAAGTGCCGATGGAGGCGATAGCCCAGAAGATGAAGGCGTGCAAGACCAATCTGGAATTTCAGAAGGCATTTTGCTATGGGTTTATCAAGGATATATTGGCCAAGGCCGCCAAGGGGTGTGAGATGGATTATTCCGCCATTTCGCCCACAGGACGCTATACCTTCCTGAGTAATCATCGCGACATTGTGCTCGATTCGGGCATCCTCGATGTGCTGCTCATTGACGCAGGATTTGACACGACCTGTGAGATTGCCATCGGCGATAACCTATTGGCACTGCCCTGGGTGAAAGACTTGGTGAGGGTGAACAAGAGTTTCATCGTGCAGCGTGGGTTGCCCCTCAGAGAGATGCTCATAGCCAGCAAACTGATGTCGGAATATATGCACTTCGCCATCATCGAGAAGAAGGAGAATATCTGGATTGCACAACGGTCGGGACGGGCCAAGGACTCCAACGACCGCACGTCGGAAGCTGTGCTCAAGATGATGGCGATGGCCGGTCAGGGAACGCCCGCCGAGAGGTTGAAGGAGCTGAATATCGTGCCGCTGAGCATTTCCTACGAGTATGACCCGTGCGACTACCTCAAGGCACAGGAACTCCAACAGAAACGCGATGACGAGAACTGGAAGAAGGGTCCGCAGGATGACCTCATCTCCATGCAGACCGGTATCTATGGGTTCAAGGGGCATGTGCACTATCATTGTGCGCCCTGCCTGAACGATTATCTCAGCCAACTGCCTGCCGATTTGCCCAAAGAGGAGTTTTTCGCCAAGGTGGCCGAGTATATCGACCATGATATTCATCGGAATTATCAGCTCTATCCCTGCAATTATGTTGCCTTGGATGAACTGCAGGGCACCACGGAATATGAAGCCCACTACACGGCGGAGGACAAGGCTTTCTTCGACAAATATGTCGAGGGACAGCTGGCCAAGGTGCAGATGCCCCATGCGGATATGCCCTATCTCCATGAGCGCATCCTGACGATGTATGCCAATCCTGCCATCAATTTCCTCAAAGTCTGACCCATGAAGCGCCGTATCCAGATGCACGTCCGTTTTCTTTCCTACGCAGAGAGAGCCTTGCGCGGGAGGATTGTGGCTGCCGCCGTGGGTGGATGGCTTGGGACGATGCTACTGGTGGGATGTACGACGGAAAACTACGAGTCGGGCGACGGACCCTATTCTTATCTTCGTGCCGACTTTACGGAGATACATACCGTGGCCTCTGGTGAGATGGACTATGCCGTGACCGATGACAATGATACGGTGATGCTCCAGCCGCATGCACAGGCTTCGTGGGCAACAGCGGTAGACTCTATCTATCGTGCTCTGCTCTATCATAATAAATCGGGAGAGACTTCTACACCAGTGACCGTGACACAGGTGCCGGTGATGAACTGGGTGCCTACGGGGCGCGTCGACACTTTGCAATGTGACTCGTTGACATTGGAGAGTTCGTGGATCAGCGCTAATGGGAAATACCTGAATCTGGCATTGGTGGTGAAGACGGGCAATGCAGATGGGACGGATGCGAAACAGACGGTAGGTTTGGCGCAAGACACCTCCCGCACTACCGGAAGCGCCGCTGCTGCCTTGCGTCTTGTGCTCACCCATCGTCAGAATGGTGTGCCACAGTACTACAGCGCCAAGTCATACGTCAGCATTCCCCTGAATACCTTGCCCGAGAACACCCCTATCATCCTCACCGTCCAAACCTACAATGGAAAGAAGGTCGTTACCTTCCCCTGATAAAAACTCACTCTTGCAGTCTTCCTGTCGGCTACAGACTCGTTATCTTAACTCTCTTAAAACAAAAAGATATCATGTTTTTGCATCATGATATCTTTATGAGTTGAGAGACAACTTTCATCTTTTTTATAGTAGGGATGCTATTTGGGGATTAATGCCCCAGGACTGATTTGTCCAATCGGTCCAACAGATAGTCTCACGGCATAGACCGGGGTATCGACCGATTGGGCAATATCGAACGATTCTAAAAGCTGTTGTTCTTATTTGTTTAGTTTGACCGAGAGCTTCTCCAGCATGTCGGTGGTCATGGAGGCGAGGTCGTAGGTGGGGTTCCAGTCCCACTCCTCGCGGGCGCAATGGTCGTCCATGCGGTCGGGCCAGCTGTCGGCGATGCACTGTTTGAGCGGGTCGATGTCATAGACCATTTCAAACTGCGGATCGTGTTTCCTGATTTCGGCATAGATGGCTTCGGGGTCGAAGCTCATCGAGGCGATGTTGAACGCATTGCGATGGACGAGTCGGTCGGGGTTGGCCTCCATGAGCGTCATCGTGGCTTTGAGGGCATCGGGCATGTAGATCATGTCCATGTAGGTGCCGGCTTTGAGCGGACAGGTGAATCGCTCACCACGCACGGCGGCATAGTAGATGTCGACGGCATAGTCGGTGGTGCCGCCACCCGGCGGGGTGACGTAGGAGATGACGCCCGGATAGCGTACCGAACGTGTATCGACGCCGTATTTCAGGAAATAGTAATCGCTGAGAAGTTCGGTGGTGACCTTGGTGATGCCGTACATGGTCTTGGGACGCTGTATGGTGTCTTGCGGGGTGAGTAGGTGGGGAGTGGTAGGACCAAACGAGCCGATGGAACTCGGGGTGAATACCGCGCAATGGGTCTCGCGGGCCACTTCGAGAATGTTCCACAATCCGTTGATGCCAATCTTCCAGGCTATCTGGGGTTTGGATTCGGCCACTACGGAGAGCAAGGCCGCCATGTTGAAGATGGTGTCGATGTGATGGTCTTTCACCACCTGGGCTATCATGGTGCAATCGGTGACATCGGCCAGGGCCGACGGACCACCGTCGAGCAATTCTCCCTTAGGCTCAGCCCTCTGGATATATCCTGCTACGACGTGCGAACCTCCGTAAGTGTGTCGCAATTCCCTTGTCAGCTCAGAGCCAATCTGCCCAGTCGAACCAATAACGAGGATATTTCTCATACTTGTGTTTTATTAAATTTAATGTTAGAATGGTAGTTGCAAATTAAAGCTTTTTTCTTGATAGAATCAATAGAAATTGAATAAAAAGTGAATTATAACCCCTATTTTTTCAAAAAATAACATATCTTCCGTTGTGCTGTTGGAAATAATGATTTATTTTTGCCATAGGTAACTTTAAATTTAAATCTTATGTATGGAACAATCAAGACGCATCTCAGCGAGAGTTTGGCTGAGTTGAAAAGGGTAGGACTTTACAAGGAGGAACGGATTATTGAGAGTGCGCAGGGAGCAGCTATTGAGGTAAGAGGCAAGGAGGTGCTCAACTTCTGTGCCAACAATTATCTTGGACTTTCTAACCATCCGCGGTTGATAGAGGGTGCCAAGCGCATGATGGACCGGCGTGGATTTGGTATGTCATCGGTGCGTTTCATCTGTGGTACGCAGGACATTCACAAGGAGTTGGAGGCTGCCATCTCCGAATATTTCCACACGGAGGACACCATCCTCTATGCGGCATGCTTTGATGCCAACGGCGGACTTTTTGGTGCTTTCCTCACCGAGGAGGATGCCATCATTTCGGATGCCCTGAATCATGCGAGCATCATCGACGGAGTGCGCCTCTGTAAGGCTAAACGCTATCGCTATGCCAATGCCAATATGGAGGAACTGGAGCAATGTCTGAAGGAGGCACAGACGCAGCGGTTCCGCATCATCTGTACCGACGGTGTGTTCTCGATGGACGGCAATGTGGCTCCGATGGATAAGATTTGTGATTTGGCAGAAAAATACGATGCCCTAGTGATGGTCGACGAGAGCCATTCGGCTGGTGTGGTGGGGACCACGGGACATGGCGTGAGCGAGCTGTGCAAGACCTATGGTCGTGTGGATGTCTACACGGGTACACTGGGCAAGGCCTTCGGTGGTGCACTTGGTGGATTTACCACAGGACGCAAGGAGATTATCGACATGCTGCGTCAGAGTTCCCGTCCGTATCTGTTCTCCAACTCGCTGGCACCTTCTATCATTGGGGCGAGCCTTGAAGTGTTTAAGATGTTGAAGAAAGACAACAGCCTACACGACCGGTTGGTGGAGAACGTGGAGTATTTCCGCACCAAGATGATGGCAGCGGGCTTTGACATCAAACCCACTCAGAGTGCCATCTGCGCCGTGATGCTCTATGATGCACCGCTCTCCCAGAAGTATGCCGCCAAACTGCTTGATGAGGGCATCTATGTCACCGGTTTCTATTATCCCGTGGTGCCGAAGGGTGAGGCCCGCATCCGTGTACAGCTCTCCGCAGCCCATACACGCGACCAGCTCGACCGCTGCATTGCCGCCTTCATCAAGATTGGTAAGGAACTATCAGTATTGAAATAATTGATAATTGATAATTCATAATTCACAATTCATGATTATCAATTCACAATTCATGATTAACGATTCACAATTCATGATTAACAATTAGGCCGGCACCTCAAATAGATCACATCGTCTATCTTGCGCCAGCCTAATTATTCATTATCAATTATCAATTAATCCTTCTCCCCCCTCATCCGTCCTTGCTCGGGCTGTAAGCCGGCGTACTACGCCGGCCCATCCTCCTTCCCGTTTATCCTCCTTCTCCCTGCATCACGCATTATCAACAATGCCTTTCAACGTCTTCAAATCCTCCTCACTCGTTGCCCAACTGGTTACAAACCGACAGAGGAAATGACTGTCACCCACTGGTTCCCAATGGGTGAACTGTACCTGTTGCTCCAGACGTGCCACCACCTCGTTGGGCAGGATGACAAACTGCTGGTTGGTGGGTGAGTCGAGATAGAGCTCCCATCCTTTCTCCACAAACATGGCTTTCATGCGCATAGCCATTTCGATGGCATGGCGGGAAATCTCGAAGTAGAGGTCATCGGTGAACAGGGCATCAAACTGTAATCCAATAAGTCGGCCCTTGGCCATCAATGCGCCGTGCTGCTTGATGATGGAAAAGAAATGTTTGGGAGCATTGCCGCGTGGGAAAACCACAGCCTCCCCACAAAGCGCACCCACCTTCGTGCCACCAATATAGAACGCGTCGCAGTGGGCGGCAAGCCACGGCAGGGTAATGTCGGCACCTTCAGCATGTAGACCATAACCCAAACGGGCACCGTCAACATAGAGTTTCAGGTCATACTTTTGGCACACCTGATAGATGGCTTCCAGTTCATCCTTGTGATAAATAGTACCTAACTCACTGGGGTAGGTGATATAGACCATTCCTGGCTGGGCCAGATGCTCGGTACTTTCATCATGGACAAACCAGTCCATGTATGCTTCCAACTCCTTGGCATCCATCAGTCCCTGATGAGAGGGTAGGGCGATGACCCGATGTCCGGAGAACTCTATGGCTCCAGCCTCGTGCACGTTGATATGTCCAGTCTCTGCGGTGATGACTGCCTGATAGTGGTCTAATATCCCATCGATAACCGTTGCGTTGGTTTGTGTGCCACCCGAAAGAAACCAAATTTTTGCGTCGGGAGCATTGCAGGCCTTCCGGATCTTCTCCTTGGCAGCCTCGCTCCACTCATCGAAACCGTAGGTAAGACTCTGTTTTTCGTTAGTTTCCAGCAGATGCTGCAGCACTTTGGGGTGTGCCCCATTATTATAATCGCATTCGAAAGATATCATTGTTTGTAATTTTTTATCGGGTGCAAAGCTACTGATTTTTTGTGTAACCTCCTTTGTTTTCTTGTTTAAAAAACTACAATATCCAGCTTTAGAAGCATCCTAAAGGTATGAAAACTATTCAGCCCACTTTGCTATGACGATGCAAAGTGGGCTGAATGATGTAGGGGAAAAAAGAGGTATTATAGGCTCTCAAGCACTCGTTTGAGCACCACCTGGGCCGAAATCTCACGATTGGCGGCCTCAGGAATAACGAGGCTGCGAGGACTTTCGATGACATCATCGGTTACGATGAGCCCGCGACGAACAGGAAGACAATGCATGAACTGGCCGTTATTGGTCCAACTCATGTGCTCGGTGTCGATGGTCCAACTCATGTCCTTGCTGATAATCTTGCCATAATCGGCAGCGTTGGTCACGCCGGGGCAGCTCCAGTTCTTGGCATAGACGAAGTCGGCACCTTCCAATGCTTTGTGCTGATCATACTCTACACGGGCATTTCCCACAAACTGCGGGTCGAGTTCGTAGCCCTCGGGGTGGGTAATCACGAAGTCGACGTCGGCCGCATTCATCCATTCGGCAAACGAGTTGGGCACGGCCTGGGGTAAGGCACGGCAGTGAGGTGCCCAGCTGAGCACCACTTTCGGCCGTTTGGTCTCCTTGTGTTCCTCTATCGTGATGAGGTCGGCAAAGGCTTGCAACGGGTGAACGGTAGCAGTCTCCATAGCTACAACGGGCTTGCCGGAGTGTTGTACAAACTGGTTGACGATAGTCTCTGCATAGTCGAAGCTGCGGTCGGTGAGTCCGGCAAACGAGCGAACGGCAATGATATCGCAGTAGCTGGCCATCACGGGAATGGCTTCGAGCAGGTGTTCACTCTTGTCGCCGTCCATGATAACGCCACGTTCGGTCTCCAGTTTCCAAGCACCGGCATTTACGTCGAGCACGATTACATTCATGCCGAGGTTCATGGCGGCCTTCTGGGTGGAGAGGCGAGTACGCAGCGAGTTGTTAAAGAATATCATGAGCAAGGTTTTGTTCTTGCCCAAATCCTGATAAGCAAAACGATTGTTTTTTACTTCTTTAGCTTCCTGGAGTGCCTTGTTGAGGTCTCCGATATCTTCTACGTGAAAGAATGTTTTCATTGTTGGGTGGGTTGGTTTGGTGGTAAGTTGGTTTGTTGGTGGGGGTGAAATGGATGGAATGGGGGCAGATTAATGGTGGAGTGGGTTATGCTCTGATTTGTCCATGTCCTTCAATGAGCCACTTGTAGGTGGTCATTTCCTCCAAGGCCATAGGTCCGCGGGCACCGAGTTTCTGTGTGCTGATGCCGATTTCGGCACCGAGTCCGAACTGGGCACCATCGGTAAAGCTCGTCGGCGTATTGACATAGACACAGGCGGCATCGACCATTGTCTGGAACTTCTGGGCGTTGTCTTGATTCTCTGTGACGATGCTCTCGCTGTGGCCACTACCGTAGGTGTCGATATGGTCGAGCGCTTCTTCGAGACTATCGACGGTCTTGAGGCCCATTTGCAGACTCAACCACTCTGTGTGCCACTCGTCATCATTGGCTACAGGCACTAATAACTGATCGGGATAATGGCCTTTCAAAGCGTTGAAAGCGCGCTCGTCGGCATGGATAATCACTTCGCGGCTGGCCAAAGTACTACAGATTTCTGGCAGGTCGGCTAATCGTTTGGAATGGATAATCAGGCAATCGAGCGTGTTGCAGACACTACAACGGCGCGTCTTGGCATTAAAAACAATGTCACGTGCAATCGTAGCATCGCCTTCTTTGTCAAAGAAACAATGCACTACGCCTGCTCCAGTCTCGATGACCGGCACTTTGGCGGTGTCACGGACGAAATCGATGAGACGCTTGCTGCCACGCGGAATGCATAAATCGATGTATCCCACAGCTTGCAACATTTCGCCCGTAGCCTCATGGGTGGCAGGGAGCAAGGCCACGATGTCGGGGGTGATATTCGCCTGTTCCAATACTTTGCGAATCAAGTCCACCCCGGCCTGACAGGAGTCGATGGCGTCTTTGCCACACTTCAGGATGCTGGCATTGCCACTTTTCAGGCATAAGGCAAACACGTCGAAAGTGACATTCGGGCGGGCTTCATACACAACGCCGATGACACCAAAAGGCACACTGACACGCTTCAGGTCCAGACCATTGGGCAGAACTCTGTGTTTGAGTACGTGACCCAACGGCGAAGGCAACTGGCTCACCTGCCTCATGTTGTCGGCAATCTCCTCCAACCGGGCTTCGGTCAGTTGTAGACGGTCATACATCGGGTCCTTAGGATCCATCCGACTCAGGTCTTGGGTGTTAGCTTTTAGCAGAGCCACAGTCTCGTTCTCTATGGCGTCGGCAACGAGATTCAGTATCTCATTGCATCTCTCGTCAGTCATCAGGGCAAGCGTTTTGCTGGCCTTCTTGACGTTTTTGAATATTTGTTCCAATGCCATGATTCTTTCTTTTTTTATTCCATATACATGTAGTCGTAGTGGATGAGGGGCTTCAGGTCGTGTTTGCCGATATTCTTCACGGCTTCATCTGAGTCGTAGGCACTTCGTCCTACAGCCACAAGCTTACCTCTTTCGTCTACAATACTGATGATATCACCTTCCTCAAACTCACCCTCAATGGTCGTCACGCCTACCAACAACAGGCTCACAGCCTTGTCTCCGCGCAGCGCCTCGGCAGCTTTGGCATTGACATGCACGATACCTTTGGCAAAACTTTCGCTATGTGCAATCCATTTTTTGACGGTTGAAGTGGGATTAGGATTGGGCCTGAACTCCGTGTGCATGGTGTGCTGCGGTCGTGTCGCAAGGTTGATGAGGATGTTGTCGGTCTTTCCGTTGGCGATAATCACCTTGATACCTTCGTCGGCCACTTTGTTGGCGATGTGGGCTTTGGTGATCATTCCGCCACGTCCAAACCCGCTCTTCGTGTCGAGAATATATTCGCTCAGGTCGTGGTCATAGTTTACAATTGGAATCACTCGGGTGTTGGGTTCCTTGGGATCGCCATTGAAAATGCCGTCGACATTGGTCAGGATGATCAGTGTGTCGCAGTCCATCATCGAGGCGATGAGGCCGGAAAGCTCGTCATTGTCGGTAAACATCAGCTCGGTCACGCTCACTGTATCGTTCTCGTTGACAATGGGTATGACATTGTTTTCCAGCATTACACTCATGCACGACCGCTGATTGAGGTATTCCCCACGTGTGGCAAAGCTCTCCTTCATGGTCAGCACCTGCCCCACATGGAAATTAAATTCCCGGAAAAGGTCATAATAGAGCCCCACTAATTTCACCTGACCAATGGCGGAGAACAGTTGTCGCTGCTCCACGCTGTCAAGTTTGTGGTTCACTTTCAGTTCATTACGGCCACAGGCCATCGAACCCGACGACACGAGTATCACCTCGTAGCCGTTTCTTTTCAGCCACACAATCTGGTCTACGATGGCCGACATACGAGTCACGTCCACTTTGCCATCGTCGCGGGTGAGCACATTACTGCCCACCTTGACCACAATGCGTTTCTTGACAGATGTGCGTTTGGCGGTCTTTTCTGTCTCTTTGTTCTTCATGCTCTATCTCCTTACAATTCTGAGAAATGGCATGCCTCTTCTCGGCCACCATTCACCTTTATGATATAATGTTTATTGTTTATTATTTAATTCTTCTTATTGCTTCTTGGCATCGTTGGCCCTGATTTCCACCCTTCGGATTTTTCCGCTGATGGTCTTGGGCAACTCTTTCACAAATTCAATGATACGAGGATACTTGTAGGGTGCGGTCTCGTGCTTCACGTGGGCCTGCAACTCTTTGACTAAATCGTCACCGGCTTTTCCCTCATAGTCCTTGGCCAGCACGACAGTGGCTTTCACTACCATGCCTCGTATGGGGTCTGGAACTCCTGTCACGGCACACTCCACTACAGCAGGATGTGTCATCAGTGCACTTTCCACCTCAAACGGTCCGATGCGGTAGCCCGAACTCTTGATGACATCGTCGGCCCGACCTACAAACCAGTAATAACCATCCTCGTCTCTCCATGCCAGGTCACCGGTGTGATAAATGCCGTCGTGCCAAACCTTCTCGGTCAGTTCCTCGTCTCGGTAATATCCCTTGAAAAGTCCGATGGGTTTGCCTGTGTGCGTGTCGATGCAGATTTCGCCTTTCTCTCCGTCCTCGCAGTCTGTCCCTTCTGGTCGCAGCAGCCGGATATCGTATTGTGGCGAGGGTTTCCCCATCGATCCGGGCTTGGGCTTAATCCACGGATAGGTTCCCAGCGTCATCGTGGTCTCGGTCTGTCCAAACCCTTCCATTATCTTCAGTCCGGTTCTCTCAAAGAACTTGGCAAAGACTGCCGGCTCCAAGGCTTCACCCGCCGTAGTACAGTATTCGAGGGCAGACAAGTCGTAGTCGGCAAAGTCTTCCTGTATCATAAAACGGTAGATGGTCGGGGGTGCACAAAATGAGGTGACATGGTATTTCTCCATGGCCCGCATAATTTTCTCTGCAGTAAACTTCTCGTGGTCGTAGACAAACACGGTTGCTCCTGCCAGCCATTGTCCGTAGAGCTTCCCCCATACGGCCTTGCCCCATCCTGTGTCGGCCACGGTGAGATGTATGCTGTGTTCTTTCAGATTGTGCCAGTATACGCCTGTTGCCAGATGCCCCAGTGCATAGAGGTAGTCGTGTCCCACAGTCTTAGGTTCGCCACTCGTTCCGCTGGTGAAATACATCAGCATGGTGTCCTCGTTGTCGTTCACCTTCTTGGGGCGTTGGAATGCCGGGGCTTCCGGCCACTCCTTATGCCAGTCGTGAAATCCTTCTGGCACGGGATGATTGGCTTGTGCGGCAGAGTTGACGGCAATCAGCACTTTCACTGACGGACTGTCGGCCATGGCTTGCGCAATCTGTGTCGTCACATATTCATCGTTGGCACAGACAATGGCTTTTATGTTTGCCCTCTGATTGCGGTATTCTATATCCTTTGCCGTGAGCATGTGGGTGGCTGGAATGGCAATGGCACCTAATTTGCAAAGTCCCATCATAGCGAGCCACCACTGGTAGTGACGTTTCAGTATGAGCATCACCTTGTCTCCACGGCCTATACCGAGACTCTGCAGATAGGTAGCCGTGCGATCGGTCTGTTCCTTAAATTGACCAAATGTGGTGTAAACTTCTTCTCCCCGTTCGCTGGCCCATATCATACAGACCTTGTCGGGTTGTTCCTCAGCCCACGCATCCATCACGTCATAGGCAAAGTTGAAATTCTCGGGTATCTTGAAGTGCAGGTTCTTCTTGAAATCTTCCTCCGAAGTGAAGTGGGTCTGCGTCAGAAATCTTTCTATCATCGTTGTATTCTCGTTTCTTGTGCTTAGAAGATTATGGCTATCAGTGAAACGGGTTCACCGTTGAGCGCACGCAGACAATGGGGTTGTGTGGAATCGAAATAGATACTGTCGCCTTCGTTGAGGACAAGCACCTTTTCTCCCAGGGTCAGTTCCAGCTGACCACCAATGACAATGTCAAATTCTTGATTGGCATGTGAACTCTTACTCAGAGGCGTCCCTTCTGGTTTGGGGTCTATGACCACATAGAACGGGTCTGCTTTTCGTCCCCGAAAGCCACTGGCTAAGCTTTGGTATTTATAGGCTTTACGCCGTTCCACCACCTGACCTTTTCCCTTACGGGTAATGAAGTAGGCGTTCATTCGTGGCTCCTCTCCAAACAGTAGTTCGTCGAGGCTTATACCATATTCTTTGGATATCTTCTGCAGGTGACTCACGTGGAGATAACCTGTCCCCGTACCTTCCTCCATCTGCAGATATTCTTCGGGTGTGATACCACATAGTGTGGCCATCTTCTCCACGGGAATATCCAAGACCTCGCGCAATCCTTTGAGGCGATGGCCTATCTGTATGATTGCTTCTTCTTCCATAGTGTCTTGTTTTTTAATACGGGCCAAAGTTACAAAGAAATAATGAAAACACAAAAATTAAATAGAGAGCTGCAGGATATGCTGCCGGCATCATCGAGAATAATTTTCATCTCCTCCACAACATTTCGCCCCACCTATATTATATAGGGGCTCTCCTTGCGCTCTCCGGTAATTACTCCCCTCTCACAGGTGGGAAGGCTTCTTATTCTCACATCCCATCTCCCATATAGCACTCCCCTCCTACTGGAGGGTCGGGGGAGGCTTTTTATCCTCACTTCTTCAGCGAAGCCTTGATGCCCTCAATCACGGCATTGGAGAATCCGTTTTTCTCCATCGCGTTGAGTCCTCTGATGGTCATTCCGCCGGGTGTGGTCACCTTGTCGATCTCAGCTTCGGGATGTCCGCCGTTGGCCTGAAGCAGCTTTACGGCTCCATTCATAGTCTGCACAATAATATCTTTCGCATCGTTGGCTTTGAAACCTAATTCCACACCAGCTTCTGTGGCAGCTCTCATAAACCGCATTACATAAGCGATGCCACATCCGGCCATCGCAGTACCGGTGAAAAGCAAACTTTCATTGGTCACCATCGATAGTCCGAGATCGTCGAAGATATCCTTCGCCTTGTTGATATTCGCGGCACCCTTTCCATTGGGAGCAATAAAGGTCATAGAGGCCCGCTCCTCGATACCGATATTGGGGATAGCCTGGAAGATTTCTGGCACCTCGCCGTCCTTCTTCAACCATTCTTCCAGTTGGTCGATGGTGATGGAGGCTGCCATATTAATGATGGTCTGCTTCTTATAATCGAGTTCGTCCTTGATTTCATCAATCACAGATTTCACCACGCCGGGCTTCACTACGATGGCTACAAAGTCGGCACCATCTGCGGCAACCTTGTTGTCTGTTGTCACGCTGGCTCCCAACTGTGCAAACTTCGTGAGTTTACCTTCGTGAGGGTTGGCTACTGTGATATCGTTGGCTTGAAACAGTGTCCCTTTCAGCAGGCCGGCAGCAAATGCGCCACCCATCTCACCTGCACCAATAACGGAGATTTTCATATTTTGGGATTTTTTGGAGTTAAAGAAGTTTTTTGGGAGAGTTAAAGAAGTTAAGGAAGTTATTGCTTCGCTCAGAAGTTAAAGGACAAATGTCCGTTGTTTTTGGGAGTTAAAGAAGTTAAAGAAGTTAAGAAGTTAAAGGACAGATGTCTGTCGGTTGTCTTTGGAGTTAAAGGAGTTTTAGAAATTATCGCTTCGCTAAGAAGTTAAAGGACAAACGATAGATGTGTCCTGTTCTTGAAGGTAATGTCCTTTAACTTCTTTAACTCCAAAAAATCTTTCACTCTCACTCCTCGAACGCTCTTTTCAGTCTGTAGATGAAGTCGTCCACTTCTGCTTTTGTCAGGCAGAGGGGTGGGAGGATGCGCAGGATATTCGTGCTGGCGCAGCCTGTGAAAACATGCTGCTCATGTATCAGCTTCGAACGGATTTCCTTGTGAGGAATATCAAGTACCACACCAATCATCAAGCCTCGTCCACGAATTTCTGTGATGTGTGGCTGAATCTTCTGCAACTCCTTGAGTTGAGCAATGAAATACTCGCCCACCTCATGGGCGTTATCCACCAAATGCTCTTTCTCGAAAACGTCAAGCACGGCTAATGCTGCTGTGCAACCTAAATGGTTGCCTCCAAACGTGGTACCCAACTGCCCATATACCGGTTTAAAGTCGGGTGAGATCAGTAGTCCACCCACGGGATAGCCGTTGGCGATACCTTTGGCCACGGTGATAAGATCGGGCTTGATGCCTAACCACTGGTGGGCAAAGAACTTTCCGCTGCGCCCATAGCCACATTGTATCTCGTCGCAGATAAGGATGGTGCCATATTTCTTACAGGCGGCAGCCAGCCCCTGCGCAAACTCCGGTGTGGCCATCACACATCCGCCAATACCTTGTATGCACTCCAATATCACAGCACATACATCCCCTTTCGCCAGTTCCTTCTCCCAGGCATCGAGATCGTTCATCGGCAGGAAGGTCACGTGTCCGTTGGCATTGATAGGGGCAACAATCTTCGGGTTGCCCGTCACCTCTACGGCCAACGATGTACGGCCATGAAAGGCATGGTCTACGGAGAGCACGCGTGTACGTCCGTTGGTAAACGAGGCGAGCTTTAGTGCATTCTCGTTGGCCTCGGCACCGCTGTTGATCATGAAGAACTGGTAGTCCTCATATCCGCTTGCTTTCCCCAACTTCTTGGCCAGTTGCTGTTGGAGCGTGTTGATGACACTGTTGGAATAAAATCCCAATTGGTTCAGTTGGTGGGTCATCATTTCTACGTAGTGGGGGTGACAGTGTCCGATGCTGATGACGGCATGTCCGCCGTAAAGGTCGAGATACTCCTGACCTTTGTCGTCCCACACTCTTGTACCTTTTCCCTTGACAATGTTAATGTCAAAAAGGGGATAAACGTCGAATAAGTTCATAAGCGAAAACAGAAAGCCTCCCCCAAACCCCTCCGAAAGAGGAGAGTGCCATTCGGGACGTTGGGGATGCTATGGCTAATTTACTGGTAAATGCTATTTAAGATATGGTCAATACCTTTTTATATCATGGCTAACCTATTATATATGGTCGATTCCATTTACTGATGGTTACACCATTTTATATCAAGGTTGATACCATTCAATGGTAGTCTACATCATTCTATCTATTGGCCAATACCTGTTATATATTTAATAATGTGTCAAACTCTTGCAACGTGCGTGGCCTCCTGCAGCAGGCTCCCCTCCTATTGGAGGGGCGAGAGAGGCTTCCTGGGGTAGGCTAAAACCCACTCGCCTTCAACCTCAGTCCTGCGGTCTCGTCGATGCCAAACATGATGTTCATGTTTTGCACGGCCTGTCCCACAGCCCCTTTCAGCAGGTTGTCGATACACGAGGTGATGAGGAGTTTGTCGCCCACCTTGTCACAGTGCACGAGAGCCTTGTTGGTGTTCACCACCTGCTTCATGTCCAGCGCCTTGTCCACATAGTGAGTGAAAGAGGCGTCTTTATAGAAGTCCTTGTAGGCTGCTACGATGGTGTCGAGGTCCATGTCTGTGCGCACCACCTCGGTGGCGAAGATGCCGCGGGCGAAGTCACCACGATAGGGGATGAAGTCAATGTCAGCATCGAGATAGCCCTGCACTTGTTTGAGGCTCTGGCAAATCTCCGGTACATGCTGATGGTTGAATGCCTTGTAGATGCTCAGGTTGTTGTTGCGCCATGAGAAATGGGTAGTGGCACCGGGCTTCACGCCGGCTCCCGTGCTGCCGGTGATGGCATTCACGCTCACATTATTATTAATAATCTTCAGTTTGGCGGCAGGCAACAGTCCCAACTGGATACAAGTGGCAAAGCATCCGGGATTGGCGATGTAGTTGGCCTTCGCGATGGCATCCTTGTTGATTTCCGGCAATCCGTAGACCGCCTCGCCCCTGACACTCCCGACAATGGGCAGCGGCGATTGAGCATTGTCGTCTGCCTGTCCCAAAGGTGTGTCGGTCAAATCACTCCCCTCCGTATTGGGGGTGGGGTGTACGCGGAAGTCCTGTGCCAGATCGATGATCTTCACGCTGGCGGGCACATCATGTTCTTTGAGAAATGCTTCGCTCTTGCCATGTCCGAAACAGAAAAACACCACGTCCACCTCGTCGAATGGCATCTCCGAGGTGAACCGCAATTCTGTCTCGCCATAGAGTCCCTCGTGCACATCGGTGATGAGGTTTCCGGCGTTACTTTCGCTGTTGACAAACTTAATCTCTGCCTGAGGATGGTTCAACAGCAGGCGAATGAGTTCGCCCGCTGTATATCCGGCTCCTCCAAGTATTCCAATTTTTATCATATTCTTGTTTTTATTCCTCTGGTATGATCAACCAAAGTATGGGGTAGAGGATGACTCCACTAAAAGCGGTGAACACCGTGAGCACGGCATATACCACTCTCACCACCGTGGGGTCGACATCCAGAAAATCTGCGATACCTCCCAGCACTCCTGCCAACACTCTGTTTCTTGACCTCACTAATTTCTTACCATTTGCCATTGTTGTGATGTTTTAGATGATTTGTGGGTTAGACGGGAGAGGGTTGGGGAAAGTTGCAGGGTGATAGGGGTGATAGGGATAGGGGATGATAGGCTATTATAGGAGGTGATAGGAGGTGATAGGACCTGATAGGCTGTTATAGGAGGTGATGGAACCTGATAGGCTATCATCGCTCATCATAGGCCTCGCGCTTTCCCATCCCTTGGAAATAATCCATTCCCTCCCCTGTGGGGGGAGGAGGGGTGGGGCTTTATCTCTCCTCTCCTGGGTGCATCCCGTAGAACACTCTCAGCGGAGTAGACTGTATCTTGATGAAGCCCTTGGCATCCTCGGCGGTCCAGCCATGCTGCATCTCACCATATTCACCGAGCTTCGACTTCGTGAGGTCGTCGTCAGAGTCTACGCCCACCGTCTGAAAACCATAGGGACGCAGCTTCAGGATGGCTGTGCCGTTCACATGACGCTGTGAGCTCTGCAGGAAAGCCTCCATGTCGGGCATCACCGGCTCCAGATACTGGCTCTCGTGCAGGAACATACCATACCAGTTGGCCATCTGGTCCTTCCAGTACTGCTGCCATTTCGAGAGCGTCGACTTCTCCAGCAAACGGTGAGCTTCGATGATCAACATCGGTGCGGCTGCCTCAAAGCCCACACGACCCTTGATACCAATAATCGTGTCACCTACGTTGCAGTCGCGGCCGATGGCATAGCTGGCACCAATCTCCTCAATCTTCTGTATGGCTTTGATCTTATCGTCAAACTTCTCACCGTTTACGGCAGCTATCTCGCCCTCCTTGAACTCGATGCGCAGCTCCGTCTCCTCGTCCTTGGCGGTGACATGTTTCAGATAGGCTTCCTCGGGGAGTCCCTGTGTCGGATCCAGCAGTTCGCCACCACAGATGCTTGTGCCCCAGATACCTACGTTATAACTGTATTTCAGTTTGGTGAAGTCAGCGAAAAATCCGTTCTTGTTGAGGAAGTCCACCTCCTCCTGACGTGACAGCGCGTGGTCGCGGGTCAGAGTGATAATCTCCACTCCCGGTGCCATCACGAGGAAGGTCATGTCAAACCTGATCTGGTCGTTGCCGGCACCTGTCGATCCGTGTGCAATGGCGTCGGCACCGATCTCGTTGGCATAACGGGCGATGGCGATGGCCTGGAAGATACGCTCCGACGACACCGATATGGGGTAGCAGTTGTTGCGCAGCACATTGCCAAAGATCATATACTTCAGACTCTTAGCATAGTACTCCTGTGTCACGTCGAGTGTCACATATTTCACGGCACCGAGCTTATACGCATTTTCCTCGTTATTCTTCAGTTGCTCTTCGCTGAACCCTCCGGTGTTGGCACATGCTGCATAAACATCCCATCCGTCCTGGGCGAGCTTCATCACCGTGTATGATGTATCCAATCCGCCACTGAAGGCGACAACCACTTTCTTGTTCATACTCAATTCCTTTCCCTCTAAGGCCTAACCAAGCCTTCCCAGTGGGAAGGGTGTCCGATTGCCTAAGACATGGGCAATCTCCTTGGTGTCGACCATGATGATTATATTTAATTTACTATATTTCTTTGTTAACTCTGGTAGTTTCTGCTACGTTGTTGGTTTTCCTTCAATCCCTTTCCTTGGAACAGGCCTACTCGTTGTCTGTTCCTTGCGAGTCTATCCGGCGGAAGCGTTCCACCACTTCCGTCGGCAGTTTGGCGGGAAGGTGGTCTTCGGGGTCGAAGAGCATGGCGGTGCAGATGCAGAATTTCCGGTTGGTGCGGTGCAGGATATCCTTGTTCACACACCCCTCGCATCCGCGCCAGAACGCTTCGTCGTCGGTGAGGTCGCTGAACGTCACGGGGTGATACCCCAGCTGCGTGTTCATCTTCATCACCGCCGATCCGCTTGTGAGCGAGAAAATCTTTGCGTGAGGCCAGCGCACACGGGCTAATGTGAACGTCATGTTCTTGATGCGCTTGGCCAGTCCGATACCTCGGAAGTCCGGGTGCACGATCAGTCCCGATGTGGTGACATATTTCTTGTTACCCCAAGTTTCAATATAACTGAAGCCGGCAAACTTCTCGCCTTGCAAGGCAATGACCGCCTTGGCTTCTCTCATCTTTGTGGCTACATATTCTGGTGAACGTTTGGCAATACCTGTGCCACGCACCTTAGCCGCTTCTGCAATTGTTGTAAGAATGGTGTCGACATATTTGATATGACTCTCGTCGGCCACCATGACCTTAACTTCTTCCATGTTTTATTCTAAAATTCTACAATTTCATTCAGTCCTTGGATGACGGCCTCCCGGTCTGTTCCTTCTTTGAGAACGATAAAGATGGTGTCGTCTCCTGCAATAGTGCCTAATATCTCCGGCACATTATTGTTGTCCAGGTTGTAGGCGATGGAGCTGGCATAGCCAGGGCGTGTTCGGATCACTCCGATATTTCCTGAGAAATTGATCGACAGAAACCCAGGGGTCTGCATCATCTCTGTGGCCGACAGTGGCTTGCGCACACGCTTGTACATCGTCTCGTTGGGCAACACATACACATATTGGCCGTTCATGCTGGCGGCCTTTGCCACTTTCAGTTGCTTGAAATCGCGGCTCAGTGTGGCCTGTGTCAGGGTGAATCCTTCACGCTTCAGTTCGGCCAGTACATCTTCCTGACTACCCAACTCTTTGCTGGAAATAATCATTTTGATGGCCTCCAGTCTTCGGTCTTTGATTTTCATAATTTGAATTTTTATTCTTAATTACGTTGCAAAATTAACTATTTATTCTCGATTATCCAAACAATATTGTATATTTTTGATGGTTATGGCTATATTCTTGTTAATTTCTTGTATTTTTATAGAGAATAAATATTCTTTCGTGGAGTGTGGCGTGCAAACGTTGCAACCGTCGCGCCGTTGTGCATTGTCACGACAGTGTGTCTGGGCAGTGTTTCCGTTTGTCAGCCCTCCTTCTTGTCCGCACAATCTAAAAGAATACCCTCTCCATGCAAAGCCCCCTGTTCATGCAGGTTGTATTGCATGAACAGAGGGCCTTTCGTTAAGATATATGTTGTATTATCAGGTTAAATATAACCAACGGGTAGGGTTGGGTTATTTGTGTCAGGCTCCCTCACGAGGAGGGGGATGTTAGCAGTTTGGATGTTGTTAGCTTATATGAACCAGCCGTTTACCAATTATCCCAGTTTGCGGTTTGCTTTTTAGCAGATACTGTCCACCCGTCAAAATTTGTACCGTCGGTTTCTTTTATGTCTCCACTCTCTGCGTAGGGTCCGACGGGATCACCCAGATTCCAGGTCTTCTGGTTGCTCGCACATATAATATGTGTGGTCGTACAGGTGATCATTTCTGTAAATGGTTGTGAATACTTTGTTTTTGATTTCATTTTACTATTTCTTTTGTGTTCAACATGAATTTAAGTAGTTTATCGAATGAGATGTTTTTTTCCATTCACAATATACAATCCCTTGGGAAGTCCCGTGAGAGTGTCCCCGACATATTGTCCATTGATATTGTATACCTTGTTGTTGTCTGATGTTTCGGACGTTTGTGCTTGAATCACGACAATCCTTGTTGTGGGCTGCTCGTTCATTGCGTCTATCCAGTCCAGCATTGTCATGTTGCCCTTGGCCGCAGCCACATAGTCTGTACCCTCGGGGCGCACGATGGCGGTGTAGGGTGTCCAAGGTATGTCCTTAGACATGGTCGTTGAGGAGTGGAAGAAACTTCCAATATTCTGGGTTTCGTTCCATGCCCAGAAGTAGCGGTTGCCTGGTATGTTCACACTGTCGCTCTCATTGCCATAGAAGGTGTAGGCGTTATCATGAGTTACCACGTTAGTAGAATCTGTCTTGTCGATAAAGTCTACTTTGACAATGTTGGATGCATCAGTGGGTTTGCTTGGGTACATACTTTTTGCTGAAGCTAAGTTGGCATCGTAGATGACCCTCTCGCTTGCCGATTTTGCAGGCATGTCCACACTTTTCAACTCTGGATGAATCATATAAGGATGGTGAGCCTTGGTAGCTACGCCGCTGGCATCAACGGTGGCTTTCTCAGTAAAGTAGAACGTGATGGTTCCGTCGGTCTCTTTCACGACTTTGGTAAATTCACATATTTCCGTGGCTCCACCGAAAGCCTCGTCGATCTGGGCACGGGTCATCGGGAAGGGCAGACACATGGAATACCAATGGTCATCAGTCAGAGTTGTAAACTTCACGCTGTCTCTCACTGAATATGCATCAGGGGCAGCAAGCAGAAACTGGTTCCATCCTGCATAGGCTGTATTCTCTGAATAGCTTACAGGTGCGTTGAATTGGTTGCTTGCGTCCTGTTTTGGGTATCGGTTGCCATTTTCGTCAAGTTCCCAAGGACGGATAGTTACCCAATAATCAACAGAGTCCTTTGTGCCATCTGATTTCGTAATCTCAACCTTCTTCGCAGGGTCCACATATCTGGCTAGCATATATGAGTAAATTTGCTGTACATAGTTGTCAACTGTATTACCTGGATATTTAGGACTCCACGTGTCATGCCATGTGGTGCGCTGAGCTATAAAGGTGTTGTAGTCTATCGTCTTGTTGCCATAGTCCACATAGATTGCCCTCAATTCTTCTAACGCTACCGAGTCATCTATAAAATAGATAAAGGGGTTGAGGTAACGCTTGCGAGCCGTCTCTGTGTTGGGCACATGGAGCAACACCGGTGACCTTGTTCCCTCTGTGTTTGTATCTGGCTTTCTCCAATGGTTTTTGGAGAATTTGCCTTGATAATCCGCATCTGTTGTGTACGTATTGTTATAGTCGAAACCGTCACAGGTCATGTTCGTAATAAAAGCATTAGCGGCAGCCTTGGTGTTCTCGCCGAGGATGTACACGTTGTCTAAGCTTTTGTTGTTGTTAAAAGCACCGGATTCGATGCTTTGTACACTTGCTGGAAATTTAATTGTTTTCAGATTGACATTACTCAGAAATGCTTGAGATGCAATGGTCTGCAGTGTGTTGGGAAATGTCAGCTGTGTTAGGTCGCAATTGGCAAAAGCCTGATTACCTATTGTTGTCAGACCATAGGGAAAGCTTACTTTGTGAAGAGCTGTGTCACCTTGGAAAGCATAGGCTCCAATATTCTGTAAACCTGTTGTCATGATCTTGACCGTCGACAGGGAGGTGCAGCCTTGGAAAGCATTGGCAGGAATATCACCTTTGGCACAGGTGTTTAAGTCGATGGAGGTCAAGGCGGTGAAACCGGTGAACATACCCACGGTAGCCGTAGCTTTGTCGGCTGTGTCCGAAGTACCCAGCTTGGGGATAATCATCGATTGCAGTGTGCTTTGGACATTGGTGCCTCGCATGTCCGGGCCTTTGGCCGTCTTCGAACAGGTGAGGGTTGTTAAGCCCATAAGATGCCCAATATAATTGCCATAGTCTGTCGAACCTGACACTGAATTAAAACATTCGTCTGCCAAATCAGCATCTTTTAGGCTCAGTGTGGTGCAAGTATACATCGGAATGACACTTGGGAAATAGTCGCCGGCGTTACCAGTAGTGTTGGTACCGTCTCCATTAGGATGATTGCCGTCTGCACTGGGGCTGTATTGTCTGAACAGCAGAACCATGTCTGCCATTGTCAGCTTATATCCACTCTGAGTGGAAAGATTGATATTCGTGTAGCCAGCAGTGTCGATGGTAGCTCGGAGGGCACGGGCATCAGCTGTTGTCAATGCCTGGTAAATCTTGATGTAACACTGGTCGGTCGTCTTATACTGCTCTACCGTAGGTGACTGGGCGTATAGGGAGCCCGAAAAGGTGGCGATGAAGATGATGCAGGTCAAATAGCGCAGGTTTTCCATCTTGTTCCAGAGATGGTTTGAAATCTTGTTGAAGCTATGTGTAAACCTGTTTGGTAAAAATGTTATATTCATATTCTTGTTGTTTCCTTTAGCAGTTGATATGTCCTGACGTGGCGGTCGTTTCCTGTTGGAGGCTATTATCCCCTACATCATGGAATCACTTGTGTAATATAGTACCTTAGTCTGGAGTTATCAACGTTGTTTCTTATGACTCGATATTCCTTCTTCTGAAGGCTTCGCTGTCAACAATCACACGTCAAAAATTTTGTCGTGAGAAACCTGAAAATCTCTGAATTTTTTAGCATAGTCTTGAACTTTTTTTACTCTCATAGCCCGTTCCTCATGCAGCCCCAACCCATATCGGTAAGGGCAAGAGCTGACGAAAACGAATCGTTACTGATAATTTGTTTTAAGTCGTTACGTAAAAGTACTGCTATGTGTACAAACTCAAGATGGCAGTTTCGTCTCAGGAATGACCATAGCGGCTGAGTTAACACCTGTTAGTAGGGTAGTGATGCTCCACGCACCGTTGTCTGCCCAGGCAGGTAGGGTTCTACTTCATGGTAGAAGTTGGTTGCGATAAAACCGTATACTTCTTATATATAATTACTATTTGGTAGTATTCAAATTCTGAGGCAAAGATACTATAATTATTTTAAACTTACAACACCCTTTTACTAATAGTGCGCTCAATTATAACATAATGTGCATAAGAAGGTGTATATCCTGCACCCTCTCATGGACGTGTGGCGATTGTGTGAAAAGGTTGTGCCATAGGCGTTTACACCCTGTTTTGGTGGATAAAATGGTCTGAGGGGTGGATAAAATAGTATCGGTAGGGGACAAAATAGTATTAGTGGGGGACGAAGAGCGGGCGCGTCGTAGATTTCTACATATCTGGAAAAGGTGGAAAGGATGGCATCTGGATACCCCTGCATAAATGTTGTTGAAAAAAACGGAATATCGTTCGTAGAACGCCCCGTGAGCGAAACGAGAGGTGGAGGAGGACGAAAAACTGGCGAAAAACCGAGTTTTGTAATTACTTGGTAATCAATGTTTTATGATTTCTGCGTAAAAGTCGTTCTGCGATAACTATCTAATCGTCTTGCGATAACTATCTAATCGCGATGCGAAAGAGGCCTTTTCTTGCTGCGTTTTTGGCTTTTAGGTGATGGAAAAATGGTGTGATGGCCTGTTTTTTTGATGAAAAAGTGTGTTTGAGGGTGCTTTTCGAGGGGTGGGGAGTGGGGGATATGCATCTGACAGGAAGTTTCAGGGCGATTTAAATTTTTGAAGTTTTTTGACGAAATAGTAGTTGTGGTCCAAGATGGTGCAGATGGTCTCACGCGGTGGTTTTTAGAACAACGGTTTTCCGTTGTTTCCGTGAGAAAAGTTCTCTCGCAATAAACGCAATGAACGCAATTTTAATTTCTCGCAGATGTCGCAGATGGCACAGATAGCTCGCGCGATGTTTTGAAATTCCGCAGAGGGTTACGCTGTTCGCTACACGATGGACTGCTGCTTGTAGCCACGACCTGTTATTGTTTTCATTGTTCTCATCTGTGGTTAATAAAAGGGGAGGCAGGGATATTCTGTGATGCCACGCAGTGTCGCGGAGGAAATTCTCTCGCCATAAACGCAATGAACGCAATTTTAATTTCTCGCAGATGGCGCAGATGACACAGATAGGCTCGCGCGGTGTTTTGAAATTTCGCAGAGGTTACGCTGTTCGCTACACGGTGGCAGGACTCTTGCTCTTGTAGGGACTTGCCCCGTGCAAGTCCGCAATGACATAGCCCTCTTGCAGGTATATACCCCTGTGGCAAAAGGAGAATGGAGATATTCTCAGATAAACCTTGCGGAGCAAGGGAGAAAGATATTGTGCGATGAGCATTTCCCACCGCGCCAGCCATAGAAAAAGATATTCTCCGGATATTCTGGGATGCTGCGCAGCAGCGCGGAGAAAAATCCTCTCGCCATTAACGCAACTGTATTTTTTGAACAACGGATGAAACGGAAGAAACAGAACCATCCGGCACATTTCGATTCCACAAAGGACCGCCAGCGGTCGGCGGATGAAACGGAAATCCGCTCACCCTATGCCATAATCTATCAACTACGAATTTCGCTAATTTCACTAATTATTTTCGGGCTTTATCCACTCGGAACGTGTTTCCGTTGTTTCCGATATTTCCGTGAGAAAAGTACTCTCGCAATAAACGCAATGAACGCAATACTGGCTCGCATGATGACCGTTTCCTGTACTCTGAGCCACCCCTTCGGGGTCTGTCACGGGAAAGCTAATTTAAAAAAATATTGCTAAATGTGATTTTATGTAACAAAATCTCGATGAAATATTTGTTAAGCCACTAAAAATCCCTTATATTTGCAGCAGTAACAGCCTGCCTAATGCGATATATCTTACTAACTTTAACAATTATCCTGATGCCTTTACAGATGTTGGAGGCTCAGATCAGAGTGTTCAACATTATTGATTTTGGTGCCGTCGGCGATGGCCTCACCGATGATGCTGCCGCCATACAGCGTGCTGTAGACAGTTGTTCTTCGGCGGGCGGCGGACAGGTTTATTTCCCTCGCGGACGCACGTTTGTGGCCGGTCCTGTGGAACTGAAATCGAATATCGAACTTTTTTTAGACGTGAATGCCACGCTCAAGGCTAATCCCGACGAGAATATCTACCACAAAAGCGCCTTCAAGGACAACGAAGGCGAGGGGATGATGTGGCTGTGGGCCAAGGATATCGAGAACCTGCGCATCTGCGGACGAGGCACCATCCATGGCAACGGCATACGGTTTATGGGTGCCGAACTGGAAGACAGCTACGAGCTGAAACCTGTGACGACCTTCGACCCACGTCCCCACGTGCTGACCCTCATCGGCGTGCGCAACCTCCAGATACGCGACCTGACCATCATGGAAGGAGCTTACTGGACGGTGCACCTCATCGGATGTGAGGATGTGGTGATCGATGGCATCAACCTGTTGAACAACCTGAAGATACGTAATGGCGACGGCATCGATATCGACCACTCGAAACATGTACGTATCTCCAACTGCCATATCACCTCGGGCGACGACTGCATCTGCCTGAAAAACCGACGGGAGTATGCCGAATATGGGTCGTGTCACGATATCACCGTCACCAACTGCACCATGACCTCACGGTCGTGCGCCATCAAGATCGGGTCGGAGAACATGGACTCCATCTACAATGTGACTATCGACAACTGCGTCATCACCCGCAGCAACCGCGGACTGGGCATCCAGAACCGCGACGAGGGCACGGTGACCAATGTGTCGTTTTCCAATATCATCATGGACCTCCGGCTGTGGAGCGACGTGTGGTGGGGCAAGGCCGAGCCTATCTATGTGACCTCCTACCCGCGTGCCGACGGCAACAACAAGGATGCCAACTGGCGTTTTCCGAAGGGCGAGACGCAGGGACGCTGTGGCGAGGTGAGCCACATCTACTTCTCCAACATCTTCGCCACGAGCGAGAACGGATGTTTTGTGGGGGGCGACACCTACGGCAAGGTGAACAACGTATATTATAATAATGTAAGGCTTCGTCGCGTGAGGGTGACGAAGTATCCCAACAACGTGTTTGACCTGCGCCCTTGCCGGGATGAGGGATTTATCCCAACCCAAGGTTTAGACACCTGGTCGAAGAATGTCCGTGATTGCAAGTTGGCTGTAGAAACCAACTGGTAATGACGTTGTAACGCGGCTGTAATGATGAAGTGTTATCTTTGCACGCAAATATGAATTGATCCTATCATTTTTAAAATAACACATTATGTTAAAAGTTCGAAACCGTATGAAGACGGGGGTGCGGACAGCGGTATTGTCGGCCTCCTTGTTGCTTTGTAGTAGCGTAGCCCTGGCACAGAGCCAGACGAGTGGCACCATCACGGATGCCAACGGCGATCCGCTCATCGGTGTGACCGTCATGGAGCAAGGTACCACGAATGGAACCGTGACCGATGCCAACGGACGCTACACGCTGACGACCACGCGCAAGAATGCAAAGTTGAAAGTATCCTATGTGGGCTATACTGACCAGGTGATTACTCCGGGCCAGAGCGTGGTGCTGAAAGAAGATGACAAGACACTCAACGAGGTGGTGGTCGTGGGCTATGGCACCATGCGCCGCAAGGACGTGACCTCGTCGATCACCACCGTGCAGGCCAAAGACCTGAACCAAGGTGTATATACCGATCCGGCTTCTTTGTTGCAGGGTAAGGTGGCCGGCCTGACCATCACCCAGAACGGCAATCCGAGCGGAACGCCGAGCATCACCCTCCGTGGTGCCTCGTCGCTGCGTACAGGCGCGGCCATGGAGCCTTACTATGTGATAGACGGTGTGCCCGGCATGGACCTGAGTCTGGTGTCACCCGACGATATCGAGAGCATCGACGTGCTGCGTGATGCCACCGCTACCGCCATCTATGGTTCGAAGGCTGCCAACGGTGTGATCATCATCACGACGAAGAAAGGCAAGTCGGGCCGTACAAGCGTGAACTACAGCGGGTATGTGGCTTTCGACAATGTGCTCAAAAATCTGGAGATGATGACTGCCGATGAGTTGAGACAGTATGCTGCAGACAATGGAGTGACCCTTCCCAACGATGAAGGAGCCAACACCAATTGGCAGGATGAGGTGCAGCGCACCGGTATCTCCCACAACCATAATGTAAGCATCAGCGGCGGTCATGGCAATACGAGCTATAATGCCAGCATCGACTATATGAACCGTCAGGGCACGATCATCGGCACCAACTTCCGTCGGTTGAACGGGCGTGCCCTCGTGCAGACCTCAGTGCTGAAAGATCACCTGAACCTTGCCCTGGGACTGAATGCCAGTGAGGGCAGCTTCAATTCGGTGGCATGGAATGCAGAAGGAGCCAGCGTAGGCGATGCCATGAACTATTATTCTCCCACCAATCCTGTGTACAACGAAGATGGCAGCTGGTATGGCGATGCAAGTATCTCACAATACTACAACCCGCTGGCGATGATCAACGAGGACCGGATGAAGAATACCCGCCGGCGCTTCCAGTTGACGACAAAGGCAGAGCTGAAGATCATCGATGGATTTACCTGGACCTTCAACTATACCTATAACAACAAGCAGAACTTATACAGTGCCTACAACAGCACCAACTCGCAGACCGACCTCCGCAATGGTGCCGCAACACGTACCTCTGCGCAGGGACACAAGCAGATCTTCGAGACCTTTGGTAATTTCACCAAGACCTTTAACAAGGTACATACCCTGGGACTGATGGCCGGTTATTCCTGGGAAGAGGAGAGCGACGGTGACAGTTTCGGCACAACGGTATACAACTTCTATAATGACGAGGTGGGATATAGCAACATGTCGTATGCCAGCAGAAGTGACGGAATAGACGGACTGAGCATCGGAGCAGAGTCTATCCTTCGCATGATTTCATTCTACGGACGTGTGAACTACAGTTACAACAGCCGTTACAACCTGCAGGCCACGCTCCGTCGTGACGGTAGCTCGGCCTTCGGTGTCAACAACCGATGGGCAACCTTCCCGTCTGTCAGTGCCGCCTGGCGCATCTCTTCGGAGCCGTTTATGGCCGGCGCGAAAAACTGGCTGGACGATTTGAAGCTGCGTGTGGGCTATGGTGTGAGTGGTAACTCTCTGGGATTTGATGCCTATTCTGCCATTCAGACCTATGGAGCCTCGGGATGGTTTACCTATACTGACGGCAAGCAATATCGCACGTTGGCTGCCAACAAGAATGCCAACCCTGATCTGAAATGGGAAAAGACAGGAATGTTTAACATCGGACTCGACTTCTCGTTCTTCGGCAGCAGGCTGAGCGGTACCATCGAATACTACAACAAGAAGACCTCTGACCTGATCTATGGATACGCCGTTTCGACCAACCGCTACCCCTATGGATGGATGAATGCCAATGTGGGCGATATCACCAACAAGGGTGTGGAGCTGACCATCAATGCCGTTCCGGTGAAGACCAAGAACTTCCAATGGCAGTCCAGCCTGAACCTGGCTCACAACAAGAACACCGTAGACAAACTGTCTAACGAGACCTATTCGGTGGATTACATCGACCTGGCCAACCCCAATCTCTCGGGCTTCTCTACCAACACGGTGCAGCGCATCATGGAGGGCCAGCCCATCGGAACCTTCTATATGTGGGAGTTTGCGGGCTTCAGCGAAGATGGAAAATCCCTGTTCTATGTTCATGACGAGACAACCAATGAGCGTACGGGCGAGACGACCGACTCCCCGACAGATAAAGACCGCACCATCGTGGGCAGTGCACAGCCTAAACTCACCATGGGATGGAACAATACCCTGAATTATAAGAACTGGAGTCTGACAGCCTTCTTCACCGGAGTGTTTGGCAACAAGATCTTCAATGCCATGCGTGCGCAGTATAATACTGTGGCCAATGTGGCTGCCGGAAAGAATGTGCTGAAGGAAATTGCCACCATGCAAAACTTCAACGACTCGTATTCGGATGCGCCGTCAGACCGGTATCTGGAGAACGGAAGCTACCTGAGACTGT
The DNA here is from genome assembly GCA_016901395.1 of Prevotella sp. Taxonomy (GTDB): domain Bacteria; phylum Bacteroidota; class Bacteroidia; order Bacteroidales; family Bacteroidaceae; genus Prevotella. The sequence continues at coordinate 10,441 of JAEAMQ010000028.1, read as the reverse complement.
CTACGCTGTCTCTGGGCTACACCTTCGACAAGTCTCTCTTTAACGGATGGATCAATGCTTTGCAGGTGTATGGCACGGTCAACAACGTGTTTACCATCACCGGCTATGAGGGTGTGGATCCTGAGGTGAGCCTCGGTGGACTGACTCCGGGTATGGACTGGCGGGCCGACCGCTTCCCCCACAACCGCTCTATCATCCTCGGTCTGAAAGTAAACTTCTAAATGAATAACATTATGAAAACAAATATTAAGTTAATGTTCATGGCCGGTGTGCTGGGCATGACGAGCGCCTGCACCAATCTGGATGTAGATGTCAACTCGCAATACACCGCCTATCCGTCGTCCGAAATAGCCCTCGAGGCAAAGATGGCCGACATCTATTACACGTTCTCCGGACTGCTCGGCCGTCGCTATGACGAATGTATGAGTCTCTCCTCAGACGAATATGTGGGTGAGAGCTTCTCTGGAAACTATGTGGACAACCACAACTACAGCAACATGTCGCTCCATAATTTCACCCCCGACGACCCGGCTATCGGCCACTTTGAGGGACTGGCAGGCGGCATCTCCAAGGCTAATCAGATCATCGTGGACCTCGGTGGAGAGAGTGCCGACTCTGCCGTGATAGCTCCGGCACGTGCCATGCGCGCCTTCTTCGAATTTATCCTGATGGATAGTTATGGCGACGTGCCTATCCTTGACAAGATTCCTGAAGCTGACGAGGTGGTCGAGCGTAAGCCCCGTGCCGAGGTGGCTAAGTTTATCGAGAGCGAACTTCTCTCTGTGATACCCTATCTGAAGGATACCAACGATGAGACCACCTATGGCAAGCCCAATAAATGGATGGCCGAGGCACTGCTCGTAAAGCTGTATATCAACTGGCCTGTCTATACAGCCAGCGATGTGACAGCCTATGATGCTGCAAGCTATCAGAACGAGAAGCTGGATGACTGTGTGAAATATTGTGACGACATTATCAACAGCGGACTCTTCGACCTGACGTCTACCCAGCGCACAAATCCTGCAAATGTGTATCGTGCCAAGTTCTTCCCAGACAACAGCTATAAGGTGAAAGACTTCATCTATGCCATGCCTTATGATGCTACCTCACGTCAGGGAATGACCTATGCGCGCTTCCGCACCTGGAAGAAGGCCAATACCGGTTCCACCTATTATGGTTGGGAGACGGGTAACTCCTTTGCCGGTGTGTTTGCCATGACGCCGGAATATGCCGACCTCTTCAGTCTGGAGGGCGACGACCGCAATGATGTGGTCATCGGCGGATATATCAAGAAGTATGACCCCACGACCTACGAGCCTACATCGGAGAACTGGACCTATAAAGGTGATCCGCAGTTTGTGACCAAGACGATCACGCTGGTGAGCGAAGACCGCGACCTCAACGTGGGCGAGGATGTCAACGGATGGAATCAGGGATGGAAGAGTATCAAGTTCTATCCCGGCGAGGACGACTACGTGAACCACTCCCGCAACCAGAGCAACGACGTGCCAATCTTCCGTTATGCCGACATCCTGCTCACCAAGGCTGAGGCGATTACGCGTGGCGCTACGGCCACCAATGGCGACACACCGATGAGTCTGTTCAACCAGATCCGCTCTTACGTTAATGCTCCGCTGCTTACCCAGGCTCCCTCGTTGCAGGATATCCTCGACGAGCGTGGACGAGAGTTCCTCGACGAGCATTGGCGTCGCAACGACATGATACGTTTCGGCACATGGGAAGACGAGTTCGGATTCCATAAGAAAGGATTCCCCAGTGCACGTTTTGACAAGACTTGCAGGGTGTTCCCCATCCCGACAGGCGTGATGAACAGTAACACCAACTGGGAACAAAACGCTGGATATTAAGTCTCAGGACGATATGCTGCCCCTTTCTGATGGAGAGATAGGCAGAAATAGTTGAACCAAATCGGGCGGACCATGACGGCCCGCCCGATGTTATTTCTCATGATATGTGTATGTACGGAAAGATGGTATGGATAGTCATGGTGTGGCTTTGGCTCAGCCCCTGTGTTGCGAATGGATTGGCAGGATGTGTTGATCCCCGCATCGGTAGCGTCGGATTGGGGCGCGTTTTCATTGGGCCGTGTGCGCCTTTCGGTATGGCGAAGCCCGGGCCGGATGCCGTTTCCATGCCCAATGCGGGCTGGGCACCGATACCGGAAATGGTGAAAGGTTTTTCGCAGACCCATGTGAGCGGCACGGGCGGGGGACAGAAGTATGGCAATGTGCTCATCCAGCCCATCCTGATGGCGGATCATCCTGTGGGCACAGGACTGCTCCTGCCTTCGGGCGAGGTGGTGCAGGTGCCCGTCTATGGTTATCGCCGGCAATCGGAACAGGTGGCGTTGGGTTATTATACCTGCACCTACGACAACGGCATCCGCACGGAGATAACCGCCTCCGACCGCTGTGCGCTCTATCGTTTCAGCGGGGCGACAGGACTACTGATAGATGTTGCCTCTTTTCTTGGTATGGACACCATACCCAACAAGCGTGAGGCACAACAGTTTGTAAGCTCTGCTGTCGAAGTGACGAGTATGCAGGAGGTGAGCGGTTATACCTCGGTGCGTGGCGGATGGAACAATGGTGATGCCTACAAGGTGTACTTCTCGCTGCAGAGCGATGTGCCGTTTGAGAATGTGCAGCGAGGGGAACATTATTATATTAAGGTGGGATTCGGTCGTCCTGTGGTTCATGTCAAGGTGGGCATTTCCTACGTCTCCATTGACCAGGCCCGCCGCAACATCGTGGCGCAGGACTTCGATAAGCAGCGTCGGACGTTGGCAAACCAATGGGAAACGATGCTTGCCCGCGTGCCCTATCATGGCACCGACAAGGAGATGCGCATGTTTTACACCGCCCTCTACCACACCTTGCTCATGCCCGTGGACAAGACCGGCGAGAACCCGAAGTGGCAGGGTGGTGACTACTACGACGATTATTACGCACTGTGGGACACTTACCGCACGTCGTTCCCATTGCTCATGGACTATTATCCCGAGCATGCCGCGGCGATGATACGGTCGTTGCTCAACATCTATCAGCACGAGGGCTATATGCCCGATGCCCGTAGTGGCGACTGCAACGGTCGCACGCAGGGTGGTTCTAATGCCGAGGTGGTCATAGCCGACGCAATGGCGCGGGGACTTCAAGGCATCGACTATGAGTTGGCGTTGCAGGCGATGATCAAGGATGCGGAGGTGCCGCCCGAGGATGACGAGAAAGAAGGACGTGGCGGCCTGGAGGAATATAACCGTCTGGGCTATGTGCCCTATGGTATCCCACGGGCCGGGACACGCACCGTGGAGTATAGTTTCGATGACTGGTGCATCGCACAGGTGGCCCGTCGGCTCGGACACGATGACCTCTATCGGAAGTACCTTCAGCGTTCCGGCAACTGGCGCAACCTATGGCGAGGCGACTACGAGTGGCAGGGCATGCGCGGATTTATCCTGCCTCGCGACGCTGAGGGCCGGTGGTTGGACTCTGTGGTGTGGGGTAAGTCGAAGGTGTTCCATCCTCGTATCCCCTATAAGCCTGATACGAAGGTCGCACCGTGGTATATCGCTTGGTGGGACACCTTCTTCTACGAGGCCCTCTCGGCGGAATATTCGTTGAGTATTCCGCACGATGTGCCTGCTCTGATAGAACTCTGTGGGGGGGATTCTGCCTTCCGGCAACGTCTTGACACCTTCTTTGACAATGGCCATTACAATGTGGCCAACGAACCGTCGTTTCTTACGCCCTACCTCTATCATTACATCGGACGGGCTGATCTGAGTGCCCGGCGTGTGTCCGAAATCGTGAACCACCATTTCTCCGATACGCCCGACGGACTGCCCGGCAACGACGACAGCGGAGCGATGTCGGCATGGTTGGTGTGGGCGATGATGGGGAGGTATCCGGTGATGGGGGCCTCCCCCAGACCCTCCAGTGGGAGGGGAGAACCATCCGGTCCGCAGTATCTGAAGATTCCGCCGGTGAGGATTGTGGAAAAGGATAAACAACAGGAGCCAATGAGTGAAGCGACAGCTTCCAGGGAAGGTGGGAAGGACGGAGATACCAAGGTCTCCTTTGTGCTCAACCGTCAATATCGCACATGGTCCTGTCGTTTTTCATGGGAGAAGGATACTCTCCTTGTTAGATGCAACGATTGCATTTACCGTATTCCCCAAACCGCTGTTGAGCATGCCACGCGATTCTGTTGGGATAGCCCTTATCGTCCAGGTAAGAGTTATGCTGCCGACGGCACGTTTCTCTTTGTCTCCCGTGATGCGCTCCGCACGCTCATGGATACCCACACATTTGTCTATGACGGCATCACATGGCGTGAGCAGGACCGCACCGACAACCTCATTCATGTCAAGGCTGACATCGATGGTACGGAAATGTGGATAGATACCACGAGCTGGCTGCCCTTTGTCGTCCAGATGAAAGACAATCCCTTGGGCATCGACTGGCATCTCACGCGGTAGACAGAATAACATCAAAGACATGGTAATTTGGAGACATAGTAGGTTAAAGACATAGTAACATAATAACATAATATCAAATAGTTGTTATTAACCACAGATGAAAACAATGAGAAACAATAATGGGACTACGAATTTCACGAATGACACGAATTAATGAACGGAGGTAGAATTCGTGAAATTCGTGTAATTCGTAGTAGTGAAAATGTTATTCTGTTACTATGTCTTTAATTAACGATGATACTATCCAATGGTTGTTATTAACCACAGATGAGAACAATGAAAACAATAATGGGACTACGAATTTCACGAATGACACGAATTAATGAACGGTGATGGAATTCGTGCAATTAGCGTAATTTGTAGTAGTAAGAATGTTATTCTGTTACTATGTCTTTAATTAACGATGATTCTATCCAATGGTTGTTATTAACCACAGATGAGAACAATGAAAACAATAATGGGACTACGAATTTTACGAATGACACGAATTAATGAGCGGTGATGGAATTCGTGTAATTAGTGTAATTTGTAGTAGTGAAAATGTTATTATGTTACTATGTCTTATATTTCCTCGCGCAGCCTTATGTCTTTTATGTAGTTCTGTCTAAAAAATCCATTCTGTCTTTCTGTCTAAGATGAATACAATTTTCGGACAATAATTCTCGTTATGTCTATAAGCATCCACAACGGATGTCCTACAACTATGAAGCGACTTCTATTTCTCACTGCTGCCCTGTTTTTTGTCTGGGCGGCCTTTGCACAGAAAACCAACGAGCAGTTGGGAGGTGTCTATTATGCCTATCCCGTCCCGCAGAATGATGCCTTTGCGTCAATGCCCGAAGGCTATACACCGTTTTATATCAGCCATTACGGTCGTCACGGGTCGCGATGGCTGCCGAGTGACAGCCGTTATGAATGGGTGCTGAGGCAGTTTGATGACGCGGACAACCTGACCCGGAAAGGCAGGAGCGTGCGCAAACGCCTGCAGAGGGTGTGGGACAATGCCCGTGGCAATGGCGGACAACTCACGCCACTCGGTGCGCAGCAGCACCGCGACATCGCCGACCGCATGCTCGGCCGTTTCCCTCAACTGTTTTCTGCCGGTGCAAAGGTCAAGGCTCGGTCGAGTGTCGTGAACCGTTGTCGGCGGAGCATGGAGGCGTTTGTGGGCGAGATGGGGCAGAAGGTGCCGGGCATCAATATCGATATGGCCACTGATTCGGCTGATATGCGGTGGATGAGCTACGATTCTCCTGACGAGATGCTATTGCTGTTGGAGACCCAGGTGCCCCTCGGCGTGTCGCCCGTCCGACTGATGGCAAGCCTTTTCAAAGACCCGTCGAAGGTGAAAAGTCCCGCAAAACTCCTGACCGAACTACACACCATCGCTTCGGACATGCAGGATGTCGAGGGACTGAAGGTGTCGCTCTTTGATATTTTCACCCGTGAGGAGATGGAGGCTGTCTACCGACAGAACTGCGCCCGCATGTGGCATCAGAACGGTATGGGGGCGGAGAGTATGGACATTCCGGCCCAGTGTGCCGCCCGACTGTGGCAGAATATCGTGGACGAAGCGGATACTGCCATCGACCACGGCACTCCCGCGGCCACCCTTCGCTTCGGACATGACACGGGGTTGTATCGGTTGTTGTCGCTGTTGAAGGTTTCCAGCCTTACCCCCAACCCTTCTCCAGTGGGAGAGGAGAGTGGTTACTCTGCTGATAAGGTAGATGGAACAGTGCTTGGGCCATTGGACGAGATTGTGCCAATGGCTGCCAATCTGCAACTGGTGTTCTGTCGTGACAGGCAGGACAGGGTGATGGTGGGCTTCTGGCACAATGAGAAACCGGTCACGTTGACAGGCCTGAAGGCCGAAAGAATGTTTGCCGGACAATCGTGGTATGCCTGGACCGCCGTGAAAAAACAATACGAACACTATCTCATTCAACAACAATGGAAGGACCGCACGCAGGCGGTGAACACGATGGTGGGCACCGACTATGCTGTGACACGGTCGGTGGGGCGTTATGGCAAAGGCTCGGAGGAGCACGGGCAGACCCTCCCGGCGGTGCTTGAACCCCACGGACAGACCTTTTGGACACCCCAGACGCAGGACACCGAAATCAAATGTGTGGCACCCTACTATTATCGTGACTCCCTCTTTCAGGGATTCCGGGCCAGCCATTGGCTCGTGGGCGGATGCACGCAAGACTACGGGTCGTTTACGCTCATGCCGATGATGAACCGGTTGCAGCTGAAACCCGAGGCCCGCGCGGTGCGCTTCCGCCATGAGGACGAGATCTCCCATCCCTATTATTATGCGCTCTACCTGCCCGACGAGCATCTCATGACCGAGATGACCGCTCGCAGCCACAGTGCCATCTTTCGGTTTATGCCCGACATCGACGGTGAGATGCACATCGTGGTGAACCCCAACAGTGACGAGAAGGAAGGCTTTGTGGCCGTTGATACCGTGCGTAACTGTGTGTGGGGCTACAATCCTGTGCACCGCATCTATCAGGGATGGGGCGAGAAGGCTGGCTTCAGCGGATGGTTTGTGGTGCAGTTCCAACGTCCCATCCGGTCGTTTGGCGTGAAGGACACGGTAGCCTACGTCACCCTCGACGTGCGTGCCGGCGAGATGGTTTTGGCCAAGGCCGCCACGAGTTTCACGGGCATCGACGGTGCATGGCGCAATCTGCAGGCCGAGATTTCTTCGTGGAATTTTCTCGGTACGCGTCTCGCCCTTGACAGCATCTGGCAGGAACAACTAAAAACCATTGAGGTGGAGTCGGATGATGAGGCCAAGGTGAACCAGTTTTATGGTGTCCTCTACCGTTCGAGTTTCCTGCCAAGGGAGATGAGTGACGTAGACGGGAAAAGCATTCCATTTGGACTTTCCAGCAACAACTCATCCCAATCTTCCTCAATAATAAAGGATCCTGCATCATCCATCCATAGCTCTACAAAGGGTAATGACAGACATATCACTCCCCTCCCTCCGGGGGAGGGGTCGGGGGAGAGGCTGTCTTACGGCGACTTCTCCATGTGGGACATCTACCGCGCGCAGATGCCGCTGCTCCATATCATCGCCCCACGCCGTGCGGCGGATATGGCCCGCAGTCTCGTCGACATGTACCGGCAAGGCGGATGGATGCCCATCTTCCCCTGTTGGAACAGTTATACGGCGGCGATGATTGGCGATCATGTGTCGTCGGTTATTGCAGACATTGTGGCGAAAGCCCCCGATGCGCTCTCGCGAGAAGACTTGGAGAAGGCCTACGAGGGTCTTCGCAAGAACGCCTTTGAGAGTCCGAAGACGATGGAGGAATACAAGAATGGCATGGGACGGCGTGCGCTGAAGAGTTATCTCCGCTACGGATACATCCCGATGGAGGACTCGGTGATGGAGGCTTTCCACACCCACGAGCAGGTGTCGCGCACGTTGGAATATGCCTACGACGATTTCTGTGTGGCGCAGATAGCCAAGACGTTGGACAGGACAGAGGATTACCGGCAGCTGATGGCGCGTGCGAACAACTGGCGCAACGTCATCAATCCCCGCACGGGATGGGCCGATGGCAGAACTAAAAGCGGTCGTTGGCTCAACAACCGCGACTTCACCTCCCGCGTCCCGTTTATCACCGAGGGTGCCGTGGTCCACTATTCCTTCTACGTTCCCCACGATGTCTACGGACTCTCCGATGCGATGGGCGGCCATTCTGCTTTTATCTCCAAACTCGATACACTTTCCGGATTTCATAACGTGAGTTTTGGTAATCCTTCCCCCTCCCCTGTAAGCAAAGGCCAAAATCACCTACAGGGAAAGTCTGCAAATGGTGAAAATAAACATATCACTCCCCTCCTTTCGGGGGAGGGGCAAGGGGGAGAGGCCGCGCAAGGCTCGTTCTACTGGCACGGCAACGAACCTTGCCACCACATCTCCTACCTCTATGCCTGGGCCGGACAGCCGTGGAAGACACAGAAGTGGGTGCACCAGATACTCCAAACCGAATATCTTGATGTGGCGGGAGGACTCTCGGGCAACGACGATGCGGGTCAGATGAGTGCTTGGTATGTCTTCTCCGCCCTTGGTTTCTATCCCGTTTGTCCGGGTACACCTTATTATATAATAGGCACCCCGATGTTTCGCAGGGCAAGGATAGGCCGTCTTGCCATTGAGGCACCGGAGGTTTCGGACGAGAATATCTACATTCAGAGCGCCACTTGGAATGGTGAGCCCTATACCAAGAACTATATCACCCACGACATGATTACCCGTGGCGGCACGCTGAGGTTCACGATGGGACCGACACCCAACACCGCATGGGGCAGTGGCAAGGACGACTTGCCACCGATTTTCAACTCAAACTGAAGAAACAATAAGGGCAAGGAGGCCGGGTGACAGCCCCCTTGCTTCTTTATTTTTGAATTTTCACCTTCTCTCCGTTCTTGATTCTCGTGATGAGTTCTTCAGTGAGATTGCCCGGAAAATTTTTCTTCAAGAGGGCAACGAGATTGTCTGCTCCTTTGCCATAAGCCTTGACATACTGCTCCAGATATTTCACTTCGCCAGTGATTTTCTTGTTGGCGTTGTAGAAATTCAGCATGTCGACCATTGCCGACTGAAAGGTGTCGAAGGTGAAATCGGCCATTCCCGTTTTGAGGGCATACAGGCTGCATCCTGCGATATAGGCAACACCATAGCACAGCGTCTTGGAATTGTTGATGAGTTTGCCCTCATTCTCCCCGATGACCACATGGCTGTCGGAGGTGGCCTGAGACCATGCCATGATATAAGCAGCAGCATCATTCATCTTGTTGGCATTGATATAATGAGTCAGATAGTATTCGGCGCATCTCCTTGCATCGTTGTTATGTTCGTGGGCAACGGCATCAGAGGTGAACTCCATCGGCTTCGGCAGGTCTACAACACCCTCTTTGGTCTCCTTTTCGAGAGTCTCCAGGCGGTCGGCCAATGCTTTTGCCTTCTCCTTGTCACCATTGGCCTCATAGTATTTCTGCAGATAACGGGCCTCGCTGATGTAATCTTCAGAATGTTCGCCATAGAGATTTTTGAACACGTTAAGGCTCATCAGTTCCTGCCGGATGGCCTTGGCGTTGTCGCCGTTGTCGTGGGCCAACTCGGCCACATGGGCATACATTATTGCAATGTCATGGTTGTGTTTGTAGAAATTCTGATAGATTTCCAGTGCCTTCTCCGCGTTTTTCAGTCCCTCGGCACTCTTCTTCAGGGAGCCTTGATAGAGGGCAAGATTGTCGAGAGCGAAGGCATATTCCTCGTCCGACGTGCTTTTGTACTGGCCGTAGAGGTCCACGACCTGCTGGGCTGCTTCCTCAGCTTTCTCTGGCTGCATCATGCGGTAGTAGCATTTGCCTACCTGAATTAGCCTCATGATATAGTCATAGGAGGAGTCGCCGACCTCAGACTTCAGGCGATTGAGTTGTATTTTCCGGATGGCGAGTGACTTTTCATAGTTCTTTTCCATAAAAAGCCGGTTGGCTGTGGAGTCCAACGCAAGCGTCTGTGCACGTTGAGCAAAGGTCGAAAGAGTGGTCATTAGACAGAGGAATAACAAGGATAGATGTTTCTTTTTCATGTTTTTGGATTTGGATTATTTGTTTGATATTTTCGCAAAGTTAGAAAAAAAACGAATAGGATGCAACAAATTTTGGGAAATAAATATTTTTCGCCTCAATGGGCTATCTCTCTATATCTGGATATCGGTCCGTTGGAGAGACATCCCCCTGCCGTCTATTTCTGTGGAAGGGGAATTCATGGCGGGTAGTGGGGATGAACCGCACTATGCCGGACTTGTCGAAAGGTCTACTGTTTATGGGAATTCGTCGATGCCGGTGCTCCGTATGGATGTCAACAGTTCAGTGATGTCAGCCCCTCAGTTCGAACAGGGTTATGAATAT
>JAEAMQ010000027.1 GCA_016901395.1 Prevotella sp. | reverse complement strand
ATGTAATTCGTAGTAGTCAAAATGTTATTATGTTACTATGTCTTTATTTTACGATGATACTATTCGATAGTTGTTATTAACCACAGATGAGAACAATGAAAAACAATAATGGGTTGTGATGTACTTTTGAAAGCAGGGGAGTGGGAACGCCGTAGGTGTTCTGCTGTTGAAAGGGCAAGGTTGGCAAGCGAAGCGAAGACAACCCTGCCTACAGCGTAGGGATACCATTCAACCCCCGAAGTGGGGTTGTGCCGTTTTTACCAGAAAACGTCGAGTACAATATTATATATACGGGAAGCAAATGAGAGGCAGAGATGGTTTTGCCCTATAGTCATGGCCGGGTGCCAGCCCCATCAAACAGCACAACCCCACTTCGGGGGTTGATGGTTGGGCCGCACAGGCAGGCAGGGTTGTCTTCGCTTCGCTTGCCAACCTTGCCCTTTCAACAGCAGAACACCTACGGCGTTCCCGCAATACAATATATAGCGTTCCCACACTCCAATATGTGATGTTTATCCGAGGAGCTCACGGTAGAACAGGGTGAGCAGGTTTCCGTGCGATCCGACGGCCGCTGGCGGCCCTCTGCGAAATCAAAATGTGCCGGAGGGTTTCTGTTTCATCCGATAAATCCGTTGTTCAAAAAAAACACCGCACTAACCCTCATTGTTCTAAAAACCACTGCGTGAGCCTATCTGCGAGATAAAATCATCGCGCGAGCCAATCTGCGCCATCTGCGCCATCTGCGAGAGAGAGAAGAACCACTCATCAGCGTGAAAACTGCGTTCACAGCACGAACTGTTATGGGAGATTATCTGTGGCACCAATGCTCTGGCGGTATTCTACGATTTTGAGCTGGAGCTGGGAGAAGGCATCGGTGTAAGCATCGCGCGACTGCTGATACTGCTGCTGGGCGGTGAGGAGGTCGTTCATCGTGACGGTGCCGGCATGGTAGTAGTCGCGGTTGAGACGCAGGTTTTCCTCACTCTGCTCGATACTCCTGTGGGCCAGCTGCAGCTGTTTGTAGGCGTTGTCGACATCGTTCCAGTCTTTCTGCATGCGAATCTTCAGGAGTTGCATGTTGTCGGTGAGCTGGTCGCGGGCGTTCTGTTCGGCGAGCCGGGTGCGCTTGATGGCGTGGGAGCCACCCCACCATCCCGAGATGGGGACGCTCACCGTGGCGAAGACCGTACCGAAATGGTTGTCGAGACCACTACCCATATTATAATAGGAGTAGCCCGCGCCGATGCCCAACGAGGGCAGATGCTTGCCCACCTCCATCTTGCGCTGGAGCGTGGTGGCCTCAACCTGCTTCTGCAACAATCGGTATTCGGGCGTGGCGGCCACGGCCTGACTGTGGTCTGCCTTGATGGCGGGATAGGCGGGCAACTGCTGTGGGTCGATATCGGTGGCAACATCGATGACGGAGTCTTCCATGCCGATATATTGGGCAAGCACCATGCGGGCAAGCTGCAGTCCGTTGTCGAGTTTGATGCGCTGGCTCTCAATCTCGTTTTGCTTGAGTTGCACGGCGAGGAGATCGTTGCGCATGCCCACGCCCGCCTTCACAGCGACAGAGGCGTCTTTCTCAAGATTGGCGAGGAGGGCGGCCACGGCATCGAGCGTCTTCTGTTTTTCCTTGAGCGAGATGATCTGCCAGTAGTATTGTTCGGCGGTGAGGAGCACGGTGTTGCGTGAGGTCTCGCGCTGCAGTTCCTTGGCCTCAACGTTGACCTTGGCGAGGCGGTTGCCATTGACGATCTGTCCACCGGCGAAGACAGGTTGCACGGCAGTGATACCCGTGACGAGCCCGTGGTTCATAAGACTCACGGGGATGTTTGTGGGAAGGAGGGAAGCCACCTCGGTAGGGATGAGCTGGGCGAGCTGGGCAGGCAGCACGTCGGCGGTGGCGATGTTGGTCTTGAGGATGTCGCGGGAGGTCTTGAAGCCAGCCCCCACGGCGGAGACCTGTGGGAAATAGTTGGTGAAGGCCTCCTTCTGTTGCTCGCGGGCCTGGAGCAGGGCGTTGTCGGCCGAGCGCGTGGCGAGGTTGTGGGAGACGGCAAGGGTGCGCACCCGGGAGAGGGTGAGGGTGGACTGGGAGGAGGCCGGGAGAGAGAGGGCCAGCGCTAAAAGGAGGGAGGGGAGGGTTTTCATTGTGAGATGGTGGGTGGGTGGGTTTGTGAGTTGGGG
>JAEAMQ010000026.1 GCA_016901395.1 Prevotella sp. | reverse complement strand
TCTGATTGATTAGCTTACACTCTGCAAATGTAGGCATTTCAAATCGTGTACAGGCGTTTGTCCGCGGAAAATATTATTTATCAGATACTTACGAATTCTAAGGAGAAGTTTACCGGACACTAGTGTTGATAGGCCTTCGGCTACGGTCCTGGTGTCAGGCCGTGAGCGGAAAGCAAAAAGGCGGAAATGGCAAGGTAGCCATCTTCCGCCTTTTTGTTGTTTTTGTCAAATTTCTTCGTACCTCGGGATGTGGTCAATAAATAAATATTTTTTACCTTCATAATCCATCTTGCAACAGTAATGCTGCAGTCCGTTGGAGACGATCAGATAGTCTGCATGCAGCAGTAGATTGTAAACGGAAATCTGGTCGAATACTTTTTGGGTGATGGGAATGGTCGGTGCCTTATACTCGATGATCATGCGGGGCTGTAGCTGCTGGTCGTAGAGCACGCTGTCGGCACGCAACAGCTTTTGTCCGACCTGCAGTTGAATCTCGTTGGCCAGCAAGGTGGCGGGGTAGCCCATGTGTTCGGTGAGGTAATGAATGAAACTTTGGCGCACCCATTCCTCTGGGGTAAGCGCGACATAGCGTCTCCGAAGGATGTCGAAGATGCGTGGATGTTCACGTGTACCCTGTAATTTTATATCGAAAGTGGGTAGGTTTAATGGAATCATTTTATTAACTTTGCATGGGTTCTGTAGGGTGCAAAGTTAAGGAATTGCACCGAGAATCCGAAAATGTTAGTTATAAATTATGCCAGAAAAAAAACCGACGCTTACCTTTGAAGCCATCATGCGTGACCTGAAGACGGGTCGTTTTGCACCTATTTATATATTGATGGGTGAAGAATCGTATTACATTGATAAGATCAGTGACTATATTCAGAACCATGTTTTAAGCCCCGATCAGCAGGCTTTCGACCAGACTGTGGTGTTCGGAGCAGACGTAAATGCGGCTCAGGTGGCTGACTTGTCGATGCAATATCCGATGATGGCACCCAAGAAAGTCATCATTGTGAAGGAGGCGCAGGGCATGCGCTCGTTTGATAAACTGGAGAAATATGCCGAAAATCCACAGCCCAGGACGGTGCTTGTGTTCTGTTACAAGAACGGAACCATGAACCGCCGCACGAAGTTTGTGGCTACGGTGGAGCGGATGGGCATCGTTTTTGAAAGCAAAAAAATGCGTGAATGGCAGCTGCCTACATACATCCAAGGGTATCTGAAGGTGCAAAACGCATCGATAGACGAGAAGAGTGCCAACATGATTGCGGATCATATTGGGGCGGATCTCAATCGTCTTAACTCTGAACTGGATAAGCTTCTCATCTCAATTCCACAGGACGACCGACGGATTACGCCCGAGATGGTGGAGAAAAATATTGGAGTAAGCAAAGACTTCAATGCTTTTGAGTTGAGAAGTGCCATCGTTAACAAAGATGTTTTTAAGGCTAATCAGATTATCAAATATTTTGACAGTAACCCCAAGGCAGGCTCCGTTTACTCGTTTCTCCCGTTGCTCTTTAATTTCTTCCAGAATTTAATGATTGCCTTTTATGCTCCGAATAGGGGAGACAAACAGAGTGTTTCTGATTACTTGGAATTGAGAAGCGTGTGGGGCGTGAACGATTATATGACGGGTATGAGAAACTATACCGGAAAGAAGACATTGCAAATTTTGGGCAAAATCCGCGAAACGGATACCAAAAGCAAGGGCTTGGATAATCCAAACACATCTGCCGGAGATCTGATGAAGGAATTGATTTACTATATTCTGCACTAAGATTAGGTTTACTTTTGAGCCCGAGTTTTCTCTTTTTTGGCCTACTTTCGTTTCGAGGGTAGGCTGCTTTCATTTCAGATATAACCCTCTTTTACTTCGAATATAGTTTTCTTTTACTTCGAATATAGCCCTCTTTTACTTCGAATATAGCTTTCTTTTACTTCAGAGTTAGTCCTAATGTATAACGAAATAAAGCGTCTTTTATGTAGAAGGCAGACTTCTTTCATTTCTCTGTAGGGTCATTTTAATTCTCTAATTGCCCTGGTAGGGTGGGTCAATTTAGCTTGAATAGTTCCTCATTCAGGCCCAAGAATAGTAGCTTTGAGGCTTCAACGTATGCGTTTTAGGCCTAAAATTCCAATTTTTAAGCTCAAAATCGACTCATTTTGCCCCCTTTTACTCTATAATAAGCGTTCTCCATGAACGTTTTTTGGGGCTTAACTTCGTAAGAATAGGGGAGTTAAGTCCATTTAACCCCCTCTATTTTTCGCGTATTTTGAAATTGATTTCCCCTCGTACAGAATACGCCGAAAAATCCGATTTTTACCTAAAGATAAGAGGATATGATTTGATGTTAACGTTTATTATGGTTTTATTTTGCAAATGCGAGGACGCAAATCCAATCTATCTCGGTGTTGATTTGTAGTATTGAATATATTTATTTGAAAGTTGAAATGCGTTTAATCTCCCGTATTTGAAGTTGTATTATCAAATTGCTACATTTGATATTTCGTATTTTTATATATTCGAGGCATGAAAAAATACGTAAAAACCCATTTACCAGATGGTTATATGATATTTGCTCAAGGTATAAAAAGGATATTTTGGAATATTCAAATGTAAAACGTGTATAATGCGGGATTTACAAGATAGCTGTCCAAATATATCCCCATACCAACCAATTAGTTATGAATATTGGATATAATAAACATTAGATGGCATTTTCGTTGCAAGATGTATGTTTGCAAATTAAAATCAGTTCCTCATGTGTTTAAATTTAAATCTGCCTAAATTTTGAATTAAAAATTCGCATTTCTGAATATTAAATTCAGATAAATTGTTTTGTGAATTTGAATTTTTTGTTTTAACTTTGCAAATCAGAAGATAAATGATAGAAATTGGCTTTTTGAGCCATCATTGGGAAAAACAAGAGGCGATTTGGCAAAAATGCTGATGCCTTTTTATCATCCTTTTTAGGCCTTCGAGATTTTCAATTGAGGACTTTGAGTATTTCAATATAGGCCTTTAAAATTTTCAATCGAGACTTTTGGGATGTACATTTGAGGTCTTAAATATATTGAATGGTGTCCTTTGAGGTTTTCAATTGAGGTCTAAATATAAAAATATGAGGATATGAAAGATCGAATTAGAAAGATTATGGAGGGTCAACACATGTCCCAGAAAGTGTTCGCGCAGTTCACTGGAATTTCGGAAGGCTCATTAAGTGGAGTTTTCAATGGAAGGACTCGGCCCACTCTTCAAATGGTTGAGTCCATTCATGCCAAACTTCCGAATGTTTCTGTGAATTGGCTTATGTTTGGAACGGGACCGATGTATCTTGATGAGGTCAATTCGTCCGGTACTTCTGAAGATGACCAGACATCAGAAGTATCTCCCCTTTTAAATGTGCAGCCAGGTGGATTGTCCTCGCAACCTGATGGATTAGCACCTTCCCTTTTCGAGGTTCAGGATGTACCAACTAAGAAAGGTGATGGAAATACACCAAATAATATACAGAAAACTGTGGTGAAATATATTGACAAACCAGAGCGTCATATCACAGAGATTCGTATATTCTTTGATGATCAGACTTGGGAAACGTTTGAACCGAAGCGTTAACTTTTTGGGAAAGTATTCAAAACATCCCCGAAAAAATGACTATCTTTGTAGTCAATTAATCCATCAAAGATAGTTTTATGAACAAATACTGTCGTGACCTGAGAGTAAATTCGGTGGAAAGGTTGAGCGAAAAACATGTTTTGTTGAAGCTGACCCAAGATGAACCTTTCCCCGAAATGCTGCCAGGACAGTTTGTAGAGGTTAGAGTAGACCATTCTCCAACCACTTTTCTTCGTCGTCCTATTTCCGTTAATCTTGTTGATACCTCCACGAACGAGATGTGGCTTCTTGTTGCAGCTGTTGGTGACGGTACCAAAGAGATGGCCCAACTCAAGTCCGGAGACACGCTCAATTGTCTCTATCCTCTGGGACGTGGCTTTACGGGTCCAAAGCAGTTGCATGGAAAGAAGGTACTCCTTGTGGGTGGAGGCGTAGGTGTAGCGCCTATGTTGTTTCAGGGACAAAGGATTTATGAGGATGGCGGAACGCCCTATTTCCTGTTGGGTGCTCGCAAAGCTGAGGACTTGTTAGAGCTTGATTATTTTAATAAGGTGGGCAAAGTGTTTGTCACTACCGAAGATGCCTCGGCCGGAGAAAAGGGCTTTGTGACCAACCATTCCATTCTTCAACAGGAGCAATTTGACTTTGTCCAGACATGTGGACCTAAGCCTATGATGGTCTCCGTGGCCCGTTATGCCCACGAGAAAGGCATCGAGTGCGAGGCATCGTTGGAGAATCTCATGGCCTGTGGTATCGGAGCTTGTCTGTGCTGTGTGGAAAAGACAGATGAGGGAAATCTATGTGTATGTACGGAGGGGCCGGTGTTTAATACTAAGAATCTGTTATGGTAGACTTAAATGTAAATATAAATCAATTGCATCTCAGCAATCCCGTGATGACCGCAAGTGGCACTTTCGGGTATGGTTTGGAGTTTCAGGACTTGGTTCCGTTGGAGGAGATTGGAGCAATCATTGTGAAGGGCACGACGCTTTTGCCGCGCGAAGGAAACGACTATCCCCGAATGGCGGAGACATCCTCGGGGATGCTCAATTGTGTAGGGCTTCAAAACAAAGGTGCTGACTACTTCTGCGAGCACATTTATCCACAGATTAAGGACATCAAGTCGAAGATGATTGTCAACGTGAGTGGCAATTCGCCGGAGAATTATGCTGAATGTGCTGCCAAGATTGATGCCTTGGAGAATATCCCTGCCATAGAGTTGAATATCTCTTGCCCTAATGTTCATGAGGGTGGCATGGCGTTTGGTGTGTCGTGTGCAGGGGCGGAGAGCGTGGTGAGAGCCGTGAGGCGGGTATATCATAAGACGCTTATCGTGAAGCTTTCGCCCAATGTGACGGATATCTCAGAGATTGCACGGGCTTGTGAGGCTGAGGGAGCGGACTCTGTGTCGCTCATCAACACGCTCATGGGAATGGCGATTGATATAGAGCGCAGGCAGCCGAAACTCAGCATCAGGACCGGTGGACTGAGTGGACCTGCTGTGAAACCGGTGGCGGTCAAGATGGTGTGGGACGTGGCCCATGCGGTGAAGATACCAGTGATAGGACTGGGCGGCATCATGAATGCAGAGGATGCCATCGAGTTCTTCATGGCAGGAGCGACGGCGATACAGATCGGTACGGCTAACTTCATAGACCCGATGGTGACAGTGAAGGTGAAGAACGGAATCGCCGAATGGCTCGAAAAGCACGGGTGCAAGAGCGTGAAGGAGATCGTGGGGGCTGTGTAGAGAGGAGGAAGAGGCTGGAGAAGAAAGGAGGAAGGGCTGGCGTAGTACGCCAGCTTACAGCCCGAGCAGGAGGGAAGGAGGAAAGAACAGCCCGAGGAAAGGAAGAGAGACTGAAAGAGGAAAGGAGGGAAGACGAAGAAAGCAGGAGGAAAGAGGATGAGGAAAAGAGGAAAAAAGAATGGGAAAGAGGAAGAGGAAAGGGCGGGAGAGAAAGAATAACAGGACGAGAAAAGAGGAAAGAGGGACGAAGGAAGGGATGAAAGGAGGGGGAAAAAAGTGGGGGTTGTCAAAATGACAGCCCCCAACCAACACAAAAACTAAACTAGACTTAACTAAACTGATCAGAGGTTTTCACAAATCCCTGTATCATTTTGTTCTGCAAATATACGATATATATTTGATACTTAAAGGGCGAAAATGTTAAAATATTTAATCCCGCCCTAAAAA
Source organism: Prevotella sp. (assembly GCA_016901395.1). Classification (GTDB taxonomy): domain Bacteria; phylum Bacteroidota; class Bacteroidia; order Bacteroidales; family Bacteroidaceae; genus Prevotella. Next base: position 62,852 of record JAEAMQ010000026.1, on the reverse strand, counting down.
ATTCATAAATGAGTGGATTTCCCTATCAGATAATTGTCTAAGATAACCATTGCGGCCATTGCTTCGACGATGGGCACTGCACGTGGCAAGACACACGGATCGTGGCGTCCACGGGCATTGAGGATGGTGGGATTGCCATTGACATCCACCGTGTGCTGCTCACGAAGGATGGTAGATACCGGCTTGAAAGCCACTCGGAAATAGATGTCCTGGCCATTGGAAATACCACCCTGGATGCCACCACTATGATTGGTTGCCGTGGAGATGCGGCCGTTGTCGTTGATGAACACATCGTTTTGCTCACTTCCGCGGGCACTCACACCCTCGAAGCCCTCACCGTATTCAAAACCCTTCACGGCATTGATACACAGCATGGCCGCACCCAACTGGGCGTGGAGTTTGCCAAATTCCGGCTCGCCCAATCCAATGGGGCAGCCCTTGATGACGCAGGTTATCACACCGCCAATGGTATCGCCCTGGTCTTTTACCTCCATGATGAGCTTCTCCATCTCCTTCGATTTCTCCGTGTCGGGGCACCTCACCACACTCTCTTCTACCTTCGAAAGGTCGTAGAGATGGTAGTCGCGTTCCAGTTTGATGTTGCCCACCTGCGACGTGTAGGCCTGAATGCTGATGCCAAGCTGCCGCAAAGCCAGTTTGGCCAAGGCCCCACCCACGACACGACTCAGTGTGATGCGTGCCGACGAACGTCCTCCACCGCGATGGTCCCGTATACCATATTTATTAGTATAGGTGAAATCAGAGTGCGACGGACGGAACAATTGCAGCATGTTGTCGTAGTCTTTGGAATGCTGGTTGCGGTTGAAAACCACAAATCCAATAGGCACTCCTGTAGTCTTGCCGTTGAACACTCCGCTCAGAAGTCTCACCTCGTCGGCCTCATTGCGCGACGTGGTCACCTTGCTTTGTCCCGGTCTGCGCCGTGCCATCTCGCTCTGGATAAAATCCATGTCGATGTCGATGCCGGCCGGCATGCCGTCTATCACTCCACCTACCGCCTCGCCGTGGCTCTCGCCGAAGGTTGTCAGCGTGAAGAGATTGCCAAAAGTATTTCTCATCTTCTCTCCTCCAATTACTATAGGATTTAACTTAATCTATTAAAAAAAACAGGCCGCCATGCGGCCTGTATCCATTAGTTGTTGCAGCAGCATTGGCCTTCGCCCTTGCCGCCTCCTCCGCAGCATTCACCGTCGTTGTGGCCTCCACAGCACTCACCCTCTTTGTGATTGCCGCCACATCCGCAGCTTCCCTCTTCGCCGTCGCCGCAACCGCAGTTGCCGCCACATCCGCAGCCCTCGCCCTGACCAGTGAGATTTTCCACAAACTCACTCAGTTCCTCGTTGGTTGCCTCGCGGGTCTCGTTGATCTTCCCCTTGAAGTTGAGCGTCTTGCCAGCCAGCGGATGGTTGAGGTCGATGGTCACCTTGTCGGCCGTCACGTCTACTACGCGTCCGTTGAAGCGCTTGCCTGTCTCATCCTGCAGCGGAATGATGGCATCTTTGTAAACGTTTTGCTCGTCAAACTGGCCGTTTACATAAAACAGCTCCTTGTCCATTTCGAGCACATTATCCTCCAGAAACTCACCGTATGCCTGTGCCGGCGTGAGCACGAAATCGAACTCGCTGCCCGTCTCCAGACCTACCACCTCGCGCTCGAAAGCGTCGAGCAGAATGCCCAGCCCGCTGATAAAGCTGAACGGCTGTTCTTCGTTGGTCTCTTCGAGGAGCTCATTTTTGCCCTCGGAAATGTCATATAACTTGTATGATGCGTTGATGTATTTATTGGGTTTCATAACTTTGTTTTATTTTAAAAATAATAATAGATGCAAAGATAAGAGTTTTTTTTCATATTATCTCGTTTCCGTATGTTTTTGTTTGCAGCTCCAAGCAAATCCTCTTTTTTTGTATGGCAGAATTGATTTGAGTCAAAATATAAGCTGTTTGCGTGCACAATTTGCGATTTTGCTTGTGGGTACATAGAAAAGTTACTATCTTTGCATCAGAAATCAAGAAGATTTCATTAGGATAACATATTTAATGAAGGTCCGCCGTCACACGAAGCGGACAGTTTAAAAGAAAGGAAAGAAGATGAAAAAGATTGTATTATCAATGGTTGCTATGATGTCGATGACAATGGCATTTGCAAGTGAGAGCGAGAAGACTCCTGAGGTAACAGCTACCAACATGGTACAGAACTACGACATGCGTGTGAACTACCGCACTTTGGCTTCTACATTGGATCTGAATGATTATCAGATGGAGGCCGTAGAGCTCATTCACAACAAGTTTGTCAACGAAATGAAAAATGCTGAGACCGCTGATGCTGCCGTACGCCAGGATATGGTGAAGAAGGCTGCCGACAAGGAGTTGCAGTTCATGAGCTATGTGCTCGATGGCAAGCAGTATGACAAGTATGCCAAGCTGCTCAACCTTACACTGAACAATCGCGGATTGCTGAAGTAAGAGAATTCAAAAATTTGAGAGAGACTATAATTCGCAGGTTCCTTACGGGACCTGCGTTTTTTTTGTTTCATTTTTCCGAGGTATCTTTATGCCTTGATCCGCAGATGGCAGATGAAGAATATGCCAAACCTGTAAGGATATTTCATGAATGATGGGCATAAAAAGCAGTTCTCTAAAAAAACAAAAATCGACTTCAAAAGACTATGACCTTGGTTTTTCCCTCCCCAAAAGTGTTGATTTCGGTACAAAAAACGCCTTTTTTGACCAAAAGATGACTTCTGCGATGTGTCTTTAAGGCCTTTTCTCGCGGCGATTAGGTAGTTATCGTGTTGCGATTAGATAGTATTCGCCTTGCGATTAGATAGTAATCGTCATGCCGTTTTTGTCAAATTATTACAAGGCACTGATAGTCAGTGCTTTGTAAATCGGCTATTTGGGCGGTTTTTTGCATCCGTCTCCCTCTGATTTCAGAAAAACCATCGTTTTGGAAGCCAATGTTCAAGATATTTCATCTGCAATTTCCAGACGTATGCCAATGGTGGAAAACAGAGTGAGGGCAGGCGTGGTGGCAAGGCCTTTCAGCATGCATCACCATTCGTAGGGATGGGACAGAGGGATTTTTCTCTTTGTTTTTTTCTAAAACCACCACTTTTAGGTATTGCGTCATTAGCGAAAACCACTTATCTTTGCAACTGTAAACAAACAACAACTCAAAACAAAAAAAACATGAGCAAGACAATAGTAGTATATGGTTCATCCACCGGAACATGCGAATCAATCGCACAGACCATCGGCGAAAAGACCGGGGCCGAGGTCATCGAGGTGGTCAATCTCAGTGCAGAACAGCTTGAGAGCGCAGACAATATTCTTTTAGGCACCTCCACATGGGGTGGCGGCGAACTCCAGGACGACTGGTACGACGGTGTCGACATCGTCAAGAGTGCCAACCTCGCTGGCAAAAAGGTAGCTATCTTTGGATGCGGCGACTCCGGTTCCTACTCAGACACGTTTTGCAGTGGCATGAAGGAACTCTATGATGCAGCCCTCGCTGCCGGTGCCAACGTGGTAGGTGCCGTGTCTACCGATGGCTACACCTACGACGACTCCGATGCTGTGGTCGACGGTAAGTTTGTGGGGCTGGCCCTCGATGATGTCAATGAGGACGACAAGACCGAAGGGCGTATCGATGCTTGGCTGCCTACACTCGGACTCTAATCATCAAGACGACAGGGAGACACCCCTCTATTTCAAATCCCTGATGAGATTTCGAATTTTATAATGTTTCAGCTTTTTGCCCTTCGGGGCGTGTTTTATAAGTTAATTGTAAGCCAATCTTCAGCATCAACAATAGAACGTTGCGAAGATTTTTTCAACACATAATGTTTTTGTATACTATGTATAAGCCTCGCTGCGAAGCGGGGCTTTTATGTTGGTACTCCGTCGGGATATGGAGCGCACGTGTATGTTTTCCCCTGGTAGGTGATAATGCTATTTGGTCTGCTGTATGATGTGATAATGCCTCATTTTATGTTTTTATATGAAAAATCCCCTTGATTATAGAAGTTTTTTGCGATATTTGTAGGAGTATTTAAAAACGATCAAAACTGAACCGATGTGAAACGTAGCTTTCTTTTTATTTCTTTTCTTGGGTGGGCCTTGACAACTCTGGCGCAGACGGTGGTCGAACGCAAGGCCAACTACAGGCCACAGGGACGCGACTTTGTCTGTGTCAACGGCCAGAACCGATACACCCGTGCTCTCTATGGCGGCCACACCGTCTTCCGTTTGGAGACCAGCGATCGCCCCGTCTTTGCCACCTTTTTCAAGCGCAACGCCAACATGAATATCTCGTTGCGGCTCCGTGTGGGGGGCTCCGCGGTGGCACTCGACTCCACCGACTATTGCGAGGCACGCTATCAGGCGGGTCGTCGTGAGTACGTGGTGCGCGACCGGCGGTGGAATGGGGGAGAGCTGCGCCTCGCTGTCGTGGCCGATGCCGACCGCGAAGGGGCCGTGTGGCAGTTGTCGGGCAGTGGTTTTGCCTCACCTGCGACGCTTGAGGCCATCATCGCCCCTACCCGGGTGCAGAAGTTCAAGCGCATGGGCGACATGGGAAAGTTTGAGCCAGACGATTGCTTTGAGCCTGTGGCCGACCGCGCCAAGTGGCAGTCGGTGAGCCTTCCGGTCTCTGCGGCTGCGCCTTGCTATCTCGCCCTCGACACCACAACGTTGTCGGTGGTTCCTCAACAGGCCCTCGGCCATCGGTTTCAACAGGCCGATGCCCTTCGCAGCAAGTTGGTGGGACAGGTGGTTTTCAATACCCCCGACCCCTATCTCAATACTCTTGGCGGTGCAATGGTGATGGCGGGCGACGGCGCGTGGGACGGCGAGACGTGGCTCCACGGTGCCATCGGGTGGCGGTCGCAGTTGCCGGGGTGGCGCGCCGCCTACATGGGCGACTTCCTTGGATTTCCCGACCGTCAGCGCAGTCACTTCGATGCCTACGCCCGTAGTCAGGTAACGGGGGTGCCCGTGACCAAGCCCCATATCATGGATGAGAAGAACAACCTCTCCCGTGGGGCCTACGAGTGGGGCACTCCGATGTATAGCGACGGTTATATCTGCCGTAGTCCGAACAACAATCGGAAGTTCCACCACTACGATATGAACCTTGTCTTCATCGATGAACTGCTCTGGCACTTCCAGTTTGATGCCGACACGACCTACATGCGCAGCCTCTGGCCGGTCATCAGGAGCCATCTCGCTTGGGAAAAACGCACGTGGGACCCCGACGGCGACCATCTTTACGATGCCTATTGCTGCATTTGGGCAAGCGATGCACTGCAGTACAGCAGTGGCGCGGTGACCCATTCGTCGGCCTATAACTACCGCGGCAACCTGCTGGCGGCACGCATTGCCGAGTGCATTGGCGAGGATCCGACACCCTATCGCGCTGAGGCCGATGCTATATTGAGGGCCATGAACGAGCGGTTGTGGCTCTCCGACGAGGGCCATTGGGCCGAATATCAGGATATGATGGGCCACAAACTCGTGCACCGCAATGCCGCATTGTGGTCGGTTTATACCCCCATCGACTGCGGGGTGGGCACTCCCGAACAGGCTTTTCAGGCCACACGCTATGTCGACAGGATGATTCCGCACATCCCATTCATGTTTGAAGGCCGCCGCTACGCCACCATTTCCACGTCCGACTGGGCCCCATACGAGTGGAGTCTGAACAATGTGGCGATGGCAGAAGTGATGCATACTGTGCTGGCCTACTACGAATCGGGGCGGCCCGAGGAAGCCATGCGACTGCTGAAAAGCAACATCATCGACTTCATGTATGCCGGAGGCAGTCCCGGAAACTTCGGACAGCTGTCGGCCTTCGACCGCAATACGGGCGAGGGCTACCGCGATTTCTCCGACGTGACGGGCATTTCGAGCCGTGCGTTGATACAGGGTCTCTACGGCATTACGCCTCAGGCGCTCGACGGAAAGTGCATCATCCGACCGGGATTCCCCGCCGATTGGGACTCGGCCAGCATCCACACGCCCTACATGGATTACCGGTTTGAGCGTCGCGATGGCAAGGATGTCTACCACATCAGGCAGCATTTCCGCCGTCCTTTGCAAATCATCTTGCGACAAAACCTTGGCGGAGGCCGCTACAGGGATATCGTGGGGACGAGCGACAGCGTGCAAATCCTCACGGCAGAGAGCGTCAGTCTGGTGGCCGTTGAGCCTGAAAATACGCCCTTTGAGCCGCAACCGGCCGTCGCCACGGCCTTCGATGCAGTGGATGCGAAGGCTTGTCGCATGGTGGACATGTCCCGATGGTTCAACGCCAACGTCACCGACATCTTCCGAAACAAGTATCTTTCGCCCCGTTCGCCCTACACCACGCTCTGCCTTCCCACTCAGGGCATCGGCGATTGGTGCTCCACCCAGCGCACGGCCGACATCGACGACAGCGGTCTGCGCACCGCCGCCGTGGGTGGAAAGTTTACCGCAGCCGGTGTGCCGCTGCTCACTCCGCAGGAGGGTCGCAACGTGGTCTACACCAGTCTGTGGGACAATTATCCCGACTCGGTGGTCATTCCGCTGAAGGGTCGTGCCGCTCACGCCTATCTGTTGATGTGTGGTTCGACCAATCCCATGCAGTATGACGTGCCCAATGGTGCAGTGCGCGTCACCTATACCGATGGCAGCAGCGAGCGCGTTGAGTTGCGCAGCCCCGGCAACTGGTGTCCCATCGAACAGGATTTTGACGACAACGGACTCGCCTTCCGGTTGCCCAAGCCACGTCCTTACCGTGTGGCGCTGAAGACAGGAGCCGTGAGTCGCACGCTGGCCGCTACCTTCCGGATGAATACCAACAGCCGTTGGACCGACCAACCTGAGGACAAAAAGCCCGTGCTCAATATCCCCGGCGGGGCCGCCCAGATGCTCGACATTCCGCTCAACCCCAAGAAACGTCTCAAGACTCTGACCCTGGAGACCATCGCCAACGATGTGGTCATCGGACTGATGAGTGTTACCCTGCAGCGGTAAACAATGGGATGGCGATAGGAAATATTAACAATTCCTATCACCCTAAGCCCGATTATTTTTCGTAATATTGCCATATCAAGCCGGTTCCCGACCTTGGAGCCGGCTTGAATGCTAATCAATAGCAAGGAAGAAAACCTTGGTGGAATGATAATTTTTGGTGGATTTTGCCGTTATCTTCATAGGTCATCCTGCGAAAAAGGATGGGCCGCTGAACGAAAAACCAATCAGAACAATGAAACATCAGGTGGATATCGCCACATGGTCGCGCCGCGACAACTGGCGGTTTATGAAGGAGTTTGCCAACAGCTGGTACAGCATCACGTCGGAGGTGGACTGCACCGAGGCTCTCGAACAGAGCAAGCGGGAGCACACTTCGTTTTTCATCAAGTATCTCTATGCGCTGCTGCGCGCGGCCAATGAGGTGCGGGAGTTTGGCTATCGGCCCGACGGCGAGGGCGTGTGCTGGTTTGACAGCATCGGCGCCACGGTGCCTCTGGCGGTCGAGGGCGGTACGTTTTATACCATTCTCGTCCCCTATATCGAGGACTACGAGGCGTTTTATCAGAAGGTGAAAGACCTTTCGGAGCATATTCCCGAGGACGGCGACCCCTACGGCGTGAACCGCGAGCTGATAGAAAGCGGTGAGACGGGGGTCATCAACATATCGGCCACGCCCAAACTTTATTTCTCCAGCATCACCTATACCTTCCACAAGTCTGGCCTTGGCAGCGACTGGCCGCTGATGAATGTGGGCAAAGCCATCCGCCGCGAGGGTCGTTGGGTGATGCCCATCGGCGTATATGTGGACCACTGCTTTGTCGATGGCGGCAACCTTGCAGAGTTTATGGAGAAGGTGCAGAAGTACCTTCTTATAGAATAAGAGAATAAAGGATTATAGAATAATAGGGATTGGCTTAGAATAATAGAATAAAAGAATAAGAGAATAAAAGCCATTACTTTGTCAACTGGAAAACAATCGACATGGTAATGGCTTTTATTCTCTTATTCTTTTATACTTTTAGCCCAAGCTATTAATTCTTTTAGCTAAAGCCCTACCTCCTTTTAGCCTTAACTAATGGCTTCTATACTTTTATTCTTTTATACTTTTTGCCCAAGCTATTATTTCTATTAGCCTTAACTAATGGCTATAATTCTCTTATTCTTTTATTCTCTTATTCTCAACTATTGGCTGTTATTCTGAGCGAAGCGATTATTCTTTTATTCTATTATTCTCAGAAAGCAAGGCGTCTTTCCGGTACCCGCTTGCCGTGAAAATGGCAATGAGCGTACCTTCCTGATTGGTGATGCGCACCTCGGCAAAAGGCATGCGGTGGTGGTTCACCAGCTCGCGCGCCTCGGCATAGAGGTGGTCGCCCACGTGGGTGGGGTTCACATAGGTGATATTTGCGCCTGTGGTGAGGGTGCTGATGCCATGACTGTTGACCGCCGCGGCAAAGGCGAGGTCGCAGAGTGTGAACAGCACGCCGCCCTGACAGACACCGTAGGCGTTGAGGTGGTGACGCTCGACGGTCATCTCAGCCTTAGCCACGCCGTCGGAAATCTCTAACAACCGTGCCCCCACATGGTTGGCAAAATGGTCGTGTGCGAAGTATTCCTGCAGGTCCATTACAGTGCTAATTGGAGCAGGTCACAGTCGTTGAGCGTGGTGAGCCTGTGGTCTGCGATAATTTTGTCGGCCCGTTCCTTGTTGTCGGTCTTGAAGATCAGCACGCCCTTGTCTTTGAGTAGGAACGAGTAGAGATAACTGATTTCGATGCCGTCGGCCGCGAATATCTCCAGCGCGTCGGCCGCCTGACCCGGCGTGTTCATCAGCGCGATGGCCTGAACCTGCGTCAGCGTAGCCGTGATGCCGGCGTCTTTGAGCACGAGATAGGCCCGTTCGGGTTCGGTACAAATCACGCGGAAGATGCCGAAGTCTTGCGTATCAGCCAGTGTGGTGGTGATAATCTGTATCTCGGAAAGCTTGAAAAGGCGCAGCACCTTTTCCAAAGTCCCGGCCTTGTTTTGTATGAAAATAGACAGTTGGTGTATCATTGTCTTGCTTTTTTAGTGAAAATGGGGGAGACCGTAGGGCACTATTTGCTGTCGGAAAGGAACGCACGGTGGTCCACCACGCGCACGGCCTTGCCGTCGCTCGTGGGCAATGTGCCGGCGGGGAGCAGCTTCACGTGGGGCGTGAGGAGTATCTCGTCGTGCAGTGCACGGGCTATTTTCTGCGTCAGTCGTTGCAACAGACCGAAGTCGTCGGCAAAGTCCTGCCCGAGTTCCACCTCTACCGTCATGGCGTCGTTGCTCTCCTCGGTGTCGAGCGTGATAAGATAGTTGCTGCCCAACTCCTTGAATTGCATGAGCACTTGCTCGATCTGGATGGGGAAAATGTTCACGCCCTTGAGCACAATCATGTCGTCTGACCGGCCGCGCATGCGGTCGATGCGGCGGTGATGACGTCCGCAGGGACATTCGCCGGGGATGATGCGGGTGAGGTCGCGGGTGCGATAGCGCAGCAATGGCATCGCCTCGCGGTTGAGAGTGGTGAGCACCAGTTCGCCCATCTCACCGTCGGGCACCGGCTCCAAGGTCTCGGGATCGATGATTTCCACGATGTAATAGTCTTCCCAGATGTGCATACCGTTTTGCTCCTGACACTCGAATGCCACGCCCGGACCACACATTTCCGACATGCCGAAGGAGTTGTAGGCCTTCACGCCGAGCATGTTTTCGATGCGCTTGCGCTGCTCGTCGCTGTGCGGTTCGGCCCCGATGGCAAGGATGCGGAGGCTGGTATCCCACTTCGGATCAATGCCTTCCTGCTGCATTACCTCGTAGATGCGTGTGGCATAACTGGGTATGGCGTGCACGACGGTGGTGCCGAAGTCGGTCATAAACTTAATCTGTCGCTTGGTGTTTCCGGCTGCGGCGGGCACCGTGAGCATACCCAACTTCTCCGCACCATACTGAAATCCGAGTCCGCCAGTGAACATGCCGTAGCCCGAAGTGTTCTGAAACACATCCTCGGGACGTGCGCCGACCATCCACAGACAGCGCGCCACGGCGTTGGCCCACTGCTCCAGGTCGCGCTGGGTATGCAGGATAACGGTGGGGTTCCCGGTGGTGCCGCTCGACGAATGGAGTCGCACGCACTGGCTCAGCGGCACCGACGCGATGCCGAAGGGGTAGGTGTCGCGCAGGTCTTGCTTCGTGGTGAAGGGTATGCGGCGCAGGTCTTCGAGCGTCTGGATATCGTCGGGCTTGAGTCCGGCGGCCTCAAAGCGTTGCTTGTAAAACGGAGATTGCATACAGTGGGCAACGGTCTGCTTCAACCGTTGCAACTGCAAGGCCTCAATTTCGGGACGCGTGAGCGTCTCCATATCGGGATTGAAATAGGGCGAGTAGTTCATGTTGGCGATGGCAAAAGGACGTAGTGGGTTAGACAATATGGTCGTCGTGGAACTGCTTCATGCGGTCGTCGAGCACCGTATAAAGCTCATCGCGCATGCGACTGGTGCAGGCCCGGATGCCCTCCTGATGGCTTCCAGTGGTGTCGAGCGATATACTGCTCACGCCATAGTGCATCAATTCCTTGGCCAACTCGCCTCCGGTCATGCCCGGGAAGCCGAGTGTGAAGAAGAATCCGTCGCCAACCTTGTCGGTAACGTCACGGTCATAGACCACCGTAAAGCCGTGGCGGCAGAAGATTTCCTTCATCTTGTTGGCGCGACGCTCATATTCACGCGTGTCCTCCACGAAGTTAATCTTGCCCTCGCAGCTCATGCGGAGCATCTCGGCATAGCCATATTGCGTCGAGGCGGTGCAACCACTGGTGATCATATAGAGTATGGCGGCCACGAAAGTGCTGCCAAATATGCCCGTGTCGTGGTAGCGTTGCTGCAGCGCGGGGTAGTGGGTGTCGTAGAGTTTGTCACTGATGCAGACCAAGGCCATGCGCTGACCGGCATAGCTGAAAATCTTGCTTGACGAGAGCATGAGGATATATCGGTCGGTATAACGGGCCACAGTGGGCACGTAGGGCGGCTCATAGGGATGGCCGAGGTCACGCCGATAGTCCATGCAGAAGTAGGCGAGGTCTTCCAAAACCACCGCATCGTACTTGGTGGCCAGTTCTCCGATGACCTGCAACTCGCTCTCCTCCAAGCAAATCCAAGCCGGATTGTTGGGGTTGGAATAGACGATTGCCGCCACGTCTCCGGCCTGCAGCTCCTGCTCCAACTTCTCGCGGAGCTTGTCGCCACGGTAGGGGAAGATGTCGAACTCCCTCCACTCGATGCCCAAAACGCGCAACTGCGACTTCTGAATGGGAAATCCCGGGTCGATGAACAGCACCTTGTCCTTGCCCGGAATGCGCTGGGTGGTGGCAATAAACGATCCGAAACTGCCCGCCACACTACCCGTGGTGGGCACGCAGGAACGTGCACTGATGTCCACGTTGATAAAGGCTTTGACAAACTCGTGAGCCGCTTCCTTCAGTTCTTTCACACCTGAGGCAGCGGGATATTGGCTTCCCACGCCACGGTCCAAGGCCCGCTTCTCGGCCTCCACGCCCCAATGGTTTACCGGAAGCCCCGGAGATCCCTGGTCCATACGAACGAAGGGGATGCCCGTTTTTTGCTCCAAATACTGGGCAACAAGGAGCGTTTCGCCGATGGTGGCATGCGAAAGGTCGGCTACATGCGACTTTTCGCAAGCCTCGTTGACAAGTTGTTCGCTGAATATCTTCATTTTTCCGTCAGTCCAAGATCAAATGCTTTGTAGTTGTCCTCCACCACCTGCTCACCCTTGCGGGCAAAGATGCGACCGATAGCGTCGCGCAGTTCGGCCGGCGAGAGGATGCCGATGGCCTCGGCTGCCATACCCAGGAGAATCATGTTGGCACTCTTGGGTGTGTGGTTTTCCTTGGCCAGACTGTCGATGGGCAGCGTTTTCACACGCGGAAGACGCTTCAGATCGTCGGCCACCTTAGCCGTGTCGGGGTAGTTGGGGATATTGATGAGGGGTTCAGAAGACGTGATGACCCATCCCTCCTCGTTGAGATAGGGCACATAGCGCAGTGCCTCCATCGGCTCCATGGCTATGATGATGTCGGCCTGTCCTTGCGGAATGAGGTCGCTGTAAATCTCCTCGGTGCTGAGACGCAGGTTGCTCTGCACGTCGCCACCACGCTGACTCATGCCGTGAACCTCTGCTTGTTTAAGATAAAGATTGGCTTTTGTGGCAGCCTCGCCGATGACGGTGGCGATGGAAAGGATTCCCTGACCGCCAACGCCAGCTAATATGATGTTCTTTTTCATTTCTTCTGGGCTTTCTGCTTACGTAATTTTCTTCCGAGCGTCTGTACGCACTCGCGGCGCGGGATGATGACGCTCACACCGTTATAGGCTATCTCTTCGCGGATGGTGCGGGTGATTTCGGGCATGTTTTTGGCCAGCGGCACCACCACACGCACATGTTCCGGCTCCACGCCGAGACCCAGACAGATAGCCTCAAACTTATTGGTTCCGGCCGAGTCCTGTCCTCCGGTCATGGCCGTGGTGAGGTTGTCGGAGATCACTACGGTGATGTTCGACTTGTCGTTGATGGCATCGAGCAGTCCTGTCATGCCGCTATGGGTAAACGTGGAGTCGCCAATGACGGCAATGGCAGGAAATACTCCTGCGTCGGCCGCACCCTTGGCCATGGTGATGCTGGCTCCCATGTCCACGCAACTGGCGATAGACTGGAACGGGGGCAGGGCACCAAGCGTGTAGCAACCGATGTCGCCGAAGATGCGCGCACCCTCAAACTCGGCCGCCACCTCATTGAGGGCGGTGTAGACATCGCGGTGACCGCAACCCTGACAGAGTGCGGGCGGACGGCCCACCACATCGTCGATGGCCTCAAACGGTGTACTGACGGTCTTGCCCAAAGCCTTGGCCACATTGTCAGGAGTGAGTTCTCCGGTGCGTGGCAGGTCGCCGGTGAGACGGCCCGACACCTTGTAGTCTTTGCCAAGCAGGGCGCGGAGGTTCTCCTCTACAAACGGCTGACCGTCCTCGACCACCAAGATGCGGTCGCTCATGGCAGCCAACTGCTCCACCTGTGCCTTGGGCAGGGGATACTGGTTGAGTTTCAGGATGGCCGAAACGCCCTCGGGCTCGGTCTCTTTCACATAGTTGTAGGCAATGCCGCAGGCAATGACACCCAGGCCTTTGCCATCGAGAGTCTCCAATCGGGAGTATTTCGACTGCTCGGCCATTTGCTCCATGTCGGGCTGTTTGCCTAACAGTCCCACATAGTTCTTGCGGGCAATGGCGGGCAACAACACCCAGTGCTTGCCGCTGTCGGGGTTCAGTGCGTTGGCCTCCATCACGGGATGGTCTACCGACACCGATGCACGCGAGTGAGCCAAGCGGGTCACCAGTCTGATCAAAACCGGCAAACGGAGCTTCTCCGAGGTGGCAAAGGCTTCCTCCAACACGTCGTAACACTCCTGCTGGTTGCTGGGTTCAAAGATAGGAATCATGGCAAACTTACCATAGAAACGGCTGTCCTGCTCATTCTGTGAGCTGTGCATCGAGGGGTCGTCGGCCACCAACACAGCCAAACCGCCATTCACACCCGTGATGGCGGAGTTGACAAAGGCATCGGCGCAGACGTTCAATCCCACGTGTTTCATGCACACCAGGGCGCGCTTTCCGGCGTAAGACATACCCAGCGCGGCTTCCATGGCCGTCTTCTCGTTGCTGCACCAGCGGCTGTGGATGCCACGCTCGCGGGTGAGCGGATGCCCTTGGATGTACTCGGTAATCTCCGTTGAGGGAGTGCCCGGGTAGGCATAGACACCCGAGAGTCCCGCATGGAGTGCTCCCAGGGCTATGGCTTCATCGCCGAGCAATAGTTTCTTTTCTGTCATGATTATGTTGTTTAAATATTTTCTTTTAAGAATTATAGAATAATAGAATAATCGCTGTGTTCAGAATTAAAGCCGATACTTCTGCTTCGATTTTGGAATTAAAGAATAATAGAATAATCGCTACGCTTAGAATTAAAGCCAATACTTCTGCTTCGCTTTTAGAATTAAAGAATAATAGAATTATCGCTCCGCTCAGAATAATAGCCAACGGCATGCAACCAGAGGCTTATGGTAATGGCTTTTATTCTATTATTCTCTTATTCTTTTATTCTAATTCTTAAATTCTTTTATTCCCAAATTCTCATTCTACCTTAAACTTATCAGCGTCATTCAGCACGGGGAACTTCTGGCGGAAGGCCTCAAGCGGCTCCATAGAAAGTTCGGCCGCGACCACATCCACCTTGTCTCGCTCGCAGGCCACGATGGTCTGCCCATACGGATCGATGATTTCGCTGCCGCCGCTGTAGCTGCATGCCGGGTCGTCGCCCGTGCGATCCACACCTATTATATAACACTGGTTCTCGATGGCACGTGCATGGAGTAGGGCGGTCCATGCCTGAAGGCGCACCGTGGGCCAGCTGGCCACATAGATGGCCATATCGTAGTCGCTCCGATTGCGGCTGAACACCGGAAACCTCAGGTCGTAGCATACCTGCAGCAGGATACGCATGCCACCATATTCCACCACCACACGCTCCTCGCCGGGGGTAAACCGATGGTGCTCGCCGCTATAAGTAAAGAGGTGATGCTTGTCGTAATGGCGCTCGCTGCCGTCGGGAAACACGAAGTAGAAACGGTTGTAGAACTTCCCATCCACCTCTGTCGCCACACTTCCGCAGATGGCACAGTGGCGTTGCTGCGCCTCGGTCTTCATCCATTGGAGCGACGATTCGTCGGCCTCGGCAATGCCCTGTGGCTCTGTGGCAAATCCCGTGGAAAACATTTCGGGCAGCACATAGAGGTCAGCACCGGCATGTTCGTCGAGCAACCGATGGGCATTCTCCTGGTTTTTCTGTGGATTAGCCCACACGATATCTGTTTGCAGCAATGATACTTTCATCTTTAACGCAATTAGTTTTCATTTTGAAAGCAAAAGTACAAAATAATTTTCGATTTAACAAGAAAGTCCACTATATTTTGTTAATCTGTATAAACAGTCTGCGTCTTGTAGCAAACGTTGTCATCGGGAGATGGTTGTCGTAGGAAGAAATATTCATTAAAAAACATAAAAAGTGTTACATTTCGTTTCACATTGTAGTCTATATTCTATAACTTTGCAAAAGATTCAAAAAGTACTAAAATAGAGATATAATGAGAAAAATTAAGTTATTCGTTATGACCGCGGTGGCATCGGTGTTGATGTCGGCCTGCGGAACCACTTCCACCGTGCCCGTTACGGGTCGTAAACACAGCTTATTGGTGAGCGATGCACAGGTGTTGAGCCTGAGCAATCAGCAGTATAGCGAGATTATGAAGAAAGCCACTCTCTCCACCAACACCACCAACTCTACGATGGTGAAGCGCGTGGGCCAGCGTCTGGCCACTGCCGTGGAGACCTATCTGAAGAACAATGGCGCTGCCAGTGAGATACAGAACTTTGCATGGGAATTTAATCTCGTGAAGAGCAATGAGGCCAATGCGTTCTGCATGCCCGGCGGCAAGATTGTGGTCTATGAGGGACTTCTGCCCTATACCCAGAACGAGACGGCACTCGCCATCGTGCTCGGCCATGAGATTGCGCATGCTGTGGCCAAGCATTCGGCCGAACAGATGTCTAAGCAGATACGCCAGCAGTATGGCACGCAGATACTCGGCACCGTGCTCAACAGCGCCGTGGGCAGTAGTGTGGGCGATATCGCGGCCACCATTGCCCAGCAGGGTTTCTCGTTTGCCAACCTGAAATACAGCCGCGACAACGAGTCGGAGGCCGACCATATCGGTCTGATCTTCGCTGCTATGGCCGGTTACAATCCCCAGGAAGCCATCCCGTTCTGGCAGCGCATGTCATCGGGCAACAGCAATACGAGCGACGTGTTGAGCGACCATCCGAGCGACGCCAAGCGCATTGCAGCCCTCCAGAAGGAGATGCCCGAGGCCCTGAAATATTATCAGGCCACACAGCCTGCTGTGACAACCCGCGCCACAACCACCACAAAGAAGAAAACCACGACGAAACGTAAGTAATTTTTCGCCCCGTCTGTAGGGCGAAACCGTAGGCCCCCCTGCCCCTGATGGTGGGTCCAATCATATTCAGCATGGCAGAAACCCCGCGTTTCTGTCATGCTTTTTTTATGCTGAAACTGAAACCATAAGTCGCGGAATATACCCGCTGTCGGGTTATGGGAAAGGCGAAGAAATACCGATGAAAAGATTTGATAAACACTTGTCAAAATAGCGCTGTGTACCAAAATCGAACACTTGGAGAGGGAAAAACTTCGGAAAATGGTGTTTGTTCAATCCATTGAATATCAATGCCTTGTAATAATTTGACAAAAGATGGTTTTGCGATTACTATCTAATCGCATGACGATTAGGTACTAATCATGGGGCGAAAAGGGCCTAATCGCAGGGCGAAAACGATAGAATAGAGCCGAGATTAGGCCTGAAAAAGAGGGAAAACGAGCGAAATCGCATCAAAAAGAGCGTTTCCGAAAGTCAGGATGAGGACAAAATGGCCTCATGAGTCCTTTCGGAAACGCTCATAGAAGAATGTTCAGATGTCTGAAAATTCAGAAGAATGTTGACAAATTGGGCTTGCTGGATGGCGAAAAAGACTCTTACTTCTGTCTCCGTCGTCGTCCAATCTAACTCATATATTTCAGTCGGAGGCTGTTGAGCACGACGCTCACGCTGGAGAATGCCATGAGTGCGGAGGCCCACATCGGCGTAATCTGGAAGTCAATGCCAAAGAGACGGAGCAGTCCGGCGGCCAGAGGGATGCAGACGATGTTGTAGATGAAGGCCCAAAAGAGGTTTTGCCAAATCATCCGCACGGTCTGCTGGCTGAGTCTCACGGCCTCGGGGATGGCCCGAAGGTCATCGGTCATCAGCGTCACCTGAGCCACATCCATAGCCACGTCGGTACCCTTGCCGATGGCGATACTCACGTCGGCGTGGGCCAAAGCTTGGGTATCGTTGATGCCGTCGCCTATCATCGCCACACGCTTGCCCTCGGCCTGCAACCGCTTCACGAGGTTCTCCTTGTCCTGTGGCAGCACTTTGCTCTGATAATGGGCTATGCCGGCTTGGTCGGCCCAGTATTTGGCGGCCTCCTCCTTGTCGCCACTCATCATGTAAACCTCTATGCCACGGCTCTGCAACTCGGTCATGGCTTCGCGGGCATGGGGCTTCAGCGTCTCGCGTTCTTCGAGCGGCAGGTCCTCGGCCTTGGTGAAATCGATGTTCTGATTGGGTATGGTCAGCGTGCCAGTCTTGTCGCTCACGAGCACGTCCACCTTGCGCAACCGCTCCAGTGCGGTGGCATCCTTGATGAGCACCTGCTGTTGAGCCGCCTTGCCGATGCCCACCATGAGAGCCGTCGGCGTGGCCAGTCCCATCGCGCAGGGGCATGCCACCACGAGCACGGCCACCGCACTGAGGATGGCTTGCGGCAGATAGGCGTTGCCACCGATGAGCCACCAGGCCAGGAAGGTGATGAGAGCGATGGCTGTCACCACGGGCACAAACACTAATGCGGCACGGTCTACGATGCGCTGCACGGGGGCTTTGGAGCCTTGTGCCTCCTGCACCATGCGGATGATGTGGGCCAACGCCGTGTCCTCACCAATCTGGCGGGCACGCATGCGGAACTTACCCTGACTCGGAATGGTACCGGCCAGCACGCGCGAACCTACCTTTTTCTCAGACGGCGTGGGCTCGCCGGTGATCATACTCTCGTCTACATACGCCGCATCGGCGGTCATAAACGAGGTGGCCCACGTCACTTCGCCGTCTACCGGGACCTTCTCTCCGGGCCGAACCTCAAGAATATCACCCACCTCGATGGTAGAAATGGGTACCTCTTGTGTGTCTTGAGACACATCACTCCCCTCTCCCTTCGGGGAGGGGACGGGGGTGGAGCTGAGCCTTGCCGTCTTTGGCGCCATGCCCATGAGCTGTCGGATGCTGCTCGCAGTGCTGTCCTTGGCTTTCTCTTCGAGCAGGCGGCCGGTGAGAACAAAGGTGATGATCATCACGCTGGCATCAAAATAGGTGTGCCACTCGATGCCACGGCTGCCCCAGACAGCATCTCCCCAGAACGTGTTGAACGTGCTGAAGATGAACGCAATAGCTGTGGATAGAGCCACGAGCGAGTCCATGTTGGCCGTACCGTGAAGGAGTTGTTTCCATGCGGTGGCATAAAACATCCGGCCGCAATACACCAGATTGACTGCCGAAAGCAGGAAACTGATTTGGTTGGCGGTGTCACGGTTGCCCACAGGGAGCCATCCCATCGACACGCTCATGACCAGCAGCGCGATAACCCACGACACGATGGTCTTGCGGCGGAGCAGGGTGTATTCCCTTTTCTGGATTTCCTCTACTGAGGTCTTCTTGTCAATGACCAGGTCGTAGCCTATGCCATTGACCTCTTGCTTCATGGTTTCGAGCGAAATCTGAGCAGGATCAAATTCTACTAAAGCACTGCGTCCGGGCAGGCTTACCGATGCGCTTTTGATGCCAGGAAGGGCATTCAGTTTGCGCTCTACATTGGCAGAGCATG
Organism: Prevotella sp.; assembly: GCA_016901395.1. Lineage (GTDB taxonomy): Bacteria > Bacteroidota > Bacteroidia > Bacteroidales > Bacteroidaceae > Prevotella. Next base: position 44,164 of record JAEAMQ010000026.1, on the reverse strand, counting down.
AAGCGCATGCCATGCCAACCACAGGAATTGTTTGTTTCATAATGAAATAACAGCCTCACCCCCGGCCCCTCCCCCGAAGGGAGGGGAGTAGAATGTACCGTAGGAGATGAATGCTGCGCCGAGATTTTTCAGTGAGAATTTACTTATTATTATTCTTTTCTTAGAAAAACATCTTCTTGCTACCGCAAAATGCTTTCCGCATACCCGTGTCTCCTCCTTTTTTCTGCGGTGGAAATCAACTCCCATCCCCGTGGATGGGGAGTAGAATGTACCGTAGGAGATGAATGCTGTGCCGAGATTTTTCAGTGAGAATTTAATTATTATTATTGCTTTTCTTAGAAAAACATCTTCTTGCTACCGCAAAATGCCTTCCGCATACCCGTGTCCCCTCCTTTTTTCTGCGGTGGAAATCAACTCCCATCCCCGTAAGGATGGGGAGTAGAATGTACCGTAGGAGATGAATGCTGCGCCGAGATTTTTCAGCGAGAATTTACTTATTATTATTCTTTTCTTAGAAGATTATCTTCTTACAACAGTAAAATGCCTTCCGCATACTCGTGCTACCCCCTATTCCTGCGGTGGAGATCACTCCCCTCCCTTCGGGGGAGGGGCAGGGGGAGAGGCTATAGCATCATCTCATAGTGCCCCGCACCATCTACCGCGGCCTTCATATCCTCGGGCTTGACAGAGGCGGAATCGTACTCCACAGTGACGTTTTTGTCAGCCAGACTCACCTTGGCGCTCTGCACTCCGGCAAGCGACTGGATGGCGTTCTCTACATGGGCCTTGCAATGGTCGCACTTCATTCCTGTTACTTCAAATGTCTTGATTTCCATAATTCCTATATTTTTTTATTGTTATAACTTTGCATTGTGAACGTCTCTTCATGTTCACGATGCAAAGTTACGAGGTTTTCACCATTGTGGCGTTATGGAATTATGGATGATATTTACAACTTTCGGACAATGGGCGAAAGCATATTCCTCCAGCAATGGCGCAGAGAGGGCGCGGCCTATAGGGTATCGAGGCTCTTTCGGATGTTGGTTTTCAGGGCCTTATACTGCGATGGGGTCATGCCCGTGACACTCTTGAACTGGTTGGAAAGATAGGCCGTCGACGAGTAATTCATCTGTTCGGCAATCTGCGTGAGGTTGAGTTCGTCATACTTGATCAACTCTTTCACACGCTCGATACGCAGTTCGATGTAGTACCTCTCGATGGTTTTGCCCTCCACTTCGGAGAAAAGTTTCGAGAGTCCGCTATAGTCCTGATGGAGCGTCTGGGCGAGATAGTCGCTCAGATTGATGGCCGAGCGGTTGTCATGATAGTGCACCAACTTGATGAGAGAGCTTTTGATGATGTCGATAGTCTGCTGACGGCGGTCGTCGAGCAGTCCAAATCCGATGTCGTCAAGGCGTTCCTTGATGGCCTGTCGGGTGTCGGGGGCGATGTCTCCGGCTATGGTTACTTCGCCCAACTCCACGTTGGTGGGTTGCAATCCCAGGTCGGTGAGGGTCTTTTCAACCGCCATTTTGCAGCGGTCGCAGACCATATTCTTGATGTATAATGTTGTCATATCTTGGTGTTTGAGGGTGAATGGTCGGGGGTGGACGGTTTCAGGGCTGCCTGTTCGCGGCTGAATTCCCGGAAGGTGTAGGCCATGATGGGGATGGCAAAGGCAAAGGAGAGCATGTCGCTCACGGCCTGACACATCTCCACGCCAAGTAAACCGTAGAACTTGGGTAGTAGGATGATGAGCGGAATGAAGAACAATCCCTGTCGCGATGCAGCCAGAAAGTTGGCCCGCCACGGCTTGCGGCAGGTCTGTGCGAGCATGTTGCTCACCAGGATAAAGGCATTGAGCGGGTAGGCGCAGAGCTGCCAGCGCAGCGCCACGGCACCAACGGCGATGACCTGAGGATCGTCTCGGAAGATGCCGATGAGCGAATCGCTGAATATCCAGCCCACCGAGGCACAGACAATGAGAAATGCGGTGCCAATCTTCACGGTGTATTTATAGGCCGCTTTCAGCCTGTCGTACATGCCTGCACCATAGCAAAAGCCGCAAACAGGCTGGAAACCCTGCCCCAATCCGATCACCGCGGCGAAGACAAGCATGGATATCCGGCTCACGATGCTCATGCCGGCAATGGCTGAGTCGCCGTATTCGCCGGCGGCAATGTTGAGTAACATGGTGGTGAGACAGGCCAGCCCTTGTCGCGAAAGTGATGGACTGCCACCATAAAAGATTTCTTTCAGCCGTGCCCAGGTGGGTTTGAAGTTGCGGAGGTAGATGCCGATGTTCTCGCCCCGACGTGCCATCAGAAAGAGGATGGAGAACGAAACCACCTGTCCGATGACCGTTGCCCATGCGGCTCCGGCTATTCCCAGCCCACAGGCAAAGATGAGTATGGGGTCGAGAACGACGTTGAGGATGGCACCGGTCACGATGCCATACATGGCGAAAGCGGCGTTTCCCTGCAGTCGCATCTGGTTGTTCAGGGTGAGAGAAGACGTCAGAAACGGTGCGCCGAGCAGGATGATGCTCATGTATTGCTGCGTGTAGGGCAGGATGGTAGGCGTACTTCCCAAGAGATAGGATAGGGGCGTGAGGAAGATTTCGCCGAGAATGAGCATCAGAAGTCCCGTGGAGAAAGAGAGAAAGAAGCCTGTCGATGCCATCTTGACGGCGTTGTCGTGACGTCTTGCGCCCAGCTCGCGGGAGATATAATTACCCGAACCGTGTCCGAAAAAGAACCCCATGGCCTGGATGAAGAACATCATCGAGAACACGATGCCTACGGCTGCCGTGGCCTGCGTATTGATTTGTCCCACAAAAAACGTGTCCGCCAGGTTGTAAATGCTTGTCACAAGCATCGATATAATGGTCGGAACGGCCATCGTCAGAATCACTCTGTGGATGGGGCCCTGTGTGAGAAATGTATAGTTGTCTGTATGTCTGTGCATAAATTATTATCCTAAATTTGTTGCAAAGATAACAAATTGCGGGGATACAAGGCCTGAGTTTACTTTTTTTTACCTTTGAGTTACAGTAGGTTGGGGCACGCGGTCTGTCAAAAAACGATGCCGGACCACCCAAAGGCAGTCCGGCATACAATGGTTTGAATGTTTTCTGAAATAGAGGAGGGGAGCTTCGCCCCGTCGACTTATTGCAGGTCGAGCAGTGTCTGGACAATGCGCTCGGCCGACCGTCCGTCCCAGCGGTCGGGCAGACCGGCATCCTTCCACTGTCCCAACTCCATCTTGCGGAACTCCTCGCCGAGCTTCTCGGCATCCTCGCCCACCAGTACATTGGTGCCCACCTTGACCGTTTCCTCGTGCTCGGTGTAGCTGTTGAGGGTGATGCAAGGCACCTGATTGAACGTCGCCTCTTCGGCCACGTTGCCCGAATCGGTGATGACACCGGCAGCCTGAGCTGTGAGATAGGAGAACTCCAGATAGGGCAGCGGCTCCACCAAGGTCAAAATCTCGCGGCCCATCTTGCCCTGACACTCCACCACGGCATCCTTGGCCAAGCCCCGAAGCGGTGCAATGATCCTCATGCCCTGACTGTTTCGGGCAATGGCCTCTAACATATTCTGCAGATTTTCGCGGTTGCTGATGAGTGCCTTGCGGTTCAACGTGAAGACGATATACCTCTTTTCCTCCAGCCCCAACTCCTCAAAGAGGACGGGACGCACCAGTCGATTGCGGTTAAATCGCATGTTGTCGATGAGCACATTGCCCACCATGTAGACCTTGGAAAGTTCTGCTCCCTCGCGGTTGGCAATGCTGTTGTTGCTCATGCCGGCCGTAAAGAGGATGTCGGAAAGGCCGTCGATGACCAACCGGTTGATTTCCTTGGGCATGCGAATGTCAAACGACCGCGTGCCGGCAGCGAGGTGGACGAGTCGCAATCCCTGCTTCTTGGTCACGATGGCAGTAGCCATGGTCGAGGCCAAATCGTCGACCACAATGACCGTGTCGGTGGGATTGTCCTGCAGATAAGCCTCAAAAGCCGACATCACCTGACCCGTCAACTCATTGAGATTGACGCAGGTAACACCCAGACAAACATCGGGACGACGTATCTGTAAGTCCTCAAACAATCCGTTTTCCAGTGTCGGGTCGCCCTCGGCTCCTGAGAAAACCAACTTATAATCGATACTCTTACCCTGCGCTTTGGCAGTTTCTATCGCTCTGATCACGGGTGCCACCTTAATAAAATTGGGGCGAGCACCACAAACAATGCATATATTCATCATCAATATTATTATTTAAGGCAAAAGTAATAATAATTTTGGGGAAGGGCAAGAAAATAGGAGTTAAAGAAGTTAGAGAAGTGAAATGGAGGATGGTTTTTGGGGGAAGTTAAAGAAGTTAGAGAAGTTAAAGGAGTTAAGACAAATGTCTGTTAGTTGAGGAGTTGAGGGAGTTAAAGAAGTAATCGCTTCGCTAAGAAGTTAAAAAACAAATGCTTTTTGGTTGTCAAGTGAGGATAAAGAACATCATAAAAGTATTGTCTTTAACTCCTTTAACTTCTCTAACTTCTTTAACTTCCCCCCAACCATTCTCCAGTTTACTTCTTTAACTCCTCAAACCTCCCCCTACTTGAACAACTCCTTGATACCTCCGAGGCTACCCATGATGTTGCTGGCCTCGTAGGGCAGGAACACCGTCTTGTTCTTATCGCCCGATGCAAGCTCCTGCATCATCTGGATATACTTTTGCGCCAAGAGGTAGTTGGCAGGATTGGTCGACTGTCCCACGGCATCCGTAATCTTCTGAATGGCAATGGCTTCGGCCTCAGCCTTGCGGATACGGGCCTGAGCCTCACCCTCAGCACGGAGGATGGCCTGTTGCTTGTCGGCCTCTGCGCGGTTGATGGTAGCGGTCTTTTCGCCCTCCGACTGTAGGATTTGTGCCTGCTTGTTACCCTCCGAGGTGAGAATAGTAGCACGTTTGTCGCGCTCGGCCTGCATCTGCTTCTCCATGGCCTGCAGCACACTCTGCGGCGGAATGATATCCTGCAACTCCACGCGGTTCACCTTGATGCCCCACTTGTTGGTAGCATCGTCGAGCACACCACGTAGTCGGGTGTTGATGATGTCGCGCGAGGTGAGCGTTTGGTCGAGTTCCATCTCACCGATGATGTTACGCAGTGTGGTCTGCGTGAGCTTCTCGATGGCGTTGGGTAGGTTGTTAATCTCGTAGACAGCCTTAAACGGATCGACAATCTGGAAATAGAGCAGGGCGTTGATTTGCATCTGGATATTGTCCTTCGTAATCACGTTCTGCTTGTCGAAATCGTAGACCTGCTCGCGCAAGTCGATGGTGTTACTGTAGATATACCGTCCCCGGCTCATCGCCACCACGGTCTTCGCGCGGTCGATAAACGGGATGATGATGTTGATGCCCGGCTTCAGCGTGGCATAGTATTTACCGAGACGCTCGATGATTTTGGTCTCACTCTGGGGAATAATCACGAGTGCCATCTTCACGAAGATGAGCACGAGGACCACAAGTCCTACTAAAACATACGTTCCAATCATAGTATTTCAGGGATAAATTAAATCTTTTCCACGGTCACGATGATGCTTTCACGGGCCACCACCCTTACCCTTGAGCCGTTGCTGATAGGCTCACCGTCAGCGGTCACGGCCTTCCATTCGTCGCCGTCGACACGCACATAGCCGGGCGTCGACTCCGTGATGGGTTCGATGACAAGTCCCTCACGACCTATCAGCGCATCGGCATTGCTGGGCCGGCTGTCCTCATCGCGATGCAGATACCTCACGGCAAACGGTCTGACGGCATACACGCTGATGGCCGAAAACACCAGAAACACCAGTACCTGTATCCAGAAGGGGATGGCGAGGAGCGAGGAAACGATGGCACAGGCGGCACCAATGGCAAAGCACAGGAGATAGAATGTGCCGGAAGAAACTTCCAGAATGAGGGCCAGAACGCTGATGAGCGTCCACACCAACCATAGATTGTCTTTCAGATATTCAATCATTTTGCAGACGGTTTAGAATAATACTTCTTTGCGGTAAAGATAGTAAGAATTATTGAATCCTCCAACGTTTTATATACTAAAGTGTCGAATCTTGCAAGTAATGGAATAGTATAACGATACAAATGAATCACTAAAAGTATGAAAGGGATAGATTGTGATTTATGGATGATGGCGAAGACGGCTTCCTATTTATCACATCTTCTTCTTGATTTTCAATACAGGAGCAATTTTGTTGACAGGGTGGGGGAGGTTGATTATTAATCCTTCGTCAGTCTGTTGGACCTTGATCTTCCCATATCCCAAAAGCTCTACAGTATTGATCTTATGTGTAAGGTCTGGATTTCCTTTAGCCAGTGAATGTATAATAAGGGTCCCGTTCTGAGGCCATCCCATTGCCGTGACGTAGAGAAAACGGTCGGTTTGGTTGAAGCGGATGTCCTGCCACGTCATGTTGCCATACATGCCGTCGTTGAACCCCTGCGCATTGAGCTTGATGTTGGCCTCGGCCACCGGTCCCTCGCCAAACACCCGCCACGGCCGTGTGCCGATGATCGACTCCTTGTTGACCTGCATCCATTCGCCCAAATCGTCGAGCACCTTGGCCTCCTTCTCATCAAAAGTGCCATCGGCACGCAAGGGAATGCTCAACAGCAGATTACCATTTTTGCTCACAATATCCACTAATTGCTTCACCACTGTTGCCGCTGACTTGTAGCCGTTGTGCTCATAGATGGATGTATTGTAGTGCCATCCACCGATGCAGTTGCACGTCTGCCATGGCTGGTCGATAATCTGGTTGGGCGCACCACGCTCCACATCCCACGTGATAGCTTTGCGCTGCTCCTCGTTCAGTATCTTGCCAAACATCACAGACGTCTCCTTGCCCTTGTGGGTCTGGGCGTTGTGGTTGTAGAAATGAGCGGCGATTTTCAGTCCGGCATCACTGATTTTGTCAAATGGCATCACCGTTACGTCGAAATAAATCAGGTCGGGATTGTACCTGTTGATGGCATCGAGACAGCGGTCATAGAAGTTGGTCACAAACTTCTGCGAGGGCAATGCTGCCCCGTGCGACCAGTCCCACTGACTGTGTATCTGCCCATTGTTCCAGCTGCGGTCGCTCATCGGATGATCCTGCTGATAGAGCCCCTGCGGGTCGAGGCCCTCCCACCATTTGCCTTTGCCGTCGGCCTTGGTCAGTTTGCCATCATAGTAGACACCCGCCTTCGGCCCACGCTGGTCGTAACGCTGTGCCGGCTCATACCATGTCCACGCGTGGTCGGCATGGAAACTGATGCCAAACGGCAGTCCATACTTGCGCGCAGCCTTGGCCCAGTCGCCCAACAGGTCGCGGTGAGGGCCAATGTTTTTGGCATTCCAAGGCTGATATTTGCTGTCCCAGAGGTCGAAATTGTCGTGGTGGTTGCCCAGTACGAAGAAATATTGCGCACCTACTTTCTTATAGAGTGCAACCAACTTGTCGGGGTCCCAGTTCTCTGCCTTGAACAGCGGAAGCACATCCTTGAAGCCGAACTCCGACGGATGACCGTAGTGCTCCACATGATACTTGTACTCCGCAGAGCCTTCGATATACATGGAACGGGCCATCCAGTCGCCCGAACCCTCCACGCACTGCGGGCCCCAATGTGCCCAAATGCCAAACTTGGCATTGCGAAACCACTCCGGCACCTGGTGTTGTCGGAGTGATTGCCATGTGGGTTGATATTTCCCTGTGGCCATCTTTTCGTGTGCCTCTGATACAGGAATCAGATATTCCTGGGCGTGAATACCTATAGACAGTGTGACAGCAAAGCTTAAAGAGAATAGTCTGTGTTTCATATTTTCATAAATAACATTAGGAAAGTAAATAATATTTTAACGATGAAATTTCAGAATATTGTGCTTTTCAAAATCATATTTGATTATAAAATCCATTCCGGTGAGGGGGAGAATACGGTCTGACGAGTATGTGCCTTGATAATTACAAATGAGAAAATGGGGGAAAATGCAGAATGCTTTCTTCTGAAAAATCAATGTTATGCTATATGTGAAGAATGTAGACTACTTAATAATTTGGTTTGTGTCGCGGGGGCTGTACAGGAAGAAAGCAGAAGCCAAACGATGGCATTTTGCTTAAAAGGAAGAGATAGTGAACCCCTTTCATGCAACAAACGGGATGGAAAATCAGTCTATAGGGTATATGGAAATAGAACAGTTAGACTCCCGTAGCCTGAAGAAAGAGGCCCGCCGACTGCGCGTGATGAACACCCGCTCCTATCGGTTGATGTCGAAACTCACCCAGCTGATGGACAAATACTATGTCGACCCGATACTCGGACTGATGCCGGGAGGATGGGGCGACACCATCTCGGCAGTGATGATTGTGCCCTTTGTGTGGTTTAGTCTGTTTGTGGTAAAGTCGGTTCCGCTCACGCTGGCGGTGATTTACAATGCGCTGAAGGACATTGTGATGGGCCTGATACCCTTCTTTGTGGGAGACATTCTCGATGTTTTCAGCCACTCGTATGTGCGCAATATGGCCCTCATTCAGGGCTTCATCGACGACGACCGCAGTGTGGTGCGCGAGGTAAACCGCAAGTCTTGGTTCTTCGCGGGGGCCATTTTGCTCTGCATTGCCATCATCGTGCTGCTGATAAAACTCACGGTTGTGCTCATCAGCAGTCTCTTTTCCTGACACCTTTTCAAGGTTTAGACAACCACAAAGACGCCCTATTGTCGTGCGGACAATAGGGTGTTTTCGTGTCTATGCGGCTCTGTAGCCGTCGCCTTTCGGCCTATTTGATTTTCGGTTTCAGCTCGTCGGGACTGTCCTTAGTAAACATATTCACCGCCGGGGCTTCGTTTTCAAAGAAGTTGGAGATAGTTTCGGGCGCGAGGGTGATGCTTGGCCGGAAATCGTCGGAAGCCATATAGTCGAGAATTGCCTTGCGCATCTGTCGGGCAACAACCCTTCGGTCGAGGTTGTTGGTGATGTCCATTGTGGTCATCAACAGCTTTCCCTTGAGCACATTGGCCTCAATCAGCATGCCCAACTTGCGGCTCACGTGCCACGTATCGATAGGTTGGATGCACGGTTGATAGTCTTTTGGCAACTGCGAAAGGTTCATCACCTGGGCACGATTGAGCAGTTCCCACCAGTTCAGGTTGCCCCAATCGTCGGTGGGGAACTCCCGGAACAGCGGATGACGGGTATCGATGGTGGCTCCCGTGGTGTGCGGAGGGCGCATCTTAAACCAACTCGTGTTCCAGAAAACGGGCAGGAAATTCTGTTTCACATCATTGCCATAGCGCACCTTTCCGGCTGCGGTGATGAGCACCTTTCCACCTCGTTGTAATACGCCGAGGGCCTTGGCGTCGAGCGTGTCGGTCACGAGTAGGTCGCCGACAAGACCTTTCTTATCGGCCGTGGCAGTCTCCAGCGTCTTGGGATAAACCCAAAACTCCCACGTGTTGCGCCACGATGTGCGGGCCGTTCCCACGAGATGCGATGGGTCGGAAGGCTCTTCGGCAACCACAACCGTAAACTGTAGCTTCACGGGAGCACTGAATTGTCCGAGAGGGAATGTCGCTGTGCCTATCTCGTTGTTCTTACCCAGAGGGATGTCGCCGTGCGAAAGCAACCCGTGGGTGTACTCATTCCGCTCGCCGTCGTGGATGAAATAGGTGGCGCGCGCGTGCTCCAGCCGTCGCCCCGAAGCATTGTAAAGTTCCACAGGAACCTCCAATGTTTCGTCGTTGGTATAGACAAACTTGGGAAATCGGGCCAGTGACACGACCTCGGAACAGAACTCCCGCCACTCGTCGCCATTGACATAGCCCTTCTCCCGCCAAAAAACGTTGAGCGGACCAACCAGAGCTGTGCCCTGTCCGCTGTAGTCATTGAGCGACAACAACTGGAAACCGGCATAGTCGCGGGTGCGGAAATTGCGTTCCATCTCGTATTTATAAGCCAGCGTCTGAAGCTTTCCGCTGGCGTGGAGGAACTTTTCTGCCTGCGTCTCCATGCCGTTGTCGCGCAACAAATCGGCAAAGATATCGAAGTTGTAAGCCTTGTAAACACCCGTGTATTGCGACCGTTCCTTGAGGTCGGGAAACACGCACCACTGTCCCTGCTCATGGCTGAGATAGGGCGTATTGTTCTCCTTCTCGCTGTCGGTGGGCTTGAAATTGTTGGGCATCACGATGGAACTGTAATAGTCATCGGTGCTTTGCGGCATCTTCCGGTCCCAGTTCAGGCCTCTGGCGGCACCCTTCACGTGGTACTCGCTGTGGCTATCCCAGGCCCATCCGCCACCGACCGATGCCCCGCAGTAGACCCTTCGGGAGTCGGTTTGCTTCCAATAGTCCACCCAACGGTTGCACCAAGCCACCCAGTCGCCGGCCGGTTCGTTGCCCGCCGCCATCATCACGAACGACGGATGATTGCCGTAGGCCTCGACCATCCGGCGCGTCTCGTCCATGAGATAGGTGTCAATCTTCATGCCACGACCCAGTTTTACGCCGTGGTTTGGCCAGCTGGGGCCTTCGGGTTGCAGGTAGAAGCCGATGCGGTCGGCAGCTGTAAACGCAGCCTCGGGAGGGCAATAGCTGTGAAAACGCATCATGTTCAGCCCATATTCCTTGCATTTCCGGAAGATCGTCTCCCACGATCCCACGTCGGTCGGGGGATAACCCGTGAGTGGAAACGTACAGTTTTCCACCGTGCCACGTATCCAGATGGGGTGTCCGTTGAGGTAAAACTGTCGGCCGCGGATGCTGATTTCGCGCATGCCGAAGGTCGTCTCGCGGCGGTCGTCCTTAGAAACGGCGGTGAGACGATAGACGTATGGGTCGAACTCCGACCACAGACGGGCCTTTGTAATGGGCAGTACGAAGGTGGAATCGTTGACCTTTGTCGACTTCACGGGACTGTCGTTGAGCAGAAATCCCAACTTTCTGGGCGCACCGCTCACCACCACCCGTATCTCCTGACGGCTGACATCGGGATAGACCTGCAGTGTGCCGATGGGCTGACGGCCACGAGCCCGCAGTTCGATGCGGCCCGCAATGCCGTTCCAGTTGCCCTGCGTCTGGTCGGTCACGCTATGCGAATCCTGCCCCACACACACATTCTCGATGCCATTATACACTCGGATGGCAATCGAATTCTCCTCTCCCGGCCTCACCATTGAGGTCAAATCGTAGACGTGCGGGGTGTTGAGACTCATCTGATGGCCTACCTCACGGCCATTGACCAAGACCGTGGTCTCGATGTGAGGACGCTCCAAAAACAATTCCACACGCTGCTTTTTCCACTCCCGTGGCACCACACCCCGCCGCTCATAGGTCACTGTTCCCACGAAATGGCGGTTGGGAGTGAGGAAAAACGGGAACTTCATATGCCCCGCCTCACGGTATCGGGCCATGTAGGGATTATAATAAAAGGAGGAGTCGTAGAGGCTTCCCGTCCATCGGGTGTCCACGCTCAGCTCGTTGCCCTTGTTGTTGGTGAGGAGCGATCCGGGCAGCGTCACCTCGCCCATCGACGACTGCCACTGTCCGGCGAGGTCGATATGGCTCTGGGAAAACAGACTCAACGGGCTGGCAAGACAAACCAGACCCAGGATGAAACAACTGAAATATCTCTTATTCTTCATATTCTTCTATCATTTACGATTATCTCATATCCCCGCCATCAGATGGTTTTGGGACGACCTTGACGCTCACCACCCGCTCTCCGGGCGTGGTGTCGGCCTCTCGGGGGAAATAGATGGGCGCGTCTTTTTGCATGGGCAGGATGCGCAACTCCAGTTCCGTGACCTCCTGAGGCAATCGCCACAGTCCATACATGAAATGGTGACCGTCGTAGAAATTGTCGTCCACGAGTCGGCCGTTGGCATAGAGTCGTGCGCAATCGCCCTGATAATCAATATCCAACAAGGCCTTGCGCAGGGTGTCCACTTGTATCTTATACACGGCGGCCTCACGGAAATCGTCGTCGGTGGGCGACTCCGCCACCTTCTGCGCACCCATTCCGATGGTGCGGAGCGCACCCGCTTCCTTCACCTTGGTGAATGCAATGGACTGCGCTTCGGCCTCGTTTTCAACTGGCAAAAACAGGTGCTCGGCCTGCTGTCGGGTCAGCAAATAGAGGTTGCGATACACGGCACGGTCGGTGCCACGGGGTTTTACGCGGCGCAGTGTCTTCCCATTCTGCAAACGGATGTTCACCGGAATGCCGTCGATCTGCATGAGATATACCTTGCCGTCGCGCCGCGCCACTAATTGGGCCGTGGCATATTGCATGCCCTCCACATTGACAGGCAACACGCCTATAGCCCCAGCGGGGATGGTCATCGGGGGCAATGTCACCCCGCCGGTGGTGAAAGCCACATCCCTTTTGGCCGACAACGACTGCAGTCGCTCGTAGTTGTTGAAGAAGATGAAGCCCGCATCCGCAGCGCCATTGCCCGCCGAACGGTAGCTCCATCGCAAGCCGAGGTCGTCGCCCTGTCGCAGGGGCGCACCACCCTCGGCCCCACCCCGGTAGGCGTCGGGATAGTGGGCATCCATCGGGGCAAGCATTTCGCCGAAGTCGTGCATCATGAGATGCAGCGGTCGCAGACGGTAATACACCTCATGTCGCTGCCCAAACTCACCCAGCGGAGCCTGAAAATCGTAGGTCTTCACGGGCAGGTCGTTGTGGTTGGTGGCCGGCGTGCGCTGGTTTTCATTGAGCGTTGTGACTTTGCCCTCGGGGTTGGTGCCCCCGTGATACATATAATACCCCAGCAGATTACTGCCCGACCCGAGTTTCACCACGGCCATAGCCAGCGCGTCGTCGGCATACATGTAGGGCCGACGGTGGTAGGCCGTGGCCATGCCGCCGCCCAACTCGCAGGTGAAGAAGGGGTATGTGGTGGGTTGGTGGGATTGTGGGGAGGTGGGGTTGTGGGTTGCTGAGTTGGGGGCATCGGCCGAATAGTTGATGATATCGGTGCCGATGCTCTTGTTGTCACGGTTGGGTTTGAAGAAAAACGCCTTCCAATAGTTGCCGGCAGCGGGCTTGATGCTGCGTTCCCAGAAGCCGTCGGCATAGTCGCCATAGAGCGGTATCATCTCGCCGAAAGGCACAGGCTTGCTCAACTCGGGCCATCCCGTGCGGGTGTAAAACGGCAGGTCGAACCCCACTCCGAGGGCTATGCGCTTCAGGGCCATGAGGTAATCGCCCGCCCCACGGTATTCGTTGTCAAACTGGGCAGCCACCACGGGGCCGCCGTCTTTCCACTGCAGGCCTTGCACCTGGGTGAAAATCTGTCTGTAAAGCTTGGCGCAGAGGTCGAGCCAATGGGCGTCGGTCGACCGCATCTTCATGGGCGCGGTGCCATCGTCCTTGCGTCGCGAGAGGTCGACAGCCCAGTCGGGCACGCCCCCGTTGCGCACTTCGCCGTGGCAAAACGGGCCGAGGCGCAGCACCACAGGCAGCTGTTCGGCCTTGCACACCTCCAGAAAACGGCGTAGATTGCGCTGTCCGCTCCAGTCGAACTGCCCTTCGATTTCCTCTACATGGTTCCAAAACACGTAGGTGGCAATCATCGTGACACCACCCTCTTTCATCTTACGCACCTCCGCCGGCCATTCGTCGGCAGGGATGCGGCTATAGTGTATCTCGCCCATCACGGGCACTACGCGACGCCCGTCCATCAACAGGCTACGCGAGTCCCAACTCACTGCGGGTTGCTGCGCCCACGAATGGAGCGATGAGAACGGAAAAAAGGTCAGTAAGGCGACTGATAAGAGTAACTTTTTCATTGTCAAATGTCATAGTTTGTCGATATTGCAAAGTTAGTGATAAACTCTAAATACTACAATGACCAAATCTCAAAGAAAGATGGAGAATATGATGATTCTACTTTGTAAAATGTTTTTAGTCAATAAAAAATGGAAATAACAGAGGAAAGTCTTGTCTATTTGTATTATATATTGTACTAATAATCAGCGTGGGTAAACCGTCTCTTTCTGTTTATAATAGGGTGGAAAAGGATATACCTTTCATCTTGTTGTCCACAATAAAAAAACGAAATACAACTCTTTTCTTGTTTGTAGAACATGAGTTATATCTCGTTATGGGGTGCGCCTGACAGGACTCGAACCTGCACTGCGTAGGCAACTAGATCCTAAGTCTAGCGCGTCTACCAATTCCGCCACAGGCGCATCTGGGGTGCAAAGATACGCAATAAAATTGAAATGGGGCGCAGAAATGGATGAAAACTTATTAGAATTTCATGGTCAAGGAGATGCGATGGCGACGACGGTCGACCTCGATGACCTTCACGCGGACATGCTGATGGAGCTTCACCACGTCGTTGGGGTCTTTGACGAAGCGGTTGGCCAGCTGGGAAATGTGTACCAGTCCGTCCTGATGCACGCCGATATCGACGAATGCGCCGAAGTTGGTGATGTTGGTCACAATGCCGGGAAGCTCCATGCCGGGCACGAGATCTTCGGGCGTTTTCACCCGTGGGTCGAACTCAAAAGTCTCTATCTGTTCGCGCGGATCACGTCCGGGCTTCTCTAATTCGCCCATGATGTCGTGCAGGGTGGGCAGTCCCACCTCAGCGGTGACATAGCGGTTGATGTCGATTTTCTTGCGCTGTTCCGGGTCTTTCATCAGGTCGGCCACCTTGCATCCGCAGTCGTCGGCCATACGTTCCACAATCGTGTAGCTCTCGGGATGCACCGCACTGCCGTCCAAGGGGTTCTTGGCATCGGGTATTCGGAGGAAGCCGGCACACTGAAGGAAGGCCGAAGGACCGAGCCGAGGCACTTTCTTGAGTTGGGCGCGGGACGTGAAGGCACCGTTTTCCCGACGATAATCTACAATGTTCTGGGCCAATGCAGGGCCGAGTCCGCTCACATAGGTGAGCAGGTTTTTGCTCGCTGTGTTGAGGTTCACACCCACCGAGTTGACGCATAACTCCACCGTTTGGTCGAGACTGTGCTTCAGCTTGCTTTGGTCTACGTCGTGCTGATATTGTCCCACACCGATATTCTTCGGGTCGATCTTCACCAATTCTGCCAGCGGATCCATCAACCGGCGACCGATACTCACCGCTCCGCGCACCGTTACATCCTCATCCGGGAACTCTTCACGGGCTACTTCGGAGGCCGAGTAGATGCTTGCGCCATCCTCGCTGACCACGTAGGTCGGCACGTCGGCTATCTGTCGGAGGATGTCGGAGGTCTCGCGCGATCCCGTTCCGTTACCCACTGCGATAGCCTCGATGTTGAAACGCCTGGCCAATTCCTCAAAGCGTTGCAACGGAGTCTTGCTTCCCGGCTTCGGGTTTTCGGCCAGATGGCCCACAGCGAAGACCACATCGTGGTGGAGAAGATTACCCTGAGCATCGAGCACCACCACCTTGCAACCCGTCCGAATGCCCGGGTCGACACCCATCACACGCTTCTGTCCGAGTGGGGCGGCGAGCAAAAGTTGCCTCAAATTCTCCTTAAACACCTTGATAGCCTCGTCGTCTGCCTTCTCTTTGCTCATGGCGGCAAACTCGTTTTCGATAGAGGGGCAGAGGAGACGCTTATACGCATCGTCCACGGCCTCGCCCATGAGGGTCTGGCATGGGCCGTATCCATGCACATAATGCCGTTTCAGTCGCTCCACGCATGCTTCGTCGTCGGCCGAAATCGTCACCCTCAGGATGCCCTCGGCCTCACCCCTTCGCATGGCCAGCAAACGGTGGGAGGAGCAGCGTCGCAGTTCCTCGCTGAAGAAGAAATAGTCGGAATATTTCTGCGCCGCGTCTTCATCCTTCATCTTTGGCACTACACGCGAGGCAATGGTGGCATCGCGTCGGAACACGCTGCGTACGCTTTGGCGCGAGCCTTCGCTCTCGCTGATGCGCTCTGCGATGATGTCCATTGCCCCTCGCAGGGCCGATTCCACATCCTTCACATCCTCTTTTACAAACCGTTGGGCCACAGCCTGCGGATTGTGCTCCCGTTGCTGCATGATGATGTCGGCCAGCGGCTCCAGTCCTTGTTCTCTTGCCACCTGTGCACGGGTGCGTCGACGGGGCTTGAAGGGCAGGTAGATATCCTCCAACTCGGTGGCGTTCCAGCTGGCAGTGATGCGTTGCCGCAGTTCGTCGGTGAGCTTGCCTTGCTCGTCGATGGTCTTCAGGATGGTGTCCTTGCGCTTCTGCAGGTCTTTGAGTTTCTCGTTGAGGTCACTGATGGCGGCCACTTGCACCTCGTCGAGATTGCCTGTTGCCTCCTTGCGATAACGGCTAATGAAGGGGATGGTGCATCCTGCCTCCAGCAAATCGAGGGTGGCATCCACTTGCTCGGCGCGGATATTGAGTTTGTCGGAAATGTGTTGGGTGAATGGATTCATAGTGTATGGGGGATTACTTGGAGTGGAAGGAGGCTGCATGTCGGCGGCCCATACCACTGGATGAGGTTTAAGATACTATTGAACGGTGGAGGATAGGGAAGTGGCAAGGAACTCGCGGGCACGCTCTATGATAGTGTCAAAGCCCATCATAAAATCGTAAGTTGAGAGCGATGCTGATATGTCGGGATCGATGCCTGACTCTGTGCTCTGCTTGTCACGGTCGTACATCGGACACGCCGAGAATCTCACGCTCCAGCCGTTGGGCAGTTCGCTGGAGAAGGGCAGGCCCGCACCGCCGCCTGTCCGGTCGCCCACAATCGTCACCTGTGGGCAACATTTCATGTATTTTACAAATTCATTGGCGGCCGAGTATACCTGTCTGTTGGTCAGGACCACCACTTGTTTCTGCCATCTCAGGCCTTTGCCGGGTTTCAAGGTCTGCTGTTCGAGACTCGAAAAATCACTGTGCCCCTTACCTGTTTTGTGCTGCATATAGCCTACGAGCAACTCCTCATTGGTAAAACGGGCTGCCAACTCCTCGGCCGATGTGAGGAGTCCGCCGGTGTTTTGGCGCAAGTCGATAATCAGACCGCGGCATGGAGCCAGATAGAGTAGAATGTTATCGAGATTGCCCGCGCCGATGTCATAGGAGAAACTCTGACAACTCACGTATCCGATATTGTCGTCGAGGATGCGGTATCTGAATCCATTGGTGAGGAGATAGTCGGTTCCAAGGTATCGGTTGACGAGCGTATCGCTGTAATTGCTGGGATAGTTTTCATGGAATCCCCAATACCTTCCGGTATCAAACGAGGTGTAAAGGTTCACGTGGCCGTCCTTCAGTTCTGCCAGCATGTTACCGAGCACTTCCAACAATTGGCTCTCGGTCATGCTGTTATCGATTTGTTGGGCATACCGACTGTGCACCTCATCCCAGTCAACTCCTTTCTCTTCAAAAAAACAATAGTGCTCATCCATAATCTTCCACAAAGCTTCAAAGTTACCCTGCGGATTGTCGGCAAACTCCGTTTCGGTGACACACGAGGAGAGTGTCAGCAGCAACAGTGAGAGCAGAAAAAGGGAAAGTTTCTTGTTCATGGGGCAAAATCAAAATGGGATAGCGCTTACTGGAGACTTGAAGGAGACTCAATACCTCCATCCGAGGAGTATGCCGTGGGTATATTGGTGGTATTTCAGGTTGTTGGCCCGCATCTGCCGGATGTCGCCCAGATACCCCACGGTGAATGTCTGACGCCACAACCGGAAGTCGACAGTGACCATCTGATGAAGTTGCGGGGCCATAAACGGGGAGGTGAAGACCACGTTATGGTCGTAGTTTCCCTGTGAAAAAATCTCGTAATAGGACTGCCCGTAGTTGGGTGAGAATGCCAGTCCCACCAATGGCATGGCCGCGGCATAGCGCAGGGTGAGCGGGAACCGACCGACATGGAAGTTCCATCGCAGCCTGACGGCAGGGTCGACAGATAGCGAAAGCCGTGCCTGGGCAGGGTTGTTGGAGTTTCGGGTGTTGTAGGCTCCACCCAGTGTGCCGTCGGCCAAGCCCCCGAACGCCACGCGGAGATGGGGCGTGGAGAGCGTCGGTTGGTAGTACCAGCCCAGCATGAACGTGTACATCGCCGAGAGCAGGGAGTTGTTGTTGCCCCGTGTGCCGGTCGAAGACACGAAAATCTGGTGTGTCATCTCCCTCACCACAGGACTCCCATCCTTCTGCCTGAGCATCTGCGAGACATATCTCAACTCTGTTCCGGCAAAGGTTTCCTGTGAGAGATAGGTGTCGAGAATGTCGGTATGGCCGAGGCCGAACATGCTTGTCCGCTCCACCCAGCCCTTGTTTTTCACTATCGTGTCGGTCTGGGCGGATGCCTGCAGGCCTGTCATCATGACAAGGCCGAGGGCCATTCTCCGTATCATTCTATGGCTATTGGTCATTGTTGCCATCTTCGGGAAACAGGCTCAGCTGTCCCGTCATTTCGTCAATCACTTGTTGTTGCGATTTCCCGGCATCTGGATCGAGGTCCTCCGGTTCGTCGTTTTCCTCCGAATCGTTATCGTTTTCCACCTCCGGTTCGGGCATCCTCAGTGGTTCCAGCTCCACGATTTCCGCAATCTCCCACGTGGAGATACGCTTGCCTTTGGCCTTGAAGCCCTTCACGGCAATAAAGCTTTCGGCATCGATCTCCATAGCAGGGCGTGTGGCATCGGCTCCACCGAAGGTCACCTGGATGCGTGGATAAACCGCGTCAGTGAGCAACACGAGACGGCTGTTGGGGTTGTCGCTCACATAGCTTTGTGGCCGTCGTGATGCCTCCATGTTAAATCGCTTGATATAGGGATACCCTTCGTTGTCGGCATCAAACAGTACTGCTGTCCATACCTTGTCGGGATGCCACTTCTCTATGATCTTGATGTCCTTCTCATAGTGGTTGTTCACATCGAAGTCGGTGGTGTAGAAGTCTCCGTTGTGGAGCACCACGAGGATGCTGTCGCCATCGTTGAACTCTCCGAGCAGACGGCCGTGCTCCTCGTAGTTGATGCGATTCACGTCGGGGTCAAACCATACCTTGCGCCCTCCGAGGGTCGAGCGTCCGTGGCTCTTCAGTGTCACACGGTGCACGCCACGCTTCGAGAGCAGATTGCCCTTGGCCGTGCGGCCCTTGATGGCAATCTCGGAGAAGTCTTTTTCGAGGAAGATATTCTGCCGTTTCTTTTTCGGATCGGGGTCGAGCGTCACCTTGATGATCTCGGCCTCGCCATTGGGATTGGCCGTGAAATACATCACCCTTGACCCTGCCTTGCCCTGTGTGAGGTCGTATTCGCGGTCGCGGGTCATGGATGTCACGTTGAAACGCTTGATGAAATAATGCCCCGCCTTGCCGTCACGATAGACCACATTATATATGGTACGGCTGTCGTTTTTCTTGAACACCTGTACCCAGATGACGTTTTTGCCCACAAATATCTTGTCGGCCACCTTGATAATCTTGTACTTTCCGTCTCGATAGAAGATGATCACGTCGTCGATATCCGAGCAGCTGCACACCAGTTCGTCCTTCTTCAGACCTGTGCCGATGAAGCCGTCCTGCCGGTTGATATACAGTTTCTCATTGGCTTCCACCACGGTGGCGGCCTCGATGGTGTCGAAACTGCGTATCTCTGTCTGGCGCGGATAGTCCTTGCCATAGGTCTCCTTCAGGTGATTGTACCACGCAATCGTCACGTCTGTCATATGGGCCAGGTCGTGCTTGATGCCCTTAATCTCTGCTTTGATCTTGGCCATGAGCTGGTCGGCCTTGTCCTTGTTGTATTTCAGGATGCGTTGCATCTTGATTTCCAGCAGTCGAAGATAGTCGTCGGGGCGTATCTCGCGAATGAGATTGGGCTTGAACGGCGTAAACTTCATGTCAAGGAAGGCCAGCACAGCCTCTTGCGTGGGGGCTTGCTCAAAGTCTTTCTCCTTATACATCCGCTCCTCGATGAATATGCGTTCGAGCGAGGCAAAGAACAACTGTTCCTCCAGTTCGGCCTTGCGTATCTGGAGTTCCTGTCGCAGCAGTCCCATCGTGCGGTCCACATTGTGGCGCAATACGTCGCTCACGGTGAGGAATGCCGGCTTGTTGTCGTCGATGACACAGCAGTTGGGCGAGATGTTGATTTCGCAATCGGTAAACGCATAGAGGGCATCGATGGTCTTGTCCGACGATATTCCGGGTGCGAGTTGCACCTGGATTTCCACCTCGCGGGCTGTCATGTCTATCACCCTACGGGCTTTGATCTTGCCCTTCTCGATGGCACGGGTTATCGATTCCTGCAGCGTGGCGGCGGTTTTGGTAAACGGCACCTCACGGATGACGAGTGTCTTGTTGTCCAACTTCTCGATTTTGGCCCTCACACGCACAATGCCACCACGCTGTCCGTCGTTGTATCGGGCCGCGTCGATGGCTCCACCCGTGGGGAAATCGGGGTAGAGAACAAACGGCTCACCCTTGAGATAGCTCACGGCGGCATCGCAGAGTTCGTTGAAATTATGGGGTAACACCTTGCTCGACAAGCCTACGGCGATACCCTCGGCACCCTGTGCCAGGAGCATGGGGAATTTCACGGGCAGCGTGACAGGCTCTTTGTTGCGCCCGTCATAGCTCAGTTGCCACTCCGTGGTCTTAGGATTGAACACCGTCTCTAAGGCGAATTTCGACAACCGGGCCTCAATATATCGGGGTGCGGCGGCACGGTCTCCCGTGAGGATGTTGCCCCAGTTGCCCTGTGTGTCGATCAGCAAGTCTTTCTGTCCCAGCTGCACCAGCGCGTCGCCGATGGAGGCATCGCCGTGGGGATGAAACTGCATGGTGTGGCCCACGATGTTGGCCACCTTGTTGTATCGGCCGTCGTCCATGCGCTTCATCGAGTGGAGGATACGCCGTTGCACGGGCTTCAGACCATCCTCAATATTGGGCACGGCGCGCTCCAGAATCACATACGAGGCATAATCGAGAAACCAATTCTTATACATGCCGCTCAGATGGCGCACGGCAGAGGCATCAAACCTGTCGGCAGGCTTGTAATCTGAGTGCGAACCAGCGTCGGCTTCGGTCGTGTTTTCCTCGTCCTCGCCCGTTGTGTTCAATTCTTTTTCGTCGTCGTAGTCTTTTGTTTTGTCGTCGTCCATAGGTGATTTGACTTGTCTGTTATTTTAGCCTCAAAGGTACAAAAAAATACGGAAATAACAAAAATATTGATAAATGTCATTTTTTTGTGGTTTAAATTTTTATGTTTTTCCCATCCAATCGGTAACTTCGCTGACAGTTAACTGATGTTTCACAATCGTAAATTTGAAGTAGAATGGTTTTGACAGAAAAGTTTTTTGAGGTATTGAAGTATGAGGGCGCGGTGTCGATCGTGTCCTGGGGCAATGACGAACCTCACGTCACTTGCACCTAGAACTCCTATCTGGTGGTGACCGACGACGGTCGGTTGCTCGTTCCGGCTGCCGGCATGACGAGCACGGAGAACGATGTGGCGGTAAACAACCGCGTGAAAGTGACGCTTGCCGCCCGTGAGGTGGAGGGGTACAATGGCTATCAGGGCACGGGTTTCCGTCTCGAGGGCACGGCCCGTTTCTTCACGTCGGGTGAGGAATACGACATGATGTTCAAGAAGTATCCGTTCATTCGCAGCGTCCTTGAGATTACCGTTGAGACGGCCAAGCAGTTGCTGTAGGCCTTGGACATCTTCGGAGGAAAACAAAGGATTGGGTCGTGCGATTAGCATGGCCCAATTTTTTGTATAGGCCTTTCAGGGGTGTGCCCCTACAATTAGGCGAATGCCGCATGAGGTGGGCATGTGGATTAGATAGGACACAGATTGTTTTTAGAGCATAATGGCATAGTTTTTCAGAACAAAATGACATAATGTTTTTTACATAATGACAAAATATTTTGTATAGGCCCAATGACAAAAGAAACGCCAGCGTTTCAAAATGACATGTAGAAATATCTCTCGGTTGCTACTTGGTGAGGCTTAGATTGCGCAGGCATCAGCCTTCTGCCTGTCTTCATCGTATTACTGGAGGCTAATTGGTGAGGTTTTGAGTGCACAGGTATCTCCATGTTGGATTTTTGTTTTCTTTATTCGAGAAACTCCTGCTTCTTGTTATTCACTGCTTGTCCCATCCTCCAAGGTAATCTGTCTGTCATTTTGAAACGCTTGCGTTTCTTTTGTCAGGGTCTGCGAATTAATTCTGTCATTCTGTGAGAACATTTTGTCATTATGTTAAAAAAAACATGTCATAGGTGCGGGATAATCCTGTTCGGCGGGTGAGATATCAGAAAAACAGATTGGAGAGAAAACGAAAAATAATCCTTATGAAATAATTTGAATAACGTGGAAATGCGGGCCTGTCAGAGGAAAAGCATGGTCAGGTGGTATCCAAAAATCGTAAAAATGGCCGAATTGGAAGTATCTGGAAATCAGTGGCTTGTAATTATTTGACAAAAACGGTTTTGCGATTCGATAGTAATCGCGAGACGATTACTATCGAATCGTAAGACGATTAGTACCTTTTCTCAATGCGTTCTGGCCCAAATAGAAGTGAGATTTTGACAAAAAAGAGGTGAAAAACGAGTGTTTTCAACCATGAAAACCATTTTTGAGGCTCTGCTTTTCGATTTTAATGGTACAACAAGAACTTATTAGAGAAATTTATTTTGATGAAGTATATTGACAAAAGTAGGTAGATATGCTGATACCACGGATGATTGTCGGAGCGGATTATCGGACTGATTGATGCCGTGACGAGGATGGCGTGGCGGGACCGTAGATGTCTTGCAGGATGTGCGTGCCAATGTTCCGGCGGTAGTGGCAACCGTCGTAGAAGTTGTGACGGTCGCACAAATCCTGTCGACTGCTGTAGTCGTAGACCTGTCCCGGGGCCAGCGTCGATTTCAAGCGGGCGATGTCTTGTGGGTGCATGGCGATACGGTCGGTGTTGGGTCCGATGACGAGGCGCAAGTCGGTGTGGTGGGATTGGCAAAACGCCCGTATCTCTTCCAACAGCCTTTGCTGCGGACGGAAGATCACACGAGCCCCCACTGTGGGACGCGCAAGCCGTGCATGGTCCCACTGCCGGCCCTCCCAGTAGGCCTCACCCCGTCGGGCGATGGAGTCTTCCTGCGCCAGTATTGCGTCGTTGGTCATGGTGGTGCGCACGGGACAGATGGTGTTGATGACACCTTGCGACCGCCGGCCGGCCCTGCCCGTGATGGCATAGCTGAGGTAGGGCAGCAGCACCTTGGTGTCGAAAAACGCCTGCAGGAAATCGGTTTGCACCTTCGTCCAGCTGCGGTGGCTCACCTCGGGCGGCATGATGTGCATCGCTCCCGTGCTGATGTGGTCGCGCGAGAAGAAGTCTCGGTCTGCCACCACGAGCAGATGGCGCACGGGCTGGTGGGGCTGACGGTCGAGAGCCTCCAGCGTCTGGCAGAGGTCGGCCAGTCCGAGATTGTTGCAAAACAAGCGGAACGGATGAGCATGGATGTGCCTGTTCCACTCCCCGCACGCGAAAGCCATCGTGCAGGAGTTGCCCATGAGAAAGGCATCGTAGTGGCCGCGGGTGCGTTGCAACTTATATTTCTGCCACGACACGAAGCCTTCGTTCTGACATACCGCGCTGTGGTCGTAGTCGGGGTAGGACCGCAACACCATGAACGGGTCGCGCACCACATAATAGCCCAGCAGCAACAGGAAGGGCAGGCTGAGCAACAGGGTCTTGAGGAGAAAACGAGGGAAGGGTTGAAGATGCATGAGTAATCAGAATTGAACGTAAATGAAGTTCTCTACGCCAAACGAACCGTAGAAGAAGATGAGCAGCACGAGGAGGAAATAGACCGTCCAGCGCACCGCGGGCTTCTGGCGTTCGCTCCACAGGATGAGGTCGGTGCGGCTGTTTATCCACTCGATGACAAACATCAGCACCACGGCAATGGAAAAGACTATCCACAGGTGGTCGGTCATGCCGAGTCGCAACTCCTTGATATTCGTGCGGAAACCGTCGAAGAGATGCTCGTAGACATGGCCCACCTCGCTGACCGAGGAGAGTCGGAAAAAGAGCAGGGAGAGGGCGAAAAACACGTAGGTCCGCATCACCATGATGAGGTGCCAGAGGCGTTTTCCCATACGCTCGGCGATGCGGTCGCGACGGGTTTTCAGGGCCGTTTCCCATACGACGAGCACGCCCTGGAACAGTCCGTAGAGTGCAAACGTCCAGCCTGCGCCATGCCACACGCCGATGACGACGAACGTGGCGAGTAGCGAGAGGTTGAGTCCCGCACGCCCGATGCCGCGCAGTGAGGCGTTGAGGGGAGTGAAAACGTAGTCGCGTACCCACGATGAGAGCGAGATGTGCCACCGTCGCCACAGTTCGCCCGTGCTCTCGGCGATGAACGGCCGGTCGAAGTTGGGCGACAGCTGGAAGCCCATCATGCGGCCCAGACCGATGGCCATGCAGGTGTATCCGGCGAAATCGGCGTAGAGCTGGATGGGGTAGAGGCCGGTGGCGAGCAGCAACTGGATGCCCGATGCCTCGCCGACACGGTCGAAAACGGTGTCGAGCAGTGGGCCGATGCGGTCGGCGATGACCAGTTTGAGAAAACATCCCCAGGCCAACAGCTTCATTCCGCGGGTCACTTCGGTATATTGAAAGGTCTTCGCCGTTTTGAGTTGGGGTAGCAGGTGCTGTCCTCGCTCGATGGGTCCTGAGAGAAATTTCATGAACAGCAGCATGTAGAGCGTGAAGTCCAGAAGGTCGTCCTCGGGGTCTTCTTCCCAATAGATTTCGATGAGATAGGCCAGGGCCTGAAAGGTGTAGAACGAGATGCCCAGCGGAAACATGCCCGTCCAGTAGCGTGAAAGAATCCAGAAGCCCACCAGTCCGCCGATGCCCGTCCAGAGCAGGAGGGGTGCACGTGGGGTGTCGAGGCGGCGATGGAGGGCGTGCCCGAGGACGAAGGTGAACAGTGTGATACCCAGAGCCACGGCGAGATACTCCCAGTGGTACCACGCGATGAATGTGCCGCTCGCGAGAAGCAGCACGGCATGTTGCCACGTGCGGTTGGTACGGGCATAATACAACAGGAACGTGACACCGAAAAGTGCCACGAACGCAAGGGTGAGAAACTCCATGATGATGGTGGATTTACTTGCTGCGCTTGATGATGCAGTCTATCATGTCGCCGATGTTGCGCATCTTCACGATGTCGTGGAGCTTGAAACGGAAGTTCCATCGGCGTTCCACCTCGCTGACAATCGTCATGTTTGACAGCGAGTCCCAGCCGTCGACATCGTTGGCCGACATGGTCTCGTCGAGTTGTAAACCAGTGTTTTTCAGTACCTCTTGAAAGATTACGTTGAGTGATTTCAGTATTTCTTCTCTTTCCATGATATGCTAATTGAGTGCAATGAGTTCTTTGATTTTCCGCCGGTCAATCTTGTTGCTGGCGTTTTGGGGGAAGGGTTGGATGTGGTAGATGCTGGTGGGCAGCATGTATTGGGGCAGAAACTGGCGCAGATGTTCCAGCAGCGGCTGGTCGTCCTCGCGGTTGCGGGTCTCCACGGCGAGTCCGATGGTGGTGTTGTCGCTGCCGTTTCCCTCGGCCAGGGCTACCGCGGCGACCTGCTCTCCGTAGAAACCGCGGGCCACATGCTCTATCTCGCTCAGTTCCACGCGATAGCCTTGTATCTGCACCTGCGAGTCCTTGCGACCGAGATAGAGCAGATTTCCGTTGGACTGAAGCTGACAGATGTCGCCCGTGTGATACCATCTCTCGCCGGCAAAGTCGAAGAAGGCCTCACGGTTTTTGGCCTCGTTGTGCCAATATCCGGGCGTGAGCTGCGGTCCGGCGAGGCAGAGTTCGCCCTTGATGCCGGTGGGCAGACGTCGCCCCTGTTCGTCGACGACCATTGTCTTGACCCGTCGCATGGCCTGTCCGATGCCCACAATGCCGTTGTGTTCCTCTACGGGGACATGGCGGGGAATGAGGTACCCGGTGCTATAGACCGTGTTTTCGGTAGGCCCGTAGACGTTCCACACCTCGGCGTTGGGCAGACAACGCTGCCATCCCGCCACGTCGTCGGCCGGCAGCCCCTCTCCGGCGAACAGCGCATAGCGCATCGACGGCGCGGAGATTTCGTCGAAATAGGGTTTGAGATAATGGATGACCGAAGGCACAAGCTGGGCTTCGGTCAGTTCGTATTCGTCCATGAGACGGTAGACTTCCTGCCATTTGATTTTGCCGGGAGCCACGGTATAGACGCAGGCTCCGCGGAGTAGGGGAGCGAGGTAGCTGCCCACCGACATGTCAAACGTGAGGTCGAACATCTGTAGACAGCGGTCGTCGGGATAGAGTTGGATGCCCAGGGCGAAGAAAGCATCCATGAACGCCGCCACGTTGCCCATCGTGATGCAAACGCCTTTGGGCCTTCCCGTGCTGCCCGACGTAAAGAGGATGTAGGCCATGCGGCTGCAGTCGTAGGACGTTTCGTCGTAGAAACTCTCGGGATGGTGGTCGACAGACTGTGGCCGGATTACGTCAACATGGTGGTAGCGGGTTGTCTCGGAGGAGTCGATCACCGTGCGTATGCCCACCTGCGAGATGATGTCCTCGCAGCGTTTGATGGGCTGGAGCGGATGAAGCGGCACATAACTCTTGCCCTCCATCCACAGGGCGAGGATCGACGCATAGGTGTAGATGTCGTCGTTGGCCACGAGTCCGATGTGGGTTTCATGGCATTGGCGCAACGCCACGCGCATATTGCCCACCTCGTCGGCCAGTTCGCGGTAGGTGAAAAATCGGTCGTCTATGCAGAACGCGTTGCGGTCGGCATGCTCTGCAAAGATGGTTTGCAGGTGGCTCAGCATGTCGCAGGATGATTGGTGGAGTGAGTTTTCCATTGCTTCGGAGTGTGTTTGCTGGTCTGTTGTTTTATTTTCAAACGCCGGTGAAGCCGTTTTCCCCTATTGTTTTCCATGTTTTTATGGTTGAATGCGCATTTTTGCGATATCTTGCGTGGGTTAGCCCAAAAAATCATGCGTATCGCATAAACGGCAGATAAGTTTACATTTTACTCTATTTTAACGCTCGGTCATGACTGAAATAACAGAAAATTGAGTAACTTTGCGCAAATTATATCACATAAGTTATTATAAAACATGGCACAAGAAGATGTTTTTAAGAAGATTGTAAGCCATTGCAAGGAATATGGTTTCGTCTTTCCAAGTTCGGATATTTACGACGGCCTCGCTGCCGTTTACGACTACGGTCAGAATGGAGTAGAGCTCAAAAACAATATCAAACAGTATTGGTGGCAGTCGATGGTGCTGCTTCATGAGAACATCGTAGGTATTGATGCCAGCATCTTTATGCATCCCACGGTGTGGAAAGCCAGTGGTCATGTCGATGCGTTCAACGATCCTCTCATCGACAATCGCGACTCCAAGAAGCGCTATCGCGCCGACAACCTCATCGAAGACCAGATTGGAAAGTATGAGGAAAAGATAGAAAAGGAAGTGGCCAAAGCTGCCAAGAAGTTTGGAGAGAGCTTTGATGAGGCCAAGTTCCGTGAGACTAATCCCCGCGTTCTGGACAATCAGAAGAAGCGTGATGACCTTCATGCCCGTTACACCGAGGCCATGCAAGGTCCCGATTTGGAGGCTTTGAAGCAGATTATCCTTGATGAGGGTATCGTAGATCCTATCAGTGGCACGAAGAACTGGACCGATGTGCGTCAGTTCAACCTTATGTTCTCCACCGAAATGGGCTCTCTCTCTGATGCCACCAATAAGATTTATCTCCGTCCGGAGACCGCACAGGGTATCTTTGTGAACTATCTCAACGTGCAGAAGACGGGTCGCATGAAGTTGCCTTTCGGTATTGCACAGATCGGTAAGGCATTCCGCAACGAGATTGTGGCACGCCAGTTCGTGTTCCGTATGCGTGAGTTTGAGCAGATGGAGATGCAGTTCTTCTGCCAGCCGGGCACCGAAATGAAGTGGTTCAACTATTGGAAGAAGGTGCGTCTGGCATGGCACGAGGCTCTGGGTATGGGCAGTGACAACTACCGTTACCACGACCACGAGAAGCTCGCCCACTATGCCAACGCCGCCACCGACATCGAGTTTAAGATGCCTTTCGGCTTCAAGGAGGTGGAAGGTATCCATAGCCGTACCGACTTTGACCTGTCGCAGCACGAGAAATACAGTGGTCGCGGCATCAAATACTTTGATCCTGAGACCAACGAAAGCTATACCCCGTTTGACGTGGAGACCTCTATCGGCGTGGATCGCATGTTCCTCAGTGTGATGTGTCATGCCTATACCGAGGAGGATTTGGGCAATGGAGAGAGCCGCGTGGTGCTCAAACTGCCCGAGGCACTGGCTCCGGTGAAGTGCGCCGTGTTCCCCTTGGATAAGAAAGACGGACTTCCTGAGATTGCCCATGAGATTGTGGACGACCTGAAATTCCACTTCAACACCCACTATGGCGACCCGAAGGACTCCATCGGCAAGCGTTATCGCCGTCAGGATGCCATCGGCACACCGTTCTGTGTGACCGTAGACCATGACACGCCCAACGACCATAAGGTGACTCTCCGCTTCCGCGACACAATGGAGCAGGAGCGTGTGGACATCAGCGAACTGCGCGCCATCATCGAGGATCGTGTAAGCATCACCTCGGTATTGAAGCGCCTGGGCAAGGAGATTGCAGGTCTCGACCAGTAAGATAAAGGTAAAAAGGTAAAAGAGTAAAAGAGTAATAAAGGTGCGAGCGTTTATGAGAGCGTGAGCCATAAAGGATAAATCAAGATGAGACAAGTTCGTAGGAATAGCAAACTGAGACAATTGGCAAAGGGGATAATAAGGCTTTTACCTTTTTTCCTTTTTTCCTTTTTACTATTCACCTCGTGCTCCGAGGCATCTGACGATGTTGAGGAGTTTCCTGATTGGCAGAATACCAACACCACGAAGTGGAACAGTATCTATGCTCAGGCCGCTGAGAAAATTGCGGCCGGAGATACGAGTTGGAAAATCATCAAGAGCTGGAACTATGAGGATACGCTCCATAGCGAGAACACCTCTTATATAGTGGTGCACGTCATCGAGGAAGGCACAGGCTCGGGAAGTCCTCTTTACACCGACTCGGTGCGAGTGAACTACAAGGGCAGTCTGCTGCCTTCGACTTCCTATCCTAACGGATACGAGTTTGATTCGTCATGGGACAACGCCACGAGCGACTCCACGACGGCTCCCGCCCAGCTGCTGGTGAGCAGCCTGTCTGATGGCTTTGCTACAGCCTTGCAGCACATGCACATCGGCGATGAGTGGGAAGTCTATGTGCCTTGGACCTTGGGTTATGGCACATCGGGTTCTGGATCCATCCCCGGCTACTCCGTATTGATTTTCGATATAGAGTTGCTCTCCTACTATCGTGCAGGCTACGATGTCCCCGATTTCAAAGCTAAGGCTCAGCGGATGTGGGTGACAGAGTAGCTGGATGAGGATGTATCGCTGCCCTCATTGGCGTTGATTATTTTCAGAACATATCATTTCATCCCTGCTTTCCTATCAGGAAGGCAGGGATTTTTAGTCGCATATTGTCCTGCCCAAGACGATTGTCGACATCCCATTACCTTATCAGAAAAACGTCTTTAAACCCTTGTGTCCGCACACAATGGTTTGATTCATATCAAGAATGTCATGGTTTTTGAAGAAAAACACCCTACAACTGTTGCCGTTTCTGAATATTAGCTCTACCTTTGCATCGTCAGAACAAAACAGTGACCGCATGTGAATGCGAGTTTGAGAAAAAAGAATAGTATATTATTTTGAGAGAGAATTAACAAACAGAGAGCTGAATCAGGTAAGCACGTAAAGTATGTTTTGAATAGAATGATAGGTATATAGTTTCAAGGTAAGGATTGTCAGGAATAAACAAAGAATAAGAACAAACAAGTAGATTGATAGAAGGTATTAGTAGAAGGTAGAAGATTGATAGTGGAAGGATAACAGGATGATAGGTTTTTAGTTGATTAAGGTGAGAAGGTTGGACTTGCCCGCGAGGACAAATCAGGACAAGGATAACAGAAAGATGATTTAGGATAACAAGAAAGGAAAAGGTAGAAAGATGAGTTTCATCATAGTGATGAACATGTGTGCAGCTTTGGCTGCCGCATGGTTGACGGGTGGAGGAAATAACAGACAAAATGATTAGCCCGTTGATTTTTAGAGAAAGCGATAGAATAAAAAAACATAGACGCAGATAGATGAGGCGGTCCCTGGATGGGTGATCGCCTTTATTGTGTCTAAAATCTTGGCGGATTTCAGAAATCTGCGTAACTTTACACTCTCAAAATAGATATATGTTAAGCAACAAACGAAGCGAGATATTATTAGCTAAAATCAGGGAACAATTGCCGATGACCGGCCGCGAGAAGCTCAATCTCATCGTGGAACTGAGTATCCCCTCGATGTTGGCTCAGATCACTACGGTAATGATGTTCTTCATTGATGCCTCAATGGTGGGACATTTGGGTGCCGCGGCATCGGCCAGCATTGGCTTGATAGAGACCACCACGTGGCTCATGGGATCGGTGATGGGTGCCACCTCAATCGGTTTTTCAGTACAGGTGGCCCACTTCATCGGTGCCAACGATTTTGTGAAAGCACGTCAGGTGTTCCGCCATGCGCTTGTCTGCGGACTGGTGTTCTCCCTGTTTATGGCCATGGTCGGGGTCTCCATACACAACCCCTTGCCTCACTGGCTGGGTGGAGGCAATGACATTACTCACGATTCCTCGGTCTATTTTCTTATCTTTTCGCTCACACTCCCTGTGGTGTTGCTCTATCATCTGATGAGTGCCATGCAGAAGAGTTCCGGCGACATGCGTATTCCGAGTATTCTCAGTATCATGATGTGTGTCCTCGATGTGGCGTTCAATTACCTTTACATTTATATTTTGGACCTCGGAGTGATGGGTGCGGCTCTGGGCACCACGTGCGCATACGTGGTGACGGTGATACCGATGTCGTATATCGCCCTGCGCAAGAACAAGATTCTCGCCCTCCATCTCGACCACGAACCCTTCCGCTGGGTGTGGGACTATGTGCGCAATGCCTTGAAGATAAGCCTGCCCATTGCCATCCAGCAGATGCTCATGAGTGGCGCACAGGTGGTGAGCACGCTCATCGTGGCACCGTTGGGCAACATCGCCATCGCTGCCAACTCGTTTGCCATCACTGCAGAGAGCCTCTGCTACATGCCTGGCTACGGCATCGGCGACGCTGCCTCTACGCTCGTCGGACAGACCCATGGCGCTGGCCGGCAGGACCTCTGCAAGAGCTTTGCCCATCTCACCATCGGACTGGGCATGCTGGTCATGGCTTTCATGGGGCTTGTGATGTATGTCTTTGCGCCCGAGATGATAGGTTTTCTCTCGCCTGTTGCCGAAATCAGGGAATTGGGCACGCAGGTGCTGCGCATCGAGGCCTTTGCCGAACCGTTCTTTGCAGCGTCCATCGTGAGCTACAGTGTGTGTGTCGGTGCGGGCGACACGTTGAAGCCTGCCGTCATGAACCTCGTGTCGATGTGGTGCGTGCGTCTGTCATTAGCTTGGTGGCTGGCTCAGGATTATGGCCTCAGAGGCGTGTGGTTTGCCATGGCTATCGAGCTTACCTTCCGTGGCATCATCTTCCTGGTGCGTATCTGGAGCGGCAGCTGGATGAAGTCCATGCAGGTGAAAGACCTTGCCAGCGAAGAGGTGAGGAGTTGATATATTGTCAAGAATAATCCGAATTTTCGGAGGCAACACTATCTTGTCTTTTAGAAGTCACAAGGAGTGAAAATGTGCTTTGAGGGCTGAAATAATGATGATTAAAACCGAAACTTGCTTCGAAAATCATCAGTTTTATCCTCAATTTGGCTCTCAAAGCACAATTTTAGCCCGTTTTTGTCTTGCGATTAGTACCTAATCCCACTGCGATTCGATACTAATCGTCATGCGATTAGATAGTAATCGTAAAGCCATGTTTTGTAAAAGAAATACAAGTCGCTGTGCAGCAGTGAATTAAAAATAGGCTATTTTTCGTTGATTTTTACCCGTCTGAGCATGGGAAAGGGTAGGAGGCCCTGATTATTTCGCAATTTTTCAAATTCTTTCAACAGGATTATTTTCTTAATATCAGGATGGGTTGATGGGTTTATTCTGAGATGGGCAAACCTTCTTTGAATGAATTTGGTTTTCTATTTGAGTTGTAATCTGAGATTGGCTTCTGCCATTTATAGTCTCTTATCCCATGCCTGCATATCATAGTCAGTATTTCATGAAATGCCATTTAAAGGTGCATAATACGATCACTTGATGCCCCATCCAAAGCTGTTGATGCAAAAACAAAGCCGGACAGCAACCCATGCGGGTGCCATCCGGCTTATGATATTCGCCTCTTGGGGATTATTTTCCGCCAAAAAGACTTTTCAGTTTGCTGAAGAAACCTGATTTCTGCACTTTCTCAGTCACGTTGTCGATTACCTCATTGGCATCCACTCCTTTTTCCTTAAGAAATTCTGTTACCTTCTGTCCGGCCTCGCTGTTCTGGAGATTTTCTACGGCATCGCCAATCTTCTCCTTCACATTCTGCACGGTTTCATTGTCTTTCAGGTTGTCGATAACATCGTCAACCTTGTCCAGGGCATCTTTTACGGTTTGGTTTTCTTTCAGATCGCCAAGCACATCTTCAACTTTTTCTTTAGCATTATTCACTACATCTTCTACCTTGTCCTGCACATTGTCAAATCCGGTAGGCTCTTTTGTCTCATCTGGTCTCATTACTTTGTTGTTTAAGTGATATTCTTGATAACTGTCTCAATAGTTTGATAACTATTCATATTGCAAATATAAAGGATTTTCCGATACCGTCAAAGTTTTTTGACAGTAATCTTATCATAATTTTACCAATAAAGAACGGGCGAAGATGTTTTGCAGCATCTCCACCCGTCCTTGGGATTATCTATGTGTCAGTACGACTTCGATGATTTTTCCATCTCACGTTGTCGACCGATCGTTTTCATCTGTCGTGACCCTTGCCACGATTTCCCTTGCGCATTTCTTTCATGGCTTTGCGCTGTTCTTTCTCGGCGTGGCGATATACCTTGGCGCGCTCCTTGTATACCTTGTTTCTGTTCCAGTTGTTCGGACGCTCAGGTTTGTACCAGTTGCGGTTCTTGTACCAGCCCAGGTGGCGACCGCCGCGATAGGTGATATAGGCCGACGGCCGACTGCGATAGTAGCGTGAACGGTCATATCTGTTGTATATGCGCCACTGCCAAGCGTTGCTTGCCCAATATACCGGACGGAAGAAATAGTCGGCTGCGGCGTATGCTGCATACTGCCATGGAGCAAGAATGGTCTCCAGCAGCGAGTTGCGACGAGTCCAAGATGAGCCATAAAGATGACGGCGTGTGTTGAGGTTCATCAGATAGTCGAGGTTGGCCTCATACACGGCTTCATACTGAGCGTCGGAGAGGTTCAACTCATAAGCCATCTTGTCTGCCAGGAAGAGAGCCTGCCTTCTGGCCTGTTCGTATGACATAGCGCTGGCGGATGTTGCTATCGCAACCATCATGGCCAAAATCATCATCATTCGTTTCATAGTTGTACGGTGTTAATGGTTCAACTTATCTTTACTTTTTATCTTTTCTTCTACGGCAAAGATAGGTCTTTTAGACTCTACATTCGAGGGTAATCCCCTACTTGTTGAGGTGGTTTTCCCTAAAGAAAATAGGAACTACCGTGTTCTTGGAGAAACGAAAGACGGTTGAAACAATACTTTCCGCAAAGCACGAGGTTTGGGGAAATGATGGTATGTGGGGGCGCGAAGCGCAAGTGCCGGGACTTCTATATCATCGGTTTTGCTCCAGCCAAAGGCGCAACACCGGGTCGGCGATGGTATATTTTCGCTCGCTTTCGGTCACCATGTCGAAGTCGAGGAGCCGTTTGAGGGCCGACTGCACGGCACTGGGCGACTTCAGACTGTGCCGTTTGATAAATGCTCCCGATGTCACCCGCTCAGCCACTCCCTCGTGGCTGATGGCAAAGAGCACCTCTTTTTGTTGCTGACTGACAAATGACAGTTGCTCCCTGAGTTGCGTGGAGCACTCTGCAATGTACCTGTTGATAAGGAAATCGGCCTTTTCCATGCCTATTTTCTCACCTTTCACAGTCTCTGCGTAGAGGTCATGGAAGATGCGCTGGACATAGAATGTCACTCCGTCAAAGGTGTTGTAGACATGGCTGATGATGTCTGGCGCGATGTGTCTGCCACCATTGCTGAAGTGTTTTTCCACAAATTCGGTGTAAACTCCAAGGTCTATGGGGTGGAGCTCGAGCAGTGTGGCACTCTGATAGAAGGGTCGGTTGGCCTCCAAAAACATGGCGTTCATGAGGTGGCGCTGGCTTCCGGCAAAGATAAAATTGGCATTGGTGCAACGTTGGACATGCGAGCGCAGGAGCGCTTCAACATTCTTTTCGGGGTATTTGCTGATTTGCTGGAACTCGTCAATACATATCACGCAACGCTGATTGGCATGATTGATGTAGTCGAAAATCTCCTCCAGGGTGTACTCCGGCTGCTGAATGTCGCCCAGTTTGATATCAAACGTAGGGGTGTTTCTGATGGGGTCGAAGCCAAAACTGCCGTGAAGCGTCTTCATGGCTGCGGTGAAAGCCTTGAACATCTGTTCGCTTCGGCTTGCCACCTGACGAAAGACTGCACTGCCTAATTGCCTCACCAGTTCGTTGAGCGAAGTGGTGGGGAGGATGTCTATGGATATGGTGATGGCATGACGCGACACTTCTGGCTGGTCAAAACAATGGTTCACCAACTCAGATTTCCCCATGCGGCGGGGAGAGAACAACACCACATTCTCGTGGTTGAGGATGCAGCCCACCAACCGTTCGGTCTCTGCCACGCGGTCGCAAAACAGAGAGGCGGGTATGCGTCCAGCGATAATAAAAGGATTTTCGGCTGTCTTCATCGTCTGCTTTTTTTGCAAATATAGGGAGAATATATTGATTATGCAAATAAAATTATTCTTTTAGCATAATTCTTTCAGCATAATTTTGGCAAACAATACAACGATATGGGATGACAGCGCATTGTGGAGGGAAGATGATGCAAACCCACTGAAACTTACAAAGAGGTGTAAGAATAGGATAAAAACATATATTATTGTTTTATCATTATTTTAATCTTGTTATTTTATTATGCAAAAAATCAAGAAGAGTTGGGGTAATATCATTGCCGCCATCGTGCTGTTTCTCGTTTTCCAGATCTTGGGGGCGCATCCTGATTGGCTTCTCTTATGGTGCCAATGCCGGCTTGAAAGGCCTGAACTTATCGCAGGTCATGCCTCGGAGTTTATCCTATGGTGTGATGCTGGGCGAGTTGCTGGCCATCTGGTTCTTCCTTCGCAGGCGATGGACAACCATCCATTGGGGCTCCATTTTGCAGACCGACTGGTGGCTATTGCTGATGGTAGGCCTGCTTTCTGTGGCTTGGATGGTTCCCGAGAGCCGCTGTTTGTGTCGCGTTTAGTACCCATTTCTCTTGCCTTTTTTATCTTTTCGCCTCGCGATGACTCCCTTTCCTCAAAACGGGGAGATGGGGACGTGAGGGTTAAGGCTGGCTTTTCATAGAAATTATAGGGTGTAATCCTTGCTGTGTATTGATATTTTCGTATCTTTGCCATCTGTTCATCCCGATAGAGTCCTTGCTGTCTGAGGGTTGCGAGAGCTGCGCTTCGAAGGCCCGTCGGATGAATATCACACTTATAACGAATCTGATTTTTATGAAGAGATTTCGATGGTTGATGGCGGCCCTCCTCGTTGGTGGGGCACAGCTTACGGCCGGAGCACAAGGCAAGGCCAAGGTGCGCGTGGGTGTTTTCGATGGTCACGGTGTGGCGCAGACCTGCCTGTGGGAGGCTGTGTCGGCCGTGAGGGTAGACCCGGATATGACCGTTCGCACGGTCACCACGGGCGACATTGCTAACCATGTACTCGACTCGCTCGATGCCATCGTGTTTCCCGGCGGTGGCGGCTCCACCGAATACCTGAACCTCGGGCCCGAGAATGTGGAGCGGGTCAAGGCTTTCATCGCCAAGGGCAAGGGTGCCGTGGGCATCTGTGCGGGTGCCTACCTGTTCTCAGACACGCCCAACTATGCCTGCATGGCACTCAATGGTGCCAAGGCCATCGACCTCGAACATGACAACCGCGGGCATGGTGTTGCTAAGCTCACGCTGACCGCCGAGGGCAAGAAGCTCTTTCCCGAACTGGCATCGCGCGACACTTCCTACGTGTTCTACTACGAGGGTCCGGTGTTTGTGCCTGCTGAGGGCGCTCAAATCCGCTACATCACCATGGCCACGATGGAGAGCGACGTGCACGAGGAGGGCAACGCGCCGGAGAAAATGACCAACAACCGTCCGTTCTTCCTCACCAACGACTATGGCGGGGGGCGCGTGTTCAGCAGCATAGCCCATCCCGAAGCCACACCGGGCATGATATGGATGATTCCCCGCATGGTGCGCTGGACACTCCGCATGCCCGTCAAGGCGTATAAGAAAAGGGTGGTGAATCCCGATGTCTACAACCGTGAGATACTCATGACCAAGGCCGATCTCAAGCAGGAGAGCAGCTATTACGACACGTTGCTCTATGCCTCTCCGGCCCGCAAGATAGCTGCCCTCGACTGGTTGCAGGCTCATCGGTCGTGGGATGCCAAGCGCTGGATTCAGGGATTGCTCTTCGATGGCGATGTCTCCGTGCGTGTGCGTGCCGCCCGATTCATTGCCGAGACCGACTATCTCACCTATGAGAAGGACCTCGCCGCTGCCTGCCGTAACGAAAAAGAGCCCTCGGTGAGGGCTCAGATGGAGAAATATCTCCGGCTGTTGCGTGAGCTGCTGCCAGAGTAGAGTGTGGCGGAGTACTCGTGAGTGCATGTTCCATGAATGGCAGCCTCTCCCCCTTGCCCCTCCCCCGGAGGGAGGGGAGTAGAATGCAAGGTAGCTGTTACTAATGTGTATATACAACAGTGGTTCAGTAGGGATATGCCCCGTGCATGTCCGCACCGCCGCATGGTCGTAGAGTATTCGGTTTTTCTTTCACGCGGAGCCGCAGAGAATTTGGAGGGTTCGGGCGGAGTTTATTATTATCCCACACAGAGTTTGGGAGTCTTAGGAGACCTTTCGGCTTTTTCCTCGCATATAGTTTGGGGAAACAAAATCCCGATAAGGCGGGTGTGCCTTATCGGGATGAGGGGTAATGGGGTAGTTGTGGCCTACGGCATAAGCTCTGCGAGCTTGTTGCGCAGCACTTCGCCACGCAGTCCGTCGCCGATAATCTTGCCCGTCTTCACGTCTACGAGGAACATGGCGGGTATGGCCTGCACCTTGTAGGCATCAGCAATCTTAGCCTTGTCTACACCGTTGGGCCATGCCAGTTGCTCTTCTTTCAACGCCTTTTTCCAAGCTGCGTCGTTGCGGTCGAGCGAGATGCTGATGATTTGCAGGCCTTTGTCCTTATACTGCGCATAGCAATTCTTCAGGTTGGGAATCTCCTTGCGGCAGGGCACGCACCAGCTTGCCCAGAAGTCTATGAGCAGATACTTCTTGCCTTTGGTTAGTTTAGTGGAGGGAGTGGTCTTTCCATCGGCGCTCAGTACGTCGAACTTGGGATAGTCCATGCCGGTCATGCCCTTGGGGAAAATCTGCTCTTTCAGAATCTGGCCATAGTAGGAGTTCTTCGCTGCGTCGGAGAGCTTGTCGTAGTCGAGCTTGTTCTCGGGTGTGAAATAGGAGTAGGTGTCGAGCTGCATGAACGGACCCCACCAGCTGTCGGCATTCTCTGCAAACATCTTGGGATAGCGATCCTGCAGCATTTTGAAGAAGTTGGCATCGCAAGCGAGGAAGTCTTTCCATTCCTGAGAGCCGCGAAGCTGAGCCATGCGTACGGAGTCTTTGCTGGCATATGCCGCGTTCACCTTGTCGTTAATGTCCTTGTAGCCATCGTGATAAGCGTCGTTGTAGATGCCAAGGAACTTCTTGAAAGCCCCAATCTTCATCATATACTGGGCGTGGAGCGGACTGTTGTAGACCTTCTCGTCGGTAGAAGAGTAGTATTTCTCCTCGCGTCCGTTCTCTTCCTGGGCCGTCAGCGTGGCACTGACGTTCTCTCCCTTGGTGGTCATGAGGTGGAGCAGGGTGCCCGGCACATCCTTCACGCGGAAGTCAATCATGCGCGGTTCCTCGATGGGAAGGTTGAAACTGGCCTCACCTCCGGCAAGCGTAGCCGTGGCAATGGCATTCTCTGTCTGATGGGTGCTGCCCAGGGCAGCCTCGATTACGGTGCCGTCGGCCAGACCTTTAACGGTGAGTTTAACGGTGCTTTGTGCGCTGGTCCAGCCAAAAGAAGCCAGGAGCGCGAGTGTCATTATCGTTTTTTTCATACGGATATGTTATTTAGTTGCATTATACTGTAGGGTTCCTCCACCGGGATTCTCGATGGCTCCGAGCGGGAATACCATGGTCCAGAGGTAGGAGTCGCCCGGCAAAGTCTCGGTCACCCCATTGCGCACACGGGTGAGTGTGTAGGGATAGGTGCCCTCGGCGTTGAGTCTACGGATGTCGGCAAAGGGCAGGATGGAGCCGATGAGCTCGTTGAACTTCGTTCGGCAGATATACTTCATGGCCTCGGCAGCCGTAGAAGCCGTGAGGGGCTGGTACTTGTCGGCGAGGATTCGGGTCTTGCGCACCTTGTTGAGCAGACTCATGGCTTGGTCGATATCGCCCTTGCGAGCCTCGCATTCGGCCTTGATGAGATACTGTTCGGCCGTGCGGCAACCGCCCATGTTGAAGTATCCGGTGGTCATGCCATAGTAATAGATGGTGCCTCCGCCGTAATCGCGCAGCTTCCAGTTGGAGAAGAACTTGGCATCTCCGTCTTCCACGGTCTGTGCGCGCCATTCGGGCAGGGAGATAACGGCAGTGGCCGACGAGTTGTCGCCATGCTTGAAGTCGTAGTTCTCAATATAGTCGAATCCCATGGGCGATGTGGCGCGGGTCCATACGCCAGCTGTTTCGAGGTTGCTGCGATGACTCTCGTAGAACTGTGTCCAGTCGTAGAGCGAGTCGTTCATAGCCAAAGCCTTGTCGGCATACTCCTCAGCCTTGTCGTAGTTCATCATCGTGAGATAGACGCGAGCGAGGAAAGCGTAGCAGGCCGACTTGCCGGGCAACAGGATATTGCGCCCCTGGTCGGGCAGATAGGGCAGTGCCTCGTTGATGTCGGCTATCATCAGGTCGTAGACTTGCTGTATGGTGCCCTGTTCGTAGGGCGCGTTTACGGCCGAGCTCGTGATGATGGGCACGCAGAGTTTGGTGCTGGCCGTGGAGGCCTCATAGGTATCTGCATAGAAGTTGGCCAGCTGATAGTAGGCCATGGCGCGCATGGCCTGGGCGTAGGCATATACCGTATGGCGCTCGGCATCGGTGGCATCGGTGGCTGTCATGGCATTTTCCATGACCAGATTGGATACGGCAATGTTGGAGTAGCCCTGGTAATAGGTGGTCTCATCGGAGTTGTTCCACTTGGCCCTGTCGATGGATGTGTCCCACAGATAGTTGGCCTGATAGAGCGGATAGGAGCCCGTGAGGTAATAGCTGGAGCAGTATTTGTCGCCCAGCAGATAGGCGGCCTGGGTGATGACGTAGCGATGGGCACCATATTCATAGTTCAACATCTCGGAGTAATCGGCCAAAGTCTCGGGGATATTCTTCCCCTTGGGCTTCTCGTTGAGATAGTCGGAGCAGGCCGTGAGCGACAGACCGACTAAGGTTAAGGCAAAGAAAGCCTTGATTTTATTCTTGTTCATGATGGCGCTAATTTAGAAGTTAAGATATAAACCGAGCACATAGGTGGTGGCGTTGTAGCCTCCCAGCTGATACTTGGCCTGCTTGCTCTTGGCCCAGAGACACGGATTCTCCACGTTGAGCTGTACCCGGGCATTGGTGAGATAGGCCTTGCGGATGAGCGCAGAGGGCAGATGGTAGGCCAGCGACACGTTGCTCAGCTTGACATGAGACGCGTCGAGCAGATTGGCTGAGGAGTAATAGTAGGTGGAATACATGCTCGTGAGCGGCAGACCAGCCTCGGTGAAGGCGGCACGAGGTACGGATGTGGTGGCCTCGTCGCCCGCTTGCATCCAGCGGTTGGCAATATCGCTGCTCTGTCCGGCAATCTTAGACACATAGCCTATGCCGCTTACGTAGGCGTAATTGAGGAAAGGCATGTTGGTGTTGCGCATCTTGTAGTTGCCTTCATAAGTGAAGAGCATGGAGAAATCGAAGTTGTGCCAGCTGAGTGTGGTGCCGAACGACCCGCTGTAGGTGGGTCGGGCGTTGCCGATGCACTTGATGGCGTCGAGCGAGGTCGGCGCAGTGGTGGTGATTTCTCCATTCTCGTCGTAGACCTGAGGCATTCCCTCGTCGCTCAGTCCGGCCCATTCGTAACCATAGATGGCACCATACTGGTCGCCGATGGTGGGATAGGCTGTGGAGTAGTCGAGGGCGAGGAAGTATACCGGAGCCTTCACGTTGACATATTCCACCTTGTTCTTGTTGAGCGAGAGCATGCCGTTGAGCGTCCATGTGAGGTCGCCCGTGCGCACAATGTCGCCTGCAAGCGTGAGCTCCAGGCCTCGGTTGCTCATCTCGCCGTTGTTGATGGCGTAGCTCGAATAGCCGTAGCCCTCGGTGGGCACACCCTGACTGGTGGCCAGCAGACGCTCACCATACTTATAATAGTAGTCGATGGTACCGCGCAGGCGGTTCTTGAGCAGTGAGAAGTCTACTCCGATGTTGGTCACCTTGGTCTTCTCCCACGACAGGTCGCTGTTGGGGCGCGATGAGACATACTGGTAGGGCTCGCCGATGTTGTAGTTGGTGCCTGAGTAGGTCACCAGATAGGGTGAATAGGTGGGGTTCACATTACCCGTGATACCGTAGGTGGCGCGCACCTTAAGCATGTTGATCCACTGGATATCCTTGATGAATTTCTCGTTGGAAGCGTTCCAAGACAATCCCACCGACCATATAGGCTTGTTCTGATACTGGTTGCTTGTGCCCCAGAGGTTGGAGCGGTCCCAGCGCATGGAGGCCGACACGGTGTAGCGTGTGTCGTAGGTATAGGCCGCGTTGCCATAGATAGACACGTAGCGGTTCTTGGTCTCGTAGAACTGGGCAGGCTGGCTCAGTGTGGTGTAGTTGCTGAAAGCATTGGTCACGCCGTCGATGAGCATGGCCTCGTTGATGGCTCCCGAGGTGAGCGTCTGGTCGTTGTAGTTGTAGTAGGTGTCGCGGTGCATCTCCAGT
Organism: Prevotella sp.; assembly: GCA_016901395.1. Lineage (GTDB taxonomy): Bacteria > Bacteroidota > Bacteroidia > Bacteroidales > Bacteroidaceae > Prevotella. The sequence continues at coordinate 2,742 of JAEAMQ010000026.1, read as the reverse complement.
TTGTTCTCGCGGGTCTCGGTGCCGAGGATGGCGGTGATGTTGTGCAAGTCTGAGATGGTATAGTCGAACGACAGCTGCTGGCGGAAGTTGTACGACTTGCGATACTGGTCGCGTGTATAGAGCACGTTGCCGTAGGGCAGGTTATAGGTGAGGCTGCCATTGTCTACGGTGGCAAAACTGTTGATGAGGGCATTGGTCTCAAGCGAGCCTGCCTCCTGAATCTGGCGGAACTTGTTGGAGCCGCGCTCGTATTGGAACGAGCCCGAATACTTCAACCACGAGGTGATGTCGATGTTGAGGCGGGCGTATGCACGCAGACTTATCGACTTGGTATTGGCCACACCCTTGTCGAGATTGGCCATGGGGGTGATGTCTTCGCTATACATGTCGTAGTCGGCGAGGGCCTGCTGCTTGGTGGAGTTGTAGAGCAGGGAGCCCGGCCGGGTGTAGTAACTGCCGTCGGCATTCACCAGGTCGTCGTAGGGCAGCACCGTGTAGCCCGGCGACAACGGGTCGTAGGTCTGCACGTCTTCATCGCCAAACTGCATGTAGGAGCCCACTTCGAAGGTCATCCACTTGGTGAGTTTGGTCACATTGTTGAGGTTGATGCCCACCGACTGGTCCTTGGAATACTTGTCTTCGTAGGCATTGTGCTTGTAGGTCACCGAGGCTTTAAACATGTTTTTGCCCGTGGTCTTGGCCAGATTGAGGTTGTATTGCTGCTCAAACTGGTCGCGCTTGGCATATTTGGCCACCTGGTCGTAGTAGTTGTAACCCTTGGCGGCCAGGGCGCTGAGTGTGCTGTTCATCTGCGCCTCGGAGGTGTTGCCGGCATAATAGTTGAGTATGGCGTTGATGCCGGCGTTGGGATAATAGTTTTCGGCCAATGCTTTCTGGGCGTAAGCCTGTGCGCCGGCAACCTGCAGAGAGGTGTTGCTGGCAGCCCATTCCTTCTCCAGATTGATCATGTCGGCACTCGACGCGAGATTGCCGGTATAGAGTCCGTAGGGTTTCCAGGCCAGTGAGATGTTGAATCCCACCTCCAGTTTGTCGTTCTGCGAACCCTTCTTCGTGGTGATCACGATGACACCGTTGGCCGCCCTCGCACCATAGATGCTGGCTGCAGCGGCATCCTTGAGCACGGTGATGTCCTGAATGTCGTCCATGTTGAGGTCGGGGAGATTGGTGGTCACCTTTCCTTGCTCGTCCATGGTCTGGTTTTCGATGGGAAATCCGTCGATGACATAGAGTGGGGAAGTCTCTCCATACATGGTGGAGAGGCCTCGGATGGAACCGTTGTTGTAGCCCGCCACCTCACCTTCGAGCACCGACGTGAGGTTGTTCATGCGTTTGCTCTCCAGCTCTTTGGTGGTGACCTTGGCAAACGCGCCCGTGGCGCGCTCCTTGGAGAGTGTCTGATAACCGGTGACAATCACCTCGTCGAGCAGCGCCCTGTCCTCGCCCATGGCGAAAGTGATATTCTCTTTTTTGCCCACAGGCATGTTGGTGGTCTTCATGCCCACATAGCTCACCTGTACTTCGTGGCAGTTTTCGGGAATAAGAAGCTCAAACCTGCCGTCTACATCGGTAATGGTGCCATAGGGAGAACCGGGCACATTGACTGCCGCCCCGATGAGCGGCTCGCCCTGTTCGTCGGTGATGGTGCCGGTGATGCGCTTCAGTTGCTCCTTAGACTCGCTGTTGTCAGTCTGTGGGGCGGCCTTGGGAGTGGCCTTGCGCGATATGCTGATGAAGTTGCCGTTGACCGAATAGCTGAACGGTTTGCCCTCCAGCAGCTGGGCCACGGCCTGCTGGGCCGATGCCTTGACTATGTTTTCGTTGACGGTATAGCCGTTGACGTCGTCGACAACAAACAGGATTTTGTATCCCGACAGATTCTGCACTTTCTTCAATGCCTGACTCAGTGGCACCCCTTTGAGCTGGAGAGTCACCGTAGGCCTGGAAGCAGTCTGGGCTTGCGAAGGTTGTTGTGCAAGGGTGAGCATGGCAATAAGCACCCATACTCCGTGTTTCAAACAATCTCTCATACTTTTATATCATATAATTAAAGAATCTAATAATAGGTACGTGGAGGATGCCGGAATGGTGGCAAATAGAAATAGAAAAAAGAGGTAATTGGTGTGATTTCCCCCTTTTTTCCTATAGTCCGATAACAATCTGGTTGTTTTCGAGGGTCGCCTTAAACCTGTTCAGGCTGTTCAGCATGTCGATGGTCTCAGTGGCTGGCTGATGTCTTTGGATGGCGAAGTTGAGGCGCAGATCTTTCAAGGCGGAGTCTTTGAAGACCACGGGCAGATGATACCATCGGCCCAGATCGTTGGCCACGTCTTCCAATCGGCGGTTGTCGTAATAAAACAATCCCTCGCTCCAGGCCGTCTCCTCGTCGGTGTTCACCTGCGACACGGTCATGCCCTGCGCGCTCACCTCGGCCCTTTGGCCCGGCTTGATGAGCTGAGAGAGACTGTTGCCCACGGGTTTCACCTCTACGCTGCCCTCTATCAGTGCTACGGTGGCGGGCTGCGAGGGATAGGCTTTCACGTCGAAGGTGGTGCCATGCACGGTGGTGGTCATCGTCTGGGTTAGCACTACAAAGGGGTGCTGGCTGTCTTTGCTCACCTTGAAGAGTGCTTCGCCTTCGAGATGCACGGTGCGGGTGGGCCCCTCGAAGTGGCGCGGATAGTCGAGCCTGCTGTTGTTGTTGAGCGTGATGGTGGTTCCATC
>JAEAMQ010000025.1 GCA_016901395.1 Prevotella sp. | reverse complement strand
GGAGCGATGGGTAGAGGGAGGCGGGGTGATTGGAGAGAGATGAGTGAGAGCGATTGATGGAGAGAGGAGGGGTGATTGGATGGGAGTCTATCTCACGACGAATTTCTGGCCGCCACGGATATAGATGCCGCGAGGGAGAGACGAGGGGGAAGACTGACGCTGACCCTGAAGATTATAAATCTCAGTAGATGATGAGCCGGCAGACTGCGCGGCAGCCGATGAAGCCGAGGGGAGCGCGATGCCGGTGGGGTCTAAACCGATAAATCGCTGCAACTCAAACATAGCGGCAAGAGGCTTGCCGGTATTCTGAATGTAGAGCGAGGCATTCCACCATGTGGAGCGGGCAGGGTTTGCGTCGGCCCAAAACTCATTGTCTTCGGGCATCCACCAGAACAGTCCCGTGACCTTCGGGTGATTGTTTAATTCTGTGATAAGGTCATCGGTGAATTTCATCTGACCCGCCTCGGTGCAAGGCCATGTAGCCTGTACCGTGCTGGAGTAGGTGCCGTTGAGCGACCATTGTGCGCCATAGCCCGTCTCCACCACCATGATTTCCTTGTCGGCATGCTGACTCTCCAGCGTGGTGAGCACGCCGGAAAATGTAGAGAGTGTGCCGTGATAGTCGGGATAATAGCTCAGTCCGATGATGTCGTAGTCGACCTGCGACCCCAGTGTATTATAAAAGGTGGTGACATTCCACGCCTTGCTCATCTCCGTATGCACCACAATCTTCGCATCGGGACACACCTCCCTGCATCCACGGATGCCCGCCTTGAGATAGCTGACCATGTTGGCAAAAGTGCCAGTGCCGGCCGTCGTGGTGTAATTGCTGCCGTCGGGATAGCAATGACCGGTGGGCCACAGCATGCCGTAGGTAATCTCGTTGCCGGGCTGGATGAACTCGGGCACCACGCCGTTGGCCTTCAGATGGGTCAGACAGCGCACCGTGTATTGATAAACGCTGTCGGCCAGCACCGCTGGGTCTGAGCTTGTCCATGCCGACGGTGTGGCATGCTGTCCGGGATCGGTCCAGGTGTCGGAGTAATGGAAATCGAGCATCAGCGCATAGCCCTGGGCCTTGATGCGCTGGCAGAGTGTGGTCACATAGTCAAGATCCTGACGCACACCCTCGCTCTGGTCTTCAGCCGATGCCTTGGAGGGGTCTACAAAGATACGCACACGCATGGCGTTCCATCCAGCCTGCTCGCCAAAGTAGGGCAGAGGCTCTACCTGTGAACCATTCTGATCAAGATAGTGCACCCCATGAGCCTCGTAGGTGGGGAGGAGAGAGATGTCGCCGCCGACATATTTCTGGGCATGTCCCAACAAGGGGCAGAGGCAGAGAGTCATGATTGTTTTTAAGAACTTGTTCATCGTTATATTGTTTTGGACCTTGCAAAGATACGAAAAATAGGCAGAATGCCAAGCAAATGCCGCAGATACCGCGAGAGAAAGGTCGAACAAGGATGTCGGACTCCTCTGCGCGCTATCTGCGGCAATTGTCTGAAAAGGGTGCGGGAAGGATTATCTGACGATGACCTTGCGCCCGTTATGGATATAAATGCCCTTCTGGGTGGGCTTGCTGATGCTCACTCCGGTGAGTGTGTACCAGGTGTCGTTCTCGGTGCTTGTGGTGGAAGTGCCCGTGATACCGAGTGTGGGGTTGGTGACCGTGGTACTCATGTCATACCATCCGCCATCGGTAAATGTCATGTTTGCGGTCTGGTTGGTGCCCACGCCGCTGCTTCCATTGTTGAAAATGATATAGGCGGGCGGCACGGTCTCTGTGCCATAGTAGCACCATTCCCACACAAATCCACCGTCGGCCGACTTACCGATGCGATAGACATGGCCCTTGTCGCCGGGCCAGGTTGCTGTGTTGTCGGGCGTGTAGTTGGCACCATTTTCAATCCATGCCCATGCGTATACCTCTGTATCGGCCGACCAAGTGGACGGTGCGATGAAGTAGGCGTGATAGGTGTAGCCCGATTCCGGAGTCTCATAGGTCACGGCGTTGGGGTCGGCAAAGGTGTAGTTGCGCACGATGGTGCTGGTCACAGTGCCGTTGACAAGCAGTCCTACGGTGAGGGTGCAGTCGGTAGTGATGCTGACAGTTGACCCGCTGGCCACCACGGTGCCGTTGGTAGCCGTAGGCTGTGAGCCGTCGGTGGTGTAGACAAGCTGTGCATCTGTAGTGGCCGATACGGCGGTGAGCGTCGTGGTGAACGCCTCGGAGTAGCTGCCCGACGGTTTGTCGGCAAAGGCAACCTCGGTTGAGAGCGAGAGATAGTAGGCATAATGATAGCCGCTGAGCACTTTCACGTAGCGGGTGGAAGCGGGCTCGGGATATCCGCTGCCTACAAACACGAGCAGTGTGCCGTTCTTACCTGTCACGGCGTTGGCATAATATGCCGTGGCACTGCGATAGTTGGTGTAATCGCTCATGTTGGTGATGCCGGCGGCCTTGCGCGCGTCGATCATCGCCTTGATTTCGTCAGGATAAGCCAGATAATGGGTGTAGAACACGCAGGGCGTGCCGGGCATGGCCAGCAGATAGGCGTTGGCGGCCAGCGTGTCGCGCCATATAGGATCCTGGTTGTCATCGGTGCGCTGCTCGGTGTCGTGGTTTTCGACAAATGTCACAGCATATTGCCGGTAGTTGGTATCGTGCATCAGATTGTTGGTGCTGTTGAGCAGCGACCAGTTGGGGGCGGAGGTGAGTGTGCTGCCCGACGCACCGTTCACGGCATCGCGCACGTTGTAGCGGAACTGGAAGTCGAAGGCTGCGCTGCGCTTACCCGTCGCATTGATCCAGCTCTCTATGGTGCTGTTGCTGTCCCAGCATTCGCCCACCGAGTAGTCCACGCCGGCAGCCGTGTTGTAGTCGCCTACATGAGAACCGTCGAAACCCTTCACCATGTCATAGCGGAATCCCGTATAGCCCAGGTCGTTGACGAGGTATTGCTCGTAGGCCTTCACGATATTCTGCACATTGGTGCTGTTGTGGTCGAGGTCGCGCATGCCGCTCCAGTCTTCGCCCTCATCGTTGTTGGTGCTGAGTGTCACGCCGTCGGTAGCGGCCTGTGTCGCCGCTCCACCGTTGTCATCATTGGCAACAATGTCGGTGGTTTGCAACTGGTAGGTTGTGCCGTTATAGGTCTCCGAGGGGAAGGACCACCAGCCCGTTGTGCCATGATGGTTCACCACCACATCGGCTATCGTTCCGATGCCGTTGTCTTTGAATGTGGTAATCATCGACTTCAGTTCGTCTGCCGTTCCGAATGAGGAGTTCTGATTGAAGAAGTAGTAAGGATCATAGCCCATGGAGGTGCTGTTGAGGCATTTTCCGCTTTGCGGCACCCATACGAGGTCAAAATATCCCTTGAAGTCTCCGGCACGGCTTTCGAGTTTGGTCCATGCCGACTGCGTGAAGCTGTCCCAGTAAAATCCCTGAAGCATCACGCCATTATAATCTGACGGCCATCCTTGACCCATCATGGTCATCGGCAGCGAGAGGGCTGCCAATATCAAAGTGCTGAAACGTTTCATCATAAGAGTCTTGATTTAATATTTGTGGCTAAATTACGATAAAGTAAGGACAAACGATTACATGATTTACATCATTTTACTCTTATTGCTGTGCAAACGTTTGCACAAAAACTCTTTCCGTATGCAATTTTTGTGTTCTTGCAGTTGGGGTCTATTGGAGGTCTGCTGATAATCAGAAGGTCACAGCTCTTGGGAGAAAGATAGGAGATGGTGCAAAAGGTGATGCAAGACGGGGGGCCGCTCGTGAAGGATGGTCTGGATGTAGCTGTCGGTAGACCGTTGCAGACGGTCAATATCAGGGCCGACTCATGACAGATGATGGTCTCTTCGGAGAAAAGCCTGCCGAAGCGATGGTGACAGGCCTGCAGGAAGACAGGTGGGGAGCATCGCCTTTGACCCTCTCTGCGGTCAAGTTGACAACGGGAAATTCTCGTTGAAATAATTTGAGGAAAGTCGATAAAAACAGAGGTGTGGCGGGAATGAGTAGATAACAAGGCGGAAAAAACGGAAAAATGAGGCACTGAGCAATCGGTTGATAACCAGACACTTGTAATATGTTGACAAATCATGGCTTCGCGATAACTATCTAATCGCAAGACGAATACTATCTAATCGTGTCACGATTAGTACCTCTTCGCACGGCGTTTGGGCCGTTAAGGCATCAGAAAAAAGCGAAAATATGTCCCAAAAAGCAGGTTGTGACTGGTCTTTGAGGGTGAAATCGCACGAAGATGCCATGCTCAGACCCTGAAAACAATGATTTTTTCGGCTCACGTGAAAATAGAAAAGTGCACGATTTTAATGAAAAAACACGACATGATATGGAAAGTGACTTCTTCAGACGGTCACCATTTCACTTTCGTTCAGCGTGTGAAAAAAAAGTGCATCACTTCACAGTGACACACTTTCTGTCGTTGTTGTTCTGGCTATCCATCATTTGAATATTCAGAATCAACGGTCTTTATTTGGTAGATAGATAGTGCAGAGCTTCCTAAGAGAGGGTAGAACTTCGCAGCCCGATGCTCTCCAAGCTTGCAAAAAAACAACCTAATTGACTTTCTTTCCCCAGTAGGTGGTCTTGCCGTCGCTGCTGAGTCCGACGTACACGATGGTCTCTTGACGAGGCGAAGCCTCCCAGTCAAGCTCACGTCTGAGGTAGAGTTTCGTAGTGCCAATGGTCAGTATGTTGTTGGTGGCATCAAAACTCCACGATGCCCCGGCATTCCATCCTGAGGTCACTGTGTGGTCGCTGCCAAGGACCATAGCGGTAGAGGCATCCTGATTCTGATAGCTATAGATCAGATTGATGTGTTGCCAGTTGCCTGTCAGTTCGCTTTCGCTAATGGCACTCTGTGGTACGGCGGCATATCGTTCGGGCAGCACGAGCGGCCATCCGTCCGTGGTCCAGACGATGGAGCGTACGCCACCCATCATCAGCGCATTGCTCGAAGTGTTGCCATTGTAATTGGCGGGGAAGCGTTGCTGCGAGGCATAAAACCAGTTGTCATTACCGTCGTTGAAGACTGCGCAGTGGCTGATGCCCACCCAGCCGTGGTCACTGCCAAACTTGTATGGATGGGTGAGGATGGGGTAAGCCTCGCCCCCCAGGTTGGTTACGTCACGGCCTGTGATATCGTAGTAGGGACCGTCAATGTTGCTTGAGCGTACAACACGGGTGTTATAGGCCACGGACAGCTCGTCGTAGGCAAGAAACATATAGTAGTAGCCGTTTCGATAGACCACTTCGGGTGCCTCGCTGCCCTGCCATCGCTGTCCTGTCTGGCCAAGAGCGCGATTGTAGATTGTCTTGCCGTAGGCTGCAGCATTGGCATCGCCCCATGGATTGCCGAGGTCGTTGAGCGGCAAGCCCGTAGAGGGATTGAGCTGTACGGCCGCTATGCCGCTATGCCAGGAACCGTAAATGAGCCAGTGCTCACCGCTGTTGGTGATGACCAGTGAGGGGTCGATGGCATTGTATTTGAAGTAACAGTTGTTCCAATCGGTGGCGTTGACCTGGAAATTCAACTCTTTGTCGGAGTAGTTGGTGATGACATATCCTTTGTCTTCCCATGAGTTGATATCAGATGGGGTAGCCGTCTCCATGAGTCCGATGAAACATCTCTCGCTCCATGTACCGGTACCATTGATGGTGCCGGGAATGGTGATGACATAATACATGCGGTAGAGACTGCTGTTTACGCGGTGTACGGAAGGGGCCCAGAAGCCAAACTGCGTCTGGTCGCTAAAGTCGGCGGTGCTGGCACCTAATCCCATGTTGCTGCGTATTTCGTTGAGTTTGGTCTTCACCCATGTAGGGATACCATGCATGGTGGCACCAAGAAATTCCCAGTTGACCAGATCTTTGGAACGACGGCAGAAGAAATGTCCGTGTCCTAAATGAGTGTTGCCATAGCTGGCATCGGTCTGGTACATGTAATAATAACCATCATCTGCCAGCACCACGCTGGGGTCGTGTACGTTGGCTAAGTTCCACTGTGCACGGTTGATCCATTCGGAGATGTCGACATAGTAGTCCTCATAGGTGGGAACCGTGAAACTGCTTGAGGAATCATTGCTGTCTGAATTGCTGCTCGTTCCGTCGTTGCCACTTTCTACGTCTCCGCTTGAACAAGCGGCAAACGAGATCATGCTTAAAAGCGTCAGAGCAAAAAATGCGTTCTTTTTCATATCCAATATGTGTGTATAACCTGTTGAAACAATCTTTAAGGAAACATGAGGGTACATCAAATAGAATAGCAAAGTGGCCCATGAGAATAAATAAAAGCCATCTTTACCTGTAAAGGAGTTTTCGATGGCTTTTATTCTAAGCTGAGCAATTATTCTATTGCACTTTCAGTTCAACTGTTTGATGTACCCTCGATGTTGGATGAGCACAAGTCTCTATCTATAATGACGGTACTTCTTGGCTGCTGAGGTATCAAATGCCAAGTGGCATCCGTCGATGGTGAAGGCGAAGTTGAGATTGCTGGGATCAACGGTATTCACCCCGAGATAGTACTGATAGTAGGTGTTGCCGTTGGTTCCTGCCATCACGGCCTGCACGTCGGCTGTGCCGTTGTTGCAGTTGGTCACGTAGACCGTCACCTTGGCACCGTTCATGGCAGCGAGCCATGTGGCCCAGTCGCCCTGTGTTCCGTTGTGGATGCAGGCGTTGTAGCCGTTACCCCAGCCATAGTTGTCTGCTCGCAGCACGCCATATTCTGTGGCATTGTCGCTGCTGCGGAGAACGATGACAAAGTTGTTCCAATTGCCGGCGAGGCTGGAATAGTTGGTAAACGAGGCCGCGTAGGTTTGACCTGCGGGTACGTTGATGTTGTCGGTGTGTGCCGACCACCATGCGCCGCTGTTATCCACAGGGCCAAGCACTGACGGTGTGGGGTTGACTGCTACTGGCTCTGTCTCCGATACGGTGACATCTACGCTGGCCGTCTTGCCGTTTTCGGTGGTGACGGTCACCGTGTGTGTGCCTGCTACGGCTGGTACAGAAGAGAATGTGAGTTTGGAGTTCTTCACTACACTGGTACTACCGTCGCCATAGGTGGCAACCACTTCGAGTCCTGTAGAGTCGAATGCGAGAGAACGGTCTCCTAAACCTTCGGTGGCCGCAGAGTTGTAATAGTAGTAGTGGGTGCGTGTGGGCTGCTGGCTGATCTTGATAGAGGATATCTCGTTCACCACCTGGAACTTAGCGCTGGCCACAATGGGATTGGTGGCATTTTCGCCCTTGAAGGTCTTGTTGTAGATGACTACGAGGTTTTTCTCACCCAGATCGGTCATGTCTGGAATTGCCGAGAAGTAGAGTTCTGAGGCCGGAATGGTCTTGGTGACACCCTCTTCGAATGTCACTACAGCCGAAACGTTGGCCATTGCATCTTCGAGCGAGGTGCCGAGTGTCACCTCTTCAGGTACGTTCTGCAGCGTCATAGACACCGGAGCCTTGTCTGAGGCCGAGGTGAGGCCACTGATAGGCACGATGTTGGTCTGCAGGAAGTTGATATACGATCCCTCGGGCACGATGAAGCAGCGGATGTTGGTGTCGCTGGCATCGCTGTTGAGGTTGCGCAGTGGGTAGGGCTGCAAGTAGGTCTTGGTCACAGTGCCGTTGGTCAGCTTGATACGGAAAGTATCAGGGTTGGAACGGTCTACGGTGAGCGTTACCTTACCGCCCAGCTTCTGCACGTTTTCATCTTCATTGCTGTCGTCGGGCGAAAGCAGCAGTGTGCTGCTGGTATATTTGAAGTAAAGGTCGGTACCCCACTGTGAGTTGTATTTAGCGGAGTCGTTGGTGGCATCAAAGCGGTATGCACCATACTCCAGATAGCCTGTGCCGCCACGATCTACGTCGTTGGTGATGACGAGGGCGAAGTTCTTGTAGTAGGTGTTGTCGCTTGGGTTGATGTTGAGGTTAAACACGGCGTTCCACTTCTCGCCGTCGGGTACGACATAGTATTTCGAAAAGCTCGACCACCAGCCCGAAGTATAGTCGGTGTTGCCGATGGTGTACACGTCTTCCTGCATGCCTTCGAGCACTTCCTCATCACTTGAGTTCTTTGAGTTTTCGATAGAGTCGATTTTCTCAGAAATCCAGTCGGGAGAGTTCACATTATACAGGTCGCCTCCCTCACAGGCCGTCATCGTCAGCATGGCCAGGGCGGCAGCACAGAAGACGGATGCTATTTTGTTGAGATGTCTCATAATCTTGTTAAAATATAAATTAGTTGTTTTAGGTTCCCCGTGAAGTGCTCTTGCGAAACACTTCACTGGGGTTGTAGCTTTTATTCCCCTATTTGCTCAGGTCTATCACGGGATGCACCGTCCATCCATTCTCAGAGAAATAGGTGGAGTTGTCGGTGTCGTAGTTGGCTGAGTTTCCTTTCAGGTTGGGGTTGTTGTCTGTCAGATAGGAACAGATTGGCAGGAACTCGTGTCCGGTTACATAGGTGTCAAAAGAGCTTTTCAGTTCTGAATCGATGCCTACATTGGCGTAGCTCACAGGGTCTTTTGCATGGTGTATGGAGCGGCGGAAGGTGCCGTGCTCCTTGAGTTGCTGCAGGCGGTCGGCACTGTAGAAGAAGCCCCAGCGGATGAGGTCGAGGCCACGGCCGTATTCACAGCCGAACTCCTTGGGACGCTCCACGTTGGCAATCTGCTCGAAAAGCTTGTCGGCAGTGGAGAAGTCGGCCAGTTTCAGGTCTGCCAGATTAGCACGCTCACGCACCTGGTTAATCCAGTCGATGGCCTGCTGTGTCGGGCCGTTCACCTCGTTCTCACACTCGGCAGCGCGCAGCAGCACGTCGGAATAGCGCATCATGCGCAGATTGATACCGTCATGGAGACCTGTTACCACTGTGCTGTAGAGTCCTGTACGCAGGTTGGTGTTCTTGGCGATGGGCAGACCACCGTAGTTGTTGTTGGTCACGATGGTGTCGGTAGCGGTCAGCGTGTTGGTATAGGCTACGTTTCCATACTCAAATCCTTCCCAGTCGGCCTCATAGGTGCCGATGGTCCAATACAGGCGCGGGTCAAGTTTGCCTGCTGTGGTCTTTTCAGCTTTGAAGAGTTGATAGAGCCATGGCGATGCGGAGATGTCGGCCCAGCCGCCATAGGTGCCGGGGGCGAAGTTGCTTTCAATGGCAGACCCTTGGGTAGCGTTGGAGCTGGTGTTCACCGGTGTCCACTCGTCATCTGTACCTTGTGAGCCATAGTCGAGGAATTGCACCTCAAAGAGACTCTCTGCGTTGTTCTCGTATTCGCTGCCCTCGCGGAAGTTGTCACCATAGTTGGCCATAAGCTTATAGGTGCCATACTTCTGGGCAATGATATCTTTCAGCACGGTCAAAGCCTCGGCATACTTGTGGCGCTGCATCAGTGTGCGGGCATAGTAGCCGGCGGCGGCACCACTTGTGGCGCGTCCGGTAGCCCACTCGCCACCCTCGTCGTTGGTGGGTAACAGTGACATGGCCTCCACGAAGTCGGCCTCTACCTGGTCAAGCACCTCGTCGTAGGTGTTGTTGGTTCCATAGAGTCCATCCAGCGAAGAATAGTCTTCGTAATTGGTAATTAGTGGCGGATTCTGGTAGTAGCCGGCCAGATTATAGTACGACAGTCCACGCAGGAAAAGGGCTTGTCCCTTGATACGTTGCATGGTTGTGGAGAGACTCGCATCGTCGCCTGTGGTACGTGAGAGGATAAAGTTGCACACGTTGATGGTGTAATACCATTCACGCCATGACCAGTAGGCTATTTCGTTGGTAACATCGGCATCGAGGTCGTCGAAAGGCATATACCACACCTGCGACGAGTTCCATGCCTCGTCACCACGGCATACGTCGATGGTGTAGCCCACACGGGCGTATGAACCCTCCATGCGGATGTGGTTGTAGGCCGCAATCACGCACTCTTCCAGATCGTCCGACGTATAGCCGAATGTCCCTGTTGTCTGCTGGTTGGGATTGGTCACGTCCAGTTTATCACCGCACGAGGTCATCGTGCCAAGGCCCAGCAAGAGGGCAATAGATAAATTATATAGTTTCATATTGATAATCCGTTTTAGAATGTTTTGCAAAGTTCTTCCTTACTTACATTTGTTAGAATGTGAAGTGCAGACCCATCATGAATGTGCGTGGGGTCGGGAATGAGCAGTAGTTGTAGCCCGGAGTGAACGTTCCGCCTGCATAGTCCACGTTATAGCCGTGGTAGCCTGTGAAGGTGTAGAGGTTCTGAGCCGAGATGTATGCACGCACTGCGCTCACCATGCCGCCAAACCACTTGTCAGGGAAGTTGTAGCCTATCTCGATGTTGGCAATCTTCCAGTAGGCTGCGTTCTGAATCATGCGCTCACTGAAGAGGTCATTCCAGGCCATTGTGGCACTGTTCGACACGTAGGTGCGTGGCACGCTTGATAAGTAGGTAGTGCCATCTTCTGACCATCGGTTGGCATCGAGCATGTCTACCGACTTGTTGGCGTAGCCATAGCAGGAGTTCAGACTGTTGTAAATATCGTCTGTAACATGGTAGTTCAGTGCACCGTATGTGGCAATATTCAGGTCGAAATTCTTATATTCGAGACGGGCATTCAAGCCAAAGTTCACTTTGGGTAAACCGCTTCCCAATATAGTTTTGTCGTAAGCATCGATCTTTCCGTCGGGTGTTCCGTCAGGACCACTGATGTCTTTGTAGAGACAGTCGCCGATGTTGGCTCCCTGCTGAGTTGCGTGATTGTCGAGATCAGCCTGTGTGCGGGCTATGCCCTCATACACATAACCGTAGAATTGTCCAATCTCCTGGCCCACATAAGTGGCATATGCACCTGTGATATAAGAGTCTGTGCCAAAGCCCAGCGAGGTTACCTTGTTCTTAAGTGTACTCATGTTTGCACTGATTTCATACTTCAGTGCGTGGTCACGGTTACGATAGGTGCCCGAGAACTCGAAGCCGCTGTTGTTCATCGAAGCCGCATTCATGGTCACTGTGGTATTGGATACACCGGCCTGCAGAGGCACCGGCACACTGTAGAGCAGGTCCTCAGAGCGGTTTTTGTACCATTCGGCGGTAAACTCCAACCGGTTGTTGAACATTGCCAAGTCGATACCGATATTGGTGGTCTTCTTCTTCTCCCATGCAATGTTCTCATTTACGAATGTAGACACGGCCGAACCTGTCACTACGGTGTTACCGAAACTGTAGGTCATGTTGTTGCGCGACATCGTGGCCTGATACTGATATTCACCGATGTTCTCGTTACCCAGCACACCATAGCTGGCACGTATCTTGAACATATTGACCACATCGCGGCTGATGGGGAAGAATTTCTCCTTGTCAAAACGCCAGCCGGCCGACACAGAGGGGAAGGTACCCCAGCGGATATTCTTAGACAGGCGTGAGCTGCCGTCGCGGCGTACGATGGCAGAGAGGAGGTATTTCTCGTCGTAGTTGTAGTTCAGACGACCGATGTATGATGCCAGAGCGTGCTTGTACTCGTAGGACGAGGCATCGCGGTTGGTGGCATTTTGCAGCTGCAGGAAGTAGGGTTCTGAGAAGTTGGTACCCCATGCGGTCAGCAGATGGGTGTTCTCCTCCTCATAGGTCTGACCGGCAACGAGGTTGATGTGGTGCTTGCCGATGGTGCCGTCGTAGGTCAGAGTGTTCTCGATCAGGGCATCTGCATAGGTACGATAGCCCTCTGTCAGCTTTTCATTGCTCTTCGACAGGTACACACGGTTGCTCTGAATCCAAGCCGATACCCATGTGTTGTCCTTGGCGTGTGTCTTGCTGTAAGAGAGGTTGATGTTGTAATGCAGGCTGTGGTTCTTGCTGTTCAGCCCTACCATCTTAAAGAGGTCCACGTCTGCAGAAGCCGTTCCCAAGAAGCGGTCTACCAAAGTGTTGCGCTTTAACATGTTGTTGATGAGCAGAGGGTTGGAAGCAGAGATGTCACCATGCACGGTGTCGTAGTACACGCCGTATCCATAGGCGTCATAGTTGTAGCTGCTGGCCGATCCCACTTGGTCGTCGAGCACCCATGTAGACGAGTCATAAGCCTTGATGGTAGGCTGCATCAGCAGGGTGCTGCGCAACACGTTGCTTACGTCTCCATAGAGTCCCTGCACATATTCAGAGGCATTAGACAGGGCCATGTTGTCTTGGTTGGAGTGTGAATATACGAGACTGGTACGGAACTTGATGAACTTTGTGTCCATCGTGTTGTTCACGCGGGCAGTGTATCGCTCGTAGTTAGGACCTGCTCCCTCCAGTGTTCCCTTCTGATTGTAGTAGTCGAGGGCTACATTATAAGTATTGTGTGCACCGCCGCCGCTCAGGTTCACGTTGTGGTTCTGGCGGATACCGGTCTTGAATACCTCATTGAACCAGTCGGTATTGGTATCGTCCTGAAACTTGTACTGGCCGGTGGTGGCATCAAGACTGTAGCCTCCGGGCAGAGCCACACCTGCATTGGCGCAAGCCTGACCCAGATACTGGCTGTACTGGTCGGAGTTCATCACGTCGTACACATTGCTCGAAATCTTGTCCACACCGAAGTATCCCGAGTAGTCCACCTTCAGGGGTTGGTCTTTCTGGCCGTTTTTGGTGGTAATGATCACCACGCCGTTAGCTGCACGCGAGCCATAGATGGCACCGGCGGCAGCATCTTTGAGCACCTGGATGGAGGCAATGTCGTTGGCAGAGAAGTCGCGAATGCTCGTACCCATGGGCACACCATCGATTACGTAGAGTGGTGCGGTGCTACCGAAAGAACCGATACCACGTATTCTCACGGTCGGGTCGGCACCCGGCTGTCCGTCCGTAGTGATCTGCACTCCCGGTACCTTTCCTTCCAGCATCGTAGAGATATTGGAGTTGGATACCTTCTTCAGTTCTTCTGCATTAACCACAGAAACCGAACCGGTGAGGTCGGCTTTCTTCTGTGTACCATAACCCACGACTACTACCTGATCAAGTACTCTGTCGTCGGAAGAGAGTTGAATCTGCTCGATAATCGCACGACCGCGCACGGCTATCTCGCTGTCTTTAAATCCTACATAACTCACCACGAGGATGGCATTAGCAGGGGCATCTAATTCGAAGTTGCCGTCAAGGTCGGAAACCGTACCGTCTTTGGTACCTTTCACCTTAACCGTCGCCCCGACAAGAGGTTCTCCTTGCTGGTCCACAACTTGGCCTTTGACCTTGATGGTCTGTGCCTGCGACACCGAAGCCATAGCGGGAATCGGACAAACCGCAAAGCTTCCCATGACACTCAGACTTAGCATCACAGAAAATAGTTGTTTTCTCATTTTACTTGTTTTTAGGTTTTATAATAATGGTTGTTTATCTTCAAGAACCAATCCGAATGTGTCTTGGCCCATGGTAGGCTGTATAACAGACACTATGGTCTGTTCTTTCTATTCAATATGGTAGGATGCCGGGAAGTTGATACTCTCCGACGTCAATATCTGTCAGGAATCTGTTTGGTCTCATAAAAATAGGTTTATTGACGATAATTGTTCAAAAGGATGCAGCAAAGTTAACAAACGTCAACTCTGCAAAGGTGGACAAAACAAAATATTAGGTGGACAAAACACACAACTTCTTTACCTTTCGGCTTTGTAGGCAGAAGGGGCTACACCGTAGAGTTTGGTAAAGCATCGGGTGAAATATTTCGGATCGTTAAATCCTACGCGGTAGGCTATCTCCGTAATATTGCGATTGGCTATGTTTTGTTCAATAAATTTC
This sequence comes from Prevotella sp., assembly GCA_016901395.1. Taxonomy (GTDB): domain Bacteria; phylum Bacteroidota; class Bacteroidia; order Bacteroidales; family Bacteroidaceae; genus Prevotella. Next base: position 17,658 of record JAEAMQ010000025.1, on the reverse strand, counting down.
TTGGCAATTTCCAGTCGGTAGTTTCTGATAAACTGATTGGTCGGCAGTCCAATCTCGGCGTTGAGTTGCTTGCTGAGCATCGGTTTGCTCACATTCAGCACATCGCTCAACTCCGTGACACCGAAGTCTGGGTTGCTATAGTTTGCTTCCATTGCTTCCATCACTCGCTCCATGAAGGGTTTCTGTAGAAGCAAAGTCTCCTCCCGGTCTGCCTCCACCACTTTCTCATGGCTGTGTGTATATCGTTGCTGATTGTCCATGATGGCTTCTATCCGCTTCTGAAGCAATTGTGGGGTGTCGCTCTCTTTGAGTGCCTTCTCGATGGGTTCAAGGATGCGCTCCCGCTCCATTCGCTTCATTTGCTCCATCCGCTTGCGATAGATTGCTGCTGCCAGCAGGGCAAGTGCGATGACCATTAGCGTGACAAACCACCAGCTCTTCCAAAAATAGGGAGCTACGTTCACCTCGATACTGATTTCCTGCACACTCCCTTTTCCTAAAGAGGCGGCATATCTCACCATGAAATCATAATGCCCCGGGGGGAGCGATGTATAGCGTACGGAATGTTCGCCCGGCTTTAGTGGTATCCATTTGTCGTCGTATCCGTCCATGCGATAACTGTAGTTTCCCTGTCGGCCGTTGAGGTAATTCAGCGATGAGAACTCAATGACAAATGATTTGTCACCTTCTCTCACATTGATTTCCTGGGCTTGCACTATGTCTTCATCCAGAAAACGGCTGCCACCCGATTGTAACCGCCCGTTCACCCACAGCTGGGTGAAGCATAGCTGACCTTCATACAGTGGCCGGATATCCACAGCGTTGACAATGGTCAACCCCTTGAACGAACCGAAAACCAATTTGCCCGATGCTGTTCTGAGTGCACCGTTGAAATAGAATTGTGAACTGACCAGACCATCCTCCTCGTTGTAGTTGGCAAAGACATTTGACGCAGGATTGAACACCGATAGTCCATGCTCGGTAGCAATCCATAGCGTGCCGTCGCTGCCCTCGGCGATACCTCGCACGCTGTTGTTGGCCAAGCCGTCGGCCACGGTGTAGCATTTGAAGGTCTCCTTGCCGGTCTTGTCTACCATTCTGCGATACAATCCATAGCCGTTGCTGCCCATCCACACTGTCCCGTCCTTGGTCTGACAAAAACAGGTAATCTTGTCGATGACTCCCGTCGATGGGGCATCCAGCTTGTTTCGGTATTGTTTAAAGGCGAAACGCCCCTGGTGCCGTCGTCTCAGGTCTATCTTTACCATGCCGTCGAGGCAGCCCATCCATAGTTTTCCTTCGTGGTCTACGAGACTTCCGATACACCCGTGGATATTCCGTGAGTCTGAGAATGGGTCCGTGAGCTTTCTCTGCTTCATGTCATAGAAGAAGATGCCATCGTTAGACCCTATCCATAATCCGTCATTATAGGGGTCGTATGCCAACGCTCCAATGAAACTCAACATGGTGGTATAAGAGCCTCCGGCGACAAAAGGTGTGATTTTTCCGGGATTTTTCATGTCTACGGAGTTCACGCCTCCGCCCCATGTGCCTATCCACAGTCGTCCGGAGCCATCGGCGGCAAAGGCCGACACGCTGTTGTGAGACAGGGCCGAATTGCTTGTGGTGTAATGGGTAAACACATTTGTCCCGGGGAGCATCCTGTTCAGTCCGCCCTCCACGGTGCCCACCCACATCGTACCGTTTTTTTCTGCATAGATGGCGTTGACGGCATTGGCCGACAGCGACCCCGGCGTGTTGTCGTGCACATAATTCCGGAGCTGCAGCTGACGGGCCGACAGCATGGTGATACCCCCGGATTCCGTGCCTACCCATACGGTGCCGTTTCCTGTCTGTAAGCAGTTGACGAAGTTGCTGCTCAAGGGATTTGTTGGGGCGGTCGTATTCCAGTGTTCAAATGTTCCGTCTTTGAGTATGTCTACGCCGGCCAGAGTGCCTACCAGCAGATTGCCATCGGGACTTATGGCGAGGGCCGCCACGAAATCATGTGAAAGGGAAGAGGGCGACGAGGTGTGCCGATAGGCCGTCAGCCGTGAGCCCGACTGATAGAGGCCTTGATTGGTGGCAAACCACAGCTGGTGGTTGTAAAAGATGAAGTCAAGGATGATCAGGCCGTTGGGCAATGCAATCCTTGGTGGCATGGGCGTATCTCGCAGGCTACGTATTCCGCCAGCCTTGGAGGGGAGCACATACCTGTGCACTCTGCCGCCAAAGGCTGTCACTACTCCTAATCCGTCTATCTCTTTGATTGCAACATCGGGAGCGGTGTTTTGATAAGCCTGTTGCCAGATGGTCTGCAAGATGCCTGATTGGTCGAAACCGAGTGCGTAGATATGTTCTCGGGTGGCAATCCATACGTTCCCTCCTTTGTCGCAGAACACCCTCATGGAGCGCTCTTTGAGCACCTGCTTGAGTTTGTTTTCTATCTGCCGGCTGGCGCAGGGGGGCGTTGTCATGCGCATGGTGCGCAGATCTATCACGTCGGTATATTCGTCAAAACTCACCCAGAGCCGCCGATGGCTGTCCTCGTAAACATTTCGGCAATAGTTGCTCTGAAAAGAAATATCTGAATGGCCTGCCCCCATATAATAATAGGTGTAACCATCATAGCGCATCAGGCCGCCGCCATGGGTGGCTATCCAGATAAATCCATGCCCGTCCTCGTAAATGTCGTCTACAAAATTACTGGGAAGTCCGTTGCCCATGTTCAGATAAGACACGTTGAAGCGCTCGGCGAACGAGGCAAACGCATCCGTCTGGAGGCCCAGTAATATCCCAAGTATGAAAAGTAGGCTACGGTTCATTTAGATTTGTGAATAGCGGTTTAGGTGAGGCTATCATTCGCAAAATTACAAAAAAGAAATTATAACCCAACCTTTTTCGTGTGCCATTTCGTCATGTTGGCCAAAAATGAATGGTTTGCTCATTTCTTATTGCCGGATGTCTTGTCTCACCCCAGGCTCCGTTTGCTCCATAACTTCTTCTTGTTTTTCTCCGTGATTTATTCTGTTTCCCAATCATTCATCAGGAAATCGCTGTGATTGAGGTGTGTTTTTTAGTCCATGGTGTGAGCACAATATGTAGCTTGCACGATGATTGCCCTTGCGGGATAGCAATGGATATTACGCAAAGACTGCCCATCCACTTCAACAATAAACTTCTCTAATGATACCATGAATTGTCGTTGAAAGAATTTGAACAAAGTCGATAAAAACAGGGGCGCATACGGAATGAGCGCGTAAGAGGACGCAAAATGAAGCAAAATGAGAGTGAAATTAATCGGCTGATAATCAACTACTTGTATTTTGTTGACAAATCGAGGCTTGGCGAATACTATGTAATCGCATGACGATTACTATCTAATCGCACTACGAATACTACCTTATTGCACTGCGTTTTGGGCGTTGTGACAGTGTAAAAAAGCCGAAAAACGTCTCCAAAAGTATGTTTTGCCCCTTCCAAGAGGGTGAAATCGGACGGAGATTTCACCCTCTGACCATAAAAATGCTGATTTTCTCGGCTCAAGTGAAAATAAAAATACGCACGATTTTGATGAAAAAACAGGACATACGGAAAGGGCCTTCAAGGTGTTTCCTGTTTGGGCGTGTGACCCTCATGCTGTGTTCTGATAGATGTTGTCTGCGCCCACTTGAACAGAAATCATGGCGCTCTTATGGGTTTCGGCTGTGGTTTGTTTCCAGTCTTGCAGTCTCCTTAAACAGGATTATCCTGTCGTTGTCCTTCCCGTGCCTACGCACCATTTCTCCGCTTCGGGGCAGGGGATGAGGGTAGACAATGAGGGCGGGGTGGGCTTGCTTCGCTTGCCACCCCGCCCTGTCAACGGTATAATCCGCATGGCGGTCTTCAATCCATACTTCACAAACGACTAATACTTGACACCCTACTGCAGCACGAGCACCTGTGGGGCATCTCCTGCGTCATCCGTCTCTGTCTGATGGATTAGCCGTCAGTGTTTTCAAAACTCCACAATCATCACTCCGCGACTTTTCAGGGAGATGTCGCGGGTGAGGTCTACGGTGGCACCCGTGATAACGTCGGTAGCTGTGCGGTGGTCGCCGATGACCTCGGCATAGCGCTTCACCACCATCTGAGCATCGCTGTGCTTGCCGTTGAGGATGGTGAGCACGGTGCGGCCCTGATAGCGGCGGGCAATGACGTAGACACCCTTCCACGGGATGAACTGCGTCTGACGGCCCTCGGTGATGACCTCATTGCCCTGACGCCAGTGGAGCAGACGGCTCAGCCACTGGAACATGCCGTCCTCGGCCTTGGTGCGTCCGGCTGCGGTGAAGCAGTTGTGCGCGTCGCCGGGCCATCCGCCGGGGAAGTCCTTGCGCACGTCGCCGTCGGTCACGGCCTTGGTTCCGTTCATCAACACCTCCGTGCCGTAGTAGAGTTGGGGTATGCGGTTGATGGTGAGTAGCAGCGCCAGAGCCTGTTTGAGCATCGTCGAGTCTTTGGTATGGCCGAGGAAACGGTCGGTGTCGTGGTTCTCGATAAACGCCATCACGCTCTTCGGATTGGCGTAGAGATAGTCGTAGCAGAGCACGTTGTAGATGCGGTTGAGCCCGTTCCACCAGTCGTCGGTCTCCTCCCGCTTGGCCAGCGAGAGCCTGTCGAAGAACGCAAAGTCCATGACGGTCTTCAGATAACTGTTCTGCTGCGAGAGCTTGGAGTCTTTCTGCCATGCGGCGGGATAGCCCGGCTCGGTGACCCAGGTCTCTCCCACGGTGTTGAAGTTGGGGTATTCGCGGTCGATGGCCTTCATCCAGTCGGCCATTCCGCCCCGGTCGGCATAGGGATAGGTGTCCATCCGGATGCCGTCGATGCCCACGGTCTCTATCCACCACTCTGAGTTTTGGATGAGATACTTCATCACGTGCGGGTTCTTCTGGTTGAGGTCGGGCATCGACGACACAAACCATCCCCCCACAGTCTCCTCTTTGTCAATCTCCGAAGCATAGGGATCGAGTACTGGCGTGAGCTTGTAGCTGGTCTGAAGTCCATAGTGCGGGTGGTTGAACCAGTCTTTGGAGGGCATGTCTTTGTTCCACGGGTGGTAGTCGCCGCAGTGGTTGAAGATCATGTCCATCACCACCTTGAGGCCCTTGGCGTGGGCTTCGATTACGAGATTGCGGTAGTCTTCGTTGGTGCCGAAGCGCGGGTCGACGCGATAGTAGTTGGTGGTGGCATAGCCGTGATAGGTGCTGTATTTGCCCTCGTCGGCGGGCCGGTCGTTCTCTAGCACCGGCGTGAGCCACAGAGCCGTGACTCCCAACTCGTTGAAATAGTCGAGATGCTGGCGTATTCCCTCGATGTCGCCGCCGTGGCGCAGGCTCGGTTCCGAGCGGTCGCACACCTTGTCCTGCATCGTCTTGAACGCATCGTTCTTCGGATTGCCATTGGCAAAGCGGTCGGGCATGAGCATATAGAGCACGTCTTTGTTGGTGAAGCCCATGCGTTTGTCGCCCGCCATCTCGCGGTTTTTGAGTTGATAGCCCACCTTCTTGGTCTTCTTGCCCTGTTTAAACGTGAGGGTCATCTGTCCGGCCTGGGCACCGTCGAGGTTGAGATACACTAAGAGGTAGTTGGGAGAATCGAGTCTTACGAGGCTGTCGATACGCACACCGGGGTAGCTGGTGGTCACCTCGGCATCGCGGATGCCCTGTCCGTAGACCATGAGTTGCAGGCTCGCGTCCTTCATGCCCACGTACCAGTCGGTGGGCTCGATACGGTCTATCTTGATCTGCGCACTGGATAGGATTGCCTGTGCCATAACAATGAATAATAAAATGAGTTTCTTCATATAGGTTGATATTAACAATGGTTTGCTTGATTAACCGCCATTTTTTTTGATTTAAACGGCAGAAGAACGAATTGATTTCATTCCCACGTTTTTATTTTAACAACGGATTTAACGGATTAAACAGAAAATTCCTGCATGAGTCTTGATTTCACAGAGGGGCTGTTCGCCCTTGCGGATTGAACGGAAAGAGCCTCCGTTTGACAACTTTCCTATTCTATGGCCATAGAGTTTAATAGTCGGACAGGATGAAGTGAGGTGTCGTTGAAGTTGTATAACAGTCCAATCTTCATGCCGGAAGCCTTCAGATAATTCAGTAACTGGGCTTGATGGATAGGCTCCAAGGCCTGAACGGCTTTCAATTCCACGATAATCTTGTCGTCGACAAGGAAGTCACAGATGTAGGGCGTACCCAGTTGATGACCATGAAAGAATACGGGGATGGACTTTTCCCGTTGGAATTTGATGCCTTTCTCAGCGAGAGCGATGGCAAACGCCTCCTGATAGACCTTCTCCAAGAAGCCACATCCCAAGGTCCTGTGTACCTCCATAGCGGCCCCATTAATCTGATAGGTGAGTTCCTTATATAGTAGTTCCATATCGTTTAGCTGATGGTTTCAGCTGTTTTAGCCCGCCACCGTCTCTTGACAAGGAGTTTATCGATGGCTTTTTTCGACTTCAACGTTGGCTCTTTCCGGTAAATCCGAAGGGACTATCTGTCCCTCCGGGGAATCAAGCCAGCCGTACCATTCCGATAAATCAGGTAAATCTGTTGTTAAAAAAAACAGCCTCCTGATGATCTCTCCGGTGTGATTTACCGGTGCAGGATAAGGGCGGACTGGCCGTTGACGGTGATGTCGCCACCCTGCATGGTTTCCATGCCCTGCTCGTTGATGTCTCCATCGCAGCACACCACGGTGTAGCTGCCCTCGGGGATGGTCACCGTCGTGGCATCCTTGTTGCCATTGAGCACCACGATGATGTCGTTCCAAGAGTCTATGCCCTGCAGATTTTCCAAGGCAAACGCCACCACACACGGCTTCGTTTCGAGGAAACGCAGGTGGTCGCGCACCTTGTCGGCACTGCCCAGACGGAATGCGGGATGGTTCTTGCGCAGCGCGATGAGGTTCTTGTAGTAGGAGAACACCTGCGGATAACGCTGCAAATTGTTCCAGTCGAGGTGGTTGATGGAGTCGGGCGAGTTAAAACTGTTGTGCACACCCTTCTTGTCTCGCAGCATTTCCTCGCCGCTGAGGATGAACGGGATGCCCTGCGACGTGAACACAGCCGTCTGTGCCAGCAGGTCAAGACGGATGAGTTCGTCCTCCGTGATGCCCGGAATGGAGGCGCGCAGACGGTCTACCAGACACATGTCGTCGTGGCAACTCACGTAGCTGATCATCTGCGACGGCTCGCCGGCATAGGGCTCTTTGGAGTAGTTCACCTTGCTTTGGTCCACCTGCGGATGCGCAATGCAACCGGCGATACCATATTTCAGGCTCTCCTCCTGACCGGCGATGCCAGCCAGAAACGCCCCCTTGTGGTCGTCGTTAAACGGTCCGCGCAGGGCATCGCGCATGTCATCGCTGAACGCCGCGATACCCGGCAGCTGGCGCATGTTGGCCTTCATGGCGAGCTTCTCTATGGGGTAGGCGCACAGTCCGGCACTCCAGCCCTCACCATATATAAATATGGAGGGGTCGATGTCGGCCATCTTCGCCCGGATAAGGTTCATCGTCTCAATGTCGTGAACGCCCATCAGGTCCACGCGGAAGCCGTCGATGTGGTATTCCTTGGCCCAGTAGGCCATGCTTTCGAGCATGAAATCGCGCATGGGCTGGCGGTCGGAGGCCGTCTCATTGCCACATCCCGAGCCGTCGCTGGGCGTTCCGTCGGCCTTGAAACGATAGTAGGTGTTGGGCCAGGTGCGCTGGAAGCCACTGCCGTCGATATTGAACGTGTGGTTGTAAACCACGTCGAGGATCACCCGGATGCCTGCTTTGTGGAGGGCCTGCACCATCTCCTTGAACTCGCGGATGCGTGTCAGGGGCTGGTAAGGATCGGTGGAATAGGAGCCCTCGGGCACGTTGTAGTTGAGTGGATCGTAGCCCCAGTTGTACTGAGGAGTGTCGAGTCGGGTCTCGTCGACAGAGGCATAGTCAAACGAGGGCAGGATATGCACGGCCGTAATCCCCAGTTCTTTAAGATAGTCAATGGCCTTCGGCTCGGTCAATGCGAGGAACTTGCCCTTATGATTGAGGCCCGACGAGGCGTCGATGGAGAAGTCGCGGTGGTGCATCTCGTAGATAATGAGGTCCTCGGGCGACTGCAATGCCGGTCGCTTATCCTGCTCCCAGCCGGTGGGATTGGAGTCCTGCAGGTCGACGATGGCACCGCGATGGCCGTTCACGCCCACCGCTTTGGCAAACACACCGGCGGTCTCTCCGCGGGAGATGTCAAAGGTATAGAACTTGCCTTTGAGGTCTCCTTTGACGCGGGCAGTCCATCTATTCTGTCCGTCGCGGCGCATTTTTACGGTCTTCAGGGCTTTACCGCCCTCGCCTTGACTATAGATGCGCAACACGGCCTGGGGCTTGGCGGCCTTCTTTGAGGTAGCGGTGCTCTGGCCGATGACAGCCGATGTGGGGGAGTTTAAACTGAAAACGGTCTGCCTCGGAGAGTAGACCATTTCGTTAAAGCGTTGTTGTGCTGATGCCTGAAGGGCTCCCAACAGGGCAATAGCAATAATAGAAAGTCGGTTAATACGGTTCATAGATTGATCAGAAAAATACTCCTTCTGCCGCTTTCACAGAGCGACAGAAGGGTGTTGGGGTGATTACTTAGCCATCAAAGACACGGCGAAACCGCCGCCTTTGGCCTGGGTGAGCTTCAGAACATCACCGCGTTTCACCGTCTTCTTGGTGATTACGTAGTGGTCTGGGGCTTTGTCAAACGACGCATCCTTGGCGTCGGCATAGATCGTACAGTCGTATTTGCGACCCTTGTCGAGGAAATCGAGCTTCACCACCGACTTGTGGCCGCTCTCATCACACTTTCCTCCGACAAACCAGTTGTCCGTTCCCTTGGCCTTGCGGGCCACAGTGATATAGCGGGCAGGCTCTGCTTCGAGATAGCGGGAGTCGTCCCAGTCGCATGCCACGTCGCGAATGAACTGGAAAGCATCGTCATATTTCTCGTAGTTTTCGGGCAGATCGGCTGCCATCTGCAGCGGACTGTACATCACAAGATATAGTGCGAGCTGTCCCACGAGGGTGGTATGTACATAGCTTGTATTGCTGCTCCACTCATTAAGCTTGGTCACAAAGATGCCCGGCGTGTAGTCCATCGGACCACCCTGAAGGCGTGTGAACGGCAGGATGACGGTGTGATTGGGGTTGCTTCCGCCAAAAGCCTCATACTCCGTGCCCCGTGCGCTCTCGTTGCCCACCAGGTTGGGGTAGGTGCGGCAGAGTCCTGTCGGACGTGTAGCTTCATGTGCATTCACCATGATATGATGCTTGGCGGCCTGCTTCACGACGTAGAGGTAGTGGTTGTTCATTGATTGTGAGTAGTGGTGGTCGCCGCGAGGGATGATGTCTCCCACGTATCCCGTCTTCACAGCATCATAACCATACTGGTTCATGAGGTTGAAAGCGTTCTCCATGTGACGCTCATAGTTGGTCACACTCGACGATGTTTCGTGGTGCATCATGAGCTTCACGCCCTTGCTGTGGGCATATTCGTTGAGGCCTTTGAGGTCGAAATCGGGATAGGGCGTGACGAAATCGAACACATCTTGCTTCCAGTGGTTGGCCCAATCTTCCCATCCTACGTTCCATCCTTCTACCAAAACCTGCTGCAATCCGTTTTTGGCGGCGAAGTCGATGTAGCGTTTCACGTCGGCCGTGTTGGCTCCGTGACGGCCGTTGGGCTTCACCTTGCTCCAGTCGATGCGGTCGAGTTTGATGGAGGGGAACTCGTCGGTATAGTTCCAACTGTTGCGTCCCACAATCATTTCCCACCACACTCCGCAATACTTCGTGGGGTGAATCCAGCTCGTGTCCTCGAGTTTGCAAGGCTCGTTGAGATTCAACGTGAGCTTGCACGAGAGCATGTCGCGGGCATCATCGCTCACTAAGACCGTGCGCCAGGGTGTCTCACAGGGAGTCTGCATATAGCCTTTCATCCCTGTGGCATCGGGCGTGAGCCAGCTTTCGAAGGTCATTGTTTTGTCGTCGAGGTTGAGATGCATGGTGGAATAGTCGGTGCATGCGGCCTCGTGGATGTTGATATAGAGTCCGTCCTGACTCTTCATCTGCAGCGAAGTCTGCACTCCCGTGGGTGAGAACACCGCTACCGACGAGTTGTTCCAGTTCACGGCATCGTGGAAGCGGGCACGTATCTCCGAGAGCTTGGACTCCTGTGTCTCCTGCTCCTGCGTGTCGTAGTCGCCCGGCAACCACCAGGCGGTGTGGTCTCCGGTCATGGCAAACTGCGTGTGCTCCTCCTTGATGGTGAAATAGGTCAGCGAGTCCTGCTGCGGAAACTCATAGCGCAGTCCCATGCCGTAGTCGTAGACGCGGAAACGGATGACCATCGAGCGGCTGCTTGAAGGCTGCTTAAGATTAACGGCCAACTCATTATAATTATTGCGTATGGTCGCCGTCTCGCCCCATACCGGCCTCCAGGTCTCGTCAAACTGGCTGATATGGCTGTCGGTTTCGGTAAATCCCTCCATGAGATTGGTCTCCCGAAGTCCTTTGGAGGCATGCTTATCCTTGGCCAGTTCGAGTCCGAGGTGTGACGGTTTGACCACCGCACGCCCCTTGTAGCTCATCTCATAGGTCGGCACACCGTTGCCCGTGAGCGAGAATTTCACGGTCACATTGCCATTGGGCGACTTCACTTCCTGCGCCATCGCTGCTACGGGAAGCAGCAAGAGCCACAGTAAACTTTGAACCTTTTTCATCATCATTATGCTATGAATTATCAATTATCAATCTTCAATTATCCCTTAACTCACCTTCCGCTCTGCCTCAACAGGTCACGCACGCTGTCCATAAACTCGCGGTTGGCCATCAGGTCCTCGATGTTCATGTGCATGCGATAGCGCCAGTAGTGGCGGGGATTGGCGGGGATGTTGATGCGCTCGGCATTGGCATCGGGCAGCCGCAGCTCCTCGTCCATGGCCAGCCAGTCTTGCAGACTCAGCACACAGAGCATGCTCGGCGACGTGAGTTGTCGCGAGAGGATGTCCTTGGCGAGCCATCCCGGCAGCGGATGCATGGCCCCTCCACCGCGATAGAGCATGGAGTTGTAGTAGTCTTGCGTGCGCTCATAGTTCTCATCCCACCACTGACGGAGTGTCGGCATGTCGTGGGTGGAGAAGGTGCAGACGGAGCGATAGGGGTTGCGCGAGAGATGGCCGAAGCGCACATGCGGATCCTTGGGCATCGACTGGATTTCCAGAGAGAGGATGCGCAGCTCATTGATGACCCATGGCACGCAGTCGGGCACCATGCCGAGGTCTTCGGCACACACCAGCATGCGGGTGGCTTCTACCAGTCGGGGCAGTTTCTTCATGGCTTCACGATACCAGAACTGGTTGTTGCGACGATAGAAATAATCGTTGTAGAGGCGGTTGAACGCAGCCTTGTCGCTGTCGTAAAGGGCCTCATAGGTGAAGTCGAACTGGGCGGAGATGCGCGGATGATAGAGTCCCGGCATCTTGGCATCGCGCACAAACAGCACGTTGGAGATGAGCGCATAGAGTCCGTCGCGCAGGTTGATCTGTTCCTGATCGGTGGCTCCGGCAAATGCCTGCTCTACCTTGCGCTGGGTGTCAAACTCGGGTTTCATGCGCCAGATGTCGTCGTGGGAGTGGTCGAGATAGCGTTCCCTGACCATCGATGCGCGCTCGCCAAACATGCGGTCGAGCACCCAGTCGGCGATAAACGGCTCACAGAACTGCTGCTCATGGAACTGCAGCCCGTAGGATTCGATCTCCTCACGTGTCATGCCGAGGGCCGGCTGGAACTGTCCGAGCAGTCCATGCACGGCATCGATGGGTATCTGCCAGATGCGGAAAAAGCCCAGCACGTGGTCGATGCGGTAGGCATCGAAGAACTTGGCCATGTTCTGGAAGCGGCGCACCCACCACAGACAGCCGTCCTTGAGCATCTCATCCCAGTTGTAAGTGGGGAATCCCCAGTTCTGTCCGTTGACCGAGAAGTCGTCGGGCGGGGCACCGGCCTGCCCGTTGAGATTGAAGTATTTGGGTTCCATCCATACGTCGCAGCCATGGCGGTTCACGCCGATGGGGATGTCGCCCTTGAGGATGACGCGGTGCTTTCGGGCATACTCGTGCACCTCGTGCAGCTGGCGGTTGAGCACAAACTGCACGAAATACCAGAACTCCACCTCCTTGTAAGCCTTCGTGCGGGCGTTGGTGAGATCTTTGCGGTCGGCTTCGTCCCACGTGTTGTGGTCGGGCCACTGCGAGAAGTCGGCCGTGCCAAACTTGTCGCGTAGCGTGCAATACTGTGCATAGGGCGCGAGCCACTGCTCGGTATCGGCGAAAAACGCCTTGTATTCGGCCGAAGCCATCATGGACTTGCCCTCCTGGGCAAAGAGCAGAAGCAAGTATTCGGTCTTCGCCTGGTTCACGCGCTCATAGTCGATCTGTGGCAACGCGTTGAGCTGCTGGCGCAAAGCCTCGAAATCGTTGCGCTGTTTGTCATCCTTGAGCGGTGGCAACTGCGTGAGGTCCACATACTGCGGATGGAGCGCAAAGACGCTGATGCAGCTGTAGGGATAGGAGTCTGACCATGTGTGGGTGATGGTGGAGTCGTTGATGGGCAGTATCTGCAGCACGCGCTGACCGGTCTGCTCCACATAGTCGACCATCTTCCTGAGGTCGCCGAAGTCGCCCACGCCGAAGCTCTGCTTGGACCGGAGCGAGAACACAGGCACGAGTGTGCCGGCGAGTTTCTCGCTGTAGATGGGGAAAAATGCCTGGTCAAGGTCGTAGACCACCACTTCGCCATGGCGCATCTCCGGCATCTCGATGGTGCGGTTCATCCCTGTCTCCCACAGCGGTGTGACATCAGCCTTGCTGTCCATAGCCACAAACTTGAACTCAATCTTCCCATCGCGGAAGAGCTCTGCGTCCAGGTCGACGGCCCATTCGTTGATGTTGTGTTCTGCCATGGGCTGTGCCTTCACCGCATTCCAGTCGCCCAGCATCCGTCCGCTGCCGATGACAGCCAGCCGCTCGCCGCTGCGCAACTGCGGTGCACGCACGATGAGACGCACCGTCTTGCCGAAATGGTTGTCGGGCAGGGCCGTCAGCTCGCGGTGATGTATACAGCCGGTGAAAGCCGAACTATAGAGATAGGAATCTTCGGGAATATCCATCCAGTGGTCGTAGACGGTATATTGTGTGGCCTTGGTGGCGCACAACTCGAGCCGGTGGCACACCGTGGTCCACTCGTGACGCTCGTTGTTGCCGGCATATTCCATGCTATAGTAGTAGTCGAGTGGCCCTTTCTCGTCAGCTATCGCACACTGGTAGCTCCATCGCTTGCCATCGACAGTGCTCATCCGGTATCTACTGACAGAACCTTTGTGATTCAGGTTCAGCACAATTTCCTCGCCGAACCGTGTCTGGTAATTCACATTAAATATTAAGTTCATCGTCTTCAGGTTTTTATATTTGGGTTCAAAGTTAGGAAAATTTGTGCAACGTGTTTGCTCAATTTAGCACAAATCACGCAAATATGCGTGCAAACGATTGCGCATCGAAAGTTTCACGACAGCTACGGGGCGGCGTAGAGGGTGGTATTTTCGCACAAAGAGGACACCAAGAGCACAATGGATGGCTCAGGGTTGGGGCCACGCCTTTCTGGGTGCATGGGGGGATCATCCAGGCGCGAGCATATCTTCTCTTGTCAAGAAATATCTGAAAAAACCGCGACAAGATTTTTCTTGAAATAGAAAAAATACCAGCCTTTCCTATCAAGAAATACAGATGAAATCGGGGGAAAATACTTATCCCGTGGCCTTAAGGTACTATTCCTCGCATGATAACTACCTAATCGCACTGCGAAAACGCCCTCTTCGTATCACGAAAACACCCTCAAAAGGGCCGCAAAAGATAGTTTTCGCAGGGCCTTGCCATCTCCTGAAAATTGAAATCGCTGATTATCAACGAGTTGTAATCTGCCCATTTTTTGCGTATTTCGTACCAGAGATTTCCTTGTGCAGAATATTGCAATTCTGAGAGGGTTGTTGTCTGATAATTTCATAAGTATTCTTGCGCGAGGGCGGCTTATAGATTGATGCTCACCGTCATGCCGTCGGCACTCACCCCAACGCTATACCGGCTGCGCTCGCCCGTGAGCTTGTCGCCGAGCCAGTAGCCGAGCATGGTGCCGCCGATACCCACTGCCACTCCGGCTGCCACGTCGTGCCAGTGGTGGCGGTTGCGTGCCACGCGGTCTATGGCCACCCCTGTCGCCACCGCATAGCCCGCCACCGAGATCCACGGCGACACGTGGCGGAACTCCTTATCGAGGATGGTGGCACCGGCAAACGCTATCGACGTGTGGCCCGAGGGGAACGAATGGCGGTCGGTCCAGTCGGGGCGCTGCTCGCTCACGGCGTGTTTCAGCGCCCACGTGGTGCCCGTGGTGAGCATGCACGAGAGTCCGGCGTTCACCGCAAAGCGTTTCCACGAGCTCGCGCTCTCCACGCCGGCGGCCTTCAGCACCACCGCCGATCCGAGCGGAACAAACCGTAGCCAGCTGTCTATGCCGTCGCCATGATAGGGTTTCTGGGCAGGACAGGCGACGGCAAAAAAGAGAAATATCAGCGGGAGAAGCCATCGGCGGCAGGGCACCGACAAGCTGTGGAATATATGGGAGGCAGTCAATGCCCAAGGCTGTGTCATGTTGTCAAACTTTTAGGGTATGGCCGGCATTGGGGCATCTTGCATTCCGGTGGCCGCCATGAGGTCATCAAGAAGATGGGGCGACAAAGGTATGGAATAATCCCGAGAACGGGTACGGTTGGACCCAAAATATTCATCCAGAGGCGGATAAATTATCGTGCAACAACCTGTACAATGGTATGGCGGGACCGTTTACCAGAGTGTCCAAGAGCGTTGCATCCCCCTATCTGTCAATGCACTATAAAAAAGAAAGCCATATCCCCGCCACTACGACTACGGGATATGGCTTTCCTATTTAAAACAGCATTGCTGCGAGGGCTTAGTATCGGGCTAAAACGCCCATGAAGCGCTCCGCGATAAGGCGGATTACTTCTCCTTGATGAGTCCCACGGCAAGCGTGCCGAGCACCAGACTCACACCAGCCACAATCATCATGTGGCTCTGCACACTGCCCACAAGGGCGAGAATCACACCACCGATGGCTGCGGCGACAATCTGAGGAATACAGATGGTGCCATTGAACAGGCCGAGGTAGGCACCCATGTGGCCATAGCCCTGCAGGGCATTGGTGACAAAGGTGAACGGCATGGCGAGCATGGCAGCCCATGCGCAGCCAATGAGGAGGAATGGAATGAACAACAGGTACTGGTCGTGGATGAAGGCGCAGCTTGCAAATCCGATGCCGCCGAGCAGCAGACTGAAAGCGTAAGCAAACTTGCGGTTGCTGAACTTGGGCAGGATAGGGGCCCAGATCACAGAGCCGATGGCCTGCACGGCAAAGAGGATGCCCACCCAGTTGCCGGCGGTCTGGTAGCCCGCGCTGGTCACATCGGTGGTGCCCCAGCAGTTGTCGGCTACGGTGCCGTTGGTGTAGGTCCACATATACATGAAGGCAAACCAGCAGAAGAACTGCACCACGCCGACCTTCCAGAAGGTGGAGGGGGCATTCTTGAGCAGCACAAACCAGTTGCCGCTGCCCTTCTCCTCTCCCTGCACCTCCTGCGAGGCGCCGTTATACTGCTCGTACTGCTGCGGGTTCCACTCCTTCACCTTGCTCACGGTGTAGACCACGCAGAGGATGAGGATGGCGGCACCGACATAGAAACTGTAGATCACCGAGTCGGGCACCACGCCCTTGGGGGCGGTGTTGGCAATGCCGAGGAAGGCAAAGAGGAAGGGAAACACATAGCCCACGAGGGAGCCTGCGTTGCACAGGAAACTCTGGATGGAGTAGGCCTTGGCCTTCTGTTCCTCGTTGACCATGTCGCCGACAAGCATCTTAAAGGGTTGCATGGCCATGTTGATGGAGGTGTCGAGGAACATCAGGGCCACAAGACCGAATATCATCGCGGTGGAGACGGCCATGCCAAAGGAGCCGGCGTTGGGCAACAGACACATCACCAGCACGGCCATGGCGGCACCGAGGAAGAGGTAGGGGATGCGGCGACCCCAGCGGGTCCACGTGCGGTCGGAACACGAGCCGACGATGGGTTGCACGATGATGCCCATCAGAGGCGGCAGTATCCAGAAATAACTGAGACTGTGGGGGTCGGCACCGAGGGTGGCGAAAATCCTCGAAATATTAGCGCTCTGGAGAGCGTAGGCAATCTGTACGCCGAAAAATCCGAAGCTCAGATTCCATAGACCCCAGAAAGAGAGGTTGGGCTTTTTTAATTCAAAATTCATAATTCAAAATTCAAAATTAGGCTAACGCGATGTTAGGAGCTATTGTTTGAGACAATATTGGTTTATGCTTATTTAGCTTAACGCTGCTAAGACTGATTGGGAAATTAGAATCATCTAAATTCAAAATTAGACTAACGCGACGTTATGAGCTGTTGTTTGAGATAATATTGGTTTATGCTTATTTAGCTTAACGCTGTTAGGACTGATAGAGAAATTAGAATCATCTAAATTCAAAATTAGACTAACGCGACGTTATGAGCTGTTGTTTGGGTTGAAATTGGTTTATGTTTATTTAGCTTAACGCTGTTGTTTGGGTTTATATTGGTTTATGCTTGTTTATACCCACGGAGTTAGTCGACTATTCAAAGATAGAATCATCTAAATTCAAAATTAGGCTAACGTGACGTTATGAGCTGTTATTTGGGTTGAAATGCGTTTATTGTTTTGATTGTTGTTGTTTATTTCTTTCGATACTTTCGGAGGTGGAACGGACGATAGACATGAGTAGTTTGCAGAGGGTAGTGCAATCCTCAAACATACTTTGATACTCAGTTTCGGAGAGGAAACCGACACGCTTTAATAGTTCGAGCCAGTATTGCGACTCGTTGGCCTCGCGCAGAGAGATATTCATCTTGGCGCGAAAGTCTGCGCGGCTCTGGCCACGGAGGGCTTCACGAACATTGGCTCCAACGCTGGTCCCACTCTTTAAGACCTGACTTGCGAGGTCGTATTCGTGGTAGGTCTCGCGCAAGAACTTGGCAAGACGCATGCAACGGACTGCATAGTCCATGCTTTTTACCGCGATGATATTCTCATTCAAATCCTTCATTGTCGAATCGCTTTTATGTTTTCCTCCATGATTTCCCATGCAGTCTCAATGCATCGAAAACAGAGACCTATCCTCATGATAACGGCATCGCTCTCCAATAAATTTTCTCATAAAGAATAATTTTTGAGCAACAAGGGGCAAATCCATAGTAGCTGCCCTCAAATGAAGCATCAGAACCCTCGATGACCCAATCGACATAGCTTCCATAGCAGGTCCCTGTCGCTGGATAATTTTGAATTTTGAATTATGAATTTTGAATTATCTCGTAGTTCCTCTGATAACGAGTCGTGTGCGTACCACCTTCTTGTCGATCTTGTCTTTTTGGCTTTCTCTCGCGCAAAAACTTGG
>JAEAMQ010000024.1 GCA_016901395.1 Prevotella sp. | reverse complement strand
TTGCTTGTGCAAATGTTATCTGTATAGAATACATTAGGGACGCGATGGCTGTTATGAACTTTATGTTTACTTTCATCATTTGGATTATTTGTATCAATATCTATCTCTCTGCCCAATCGCCTCTGTCGAGGTTGCGATAGCCTATGGCCTCGGCGAGATGGGGCGACAACACGCGGTCGCTTCCGGCGAGGTCGGCGATGGTACGCGCCACCTTGAGGATGCGGCTGTAGGCGCGGGCCGACAGCGACAGGCGTTCCATCGCCACCCGCAGCAGTTCCAGGCCGGCCTCGTCGGGCTCGGCATAGCGATGAATCATGCGTTCGGTCATCTGCGCATTGCAGTGAACGTCCTTGTATTCCTTAAATCTCTCGGTCTGGATGGCCCGCGCAGCGATGACGCGCTCGCGGATCTGGGCACTCGGTTCGCCCGGAGCGGCCTTGCTGATGTCCTTGAACGGCAGGGCCGCAATCTCGCATTGCAGGTCGATGCGGTCCATCAACGGACCAGAAATCTTATTCAGATATTTCTGTATCTGGCCCGGGGTGCACACGCAGTGGTGTGTCGGGTCACCGTAATAGCCGCATGGACAGGGGTTCATCGAGGCCACAAACATGAACGAACAGGGAAAGGTGACGGTGTATTTCGCACGGCTGATGGTGATGACGCGGTCTTCGAGTGGTTGCCGCAACACCTCAAGAGTATGTTTATTAAATTCCGGAAGTTCGTCGCAGAAGAGCACACCGTTGTGCGCCTGACTGATTTCGCCGGGCATGGGATTGACTCCTCCACCCACGAGGGCAACCTCGGAGATGGTGTGATGGGGCGAGCGGAAGGGACGTTGGGATATCAATGCCGACTGCCGGGCCAAGAGACCGGCGACGGAATGGATCTGCGTGGTTTCCAGACTCTCGCTCAATGTCAGGGGCGGAAGGATGGAAGGCAGTCGCTTGGCCATCATCGACTTGCCGCTTCCCGGTGGTCCGATCATGATGATGTTGTGTCCGCCAGCCGCCGCAACCTCCAGCGCGCGCTTCACATTCTCCTGTCCACGCACGTCGGCAAAGTCGAGATCAAAGTTGTATTGCTGCTCATAAAACTCCTTTCGAGTATCGACCACGGTCGGCTCGAAGGCCTTTTTGCCCGACAAAAAGTCTAAAACATCGACCATAGTATCCATGCCATAGACATCGAGTTGGTTTACAATGGCTGCCTCACGCACATTGGCACGTGGCACGATGAGGCCTTTGTAGTGCTCGGCGCGAGCTTTGATGGCAATGGGGAGCACACCCTTTGCCGGTTGTAAGAAGCCGTCGAGACTCAGTTCTCCGACCATCATGTATCGGTCAAGTTGCTGCGGATCGGTCTGTCCGTCGGCCGCAAGGATGGCCACTGCCAGCGGCAAGTCGAAACTGCTGCCTTCCTTTTTCAGGTCGGCGGGAGCCAAATTCACCGTGATATCGGCCTTGGGGAAGTGGAAACCGTTATGCAGCATGGCTGCGGCAATACGGTCGCGGCCTTCCTTGACAGCTTCATCGCCGAGGCCGGTAAGATGGTACATTACGCCTCTGTTGAGGCTTACTTCAATGGTTACAGGCGTTACTTCCAAGCCGTTGACGGCTGCACTGTAGGTCTTAATAAGCATTTGTGTGTTATTTCAAAGGTCAGGTGCTGGGTGATATCAGAGTTGTTGTTCGATGGTCCGAGGCAAATCCTGTGTCGAGACGCCTCTTGCTACAATGCGTCCGTTTTTGATTACGATGTTGTCGGGAATTTCCATCAACCCTAACTGTCGTATGGGTTTGCTCTCAAACATATCCCCATCACAGATGTTTTTCCATGTGATCGTGTCGCGGCGGAGCTGCTGGTCGCAGTCATATCGACTTCCGTCGAGCGAGATGGAGACCACTTTCAGCCGTCCACCCGACTTGCGTTGTGCCCGCTTGAGCGTGCGAAGCTGTTCCATACTGTCAAAATTCCATGATGCCCAGGTACAGATGATGGCCAGTCCGCTGCTGAGTTCGGCCGACGACACCATGCTCCCCTTGGTATCATAATAGGTGAATGTGGGGAGTTTTGCATTCACAGCAGTATTCTGATAGCTTTTGATGAGCGTGGCCATACGGTTGAGCGGTCCGTTGCCAGACTGCTTGGCGGTCATCGTCTTGACAAGTCGTGCAGCCTCCTTGTAGTCGGGTTCGTTGGCAATGATAAAATATTTCTTTACCAAATACACTCCTACAGGCGACTCCGGATGGTCTTCGACAAACTGCCGCGCATACTTCTTTATCTCTGGTGGCGAAGCATTGGCAATCTGTTCGCGAAACTTTGACATCAGCTCATTGTCGCCGGTACCTTCCACTTTCAGCTCTTTGAGGTGAGAGGCATCCCCTTTGACGTTGACCGTCTTGCCCGGCTGGGCAAAGATGGGCTGCTCAGAGAAGTTGGGGAAGACCAGCATCAGCGTGGTCGGTCGGTCGCAAGGCATCTCGTAGGCAAAGCGTCCTCCGTTTACCTTCACGGTGTCGATGCCGATGACCATGCCCTCATCGTTATAGACATAAAATTCTCCCTGGTTCATGTTCAGGATGCGTCCTTCTAATCTGAAGTGCTTGCCGTCTACACCGCATGAGGCCAATGCCAGCACAGTGATCAGGCCGATAAAGAGCTGTTTGTACATTGTTTGTAAATTTGAAAAGCCTTTTGCCCATCAGGCAAAAGGCTTTATCGTGATTGGCAAAATAGTATTCTTATTTCATGTTGGCAAACTCCAGATCCCTGGCAGCATAGGTTGCCAGTGCGGAGTTGGCTGCAGTAGCCTTCTGCAGATAGTCTTTGGCTGAGGCGGTGTTGCCCTGACGGTTGAGCACCACGGCCATGAGGTAATCGGTCATGGCATCAGGGTTCTTCGCAGCCTTGAGTGTAGCCACAGCGGCTGCATAGTCCTTGTTGAGAATTTGGGCCAATGCGGCACTGTTGGATGTAGACGATCCGAAGTTTTGTACAGCAGTGGCGTAGTTGCCTTTGGCAATATTGAGGTTGCCGAGTGCCTCACCGAAGTTGTTGGCCTCTATGGCGTTGGAGAGATAGTTCTCCGCATCGGTCAGCTGTCCGTTCTTCAGTGCGATGAGTCCGAGGTTGGCATTGGCCTCGGGAGCCTTGCTGTTCTTGCTCAGAGCCTGCTGGATGTAGTCCTTGGCCAGACTCTCGTTGCCGCTGTTGAACGCCAGCGTTGCGAGGTTGTTGTAGGCACGATAGTCCTTGTCATAAATCTCGGCGGTCTTCTTATAGATAGCCTCCTTCTTGGCAGCATCCTGCTCCAGGCTTGCGGCATAGAGCAACTCGTCGGGACTGAGGCGTGTGGGATCGCTGGCATACTGTTCCTTGATCTGTTCGTCGGAGCGTCCCACAGTCTCATAATTGATAATGAGGCGGCTACGGCGCAACTCGGGCAGAATGCCGTCGGCAAGCTCGCGGAAGCCCTCGCTCATATTGCGGATTTGCTGTTCACGCTGTTCGGGGTCCTTATACATTTCCAAAACGCGCAGGATAACGTCCTTGTCCTGGATGTTGCTGGCCTGCACCAGCTGCTTGAAACCATCCCAATCCTGTGCGGTATAGTGTGCGTCCACGTTGGCATCGGCCAGCTGAGCGGCCTTGAGCTGCTGCTTCACATAGTCCTCGCTGGTGTTCTGACGCTTGCCGGCGAGCTTGTCATTGAATGCAAATCCACCCTCGGGCGAAGCATAAGCCTGCACTTCTACGTTCTTCAGATTTAAGCCCTCGCGGTCGGCATTGATCTGCTTGAGCATGTTGACGAACTCCTTTATGGAATTGTTTTTCAGCTCACTCTTGCGCAAATTGGCCTGATTGACCAGGAATTTGATATTGCCTTCAGTCTTTTGTGCCTTCACACGCTGGAAGGAGTCGGGGGCGATACATCCGCCGGCATTCATCAGCGTCTGCTTGTAAAGCTCCGAAGTGGAGAGCACGCCGGTAGCCACCTTGACGGCAGGGATATTGACTTTCTTCTTGCCGAGACGGGCATCGAAGGTAAGATACATGTCGCTCTGCTGCATATCGGGCACATAGTCGAAGGCACTCTTCATGGTATAGCGCCCGCCAACCTTATAAGACACGGTCTGGTCGTTGCCCAACACCTTCTCACCTTGGAACGTGGCACTCTGCCCTTGAGCCGTCTGGCCGTTGCCATAGCGCAGTTCCGGGATGACCGTAACCACGGCTTTCGACTTCATATATTTAGCCGGAAACACGCCGTCGATGGTTGCAGGCACCTTGCCGCCTTGTGTTTCGAGTGGGTTAGGGGTCACCGTAAAGTTGTCGGCAGACAACGGACCCAACTTGGAACAAGAGGATAAAGCGAATACTGAAAATACAGAAAGTGAAAGGATTAGATGGTTACGCATAATAAAATAAATTTTTAGGGAAGTGCCGCGAGCGGGACTCGAACCCGCACAGCCATTACTGGCCAAGGGATTTTAAGTCCCTCGTGTCTACCAATTCCACCATTGCGGCAGTGGATCTAATCACAATATGAGCGGCAAACGAGACTCGAACTCGCGACCCCGACCTTGGCAAGGTCGTGCTCTACCAACTGAGCTATTGCCGCAAAACTCTTGCAAAGATATTGCTAAATCTCGGAAATGCCAAACGTTTTACACAATTTAATAAAAGATAGGCTACAATAGTAGTGGGCCTTTTGGTGGGAAGGGTGTCAAAATTCTTTCAAAAGAATTATCGATTGGCAAAAATATACCCCAGCTATGTCGATGCACTCGGGAGCAAGGTTATCACAAGGGAAACAAGTAAAGACATGCTGGCAGGTATGATTTTACCGCCGTTTTCATCTACGACGATTTGTTTTGTACTCAAAAAAACGTATCTTTGCATTTAGATATACAAAAAGAACAAAACACTAACATCTATTTTATGAAAATCAAAAACTTCCTGACGGCCATGTTGTTGCTCGTGTCTGCCACCGTGCAGGCGCAGATGCCCGACATGACTTTGCCCGTGGATACTGCCGTGCGCATGGGTAAGCTCGACAATGGTCTGACCTACTTCATCCGTCACAACAACTGGCCCGAGAACCGTGCCAACTTCTACATTGCCCAGAAGGTAGGCTCCATCCAGGAGGAGGAGAGCCAGCGCGGACTGGCCCACTTCCTGGAGCACATGGCCTTCAACGGCTCCGACAATTTCAAGGGCAACTCGCTCATCGAGTGGTGCCGTGCCAACGGCATCGAGTTTGGTGGCGACCTTAACGCCTATACCAGCATCGACCAGACGGTCTACAACATCGACAACGTGCCCACACAGCGCCAAGGCACCCTCGATTCCTGTCTGCTCATCCTGCGCGACTGGTCGGCCGGACTCTCTCTGGAGCAGGAGGAAATTGACAAGGAGCGTGGTGTGATCCACGAGGAGTGGCGCTTGCGCACGTCGGCCAGCAGCCGAATGTTTGAGCGCAACCTGCCCAAGCTCTACCCCGGATCGAAGTATGGTCTGCGCTACCCCATCGGACTGATGTCGGTGATCGACAATTTCAAGCGCAAGGAACTGGTGGACTACTACCACAAGTGGTATCACCCCTCCAACCAAGGCATCATCGTGGTGGGCAACGTGGATGTGAACCGCACCGAGGCTGAGATCAAACGGCTCTTCGGCGGCATCAAGAACCCCGATAACGCCTCCCCCATTATTGACGAGCCTGTGCCCGACAACGCGCAGCCTATCGTCATCGTGGACAAGGATAAGGAGTTTCAGCAGAGTTTCGTAGACCTGATAATCAAGCACGAGAGCTACCCCGACAGCCTCAAGCAGACTCTGCCTTATTATATCCAGGACTATGCCAAGGATGCCGCTTGCAATATGCTCAACAAGCGTTTTGTGGAGGCAGCACAGAAGGCCGACTGCCCGTTTGTGCAGGCTTCGGGCAGCGATGGCAACTACATCTTCTCCAAAACCAAGGATGCCTTCGACCTGAGCGTGGCTCCCAAGGACATGAGCCAGTGTGCATCCGCGCTGAAGGCTGCCTTCGAGGTGGTGCGTCAGGCTGCAGAATATGGCTTCACCGCCACCGAGTACAAGCGTTTCCAGGACGACTATCTGAGCGGTCTCGACAAGACGTACAGCAACAAGGACAAACGCTATTCGTCGCAGTTCTATCGCGAAATCCTGGGCTACTTCCTCACCAATGAGCCGATGCCCGGCATCGACTATACCTATCAGATGATGAAGCAGATAGTGCCCGCCATCCCTCTGGAGGCCATCAATCAGGTGTTGCCGGAGCTGGTGAGCAAGAGCGACACCAATATGGTCATCATCAACTTCAACAACGAGAAGGAAGGTAACGTGTATCCCACCGAGGCCCAGCTGCTCGACGCTGTGAAGCAGGCCCGTGAAGCCAAGGTGGAGGCCTACGTCGACAACGTGAAAAACGAGCCGCTGATGACCGTGATGCCCAAGCCCGGCAAGATCAAGAAAGAGGTGAAGAGCAAGAAGTTTGACTACGACATCCTCACGTTGAGCAACGGCGTGACCGTGCTGCTGAAGAAGACCGACTACAAGAAAGACCAGGTGCTAATGAATGGCGTGGGTGGCAGTGGCGTGTCTAACTATGGCAAGGCCGACTTCGCCAACCTCAAGGCCTTTGATAACGTGATTGGTATCAGTGGATTGGCAGACTTCTCCAGCACCGAACTGCAGAAAGCCCTCGCCGGAAAGATTGCCAACGCCAACCTGTCGATGGGCAACCGCCGCATGGCCGTGGACGGCAACTCCACCCCGAAGGACGTGGAGACCATGCTGCAGATGACCTATCTCTACTTTACCAATATCAAAAAAGATCCCGATGCCTACAACAACCTCATCCAGCAATATAATATTGGTCTGAAAAATCGTGAGCTGGATCCCAACATTGCGTTCTCAGACTCGCTCAATGCCACGATGACAGAACACAACTGGCGCACTCAGCCGCTGTTGCTCGACGACGTGAAGAACATCGACTACGACCGTATTCTGCAGATGGCCAAGGAGCGCACCGCCAATGCCAACGGCTGGATCTTCGAGATTGTGGGCAACTTCGATGAGGCCACCATCCGTCCACTCGTGTGCCAGTATCTCGGCGCGCTGCCCTCCAAGGGCAAGAATCCGGTAGGCGTGCGTACCTCTGAGCCTACCAGCAAGAACGTAGACAACACGTTCTATCGCAAGATGGAGACCCCGAAGGCCAACTCCATTGTAGCCTGGTTCAACAAGAAGATACCCTATTCGCTCGAAAACTCCATCAAGACCGACGTGACCGGACAGATCCTCTCGATGATTTATCTGAAGAAAATCCGCGAGGAGGCCAGTGCTGCCTATTCCTGCGGCGCACAAGGTGCGATGAGCGTGGCCGACGATGGCTACCACATCGGACAGATCATCAGCTATTGTCCGATGAAGCCCGAGAAGAAAGACATCGCCCTGCAGATCATCAACGACGAGGCTCAGAAACTCGGCACCACCTGCGATGCAGAGATGTTGGACAAGGTTCAGAAACTATTACTCAAGCAGATTGACGACAATGCCAAGACCAACGGCTTCTGGAGCAACCTCGTGCTCAACAACTACATGATGAACAACGACAACTATACCAACTACAAGAGCATCGTAGAGGATCTCACCCCCGCCGCCATCTCCGCCTTTGCCAAGGAGTATCTGGCCGGTGCCAATAAGGTGAGCGTCGTGATGCTGCCCCAGGAGTAAGCATCGTTTCATCCCTTTGGAGTCCTCCCATTGCCACGTTTTGTCGGGTAATGGGAGGATTTTGTTATGCAAACTTTAACAACCAATTCTTTGGAGATAATACAAATAATGAGTAACTTTGCAGTCCGAAAAAGTATTTTGTTGAACTATTGTGGAAGAATTTGGCTGCTTGCAACCACACTAAAAAATGCTAAAACTGCGAAATCACCCCTCGGATTTTACGGTTATTTGGCGTTTTTCCACTAAAAAAAGATTGGAAAAATGAGTTATTTATTTTCTTCAGAATCAGTATCTGAGGGTCATCCCGACAAGGTGGCCGACCAGATTTCAGACGCAATCCTCGACCAGTTTCTTGCCTATGACGACAAGTCGCACTGCGCCGTGGAAAGTTTTGTGACTACAGGTCAGGTTGTTATCATGGGCGAAGTGCGCTCCAAGGAGTACGTAGACCTGCAGACGATGGCACGACGCGCCATCCAGCGCATCGGCTATACCAAGGCCGAGTACCAGTTTGACCATAATTCCTGCGGCATTCTCACGGCCATCCATGAGCAGAGCGACGACATAGACCGCGGCGTTTCGCGTGAGGAGGAAGACCAGCAGGGTGCCGGCGATCAGGGCATGATGTTCGGTTATGCCTCCAATGAGACCGACAACTATATGCCGGCGACGCTCGATCTGGCCCACCTCATCATGTTTACCCTGGCCCAAATCCGCAAGGAAGGTCAGCAGATGACCTATCTTAGGCCCGACGCCAAGAGTCAGGTGACCATCGAATATGGCGACAACAACGAGCCGCTGCGCATCGATACCATCGTGGTGTCGACCCAGCACGACCCCTTTGTGGAGCCTGCTGACGACAGCCGTGAGGCTCAGCTCAAGGCCGACGAGGCCATGCTCGCCAAGATCAGAGAGGACGTTGTCAACATCCTCATGCCTCGCGTGAAGGCCGAGGCAGGCGAAAAGCTGCGCTCGCTCTTCAACGATGACATAAAGTATCTGGTCAACCCCACAGGCAAATTCGTGATTGGCGGTCCTCACGGCGATACCGGACTGACTGGCCGCAAGATCATTGTCGACACCTACGGAGGTCGTGGCGCCCACGGCGGTGGGGCGTTCTCGGGCAAGGATTCAAGCAAGGTGGACCGCTCGGCAGCCTACGCTTCGCGCTACATTGCGAAGAATATGGTGGCCGCCGGGGTAGCCGACGAGATGCTGGTGCAGCTGGCCTACGCCATCGGTGTGGCCGAACCGGTGAGCGTCTACGTCAACACCTATGGCCGTAGCCATGTGAAGATGTCGGACGCTGATATCGCCCGCAAGATACAGGAGATGTTCGACCTTCGCCCGAAAGCCATCGAGCGTGCGCTGAAACTGCGCCAGCCGATGTATTTCGAGACCGCCGCATACGGTCACATGGGTCGTACCAATCAGGTGGTGAAGAAGACTTTCACCAGCCTTTACCACGAACCCAAGACGATGGAGATAGAACTTTTCACCTGGGAGAAACTCGATCAGGTGGATCGCATACGTCAGGCATTCGGCCTCTAAGCTATCCAAGGGAGGGTCTCACCATTACAATCATGATCCATTCTCATGTCCCTGTAATCATGAAATCCTCCCTCATCCTTCCAATGATTATGTGGACTGCTGCTCGGCGGCAGCCATTCTTTTCGCTTTCGCTCCCATGATACAGCAAGACTCCATATCCACCCCATCGGCATCAGTGCAGACACCTTCTGCACAAGGGGCCACAACGCGCCATAGCGGGGGCTATCATTCGCCCCACGAGATACTGAGTTGGCTGCCCCGCACAGCCACCCCGTGGCAACAGGACTCTGCAATCAGGGCCAATTACAAGTTTCCCAAAGTAGACTGGAGCCGCCAACCCAATCCCATGCGCACCCCGCAGACCCATGCAGACACACTTTCGGGCTTCTCGCTGGAGAAGCCGATGTATCACAGTCGGTCAATGGTGCAGCCTGATTCCACCTATCGTCCCGAGTATGCCATATACCGACAGGGGGTGGCCGGCGACCCCGTGCCCTACAGCATTGCCAAAGACAACCTCATCACCTCTATTCTTTTGGTGTGCTTCATTCTGGCGATGGTATCCATTGCCAAATCGGGAAACTTCATTCAAAGACAGTTTAAAAACTTCTTCCACGCCCAACGAGAGGGTACGACCACCATCACCGAGACCAGCAGCGAACTTCGTTTCCAATTCTTCCTGCTGTTGCAGACCAGCCTTCTCCTTGCCCTTATTTTCTTTTTCTATACGAAAAGTTTTGTGGGAGAGTCGTTCACCATCCCCCAATACTATATCATTGGCATTTATACAGGGATTATAACGGTCTATTTTTTCCTTAAAGCAGTGCTCTATGCATTGGTCAACTGGGTGTTTTTTGATAGGAAAAAAAATGAACAATGGATGAAGTCTGCGCTCTTCCTTGTCTCTACCGAAGGCATAGCATTATTCCCGATTGTAATGCTCTTGGTCTACTTCAACTTTTCTATCGAAACAACGGTAATCTATAGTGCATTTGTTGTCATTTTGGGCAAAGTGCTGTCTTTTTACAAAACCTATCTTATCTTTTTTCGCAAGAACACCGCCATTCTGCAAAGTTTTTTGTACTTTTGTGCGTTTGAAACGATGCCGCTTGGCGCCTTATGGGGCGTTCTTGTGTTGACGGACAATTATTTGAAAGTAAATTTTTAGAACAAAGATGATAAAGAAGATCATGATATCACAGCCGAAACCGGCTAATGATAAATCTCCTTATTACGATCTCGAGAAAGAATATGGGGTTGAGTTTGTATTCCGCCCCTTTATCAAGGTGGAAAGCCTTTCGGCTAAAGAGTTCCGCCAGCAGAAAGTAAGCATTCTTTCTCATACAGCCGTAGTGTTTACCTCACGTCATGCTATCGACCATTTTTTCCAGCTTGCAAAAGAATTACGCCTAACTATCCCCGAAGATATGCGCTATTTCTGTGTTACGGAGACCATTTCGCTCTATATCCAGAAGTATGTGCAGTATCGCAAGCGCAAGGTATTCTTTGGCAGTACCGGCAAGATTGATGACCTCATTCCAGCAATGGTGAAGCATAAAGGCGAGAAATTTCTCGTACCACTGAGCAGTGTTCATAACGACGACATCAAGAATAAGTTGGATGCCAAGGGCCTGACCCACACCGAATGTGTGATGTATCGCACCCTGAGTAATGACTTCACACCCGAGGAAGTCGAGAATTTCGACTGCGACATGCTGATATTCTCTACCCCTACCGGCGTGGAATATCTGGCCAAAGCCTTCCCCAATCTGAAGCAGGGCAAGCTGAAGCTCGGTGCCTTCGGCCCCGCAACAGGTAAGGCTATTACTGATGCCGGACTCCAACCCGACCTCGTTGCAGGCACTAAGGAGTATCCTTCGATGATCAGTGCCCTGCAGGACTACCTGGAAAAAGAAAAGAAAAAGAAATAAACGGGACAGATGTCTACCTTTCCCTCCACACTTCACAAGGAGGAGCGGATATATAGCAAGAAGCTGATAGATGCCCTCTTTCAGGGTGGCCATAGTCATTCTATGTCGGCCTTCCCGCTGAGAGTTGTGTATATGCAGACGGAGGGGCAGGACGGTGAGGGCTCCAACCTGCCACAATCACGCTTTCTCATCAGCGTACCCAAGCGCTGTTTCAAGCGTGCTGTGAGGCGCAACCGGGTGAAACGACAGGTGCGTGAGGCCTACCGCAGGCACAAGAGTCTTGTTGCCGACTATCCCGTGGCACTCGCATTCATCTGGCTCGACAGCCATCTGCGTACCACCGAGGAAGTGGAATCGCGCATGGTCAACCTGCTCAAACGGGTTAGCGAGCGGCTCCATCAGAAAGAAAAGTTGCGCCAGCAGGCCCCACAGCCCGAGGAAATCACATCATCACCCACCAGGAAGGAGGACGAGGCGTGACAACATTCAAGTCTATTCTCCACACCATTGCGCACGCCGCAGCCTGGCTTCTGGTCCAGCCCATCGTGTTCTACCAGAAGTTTATCACCCCCTACACACCGCCATCCTGCCGCTTTACACCCACATGCTCCGAGTATGCGCGGCAAGCCATCCTCAAACACGGCCCCATCAAGGGCCTGTTGCTGGCCATCTGGCGAATTCTGAGATGCAACCCCTGGGGTGGAAGCGGGTACGATCCCGTTCCGTAAGTTGTCCGAAAGGCGCCCCGATAACACTTTGCCCAAGAGACTTGTCAAAACTGTTGGGCTTCAATCAAACAACAATTATTAAAAATGAAGAACTTTGTTGAAGAACTGAAATGGCGAGGTATGCTGGCCCAAATCATGCCAGGTACCGAGGAATACCTCATGAAGAACATGGTGTCGGCCTATCTGGGCACCGACCCCACGGCCGATTCGCTGCATATCGGACACCTCTGCGGTATCATGATGCTGCGTCATCTCCAGCGTTGCGGACACAAACCTTATCTGCTTGTGGGTGGTGCCACGGGCATGATCGGTGACCCTTCGGGCAAGAGTCAGGAGCGCAACCTTCTCGATGCCGACACCCTCTACCACAATCAGGAGGCTATCAAGAAGCAGGTTTCCAAGTTCCTCGACTTCGACGGCACAGAGCCCAACAAGGCAGAAATGGTGAACAACTACGACTGGATGAAGGATTTCACCTTCCTCGACTTTGCCCGCACTGTCGGAAAACATATCACAGTGAACTACATGATGGCCAAAGACAGCGTGCAGAAGCGCCTCAACGGTGAGGCACGCGACGGTCTGAGCTTCACCGAGTTTACCTATCAGCTCCTCCAGGGCTACGACTTCCTCTATCAATATGAGAAATATGGCGTGCGTCTGCAGCTCGGCGGCAACGACCAGTGGGGCAACATGACCACCGGAACGGAGCTTATCCGCCGCACCCTTGGCAACGAAGCCGAGGCCTTCTGCATCACTTGTCCGCTCATCACCAAGGCCGATGGCAAGAAGTTTGGCAAGACCGAGAGCGGCAATGTGTGGCTCGACCGCAACCGCACCACGCCCTATGCGTTCTACCAGTTCTGGCTCAACGTCACCGACGACGATGCCGAACGCTACATCAAGATATTCACCGACCTCGATCAACCCACCATCGAGGCCCTCATTTCGGAGCACCGTGAGGACCCGGGACGTCGCGTTTTGCAACGCCGTCTGGCCGAGGAAGTGACCACAATGGTACACTCCAAGGAAGACCTCGACATGGCCATCGCCGCCTCCAACATCCTCTTTGGCAAAGCCACCAAGGACCAGCTCGCGCAGCTCGACGAGGCAACCCTCAACGATGTGTTCCAGGATGTGCCCCACTATGACCTCTCCCGCGACCTGCTCGGCGGCACCGCCATCGACCTGTTCTGTCAGGAAGGCTGGGACATCTTCCCCAGCAAGGGCGAGATGCGCAAGATGGTGAAGGGTGGCGGAGTAAGCCTTAACAAGGAGAAACTCACCGCTTTCGACCAGACCGTCACTGCCGACGACCTCATCGACGGCAAGTATCTCCTCGTGCAGAAGGGCAAGAAGAATTACTATCTCATCACCGTGAAATAGTCTTCCGGCCCATCCGAAAGGTTAAAGAAAGTGGAATAAAAATTTGGTAGTGGCCTAAAAAACCACTACCTTTGCACCCGCTGAAGTACGTCTTCAGCCCAATCAACCGATTGTCCTATGGTGTAATGGTAGCACTAGAGTTTTTGGTTCTCTCAGTCGTGGTTCGAATCCGCGTAGGACAACATCTATTTTTTCATGCCAAGCTTCGTCCAGAGGCTTGGCATGATTGTTTTTCGGGGAGATGATTTTCAACGTAACAGGCTGGCTTGAAGCGCCTTGAAAAGAGAACAGATACAGCAACTTATGCCCGATTATCTTTTCAGGGAAGAGAGCAACCAATAGTTGACCAAACATTAAAAAGCACTAAAACTGAAATTATTACAATAAAATTCTTGCGTAATTCAGAAATAACTCCTATATTTGCAAAACAAGGACGAATTTATAACAAACAATAATAATTATGGCAAAAAGAAACGAAATCTATAAGAGCGCTGCATCAGGCAGCCTTGTTGAGGTATTAACAGCAGGCGATGGACAGCTTGCAAGTGGTTTGGAGCAGTTGGTGGAAAACACCACCGATGCCGCTACCGAGAAGCACGTACCTGTGATTGAGAAAATCGAAGGTGGCTATCGCGTGAGCGTAGGCTCTGTGGAGCATCCTATGACAGAGGCTCATTACATCCAGTGGATCGAGCTTTTCACCGATGACAACCAAGTGCTGCGCAAGTATCTCGAGCCGACAGACAAGCCTGTGGCTGAGTTTAAGACCGATGCCAAGGCCGTTTGCGCCCGTGAGTATTGCAACCTCCACGGTCTTTGGAAAGCAGAATAATCATTCACCATGGTAGCCTTCGGGCTACGTGGTAAAGATATACCAGGCTGCCTTAGCATTCTTGCTGAGGCAGCTTTTTTCATAAGGTGCAAGTGACAAGAAGGCTATCAGAAGAAGAGACAGCGTTGTCAGTAGAACCAAAAGGGGAAATAGACCTATGAAGACCATCAATATTTTCCCAGCTTTTCTTGGGCCTTTGCATAAAATAGTTTACCTTTGTACGACAAAGCAAGCTAAGCTCTGATAGTTCAATGGATAGAACGGAGGTTTCCTAAACCTTTGATCCGGGTTCGATTCCCGGTCGGAGTACAAAAGGATTGACGAATGATGAATGGCGAATGATGAATTATTCCACATTTCACATTGCTAATTCCATACGCGAAATTCCACATTTGTATTTCCTTACTACTAACTTTTTATTACTATGCTTGGAGCCATTATTGGAGATATCATTGGGTCGCGCTTTGAGTTTGACGAGACGCCCCAAGACCAGTTCACCCTGTTCATGGACAAGCCGCGATGCGATTATACGGATGACACGGTGATGACCATTGCCGTGGGCGATGCTATCCTAAACCACCGATATTACCGCGATGCCCTACATGACTGGGGCCACCGATACCCTCATCCCAAGGGCGCTTACGGAGGCATGTTTGCCGAATGGCTGGCTTCCACCGATCCTAAACCCCACAACTCATGGGGCAACGGAGCAGCAATGCGGGTGTCGGCCGTAGGTTGGCTTTACAGTGATTACGACGCTGTCTTGCGAGAAGCAAAAAACAGTGCCATTTGCAGCCACATGCATAAGGAAGCCATCAAGGGAGCACAATGTGTAGCTACGCTTATCTACTGGCTGCGCACCTGCCGTATTACGAAAGAAGAAGTGGAAAATGCCGTAAAACGCAATTTCGGTTACGACATACCACCCTTGAGAGATATCTACAAAATCGGATCCGAGGGCCATTTTGATGCCTCTTGTCAAGAGACCGTGCCATGGGCCATTCGCTGTTTTCTTGACAGCAATAGCTTTGAAGATGCGATAAGGAAAGCTGTGATGGTACGTGGAGATACCGATACGAAAGCGGCCATCTGCGGATCTATTGCCGAGGCCTTCTACGACGTTCCCGAAA
The DNA here is from genome assembly GCA_016901395.1 of Prevotella sp. Taxonomy (GTDB): domain Bacteria; phylum Bacteroidota; class Bacteroidia; order Bacteroidales; family Bacteroidaceae; genus Prevotella. The sequence continues at coordinate 133,359 of JAEAMQ010000024.1, read as the reverse complement.
CATTCTACGACAAAGCCTGCAACTATCTGGAACCAGACATGCTTGATGTAGTGCAACAGTTCTGTACCGTATTGCAGAACGAGATGCGCGAATGACAACGATTGACACTCCTTTCGGAAAAGAACTCATTATTATCTGATTATGAAAATGTTAAAACCGAACAAGAATGTTTATTTTTGTTCCTTTTTGTTTAAATTTGCAATCAGTTAAGAGAGAGATTTATTGTCAAAGATGTAATGTTCGCCAACACATCAATTAAGCGTAATTCAATCCAAGGTTTCAGTTTATTTTATTTTTATCAGTTTTTAATCTCATCATTTATGAATCAAGCAAAGAATAAGGAGAACCGATTGTCGGCTTTCTATCCTGTTGCTCGTATACTTGTGGTAGCAGTCGTGCTACTGAACAGTCTTGCTGTACAGGCTCAGAAAACCATCAACGGACAAGTGACTGATCAGAACGGAGAGCCGCTCTACGGCGTAAGCATTGTAAAAAAAGGCAGCATAGAGGGTGCAACAACCACAGGCGCCAACGGCAGATACACCATCCAGATAGATGGGGACAACACCATTCTTGTTTTCAGATATATTGGCTTTGAGCCTTATCAGGCAACCGTGAAGGGCCTTTCCCAATTAAATGTTACGATGCATGAGCAAAGCAATCAGATTGCTGAGGTGCAAGTGGTATCGACAGGATATCAGAAAATATCACGCGAACGGTCTACAGCTGCATTTGGTTTTGTAGACTCCACGGCCCTGAACCGTCAGATGCACCAAAATCTGTTCTCCTCCCTGGAGGGTCAGGTGGCTGGCTTGCGCATGGACATCAACCCCAACACGGGTGACATGAGTCCTATCCTGAGAGGTGTGGGCACATTCTCCACCGAGGTTGGCACCACTCCCCTCATCGTGGTCGACGACATGCCCACTACGCTTACGCTCGACCAAATCAACTCCTACAATGTGGAAAGCGTCACCGTGCTGAAGGATGCCGCTGCTGCTTCCATCTACGGTGCACGTGCAGCCAATGGTGTCATCGTTGTGACGACCAAGCAGGCACGCAACAACGGTGTACACGTGAATGTGAATGCCGACTGGTTTTTCACCACAAAACCCAGTTTCAGCGGCCTTAATCTGGCTTCCACCAGCGACATCATCGACTACCAGACCGACGTGTTCAATGCAGGAGTGGAGCGTCAGGGCTCTGCCGCAAACTTCCTGAGCACCTACAAGAGCGGATACTACAATCCTCTCTTCCAGCTCTATCTCGATCAGGCCAACGGCAACATTTCGGCCAACGAGGTAGCCACGACGATAGCCCAATGGCGGAACAACGATTACTACAGCCAGTTTAGAGACTACGCCTGGCGCACCCAGATGATGCAACGCTATAATGTGAGCCTGTCACAGAAGGCCGGAAAAAGCAACCATTTTCTCTCGTTCCAATTTGAAGGCGATAAAAACAGACTGATCAATGACCATAGCAACACATTCTCACTCTACTATAAGAGTAGTTATCAGGTGAACAGATGGCTTAAAGCCACGGCTGGAATAGATGCCCGCATGAGCCAAGACTACTCACCAGAGAATTATGACTATGGACTGCAACAGCGCTACGAACAGATCTATGATGCCAATGGCAACAAGTATACCTCTCCCTATGTAAACGTAGATGGGTATTCCGGATCTGCATTCAACGGCTCGGTTGTAAGCAGTTATACAGGTGTCTCGCCCTACCAGAGCTTTGGATTTAATGTGATCGACGCACTTGGTGAGGGTATCACCAAGACCCGCAACGTAAACCTCCGTCCGTTTGTGGCTTTAGAAGCAAAGTTTCTGAAGTTCTTCCGTTACAACTTTTCCTATCAGTATGAGTGGACCTCCTCGAAGGCCGAGAGCTATGATGCGGCCGACTCTTATCTCATGCGCATGACCCATAATGCCATGATCGACAGCGATGGCAACAGCACGCTGCCCGACGGGGGAAGATATTACCAGAGCCAAGCTAACAGAAACGCTTACACCCTACGTAATCAGTTGAACTTTGACCGTGCCTGGAACATCCACAACGTGAGTGCCATCATGGGTCTGGAGCTGCGACAGAACAAGACACCGAGGCTCATCGAGCAGCTCATGTATGGCTACGACCCGCAGACGCTGACCTCTGCCCGCATGGACTGGAACACCTACAACGACGGTGTGGGGACATCACAGCTGAGCGGCAACACCATCAAACTGGGTGGGCTCTCCCTTTCTCAGAAAGAGACCACACACCGCTACGCGAGCTTCTATGCCAACGCAAGCTACTCCTTATTATACAGATATAGCCTCTCGGGCAGCATCCGATGGGACGAGGCCGATCTCTTCGGACTCGACATCAAGAACCAGCGCCACCCGCTCTGGAGCCTTGGTGCCAGCTGGCTGATATCAGAGGAGAAATGGATGAAGGACGTGAGCTGGCTCGACTACCTCAAACTGCGCGCCACCTATGGTGTGAACGGCAATGTAGACCAAGCCTCAACCACCTATTTTGTTGTGACCAAGAAGACCCAGAGCAACCCCATCCGCTCCACCTATCTCAACTATGACGACGACGATCTGCCCAATCCGAAACTGCGCTGGGAGAAGACTGCCACCCTGAACCTGGGCTTGGACTTCCGTCTTTTCAACAACATCGTGAACGGAAGCCTCGAATATTACAACCGTCATGCCTCCGACCTGCTCGTGCGTCGCTACATGGACCCTACACTCGGAGCAGAAAGCCGAGTGGTCAACAATGGCGAGATGCGCAACAGAGGTGTAGAACTTTCTGTAAATGCCAACCTGATTCGCAAACGTGACTGGACGCTCGGATTGAGCTTTACCTATGCCCACAACAACAACAAGATGCTCAAGGTGGACCACAGCGCGTCAGACTATGCCTCGTCGTTTATTACAAGTCCTCAGAATTATTTCATGGAGGGCACTGCCTACAACACCCTTTGGGCTTATCACATCGACCGAATTGAAAACGGATATCCTGTGGCTCAAGATGCAGAGGGCAATGATCTCGTGACTTTCAATGAAGACGGCACGGTGAAAGACATCACCCTGACCTCCTCTCTTAAAGGCACCGACGACCTGCGCAATATGGGTACGCTGACTCCCAAATACAACGGCTCTTTCGGAGTGAACGCCCGATGGAAGGATCTGGAGTTGAACTTGCTCTTGGTTTACAGTGGAGGAAACAAGTTGCGGTATGCCGTTGTCGAGCTCAATGATGTAGCCGGCTCCCAGACTCTGGCAGATATTGTCAATCGATGGAGCGAAGGGTCTCAGGGAGTAAGAATGTATATAGACATGCCCGATGCCAATAAGACCTATGCATCGACATTCAATGACTGGTATAAATATGGCGACATCAATGTGAAAAGTGCCGACTATGTGAAACTGAGATCTCTCTCTTTGGCATACAATCTGCCTTCACGGTGGCTACATGCCGTACATCTCGGCCCCACCAAGCTCACTTGCCAGATGAACAACCTGTTTACATGGGCCAAGGCGGGCAACCATATCGACCCCGAGAGCTACGGCCTGAACAGTGGCACACGCGGCATGTCGATGCCAAAAACGTTTGCCATTGGACTTTCGACCAGTTTCTGATGCATGTGAAATGACAACACCAAGGTAAAAAAGATAAGAGCTGAGGAGACAAAGGCGGGAGGAGACCTGTCACCAATCCGACTTTGCCCTTGCAACTCTTAAATGTAAAAAGAAACATTATGAAAAAGATATTATATTTGGCATTAGCTCTTGTGATGCCTGCATTATATGCCTGTGACAATTATGTGGATATCACGCCCACCGGCCAAAAGACCGTAGACTCGGCCTCCACCTATTACGAACTTATCCCCTATCCCAACCGCGCCTACTATCCCTCGGCCTTCGCCCTGCTCACCGACAATGCCTGGGCCAAGGAGAGCAACATCTTCGGCTACGAGAACATCTCGTGGGACGGCATCAACATGACCTTCAACGAGGAGGCCAACAGGCTGACGCTCTCGGACAACAACCTCTACGAGAACTGCTACGACTATATCCTCCGGTCCAACATCGTCATCTCCAACGTCGATGCCAGCATCGGCAACGACAGCATCAAGCGGCTGGCCAAGGCCGAAGCACGGATCATGCGGGCCTGGGACCACTTCATCGTGGTAAACACCTTTGCCAAGGCTTACGACCCCGCCACCGCCTCGCAAGATGGCGGCGTGGCCATCATGGATGCCTACGACCTGGAGGCAACACCCACGAAGTCGACCGTGGAGCAGGTCTATCAGTTTATCATCAAGGACATCGAGGAGTCGCTTCCCTATATCCAGGAGACCCCGTCCACGGAATATCATCCGTCCAAGGCCTTTGCCTACGCGCTGGCCGCCAAGGTCTATCTGTTCCATCGCGACTACCAGAAAGCCCTCGACGCTGCCGAGAAGAGCCTCGCCCTGAAGAGCGACCTTATCGACTATGTGGCCTTCGAGGCTGACGGCGGACCGACAAAGAAGTCGACCTATGCCAAGGGCAACAACCCCGAGGTGCTCAACTATGCCTACCAAGGAGGCTATACAGACAATCCCGGATACACCTATGGCATGCTCTCGCCCGAACTGGTGCAGCTTTTTGGGAGCAACGACGAGCGTCTGAACCTCTTCTTCAAAACCAGTGGCAACATGGTCTACTATTTCGACGAAGGCTCTGGGGCTGCACTTTGGAACACATCGATTACCTACAGCAAGTTCCAATATATGGCTGTCGGCATGCGAACAGCCGAGGTTTACCTGATGAAAGCCGAAGCTCAGGCACGGCTGGGCGACCTCAGCGGTGCGACGGAAACCCTCAACCTGCTGCGTGCCAAGCGCATCAAAGGTGACGAAGCCTCACTTGCCGTCGAAAAAGATGTTCAGGAGGTGATGCAGAATATCATCGACGAGCGACGCAAGGAACTGCTCTTTGGCTTCAACCGCTTTTGGGATTTAAAGCGATTTAATACAGAGACAGACTATCAGAAAACCATTTCGCGCACATTCCCAATCGTGGATACCACAAGGGAGCACAAGACCTACACGCTGAAGCCCAACTCAAGACTCTACATCATTCCATTCCCCATAGATGTGCGTGAGAAGAATGCCAACCTCACACTGAATACCGACGAATAATGCCTGATGCCCATGGCAACAACCCCTCCCTGCCCTTCTCATAGGGAGGGACTGCCCAGTCCGTCGCCTGCCTTCCCATAGCACGGAACCCATGCGGCAGTATTCTGCATTGCTTCAGGCACCGGAGAGTTTATCATTGTTTCTCATTGTTCCTGCCTATGGCTAATCAGACGGCAGGGATATTCGCTAAATGCTTGGCGAAGCAGGAAAGTAAAAGGGATTCTGAAATAGGCATTTTCCACCGCGCTGACCGAAAATAAAAATAAAGAAACTCTCCGGACAGTCTGGGATGCAGCAAGGCGGCACGGAGGAAACCTCGCTCGCCATAAACGCAATTTTATTTATCTCATGAGATAAAAATGCGTTTATGGCGTTTTTGATGAGAGAGTGCGACGCTTCGTCCCTCCCCAACCGGCTTGCAGGGGTGGTTATCGGCCCATGCAAGAAAGCCCCGGAACAGCGTCTTGTCCATATACCTTATATCTTGTTCAAGGGAAGACAATACCAGACTATGGCTTTTGCCGGGACACAACTCCGCTTCGAGGGTTGGCAAAGACAAGACAATCTCATTGTGCATAATCACTCCCCGTTCTCTTCGCCCATCACATCCGTCTGGCGGAAATCTGATGGCCGATTGGAAACCGTGTGATACATCTATCTGATGCCAACACTGAGGAGGCATCGGTTTTTCGCCTCACTTGTCATGGTTTTTCATCAAAATCGCGCGTTTTCTTATTCTCACGTGAGAGGAAGAAATCATCTTTTTCACGGTATGAAGAGGGAATCATCGAGCCATCTTAGCCTTCTGGATGGGCCAAAATATGCCTTTTGAGACGTTTTGGGGACTTTTTCTCCTGCTATAAGGCACAAATCGGTGTGCAATCAGGTACTAATCGTGGTGCGATTAGATAGTATTCGTGATGCGATTAGATAGTATTCGCAAAACCAATATTTGTCAATATATTACAAGATGCTGGTTATCAAACTATTACAACATCCCCTATTTTGCCTCATTTTCCGACATTCCCTGCGCTCGTTCCTTCCACACCTCTGCATTTTTCACCTTTGTTCAAATTCTTTCAACAAGAATTTTTGTTTCTCATGTGGTGGCAGAAGGACTTCCCGACCGATTAGAAGGTTAGAGAGACACGGGCGGGCTGAATGGCCGAGAAATCACCGGCAGCAAGCCTTGGGCACACATTCAGCCTGTCACATCCGACACCGTTGGGAGAAAAAGAAAGGTCCGTAAGACAAGCTTACAGCTCTTCTTACGGACCCTCCGGATGGATTGCTCCCTGTTATTTCACCTTATTATATTCTTCTCTGATTTTATTCAGTTGCAACAGAATATTATCATAATGGAGCGCATTAATGTCGTTGCCCTGTTGTTTTGACCGTTGCTGCTTGCAGAATGCCTCAATGGTAGAGAGGTGTTGCAATGCATAGATCACCGCATCTGAACGCTGTGCGTTGATAGCCAGCCCCGTCAGCTGCTTCTCTGTGGGATTGATGATAGTGTTTAAGAAGTTCAGATAAGACCGCTCCAACTGTCTGCGATAGGTATTTCGCCGCGAGTCGGTAGCCGACATAGGCTTCCAAGCAGCCTTGAAGACATCGTTGAGATACTCGTCTACAGGATAAGGGCTTGTGGCCGTGAGGCCGTTTTTCTCCTGATTATACAACATGCCGGGAGACAACAAATATGCAAGTACTGTCGTGCATCGGTTGTTCAGCTCATCTTCTGCATCAATACCCAGTTTGCTTACGAGCCTGTCAGGATAGAGCCACAACGGCGCATCGAAGACATTGCGGCTCATCCAGTCTATGGCTTCCTGCTGCAGGGCCTTGGGTACAGTGGCGTGTCTTACATCGCCGGGAGTGTTGTTGGTATACTGCCCGTTCAGGTAGCGCTGCACGTGTGTGGCATATCTGGTGAACTGCGCACGCACACTTTTGTGCAAGTCCATGAGATTGTCGGTCTGATCGTCAGGCTGCTCTGTCCATTTTTCGATGTTCTGCATCACCCGTTTCAAGTTTTTAATACCATAGTCTCCTGCCTTCATCGCATTGTCGCCAAGGTCCTCGGTCTGCGAGCGGGGGTCTTGTCCCTTTCCTTCGTCACCACAATAGCGCAAACGGATGTTATCCTTGAGCATCCGGGTTACCTCCGTGCGCAAAACCTTCTGTTCGTCGGCGGGTGTCTTAAACTCCGGACGATACTGATATCCCCATTTGATGGCCCATTTGTCATAGTCGTTAATACGGGGGAAGAGCCCTCGGGGGGAGATGTTGTCTTCGGGCTGGGCTACATAGTTAAAGCGTGCATAGTCCATGATACTTGAAGTATGCCCGTATTTCTCCACCCATGCCTTGTCACGCAGCTTCTCTACAGGGGTTGCGGATGACGCTATCATATTGTGGCGCAAGCCAAGCGTATGCCCTACTTCATGCGATGAGACGAAGCGGATGAGCTGGCCCATCAGTTCATCATCGATGTCCCACTTCTGCGCCCGCTTGTCGAGTGGCCCGCATTGAGTGATATACCATTTTCGGATAAGGTTCATCACATTATGGTACCAACAGATGTGGCTCTCTATGATTTCCCCACTACGAGGGTCTACAATACGCGGTCCGTAAGCATTCTCACTCTCCGACGGAAGATACCTCAACACACAGTATCGGGCATCGTCAACGCTCATTGTGGGGTCGTTGGGCCATTCCTTACCGATTATGGCATTCTTGAATCCGGCAGCCTCAAAGGCAACGTTCCAATCATTGATACCCTGAATGAGATAAGGCACCCATTTCTTGGGTGTCGCCGGATCAATATAATATACGATTTGCTTCTCCGGTTCCACAAGTTTTCCGGCCGCATAAGCCTTCTTGTTCTTCGGCACAAGGCGATAGCGCGAGATGATAGCCTCCTTAATAGAAGGGTCGTCATCCGAAAATTCGGTGATGCTATTGGTAAAATATCCCACACGCTCATCGGCCCAACGGGCCTGCATGGGTTTCTCGGGCAGCTCCACGATGCTGGTATTGAGAGACAAGGTGGAAAATCCGGTTGCGGCAGAAGGCATCCTGCCCGAGGAAACTGTATAGGTACGGAGTGTGGATACCTCAATATTTATGGGATAGACGCGCATCGTATCAATAAAGGTCAACTCGGGTTTGAGTGCTCCAAGTTGTATGATGTTTCGGTCAGAACTGGTAAAACCGCCTATTTTGTTGTCGGTGGCAAACAAGGACGTAACCTTGATGAGCATGTCCTTGGTCTTGGGATTGCGCCCTATGATATCAAATTTATCAATGATTGGGTTGACCGTAGCCTTGTCTACCAGCGAAGCGATGTGGTCTCCTTTCTTAGAATAGGTAGAACGGACAAAGGAGCGCAGCAACAACGTCTTCTCGTCATGCTGTTCAAAATAAATGGTATTGGTCTGCACCTCCTCGCCGGTGAGTTTACTGAACCCTTCGGGCACAGTGGCAAACCGAGTCACAGACATTAACAATCTGCCCAGCACACTCTCCGGAATCTCAAAATACCAGTCTTTCTCAATATGGCGAACACCAAAAAGGCCCTGCTGAAAACTACCTCCTTTTTTTAGCAGTTTGTCATAGTCGGTTTCTTTCTTATCTTCTTTCTTACTGTTCTTGTCCTTCTTGCCTTTCACGCTATCGGTGATGACACTGTCTTTCTCATTAAGGACTTGAGGGATGTAATGCGTGGCTCCAATGGTCTGCTGACCATAGAACATCAACATTAATGCTGAGCATACAAATACTTTCAAGTTTGTCATATCTATATGGTAATATGTAACATTCTTCTAAAAACAGAACTCTCAAACAAAAAAGCCATCTCTTGCAATATGAATTGCAGGAGATGGTTTTTAATGATAGGATTACCTTTGTTAAAAAGGAATATATTCTAATGTGGATCTCTCAATATCAGGCTGCAGCAACCTCTCCTTCGCTGATACGGCGGTCACTGATCTTGCGACCCATCACCAGATAGGCAATGGGGGAAGCAATGAAGATGGAACTCAAGGTTCCAAATACTACACCGATGGTCATAGCGAAAGCAAACGGCTGAATGCTCTTACCACCGAGGAACAGGATACACAGCAACACAATCAACGTAGAGAAGGAAGTGTTGATGGTACGGGCCAACGTCTGGTTGATAGAGTCATTGAACAATACCTGAATATCGTGCTTGGGATGCAGGCGAAGGTTCTCACGGATACGGTCGAACACCACCACCTTATCGTTGATAGAGTAACCTATCACCGTCAGCACGGCACCAATGAATGTCTGGTCGACCTCCAAAGAGAAGGGCAGCACACCCTGGAGCACAGAGAACAGACCGATGACGGTCACGGCATCGAATGTAAGTGCTATGGTTGAGCCAACGGAGAAAGCCACATTGCGGAAACGAAGCAGGATGTAAAGGAAGATGGCCAACAAGGCGATAAGCACACTGACGATGGCGCCGTATGTCACGTCCTTTGCCACAGATGGTCCTACCTTGGAGGAGCTGATGATGGAACCTCCCTGACGGACATCCGGATTCTTGAAGGCCTCTACACTCTTCTGACTCACGAGTCCGTCTTTCTTCAATCCGTTGTAAAGCATATTCTCCACCTCGTTGTCCACAGCAGGATTGCTGGACTCTATCTTATAGTTGGTGGATACACGAATGGTCTTGTTGTCTGTACCCAGTGAAAGAGCACTGGTAGTAGAGTTGGGGAATGTCTTAGCCAACACCTCACGCACCTCTTCGGGCTGTGTGGTCTTCTCAAAGGCAATGACAAAGTTGCGTCCACCTGTGAAATCAATGCTCTGGGCAAGGCCGCGGACAAAGAAACTTCCGATGAAAATCACCAAGGCAGCAACAGCCAACGTGAAGGTCTTCTTATACATGGACATGAACTTGATGTCTGTGTCCTGCATCATATTCTTGGAAATACCCGTCCAGAACTTCAGGTTTTGCCACTTATCCTTCTTCAACTGATACTCGTAAACCAAACGTGTGAGGTATACGGCACTGAAGAAAGAGCAGACGATACCGATGATCCAGGTCGTAGCAAAGCCACGGATGGGACCTGTACCGAAGACATAAAGGATGACACCCGTAATCAGAGAGGTCAGGTTGGAGTCGAAGATAGCCGAGAAAGCATTGCTGTAACCCGCACTAATGGCCTGCTTCATGCCCTTACCGCCACGCAGCTCTTCCTTGATACGCTCATAAATCAGCACGTTGGCATCGACCGCAGTACCCAGCGAGAGCACCATACCGGCAATACCCGACATCGTCAAGGCCGCCTGGAATGAGGTAAGAATACCAAGGGTGAAGAATACGTTGATGAGCAGAGCACCTACTGCAATCGAACCGGGAATGAAGTTATACATGGCAATCATGTAGAAAATCAACAGCACGAAAGCAATGATAAATGAAACAATACCCTGCTGGATGGACTGTGCACCCAGTGTAGGACCTACCACTTCTTCCTGTACGATGTGTGCAGGAGCCGGCATACGACCCGACTTCAAGGTGTTGGCCAAGTCCTTGGTATCCTCGATAGTGAAGTTACCAGAGATGGAAGACTGGCCTCCATCAATCTCACTGTTGACACGAGGAGCAGAGTAAACCACACCGTCGAGGACGATAGCGATGGCCTTGCCCACATTGGCCTTGGTCAGTTCGGCCCAGCGACGTGCACCCTCAGAGTTCATCGTCATGCTCACTTCGGGCTGACCGGTCAGGTTGTTAAACTGGTCTGACGCATCAGTCACCACATCACCCTCCAGTGGAGCGCGCCCATTGGTGGTCGTGACCTTCAGTGCATGAAGCTCGAAAATATTCTTGGCCTGGATGCCGTCGGCAGGTTTGGCACTCCAAAGAAGCTTCAAATCTGTGGGCAACACCTGCTTGGCCAGCGGGCTGTAGATAATCTTGTTGATGGCTGCAGTATCGCGAATGCTGGCGTAACCCACCACACTAAGGCTCTGTCCGCCCGTCGTCTGCAACATGGCAAGTAACGGATGAAGTTTCTTGGCCTGTGCCAACTGAGCGTCGGGAGTAGTCTTCACCTCGGCTTTCTTGCTGGCACCCTTCAGCTGGAACTTGGGTTTGGCAGTCTGAGCAACGGTTTTGGCTGCAGTTTTGGTGCTATCCTTCACAGTAGTGGTATCCTGATCGCCATTGGCCATGCGGGTATCCAACTGTGAAAGGTAAGGAATCACCTCTGAGGCATTGTAAGTCTCCCAGAACTCCAGGTTGGCGCTACCCTGCAAGAGTTTGCGCATACGCTCCGGTTCCTTGATGCCAGGCATCTCCACCATGATGCGACCCTCGGCACCCTGCACTTTCTGGATGTTGGGCTGTACCACACCAAACTGGTCGATACGGGTACGGACCACATTGAAAGAGTTGTCGATAGCAGCCGAAACCTCTGAGCGCAACACCTTCTCCACGTCCTTGTCCGAACTGGTCGGGGACACCTTACCCTGCAACTGCTGTGTGGCAAACACCTCTGCAAGGCGATGTCCAGGCGCGTTCTTATGGTAGGCATTGATGAAGAGAGAGATGAAATCACCCTGTGAAGTCTCTTGCTCCTTACGGGCTTCGTTCATAGACTTGGTAAAAGCCGCATCCGTCTTGTGATCGGCAAGCATTTCGACAACATCCGGAACAGAAATCTCCAGGATGACGTTCATACCGCCTTTCAGGTCCAAACCAAGACCTATCTGAGTCTCAAGGCACTTCTGGTAGCTGTAAATACCCAAATACTTCACAGAATCCTTATAATCCTGCTGCGCAATAGGGTCCTTCAGCTTGGCTGCCTGTCCGTCATAATACCTTGTGGCGAACGAGAAAGACAAATAGAAGATGCTTGCAAGCGTCAGTAAGACGGCGGTTACAATTACAATTCCTTTGTTTTGCATTTTGTTAGTAATATTTATTTATTTTTCTATTAATTCCCTATAAGATATGCAAAGATACTACATTTTTCGACTTTTGAGAAATTTATAGCGCTTAAATTACTCATTTTTTGAGCTTTTACTCCGTTTTTTCAACCAACACATTATGGGGTAATGGTCAGATGCCTTGATAGAGTTGTCTACACGGCACGCATAAGGCTCAAAATCAGAGGAACACATGATATTATCAATGCGCACATAGAAGCCATTGTGATGATAGCTGATACCTGGGCCAAACGCCGTTTCGATGTAACAGTCTGTGAGGTCTTTGCCTATCGTTCTATGTGCGTAGGAGATGGGGCTATCATTGAAATCACCACACACGATAATAGGCATATTGCGATGATAAGCCATATAGCGTGCCACAGCTTCTGCCTCAGGAGCACGCGTCACAGTGGCTTTGGCCAGTTTGCGGATAAGAAGTTTGGAGGTCATCTCGGCCGTATCCACCTTCATATCACCTTTCAGCATGGTCTTGAACTGATGCTTGTCATCAGCACTTAACCCCGTGGACTCCAGATGATTATTGATAACCAGCACTTCCGTTCCATCTATCATCAATTTGAACGCAGCACTGATGTTACCCTTCGACTCATAGTCGATATGCTCCTTGGAGAGTATAGGGTATTTGCTGAAGATACTGATACAGTCTCCCTTGCTGCGCTGTGCCGTATCTCGATATTGATAGATGGGATTGAGAATGGAGTCTATCTTATTCTGCCCGACTTCGTTGGTTGCCGACTCCTGCAGACATACAATATCAGCATTCTGATCCTTGATATACTCCAAAATGGGGTTGGGCTCTCCGGGCTGATCCTCCCATCCGGCAAAATACCAAACATTATACGACAATATCTTGATTGCACCGGCAGGAGGCTCATGGCTGATGTTCATCGGACAATACTTGCGGATGGGCACGTAACAAATGAGAAAACCGAGGAAAGGTATCAGCGCTCCACGCATCTTGAATATCAACCAGAAAACAAGGAAACCGAAGTTGATGATCAAGAAGATGGGAAAGGTTAGCCCCGCATTACACAACAGTGGAAACGACACTGGGTTGAGACGGTCAGAATAGCCCACGGCCAGCATGATAATGATCGTCGCGATATTGGCTCCTGCGATCATTTGCAGGGTAAATGCTTTGAGCTTCTTGATCATTTCTTGCTTTGGTCGAAGAGCGTTTGTTTCTCTTCCTTGGTAAGGCTGTCGTATCCACTTTTCCTGATTTTATCAAGGATACGGTCGGTCTCTTCCTGCGTGGCCTTCTTGTCAGCATTGTATTGCCAATCAGGATTGCCCGAATCATGGGCCGAAGAGGCCCCTCCGTCACGCCGATGAGCATGCCGGTCCCACTTCGATTTCAGGTCGTTGAAAAACTGTGTGCCGCCATTGGTGGCGTATTCACTGCCTGGATGACTTCGCCAATAGCGTATCAGGAAGAAGCCAAACACCATGCCTCCAAGATGGGCCAGATGGGCTACATTGTCGCCGGGGGTTGCCATGGCCGAAAAGAGCTCTACAGCAATGGAGCCAAGAATCATCCATTTGGCCTTGATGGGGATGGGAATGGGAATAATAAACATCTTCTGCTCGGGAAAAAGCATGCCAAAGGCCAACAATAAAGCATAGATAGCACCCGAGGCACCCACCGTGGTGAGACCGTCGAGCTGCACCGATAGCTGCTGCATCACGCTGAAACTCTCACTGATAGCCAACGGCTGCTGCCCGTTGAGCATATAGTAAACCCAGAAAAACTGTGCAATCTCCTGCATAATGCCAGCACCAATCCCACAGAAAATGTAATAAAAAAGGAATTTCTTCGCACCCCACACATGCTCCACCACAGCACCAAACATCCAAAGCATAAACATGTTTAGAATGATATGTTCCCATCCACCGTGCATAAACATATAGGTCACGAGTTGATAGATATGGAAGTTGGAGGCCATGAAGAAATGCAGACCACACAAATCGTTGAGATCAATGCCGGCCACCTGCCTAAGTACCTGCATAGCAATGAAGGCCAAGATGTTAATGATTAACAAGTTCTTGGTGACTGTCGGAATATTGGGCATAATATTTTATAAATCTTCTTTTACTTTTAAAAACGTTGCAAAATTACGAAAAAAGTCCGTTAATCAGCTATAAAACAGATGTTTTAGGATATTTTTTAAGGTTGTGCATCACTTTTCTTAATTTTTTTTTTGAATTATGAAAGGAATAGCCTATATTTGCGACAAAATAACAATAATCCCGTAAGATTATATTCACTTAATAAATAAAAATTATGAACAAGACAGAATTAGTAAAGAAGATTGCTGAGGCTGCAGGCCTGAGCGGAGCTGATGCCAAGAAGGCTCTTGACGCTACAACAGGTGCTATCAAGGAAGCATTGGTAGCTGGTGATAAGGTACAACTCGTTGGTTTCGGTACTTTCGCTACCAAGGAGCGTCCCGCTCGTCAGGGCGTGAACCCTTCAACAGGCAAGAAAATTCAGATTGCTGCTAAGACCGTTGTAAAGTTTAACCCCGGTGCAGAGTTTGAAGCCGAAGTAAACAAATAATGTAAAGATAAATACACAACAAAAAGCCTGCGATTTTTCGCAGGCTTTTTTGATTTTATTTTATGGTGATAGTTGTTAGGTGGTAAGTGTTAAGATTCACCTAACACCTATCACCCACCACTTAACACCTTACTTCGGCTGCTTGCCGATATAGGCGAGGATACCACCGTCTACATAGAGCACGTGGCCATTCACCGCGTCGGAAGCGTGAGAGGCGAGGAACACAGCGGGGCCACCCAGCTCAGAGGGATCGAGCCAACGGCCGGCCGGAGTCTTGGCACAGATGAAACTGTCAAACGGATGGCGGCTGCCGTCGGCCTGACGCTCGCGCAGCGGAGCTGTCTGCGGTGTGGCGATGTAGCCCGGACCGATGCCGTTGCACTGGATGTTGTACTCGCCATACTCCGAGCAGATGTTGCGGGTGAGCATCTTCAATCCACCCTTGGCAGCGGCATAAGCCGACACTGTCTCACGACCCAGCTCGCTCATCATTGAGCAAATGTTGATGATCTTACCCTCCTTGCGCTCCATCATCTCGGGCAACACAGCCGAAGCTACGATGAACGGACCCACGAGGTCGATGTCGATTACCTGCTGGAACTCGGCACGCTTCATCTCGTGCATGGGGATACGCTTGATGATACCGGCGTTGTTTACAAGGATATCAATGTTGCCCACCTCTTTGTGGATGCGCTCCACGAGGGCCTTCACGTCGTCTTCCTTCGTCACGTCGCACACATAGCCCGTCACATTTTCTATTCCGGCTTCCTTATAGGCAGCCAGACCGCGGTCTACCAACTCCTGGTTGATATCGTTGAAGATAATGTGGTTGATACCAGCAGCTGCAAATGCTGATGCAATGTTGAAACCAATACCGTAAGATGCGCCGGTAACCCATGCGTTCTTACCTGCAAGTGAGAAAATGTTTAAATTGTCCATTTTGTTGTTATTAAAGGTTTGAATGATTACTTCAAGTCTGTGATGGGATAAAAATCCTGATCATTATAGTCGAGATTTTCGCCCGCCATGCCCCAGATAAACGTATAGTTGTGGGTGGCAGCAGCACTGTGGATGCTCCATTCGGGCGACAACACGGCTTCTCCAGACTTCATCCAGAGGTGGCGTGTCTCCTCGGGTTCACCCATAAAATGGCACACTGCCTGACCGTCGGGCACCTCAAAATAAAAGTAGGCCTCCATTCTCCGGCTGTGCACATGGGCAGGCATGGTGTTCCACACGCTCCCCGGCTCCAGTTCGGTCATCCCCATCTGCAGCTGGCAGGTGGGCAACACCTCACGCACCAGCATGCGGTTGATGGTGCGCTCGTTGCTCGTCTCCAACGCTCCCATGTGGAGTTTCACGGCATCGTCACGCGTCACGCGCCGACAAGGATAGGCCGTGTGGGCCGTCGCACTGTTGAAATAGAACAAGGCAGGTTCATTTTTTGATTTGCTCATGAATGTCACGTCTCTCTCGCCACGCCCGATATACAGGGCCTCCTTATAACCCAGCGTGTAGGTTTCGTCGCCCACACGCACCTCGCCGTCGCCCATTCCCACGTTGAACACGCCTATCTCGCGGCGCTCGGTAAACCATTGGGCCTTCAGCGGGTCTATGGCTTCGAGCCTCAACGCCTCATCTACCGGCATCGCCCCGCCCACTATCAGGCGGTCATACATCGAATAAACCATATTCACTTCATCCTTGGCAAACAGCCTTGCTATAAGGAAATCGTGACGCAAACGGGTAGTATCATAGCTCTTCGCGTCTACCGGATTAGCGGCATAACGGAGTTCATAGTTTGTTTTCATAAGTCCCGAGTTTGTTTCTTGCAAAGACAGAATCATGCAAACACCATGAGAACTTCTCCTCTTATGGTTTAGCGTAACCTATCTTCTGCAAAGATAGCAATTTATTTTTAAACCCTTTCATTATCTTTACGTTTCTTTCGGCCTG
This sequence comes from Prevotella sp., assembly GCA_016901395.1. Taxonomy (GTDB): domain Bacteria; phylum Bacteroidota; class Bacteroidia; order Bacteroidales; family Bacteroidaceae; genus Prevotella. The sequence continues at coordinate 116,668 of JAEAMQ010000024.1, read as the reverse complement.
TTTACTTATTTTCATCGCCAAATTCTCAGCACACCTTATCATGCCGTAAATCACCGATGAAAAAAATTGAAAGAACTTCTTCATTTTAACATTTAACGGCCATCGCCAAGTCTCTCGCACGAAATTTGGCCAAAAAGAAGCATTTTTATAACTGCCTCATTATAAACAAGTTGCAAAAATAGAGTAAAAATACCATCACGATTCGATACTAATCATCTTGCGATTAGGTACTAATCGACACACGATTCGATAGTAATCGCACCCCAATCTCTATCTTTTCCCACTTCCTAAACGCCATTTTTCATTCAAAACAAGCATAAAATAGTAAGAAAAAATGGTAAAAACAGCCCTTTCACCACCTTTCCGGCCACTCATCTCCTCGTTTCTCCCATCCTTTCATCTCAATCCACATCTATAACAGTCGTTTTCCTTCTCCCTGTTTTTTCAGAATAATCTTGACACTCCCCCCGTCTTCTCCAAGTTTCCTACCATCTATCTCGGATAAAGACAAACCAACATTCCCCATTCGACAAAATCTCCTCCTGATGGCATTGGGTACCTCTACCCAACTTTCTGGTGACAGTGGTCCCCGACTATTAGGCCATGACCAACTTCACCACCTACAGCAACAATGTGTATAATGAGGTGACAGGCAACCCCTATCTGCAACCATCAACAGAATATCAGGTGCAGCTGGTATATGTGTTGAAGGGTAAATATCTGTGCCGACTTGTCGCACCTGCCCCCTCTCTCCCTCTTTATACAAGAAGCCGCCCCAGCATTCCTGCTGAGACGGCTTCTATATTTTTTTGCCCTGTAGTCCCTTGGGCATCCTCTCCGATGATTATTTTACCTTTCAGTCACAATGTGGCTTGCATTGCATACAGGCACGAAACACCTGGCATCATCCTGAAAATCCATTATCGTTCATCGGCATTGAATGCAGCAAAGAGACTTCCTTATACCATAGACAGGGGCATACCGAACGCCTGCTACTTAGCCAAGGTGAAGTCGAGCTGTCGCTTCTCCAGATTGGCTTTGGCCACCTTGATGCGCACGGGGTCGCCCAACTGATACTTGTGGTGATGGCGACGACCGCGGAGCAGGAAGTTTTTCTCGTCGAAGTCATAGTAGTCGTCGTCGAGGTCGCGCATGGGCACCATGCCCTCGCAGTGGTTCTCGTCAATCTCGGCATAGATGCCATAGCTCGTGATGCCACTGATGTGAGCGTCATACTCCTCACCCAGCTTGTCGCCCATAAACTCCACCATCTTATATTTAATGGAGTCGCGCTCGGCATTCTGGGCGATCTGTTCCATGTCGGAGCAGTGCTCGCACAGTTCCTCGTAGCGCTTCTCGTTGGCCGAACGGCCTCCGGCCTGATACTTGGTGAGCAGACGGTGGACCATCGTGTCCGGATAGCGGCGGATGGGAGACGTGAAATGCGTGTAGTATTCGAAGGCAAGCCCGAAGTGTCCGATGTTGTGCACACTGTATTTGGCCTTCATCATCGCTCTCAGGGCCACGCTCTGCACGAGTTTCTCCTCACGCTTGCCCTCGACATCGCCCAGGAGTTTGTTGATGCTGCGGGCCATAGCGCCTTTCGTGCCGTCGGTCTTCACTTTGTAGCCGAACTTCGCGATAAACTCGCGCAGTGTCTCCATCTTCTGCGGGTCGGGGTTGTCGTGGATGCGGTAGGGCAGCACCTTCGGCGTCTTGCCGCGCTGTTTCTTGCCCACACTCTCTGCCACGATGCGGTTGGCGAGCAACATAAACTCCTCGATGAGTTTGTTGGCATCCTTCGACCGCTTGAAATAGCAGCGTGTAGGATGGCCCTGCTCGTCGATGTCGAAGTGCAGTTCCTCGGAGTCGAAGTTCACCGCGCCGTTCTTGAAACGCTTCTCACGCAGTTTCTTGGCGAGTCGGTCGAGGGTGCAAATCTCCCAACCGTAGTCGCCCTTGTAGCCGCGTCCCTTGGGGTCGGGTGCCGGCTGACCGGTGCCGTCCACCACGCCGTTGTCCTCAAGAATCTGCTGGGCCTCCTCGTAGGCATAGCGGCGGTTGGACTTGATGATGGTGTGCACGATGCGATAGTTGCGCACTTCGGCATCCTCGTCGAGGTCGAACACGGCGCTGTAGGTGAGTTTCTCCTCGTCGGGACGCAGTGAGCAGACAAAGTTGCAGAGGTGCTCGGGGAGCATCGGGATGGTGCGGTCTACGAGATAGATGCTCGTGGCACGCTTCACGGCCTCCTTGTCGATGATGCTTCCCTCGGTCACGTAGTGGGAAACGTCGGCGATATGCACGCCCACCTCATAGAGTCCGTTGTCCAGTCGTTTGATGGAGAGGGCGTCGTCGAAGTCCTTGGCATCGGCGGGGTCGATGGTGCAGGTCCATGTCTGACGGAAATCCTCGCGCTCGGCAATGTCCTGCGGCGTGATCTCGCCGGTAATTTTGTCGGCCGCATCCTCCACGGCCTTGGGATATTTGTAGGGCAGACCATACTGCGCCAGGATAGTGTTCATCTCCACATCGTTGTCGCCGCTCTGTCCGAGCACGTCGGTCACCTCGCCCACAATGTTGCGATGCTCGGCGTCGGGCCACTGGGTGATACGCACCAAAGCCTTCTCGCCGTCCTTGCCTCCCTTGAGTTTGTTCTTGGGAATGAGCACGTCGTGCACGAAGTTGTCGTTCTGCGGCACGAGGAACGCGATGTCCTTGCTCACGCGCAGACGACCCACGAAGGTGTCCTTGGCACGCTGGAGAATGGCGATGACCTGCGCCTCCTTGATGTGTTTCTGGCGTCGTGCCATGAACGACACGCGCACCCGGTCGCCGGTGAGGGCCGACATCGAGTTGCGCTCAGCCACGAAGATGGGCTTGTCGTCGCCGTCGGGGATAAAGGAGTTTTTGCCATTCGACTTGCGGATGAACTTACCTTCCTGTACCTGTCCCTTGGTATTGAGTGCGTATGAGTTGTCGCTGACCTTGGTGATGAAGTCGTCCCATGCCATCTCCTCCATGATATCGATGGCCAACATCTTCAGCGGATGTGTGTCAAGGCGAAGACTACGGAATATCTCCTTAAACGATAGTGTTTTCCCCGGCTGTGTCGTGAAGTACTGTTCGATGATTTCGGCCAGTTGCTTCTTCGTCATGCGCTTGCCGCCTTTCTTTCCTTTTCCCATAGTTTGTTGGTTTTAAGTAATATACAATTGTATGCAAATTAACAAAAAAGAATTGAAGTATCCTAATTTCATTTTGATTATTTTGCAATTCATTGGAAATGTAGTAACTTTGTAACCTGAATATTGGAGGATTATCAATGAACACAGCGAACACCAATCATTCCATCAATTCCATACTCGGGTATTTGCGACAGTTGCCGCTTACTCCCGATGATAAGAGACTGCTTGCATCGAAACTCAACGAGGAAGCCGCCTTGGAGGATGGTGAAATGACTTCTCCCGACGATAACGCCAAACCCGTTTATCGGATGCGGGAGGTTGAGGAAATGTCTCCTATGGTTCAGCGTTTGGCCGGAATCATACCTGCGGAGCAAAATCCAGACATTGCCAATGAGACAGAAGACATGAATGGTGACCGTTACAGAACCGAATATTTAAAGGAGAAGTACGGTCTATGATGAATGTATTCCTTGACACCAATGTCATTATTGACATTTTGCAAAAGAGAGAAGGCTATCAAATTGAATTGAACTTGCTGCAGTTGAGCAGCGAAAACCGTATTCAGTTGTTTGCCTCTTCGCTGACCTTTGTCAATTGTATTTATATCCTGAGAAAATACTTGGGATATGAAAGGGTATTTGAAAGCGTCAAGGAATTGAGACAGCTTATCCACATTTCACCTATGGGTGAGATAGAATTTGATCAGGCTTTTCAGTCGATTTCACCTGATGCTGAGGACACCTTGCAATATTATTCCGCTCTTGGATCAGAGTGTAAGGTGATTATCACTAATAACAAAAAGCACTTCCCACAGACGGGAGAGGTGCCCGTGATGACGGCCTCAGAGTTCTTTAATCAGTTTTTCACGCTCCAATGAAGATACTTGTAACCGGTGCCAGCGGTTTCATTGGCAGTTTCATAGTGGAAGAAGCACTGCGCCAGGGATTTGAAACTTGGGCTGCGGTGAGGAAAAGCAGCTCCCGAGAGTATCTGCAGGACAGCCGCATCCACTTCATCGAACTGGATTTCTCGTCGGAGGAAAGGCTCATGGAGCAGCTCCGGGAACATGAGTTCGACTACGTGGTGCATGCCGCCGGCGTGACGAAATGTCTCAAAAGCGACGACTTCTTCAACGTGAACTATCAGGGAACGGTCAATCTGGTACAGGCCATCCTGAAGTTGCAGATGCCCCTGAAACGGTTTATCTACCTCAGTTCGCTGAGTGTCTATGGGGCCATCAGGGAGCAACGCCCCTATCAGGAGATTGAGGAGAGCGATATTCCGCACCCCAATACCGCCTACGGCCAGAGCAAACTCAAGACCGAACGATATCTCGACTCCATCGGAAACGACTTCAACTATATCATCCTTCGACCCACGGGCGTATATGGCCCGCGTGAGAAAGACTATTTTCTCATGGCCAAGAGCATCAAGGAACATGTGGATTTCAGCGTGGGATTTAAGCGGCAGGACATCACCTTCGTCTATGTGGCCGACGTGGTGCAGGCCGTATTCCTGGCCCTCGACCGCGGCATGTCGGGACGCAAATACTTCCTTTCAGACGGCAACGTGTACCAGAGCAGCACCTTCAGCGACTATATCCACGACGAACTGGGCCATCCCTGGTGGATCAGAATCAAGGCTCCGGTGTGGGTGCTCAAGGTGGTGACATTCTTTGGCGAGTATATCGGTCGGATGACCGGCAAGACTTCCGCCCTCAATAATGACAAATACAACATTCTGAAACAACGCAACTGGCGATGTAACATCGAGCCGGCCTGTGACGAACTGGGCTATCATCCGCATTTCGGACTGCAGCAAGGCGTCAGGGAGACAATGGCGTGGTATAAAGAAAATCACTGGCTCTAATGGCCTTTGAAAAGCATGAACTTAAAAAAATACATTGAATTGGAGAAAAAGGCCCCCAAGGGTCTTATGGGTTTGGAATGGATTATCATTGCCTATACGGTGGTGACGCTGCTCCTCGTGCTCTTTGGCATGACCAAACTCCACAACCCTGATGCCATGATATGGGGGCGGGTGCGCATGGCTTCCATCACCCTCGGCATGTGGGTGGTGTTTCGGCTGGTGCCCTGCAGGCTCACACGGTTGCTCCGTGTCGTGGCGCAGCTGGCCATGTTGAGCTGGTGGTACTCAGACACCTACCTGTTGAACTGCCTCTTTCCCAATCTCGACCACGTGTTTGCACGGGCCGAACAGAGCATTTTCGGGTTTCAGCCGGCCCTGACTTTCTGCGAGGACTGGCCACAGATATGGATGAGCGAGCTGATGGATATGGCCTATGCGAGCTATTTCCCGATTATCGCAGCCGTGACGCTCTACTACTTTTTCCAGCGTTACAAAGATTTTGAGCGGGCAGCATTCATCATCCTGGCATCGTTTTTTGCATTCTATCTCATCTATGACATCCTGCCCGTCACAGGCCCAATGTATTATTACAAGGCCGTGGGACTGGACCAGATCGCCAAAGGCGTGTTCCCCAACGTGCATGATTATTTCTGCAACCACATGGAGATGTTGCCATCGCCGGGCTACAAAGACGGCATTTTCTATCAACTGGTGGCTGCCGCCCACAACTCCGGCGAACGTCCCACGGCAGCCTTCCCGAGTTCCCACGTGGGCATATCGGTGGTTTGTTTGCTGCTGGCCTGGCGTTCGGGAAGCCGCAAACTCTTCTTCTCGATCCTGCCTTTTGCCACGCTCATCTGCCTGGCCACGGTCTATATCCGTGCCCACTACGCCATCGACGTGTTTGCCGGACTACTCTTCGGCATCGCCTTCTACCTCTTCTGGAGCAAGGTTTATAAAGAACCGAAGAGGGGCAGAGCCTCCCGATAGCCTCCGTTTCCAATCTATACGCACCGCAAACATCCGGTTTGCGGTGTTTTTTTTGTAGCTTTTGAGCGTAGTCCCACAGCGTGGGAACACCATTCCCAGCCCCTGGGACCAATGTCCCCAAGCCGTGGGGACGCCTTGACAAAGCCCCTCTGGCAAACGGGGCAGGCTGCGAAGCCAGACGGGCTACAGTCAAAAGGCACTGAAAACTTATTTTCTCGCTCTTTCCCGGCGAATGTGGATTATTATTCGTAACTTTGCAACCTTAAATGCAATAGAACCAACATGAGTAAGAAATTATATATTGAGACCTACGGATGCCAGATGAATGTCGCTGATTCAGAGGTCGTTGCATCGGTCATGCAGATGGCCGGCTACGAGCTGACAGACAACGAAGCCGAGGCCGACGCCATATTCCTCAACACCTGTTCGGTGCGTGAGAATGCCGAAAACAAGATTTACCACCGCCTCGACACACTTCACGCCGAGCAGCGGAAGCGCGCAGAGGCAACTCGTAATTCACAAATCACAAATCACAAATCAACCCACCTGACCCCCATTCTGGGCGTGCTCGGATGTATGGCCGAACGTGTCAAGGACGACTTGGTGGAGAACCACCACGCCAATCTGGTGTGCGGACCCGATGCCTACCTCAATCTGCCCGAGATGATTGCGGCGGTAGAGCTGGGTCAGCCGGCGGTAGACGTGAACCTGTCGACCACCGAAACCTACCGCGACATTATCCCGCAGCGCATCGGGGGCAACCGCATCAGCGGATTTGTGAGTATCATGCGTGGCTGCAACAACTTCTGCCACTACTGCATCGTGCCCTACACCCGAGGCCGCGAGCGCAGCCGCGACGTGGACAGCATACTGAAAGAGGTGCGCGACCTGCACGACAAGGGATTTAAGGAAGTGACGCTTCTGGGGCAGAATGTGAACAGCTACGGTCTGCTGCCCAATGGCAAGCGACCCGAAAACGGCACTTCGTTTGCCGAATTGCTGCGCCTGGTGGCACAGTCGGTGCCCGACATGCGGGTGCGGTTTACCACCTCCAACCCCGAGGATATGACCGAAGACATCCTCCACGCCATTGCCGCCGAACCCAATCTGTGCAACCATATCCACTTCCCGGCACAGAGCGGAAGCAACAAGATACTCCATCTGATGAACCGAAAATACACCCGCGAGGAGTATCTCGACAAGGTGGCGGCCATCAAGCGCATCATTCCCGGATGCGGATTGACCACGGATATCTTCGTGGGCTACCACAATGAGACCGAGGAAGACCAGCAGCAGACACTCAGTCTGGTGCGTGAGGTGGGCTTCGACTCAGCCTTCATGTTCAAGTATAGCGAGCGTCCGGGTACGTATGCGGCCAAGCATCTGCCCGACAATGTGCCCGAAGAGGTGAAGGTGGCGCGCCTGAACGAACTCATCAAACTGCAGACCGAGATCAGCGCCGAGCAGAACAAGAAGGACGAGGGCAAGGAGTTTGTGATACTCATCGAGCGCTTTGCCAAGCGCAGCAGAGAACAACTCATGGGCCGCACGGAGCAAAACAAGGCCGTGGTGATAGCCAAGGGCAACCACCATATCGGCGAATTTGTGAAGGTGAGGATTACCGGCAGCTCATCGGCAACGCTCTTTGGCGAACCCGTCGAGGCGTAATCACGGTGGGATGACATGAAATTTTAGACGATGAAGGAATTTATTCAAGTGTTGCGGAGGTTTCTGCCTCCTTACAAGAAGTACCTCGTACTCTCTGTTGTATTCAATATTCTCTCTGCAATATTGAATATATTCTCCTTTGCTGCGCTCATTCCCATCCTGCAGATACTGTTTCAGTCTGACGACCATCAGGCTGCCACCCGACTGATGATGATAGGCGAAGGCGACTTCAAAGACGTGTTGAGCAACGATGCCAACTATGTGGTGCAACAGCTCATCGGGCAGTTTGGGCAGACCACTACGCTGTTGCTCATCGGCCTGCTGCTCGCGTTCATGACCTTTTTGAAGACCGGAGCCTACTTCCTGAGTTCGGCAACGGTCATCCCCATACGCACCGGCGTGGTGCGTGACATCCGCAATCAGCTCTATCAGAAAATCAATGCACTCCACCTCGGCTTCTTCTCCGAGGAGCGAAAGGGCGACATCATTGCCCGCATGAGCGGCGATGTGCAGGAGATAGAAAACAGCATCATGTCGTCGCTCGACATGCTTTTCAAGAACCCCATACTCATTATTGTCTACTTTGTGACCCTCATCTATGTCAACTGGCAGCTCACGGTGTTCACCATTGTGTTTGTTCCGCTCTTCGGTTGGTTCATGGGATTTGTGGGACGCAAGCTCAAACAGCGCAGCATCAAGGCCCAGACGCTGTGGAGCGACACCATGAGTCAGGTGGAGGAGACGCTCGGCGGACTGCGCATTATCAAGGCTTTCGGGGCCGAGGAGAAAATGAACCGCAGGTTCGACAAGGTCAATTCCGACTACCGAGACAACATCATGCGGGTGAATATCCGTCAGCAAATGGCCCACCCGATGAGCGAATTTCTCGGCACGCTGATGATTGTCATCGTGCTTTGGGTGGGTGGTATCCTCGTGTTGAAATATCACAGCCTCTCCGGTCCGTCGTTTATCTATTATCTGGTGATGCTCTACAGCATCATCAATCCGCTGAAAGAGTTTTCCAAAGCCAGCTACAACATCCCCAAAGGACTGGCTTCGATGGAGCGCGTGGACAAGATATTGAAGGCTGAGGTGGCCATCACCGAACCCGAAAAGCCTGTGCACATCGACGGTTTTCATCATGAAATCGCGTTCAGCCACGTCTCCTTTGCCTACGATTCCTCCTCAGATGAGGAAGGAAAGACGGAGCCGAAATGGGTGCTGCGCGATGTTGACCTGGTCATTCCCAAGGGTAAAACCATCGCGTTGGTGGGTCAGAGCGGTGGCGGAAAGTCTACGCTCGTCGACCTGATACCCCGTTATTACGACGTGCAGGAGGGCGAAGTGCGCATCGACGACATCAATGTCAAAGACCTTGGCATACACGATTTGCGCGGATTGATAGGCAATGTGAACCAGGAAGCCATCCTTTTCAACGACACCTTCTATAATAATATCACCTTCGGCGTGGACAATGCGACGATGGACGACGTGGTGAGGGCGGCGAAAATCGCCAATGCCTACGACTTCATCATGGAGTCGGAGCATGGCTTTGACACCAATATCGGCGACCGTGGCGGACGTCTTTCGGGTGGCCAACGACAGCGGGTGAGCATCGCCCGGGCCATACTGAAGAATCCGCCGATACTCATTCTCGACGAGGCCACGTCGGCACTCGACACCGAAAGCGAACGATTGGTGCAGGATGCGCTGTTCAAACTCATGAAGACGCGTACCACGATTGCCATCGCTCACCGCCTGTCGACGATCAAGAATGCCGATGAAATCTGTGTCATCCATGAGGGAAGGATTGTCGAAAGAGGCACCCACGACGAACTTCTCGCCCGTAACGGCTACTACAAAAAGCTGCACGACATGCAGCAATAACCCCGAATATCAACAGTAACACGCTACATTATGGAAAACCTAAAGACCATCATTACCTGCGACAACCCCTTTATCGCAGAAGTAATCAAGCAGACTCTTGCTGAGAATGACATCTCCAGCATGGTGATTGACCAGACCATCACGGGTGTGAACGGCGGTTATGGTCCCTTCCCGGGCTACGCCATCCGGGTCTTTGAGAAAGACGAGGCACGGGCAAAGGATATCGCCGACGACATCATGGCTAACCGATAGCCCGACCTTCCGGTCCTGATGCCATCGCTTCCTCGCCCCAATCCACCCCACTAACAACCCAACTCAACACCACTCCAACCCGCCAACAAACCAACAAACCATCCCCACCACCCCACCAACTCACTACCACACCACCCCGCCAACTCACCAAACGCATTGACAAAACTCGTATATTATCTCTTCTACGCGCTTTCACTGCTACCCTTTTGGGTGCTCTACGCGCTGTCAGACATAGAGTATTTCTTTGTCTACAGGGTCATTGGCTATCGCCGGAAAATCGTGAGAAACAACCTTTCATCAGCTTTTCCCGAAAAGGATGAAGCCGAGATCCGGCGTATTGAGCGTGGATTCTATCATTGGTTCTGTGATTATTTCTTTGAGGCGGTGAAGCTGTTGAGCATCAGTAAGAGCGAGTTGCGTCGCCGACTTATCATCACCAATTCGGCCGATCACGAGGAATGGTATCGTCAGGGACGCAACACGGCAGCCATCCTCGGCCATTATTGCAACTGGGAATGGCTGTCGCACGTGGGCTATGACATGGAGCCGACACGTCGGCAATGCCTCATCTATGACCCGTTGCACAGCAAGGCGTTCGACCATCTGTTTTTCCAGATCAGGTCTTATCCGCCCAATGCCATCCCCGTGCCTAAGCGCGACATCCTCCGTCAGCTTGTGACATGGAAGCGGGAAGGGATCCGGAGCCTTACGGGGTATATCGCCGACCAAGCCCCGAAGTGGCAAAACATCCATTGCTGGCTACCTTTTCTCCATCACGAAACACCCGTCTTCACCGGTGCCGAGCGCATCATGAGGAAGATGAACGACGTGGTTTATTTCGTGGAGATGACACGTCCGCGCCGCGGATATTACCATGTGACCTACCGACTCATCACCGACGAGCCCAACAGCTTGCCCGAATTTGAGATCACGCGGCGTTTCTTCCAATTGCTTGAAGAGGCTATCCAGCGTGACCCCGTGCCCTATCTCTGGACCCATAACCGCTGGAAGCGCACGCGGGAGGAATTCGACCGGCGTTTCTCCGTGAGCCATGGAAAAGTGATAGAGAAAGATCTGACTGCTCAGGGATAATCTGTTCCTGGCAGAATTATTCAATATTTTTTAGGGAGACACGTATCAATCTACCACAAAACAGGTGGTAGACCGATACCTTTCATCATAAAATTGGGGAAATCCTGCTGCCTACAGACCAATTGTCTCCATTGGCAGCAACTATCGCAAAGGATGAAGGAAGCGCTTCTTGCGATGCCAATGGCGGTCGTGTGAAGCCTTGATTTTCAACGCATCGTCGTAGACTGATTCGGAAAGTCCGCGCGCTTCGACATACTCTCTGAGGAAGAAGCGAAACTGCGGACAGTCGTCTGAGAACAGCGTCAGATTGCGCAGGCTCTCGCCCAGCGGCACCTCATGGGGGTAGAACGTCATGCGGTTGATGTCGATGAGCGTAAAGTCGTGGTGCTGACCGGTAGCTTCACAGGTCACATTCGTATTGTTCAGGTCGTGGTGGACGATGCCCTCGCTGTGGAGTCGGGCCACATATTGGGCGAAATCAGCCGTCAGTGCCCGGTCGAAATCGTCGCCCGCAGTGAGCATTTCGGCCAGAGGGCGTCGACGGTTGTACTCGCAGACATAGTAGATATCACTCACCCATCCACCCTTGCGCACCTCGATATAGGCTATCTCGTGGGGTGTGGAGAAGCCGCGTTGACGCAGCCGTGCCGCGTTCTCGAACGACCGCAGGGCCTTATTCTTCCGAAAGAGGGTGTAATAGCATCTTTTGAACACGTTGAGCGCCTTGAAATGCTTGGCCACCATCGTCCTGCCATCGTGGTCAAACGAGCGTATCTCGTTGCGCCCCTGCCACAGCAACGTACCCTCACCCAATGCGAACAGGTGGGGAATCTGATGGATAAATGCTGTTTGGTGGATGTATTCCGGTGAAAGGATTGTCTTCATGAGGATGGTTTTTAGTGTCGGTCTTTCATGCGTTGCTCCAACATCTTGGCCACCATCAGAAACTGATAGATGCCGGCCACGCTGCTCTCAATGAAGCCTGTAAGTCCGTTGCGGATGTTACCATCCATGAAATAGGATTTGAAAAACCGCCACACAGGTCGCCATAACAATGCCCCGATGCCATAATGCTTGTGCGACTTCTTGGCCACCTCGCCGTCGGTGTAGTCGTTGGTCTTCTGCATCACCTCGTGGAGCGTGTTCTCAGCCAGATGGACAAAGCACACCTCACGCCCCGCATGCTCTATCTTCTCTACCCGTCCATTGACCTGTGGAAAGGTGTGCACATAGGGCGGCCACACCGTTCCCTCGCGGATGAAGAATCGAAGTTGGAAGTCTCTCAGCCGTCCTGCCTTGAGACGGTTCATAAACCGGTTGCGACGGGGAATGTAAAGACCCTCCGGACAGTCGGCCTCAGCAATGCGACGGTAGAGATATTGGCGCAGTTCGGGGGTTACGATTTCGTCGGCATCGACCACCAACACCCATTTCGACGTAGCGCTTTGGATGGCAAATGTACGGGCGGGTTCAGCACAGACGCTGTCTCCCTTGGGATATGTCACCACCCGACAACCGTATTGCCGTGCGATAGACACGGTGGAGTCGGTGCTCTCCATGTCGCAGACCACGGTTTCGTCAAACCACTTTACCGCTTCGAGCACTTCCCGGAGATGTCGCTCAGCGTTGTAGGTATTGATGACAACGGATATCTTATTTTCTTCCAACATGTTGCAAAGATAAATATTTTATTTTGTATATTTGCAGAGCTTATGGATAAAAATAACCTCCTCATCGGTTTCGATGCCAAGCGTATCGTGTGCAACGGCACAGGCTTGGGCAGCTACGGGCGCACGCTTGTCAACTCGCTATCGGCCCTCGCCGACGGTCCTTGCATGCGTCTCTACGCCCCCGACGAGGGCCGCGACGACCTCCGTCATCAGGTGGAAGAGAGCGACCGCGTGGAGTTTGTCTATTCGGGACATTCCCATCGCTTCATGCAAGACCTGTGGCGGACGCGCGGAATGGTGGCCGACTTGGTGCGCGACGGCATTCCTCTCTACCACGGGCTGTCGGGCGAACTGCCGGCGGGCATCCGCAAGGCAGGCATCCGCACGCTCGTCACCATACACGATCTTATATTTCTGCGCCATCCGGAGTATTACAAATGGGTCGACGTGCAACTCTATAAGCGTAAATTCCAGCGCACACTGCGTGAGGCCGACCGCATCGTGGCTATCAGCGAGTGTACCAAGCGCGACATTCTCCACTATTCCAACTACCCCCGTGAGCGTATCGACGTGGTGTATCAAAGTTGCGGACGGGCTTTTGCAAAGACCGTGGAGCAGCCTGTGATCGAGGCTATCCGGCGCAAGTACGGGCTCACCGACTGCTATATCCTCAACGTGGGAAGTATCGAGGAGCGCAAAAATCTGCTGTTGGCAGTGAAAGCACTGAGCCTGTTGCCAGAGCGGGTGCATCTCGTGGCCATCGGCCGCAAGACCGACTACACCCGTCTGGTGACCGACTATGCTGAGCGCAACGGCCTCTCACGTCGCATCCATCTGCTCCACGGCATCCCCAACGACGATCTGCCCGCCCTCTATCAGGGGGCACGGGTGTTTGTCTATCCGTCGCGCTACGAGGGTTTCGGCATCCCCATCATCGAGGCTATACAGAGCGGTCTGCCCGTAGTGGCGGCCACAGGGTCGTGTCTGGAGGAAGCCGGCGGCCGCGATTGCATCTATATCGACCCCGACAACGAGCACGCGATGGCCGAGGCTGTGAGTCAGTATCTCGACCATCCGGAGCTATGCCGTGAGGCGGTGGGGCGTAGCAGGGCCTATGTGAGACGCTTCGAAAACAACGATATCGCCCGCGAGATGATGCAGGAATATCGCGAATGCGGAGCGTGGAACGAGGAATGACGAATGATGATGGATGAAGGGTGAGGATTTTTGAATGAGGATTGGGGGAAGATAAACGTGAAAAATATTAATTATTTAATACGATGAATATACTGGTGATACGTTTCAGACAGATGGGTGACACCATTCTCGCCACACCATTGCTGAATACCCTGCATGCCACTTTTCCCGAAGCGCGCATCGATTTGGTGCTCAACGAGCGCATTGCACCACTTTTCGAGGGGCATCCCGCGCTCCATTCCATCCAGACTTTTACCGACGACGAGCGACACCATGCACTGACTTATTTGCAGAAGGTGTGGCGTATTGTGCACCGTGTGCGCTATGATGTCATCATCGATATGCGGTCGACGGTCAACACACAGGTATTTGCACTATTCTCTCCGCACACACCTTATCGCATCGGACTGCACAAATCCTACACCCGCCTGACCTCCAACCACCTGCTACCCGAATGTGGCAGCAAGAGCATGGTGGACCATAACATCAGTCTGGCAGCCCCACTCGCTGCCCTACGCCCCCTCGTTGTGGACCGTCACATCACCCTGCCTGTCAGCGAAGACGACCTTCTCTCCATGCGCCGATACCTGGAACACATGGGCATAGACATCTCCAAGCCGATAGTACTCATGGGCGTGACGGCCAAACTGAGTTTCAAAGTATGGCACGAAGACCGCATGACGGAGATTATCGACCGCTTCATCGCACAATATCCCGACGTGCAAATCATCTTCAACTATGCCCCCGGGCAGGAAGAAGAGAATGCGCGGCGCATCTACCGACAGCTAAAAGACCGCAGCCGCGTGTTCATCGATGTGCAGGCCAAGAGCCCGCGCGAACTGCTGGCATTGTCTCATCACATCGCCCTTTACTTCGGCAACGAGGGCGGAGCGCGCCATATCGTGCATGCCGCAGGGCGTCCGTCGTTTGTGATTTGTGCCCCCGGGTCGCTGAAATCGACGTGGATTCCCCAAGACGCCGTGCCTGCCGACGGTGTGTCGGCGATGGATTTGGCCGACACCAACGGCCTGACACCTCAGCAAATGTATAACCTGATAACAATAGAAGCGGTGTGGAAACGGTTCAACGACTTCATCGCGACTCACCATATTGACCTGAAAAGCACGATTACCAACCTATGAACATTGCACAAGATGTATCGCTTGTCATCACTACTTACAACAATCCGCCCTTTCTGGAGCTGGTGCTCAAGAGCGTGCTGCGGCAACATGCCCTGCCCAGAGAGGTCATCATCGCCGACGACGGCTCCAACGACGAGACACGACAACTCATCGACCGCTACCGCAAGGAGTTTCCCGTGCGACTCCTCCACTCGTGGATTCCCGACGAAGGGTTTCGTGTGGCCAAGTCGCGCAACGTGGCAGTAGCGATGGCTTCGGGCGCATATATTATCCTGATCGACGGCGATATCCTCGTCTCTCCCCATTTCATCGAAGACCATGTGAGCCTGCGCGCACCAGGATACTTTGTCACTGGCAGCAGGGCAAGGCTCCTCCGGCAGGCCACTGAGAGCCGGGTGAGGTCGCTCGACCCCTGTATAGGCTTCTTCTCCAAGGGTCTGAAGCGACGCTTGGTGATGCTGCGCATGCCGTGGCTCAACCCGTGGTTCAAGGGCTATCGCGACCTGCGGCATGCCCGAAGCTGTCATCTCGCACTGTGGCGCGACGACTATCTGAGGGCGAATGGGTTTGAGGAGAAGTTTGTCGGATGGGGAATTGAGGACTCGGAGTTTATACAACGCCTCTTCAACAATGGTCTGAAACGGAAAAATGCTAAGCTCATGGCTCCTGCCGTACACCTCTATCATCCCGAGAAAAGCACCGAACACACGGCCGAAAACGAGCAGATGTTCCGTGAAACAGTATCTTCAGGCCGATGCCGCGCAGTGACAGGCATCGACCAATACCTGTAATGCTGGATAGAATGATACCCAGACGGAATGAGGGGTAAGCTCACAAAAGAATATGACAAAGCCCAGCCGGGAGACCGGTTGGGCTTTTATGATGATTACAACTGGCCGGCTTCGACCTGGAGAACGATGCGTTCGGTGAGACGGTCTACGCCATTCGGGTCGTATTGTTTCTTCAAACTGGCCCCGAAAACCCATGCAAAGGCCTGATAAAAACCGGCCCGGATGGGTCCGAGGAAGCCTTTGATGAGGTCATAACTCGAACTGTTGCACTCGCGGTAAACCAGTCTGATGAGCAGTTTTCCCTGACTATAGCTGAGCTTTTTCATTCGTGGGGTGTACTCTTTCTTGATGCTTGCCTCCACGAGTTTCATGTGTTCGTCGCGCGCTCTCTTGTTGGGCAGCGTCTCGAGATAGTCTCCTGTCTCGATGATGATGCGGTTCACCTCCTTCGCTATGGGCAGCACCTTCTTGATGTTATACACCAATCGGTTGTAGGCCGCACGCTGGCGGGCATTCTTAAACACCGGCGGGGAGAACACCCAGACATCGTTCATCTCAACATATTGTATCGAATCCTTACCCAGCTTCACCTTGCCCATCTTCACCATCGGCACGAAAGTGGGATTGTCCATATCCACCTCCCTGTCCTCGGGATTGATATAGCCGGGACGATCGTTGTTTTGGGCCTGCAGATTTGCAGCCATCCCCAACAACACCATGAGTACTATGATGATTCTCTTTAGCATTTGCAAGAGACAAAATTACTTAAAATAATCTATTTATGTCTGCTTTATCTTCGTTTTTTTGATATTCTTAAGGGTCTGCCCTCCTACATCGTGGACTATAAAAAAAGCAGGCTCCCTACATGGAAGCCCGCCTGTCATTTGATTTATTCTAAAGAAGCGTCACGTCTATTCATAATCACCGGAAGAGAAATCCGAGTCCTCAGTGTCCCAGATGCTGTAGTACTTAGAGTTCGCCCCTCCGGGTGAAGCATTGGAGCCATTATTAATTCTTACACCATTCTGGTCTGTTACTACAGGTGATGCTGCGAGGAAGTCCTCATTGGATATCTCGCGGGTCTTGATCATGGGTTGCAAATATGTTTTCATCTTTATGATAATATTAGGAGGTTACTTATTAATAATCTTCTTTCCGTTCTTGATAACGATGCCCTTATAGCTCTTGGCAACGCGCTGTCCGGTAATGTTATACACATTTCCAGCCTCGTCTACCCCACCCACTACGGCGTTGATGGCGGTAGCTATGCCGTTAATGTTGAGCACAGGTTTAGCGGCAGAAGCCGAAGCGGGAGCCAGATAAGCACGGAAACCGTTCATATAATAGGTATCGGCAGTGCCATCAGACTTAAAAATCTGGTTGTTCTGGAACATGTAGCCGCCTGCGGGGATGGCAGTGGCTGGTGCGTATGTACCCACGAAGTTCCAGTTTACGCCAGTGGTCTGCGGTGTTCCGGGAACGACAGTCACACCCTCGAAGCTGAATGATGTGCCTGCAGCGGCCTTGATCAGCACAGGAACATTGGCTGTGATGACATCTGTTGCCGTGAAGTTAACATTGTCGCCATCAGTATTGGAATATGCAGACACCTGAACGTCGCTGCCGAAAGCAGCCTTCACCTGGTCGGCAGTCACGTCGAACGGCAATACCAAGGTGTTCCAAACATCAGCCACAATCGTGCGGTAGAGATTCACCACACCCGTTGCCTCCACCGGAGTATAGGCAGCAGTCTCATCCATTTCGATGACGTTGGCCTTCTCATACTTCAGGTTCTGGAACGCGAGCCAGCTTACATTGGTACCTGAAACATTGAAGTTCACGTTCAAAACGCCGTCTCTGCTCACTGTGCCATACACGGTGTAATTGTCGAGATATCTTACGGTTGAGCCAATCTGTGTGCCCGTAATGGTTACGGGATTACCGCCGTTGGCATCCATTGTGATACCCACTGCGGGTGCACTCTTCGATGTGCTGATACCCACACGCACATCTGCGCTTACGGCATATACGCCCGGTTCGAGTCCGCTCACGCTACCGGTGAGGACCTTATCACCCAAAGAATTGGCATCACTTGTCCAATATTCATAGAAAGGCACCAGGAAGTTGGAACCGTCTTCATCGCCCTCTTCAGACCAAGTGTTGAGGTAAGGCACTCCACTGTAGTCGCTGACACCAAATGCAGTGCCCAGGAAAGTATTGGTCTGGGTCTCTCCTTTGTATGCGGTCACGGCGTAGGGATTGTTTAATGCCAGAGCCTCAGCTGTGGTCAGCGTGCCGGCATCATACTTAGCCTTCGGCGTAGTGTAATAAGAATCCAGTGCCTCGGCAGTGTAGAAGTTGTTGGCATCAACCAGCTGGGCGCGGCCATCGAGTGCGGCTTTGGCCGAGGTATAGGCATTGACGGATGTCTGTGCGGCATTGACCGCGTCAGACAAGGCATTGTAATTGGAAATGGAATTGTTGCTCTGGAAAGCAGCCAGCGTCGTTTCCAGCGTGGTTTTCAACGCGGCTTCCATAGTCTGTTGCTGCAATTCCTGAGCCTTGGCGATTATGGCGGCAGCGTCTTCTGCGGCAATCTGGTCAGAATAATAGGTCAGCGTGGTGTTGCCAAAGATAAACCAGCAGTCGTCTTGCCAGCTGGGCACAGCCACGGTAAGGCTCATCACACTGTCGCTACCCACACAGGTGTAGACTTCATTGACATACTTTCCGGCATCGAATGCAGCCTTAGCCTGGTCAATGGAGTTAGGATCGGATGTCAACACACGGTCTTCTGCCCATGCCTTGATACGTGCTTCCTCGTTGTTGGCCTTTACATAAGCGGTCGATACATAATAGGGATCGGCCTCTGCAGCAAGCGTATTGCAAAAAGCAAAGCCGCCATCACGATAGAAAGCAGGTACGGAAACCTTATAAATACCGGGCTTCAGGTTGGAGAGCGAATAGGTGAATACGCCGTGCCCACTCCACACTTCGCGTGGCACCGTGGCGTTTGCCCCATTCCTGCTGTTAGGCTGAGTCCATGTGTAAAGATTGGGGTCAAGTGTGTTGACCACCGTAGACGTATAGTTGGCGAGTGTTGCATCGAAGTCGGCAGCGGTGGAACCGGTCAGTCCGGCCGTTGCCATGACACTCACCTTGTTGTCTGAAGGGTAGGCGGCCACAATCGAATCGTGGTCGGCTTTGCTCATAAACTGCCATACGGTAGCTGCCGAGGCATCGGTAGTCATCGTGGCATACTCACCAAGAGAACCTGTAGCGTGGGTCATGTACTTGCCATTGGCAGACAGGATATAGCCGTCTCCGCTGGCTGTGGAAGTCCATACCACGGCCGTTCCACCATCCACATAGACGCCATCGTTCAGATAAACCGTGCCGTTCCAGTCATACGGGCTAAACGTTCCGGCAGCAGAATCCCATACAAAGGGAGTGCCATACTTGTCGGGGCTGGCTTCGGCTCCCCAGTTGCAACCACGGGAAAGAAAGAGTTTGTTAGCGGCATCATATAGATAATACGTTCCGCTCGTTTGGGCAAACATGCTTGTCGAAAATGATGCAAGCACTACTGCCGACAGGAGTAATTTTGCATGTTTCATGAATAAATTTTGTTAGATAGTTACTTAATAGATTCTCCAAATTACACTTAATCCTTTTGCAAATATAAAGAAAAAAAAAATACACGCTGTCAATATATTTATTTATTTTCAGGAAAAGAGTGATTATTACACGAATTTTACTGATTTTATGACATTTAGCTCTATTTTTTCGGTTTAAATTTGTCCGTTCGAGAGCTTTAAACTATATTTGTCTTCGATTCCTTTTGGGGCTATTATCATGAAAAAACTACTTATTCTGCTCTGCACAATTTGCTCTATGACCAACCTTGATGCCCAAGACTTGAGGTCGTGGGAAGAATATTTCAGCCAGATGGGACAGCTGGAGGATGTCGAATCTGAGAGATGGGAGCAGGAGCATGACGAGCTGGAAGAGCTGTATAACAACAAGTTAGACCTCAACCTCTGCTCCCGCGAGGACCTTCGCCGCCTCCCCTTCCTCTCCGAACAGCAGATCATGGACCTCATGGAATACCGCGACCGTGCACACCGCATCGAGACCCCCATCGAACTGCGCCTCATCCCATCGCTCGAACGCCGTGATGCAGACATGCTGTTGCAGTTTGCCGAAATCAGACCCGAGCTCCGCCGCGACAGCATACCGTCGTTGAGCAACATGCTACGCCATGGCCGCCACGAACTGACGGGGGCTTTGAAAATACCGTTCTACTCCCGTCGGGGTGACCGAGACGGCTACTTGGGTTACAAATACAAGCACTGGTTGCGCTACACATTTACCTCCGGCCAACACCTGAAAGCCGGCTTCGTGGCTTCGCAAGATGCGGGAGAACCGTTTTTCACCGGCCCAAACCGCATGGGCTACGACTTCTACTCCTATTATATTATACTGCGTAACCTCGGCTGCATCAAGACGTTGGCGATAGGCCGATACCGGCTGCGATTTGGCATGGGACTCATTCTCAACAACTCTTTCGGCCTGGGCAAACTCCACACGCTCTCCACACTCGGACGGTCGTGCAACCCTGTGTATGCTCACAGCAGCCGCTCGGAAGGCAACTACCTGCAAGGGGCAGCAACCACCGTGACGATAGCCCGGGGATGGGATGCCACGGCGTTTGTCTCCGTCAGGAAAATCGATGCCACACTCAACCAAGACTCTTCGACGGTGGCCACCCTGCTGCAGTCGGGCTACCATCGCACGGCAAGCGAGATGCAGTGCCGGCACAACACCTCGCAATGGCTCGCGGGAGGCAACCTGAACTATTCCGACCGGAGGTTTCATATAGGACTCACAGGCCTGTACACCGCATTCAGCCGTGAACTCCGCCCCACCACTTCGCCCGCCTTCCGCAGATGGTATCCCGCGGGCAGCCGGTTTTGGAACGTCAGCATAGACTACGGCTACGTGTCACACCGCCTGAACATTGCCGGAGAGACCGCCACAGGAACACGGGGCACGGTGGCGACCATCAACAGCATGAGCTACCGCATAGCCCCCAACTTTTCACTGATGGCCCTGCACCGATATTATCCCTACCAGTATTGTGCGGTCTTCGCCAATACGTTTGCCGAGGGCAGCGAAGCAAACAATGAGAGCGGACTATATTTCGGAGGACACTGGGTGCCACAACGGGGCATGACGGTGATGTTCTATGCCGATATGGCCTATTTCGCATGGCCCAAATACCTGGCCTCGGCATCATCACACAGTTTTGACAACCTTCTTCAAGCAACGTATGAACGGGGACGATGGGACTTCCTCGTGCGCTACAGGCTGAAGCTACGCGAACGCGACAACAGCAACAAGACGACTCTCATCTACAAACATGAGCACCGTGGACGTATGACCATGGGCTACGACGGTGGACTATGGAACACCCGCACACAGGCTGACCTGAGCTATAGCTCGTTTGCCAACAATAGTTTCGGCTATATGATAACAGAAAATTTCAGCTACCACAGACACTGGCTCCGCCTGCAGGCCACCCTCGGATATTTCTCTACCGACGACTACGACTCACGCGTCTATGCCTATGAGCCGGGCATACTCTATCATTTTTCTTTCCCGTCGTTCTTCGGCAAGGGAGTACGTTGTGCGGTCAGCACACGGGCAGACCTTAGCCGCCACACCATGATCATGCTCAAACTCGGCATCACCCGTTACTTTAACCAAGAAGCCATCGGCAGCGGACTACAGGAAATCAAGGGACAAATCCAATGTGACCTCGAAGTGCAAATGAGACTGAGACTGTAGTCTGATACTGCGACTACACAGCAAGGTCACCTTGCAACAACCTCCCCCTCCCACCCTACTCCACTGACTTTCAACAAATAAGTGGAGCAACGAAGAGACCATTACGCCTTTTTGTTGGCGTACTGCGTTCGCAATACAAGCGTACTGCGTTCGGAGTACACGCGTATTGCGTTCGAAGTACACGTGTATTGCGAACGCGATAGGGTAACAAAAGCATCGAATGACACAAAGTCGCCATCATCGACCACGGTTGACCAGAACGTATGGATAGCGGCAACCGAACACCATTTCTTCACAGCAGGCTTGAAAACAAGGAATAACAGTCTGTCGCCAATGGCACAAGAAAAGCCTCGGGATGGCCATAGCCTGCGAAATGAAAGGTGGGGCAGAAAGAAGATACAGCACCTTTTACAACAAGGGTATGGGCGGAGATAGACTGGATTGGGGGAAAGTAGCAGCAGTTCTGCCAAGTACAAAAAACCAAATCCCCATCTCTCCGTAATGGGAGATGGGGATTTGTGCTAACCTAAAAACTAATCTTAAAATTACCTTAAATAACTAACAACCTAATGAATAACCTAAAAATCTAATCTTAAACCTAAAAACTAAAAACCTATATGAAACAATCTACTAACCTTAAACCTATTGAATAATGTCTTGAGGATAATCTTCTCACGAGGACCTTGTTTCCTTTTGACAATGCAAAGGTAGGGCGATTTTCCTCACCTTCCAACTATTTTCGGCTGTTGTTGGTAAAAAGTAGGGTTTTCTTGACCTAAGTCAAACGTTTGTGTGCGTACACAAACATAAATCAATGCAATACCCTCCTACCGCCACCCGCTATGCGATGGCTGGAGGCCTGTTTTTCTAACTCATTGATATAAATCAACTTGCAGAAGTGCGGCGACAAAAAAGTGTAAAGTAATGTTACCCCAACTGCCATTTATCCCCTTTTCCGCCCCTATCCCACCCTTCTGTTAAGAAATTTTCATAAAACGACCATCAAAATTTTGCCCTATATATAATAAGGTGTACCACGCGCTTGATCTGATAGGGAAAAACAGGAAAAAACAGGCCGTCTGACCAATTACAGGCCGTATCCATACCCAATCACACGTACTGTTCGTGTGTAGACAGGATATAGATCAGAGGATGAAAATACAACATTAGGTAGCACCCTGTATCAAGGTGCTACCTAAAATGTCTAAGAACCTAATATATAAAGGCATTCTGAAAAATAAGGATGGAAGTAAAAAAGTGTTGTTACAGACCATCACAACCTCTTGTCATGGCTTTACTTTCAAACTATAATGTCCTGATGGGAGGAGACGCTTCCGGCCGTTGGGGAGGCGGAGTTCGGCCGAGGTGTTGGCGGGAATGGTGACTTCCCAGAGGATGACGGAGCCTTGGCGACACCACGAACTCTCAATCAATCCATAGGGACTCTGGTGTGAGGCTTCCACGCCGGGACACTCTTTCACGGAGAAGTCGGGCGCCATGACGATGCGCTTGAAGCCCGGCTGTTCGGTGCTACTGCTGATTCCGCCCATCAATTCATACGCCCACGGCAGCAAATCGCCAAGGAGCATCACGTGGTTTCCACTGTTCATCGAGGGATTGGCGGTGTTACCGTTCCACAGTTCCCAGATGGTTGTGGCACCGTTGCGCACCATATATCCCCAACTCGGATATTCGGTGTTCGTGGCGATGTGCCACGAGAGGTCGCCGCACCCGATGCCCGCGAGATACCTCATGAGCCACTGGATGCCGACAACACCACAACTTTGCTTGTAATGATGGGTCTCCACGATGGTGCGCAACAGCTTAGCCTTCACCGCCTCGAGCCTGTCTGTGGGCACCACTCCCATCGCCAGCGGCATGAGGTTGCCCGTCACGGTGGAGTTGGCATAGCTGTCCCCGTGCAGGAACGTGTCGTTGATGGCCTGCCGTGTGGCCTTGGCTTCCCGGTCGTAATAGGTTTCGTCGGCCGCGTTGCGGGTCATCCGGGCATAGCGAGCCATCTGCAGACAGAGATAATAATAGTAGCACGACGAGATGAGCCGGCCGTCGGTCATGCGCGTCGAGTCCTTGGTGATTACCACATCGAGTGTTTCAGGCGGCACGCACCAGTCGCCATAGCGGTCGTAAGTGATCAGTCCGTCCTTGCCACTCTTGTCTTTCACATAGCGCAACCAGCGGTCGATGGTGGCATAATGCCGCCGGATGGGGCGGTCGTCGCCATACTGCCGCAGGAGCATCTCGCAGGCAAAAGGCAGCACCGCGGGCCACGTGATATTCGAATTGTAGAGTCGCCAGTAGGCCGGCATCACGTCGGAGAGGGCACCGTCGGCTCTCTGCGCCTCGGCAATGTCCTGCAACCATTTGGTGTAGAGGGGATGCACATCGAGCGTAAAGCTCTCGCCGAGGCATCCGGTGGTGCGGTCTCCCGTCCACGGCATGCGCTCATCGCGCTGCGGACAGTCCATCGGGATGCCCTTATAGTTGCTCCTTATGCCCCGGTAAGCGGCCTCGACGATGAGGTTGAGGGTATCGTTTTCCAGAAAACGGATGCTGTTTCCCGTGCGGTCGAGATTGTCGGAGAGCAGCAATCGCTCCACATCGTCGGCCTCCAGTTGCCTCACTCCCGTCACCTCGGCATAGCGGAAGCCAAACCAAGTGAATTCCGGCTGCCATGTTTTCACCGTTCCGTCAGACACATACCAGGCCGTAGCCTCCGCCGACCGCAGGTTTTTGGTATAGAGTTCGGTATCGTTATTCTCCAACAACTCGGCGTGACGGATGCGGATGGTGTCTCCTTTGTCGGCACGGATGCGCAGCCGCACCACTCCCGCGGAGTTGGTTCCGAAGTCGATGAGATACCGGTTGCCGATGTGTCGAAAGCTCACCGGGCGGTTGGTTTCGTAACTCCTTACCGGCTCGGTGACATTCCCACGCATCATGCCGCCGGGCTTCTGGCAGAGCGTTGCCGGCTGCCACGCCGTGTCGTCGAAGCCCGACCGTGTCCAGCCGGGGAACTCCAGCCTGCTGTCATACATCTCTCCGTCGTAGAGATTGCCGTAGCGCAGCGGTCCATCGACATTCATTTTCCATGTCGGGTCGGTGGAGATGGTCTCGTGATGGCCATCGGCATAGTCGATGGTCAGGTCGAGACGCAGCCGCGGCAACCCGTAGGTGGTGCGCACGTTGGTCTGGAAATTCTGTCTCGGGGCAAAGAAATAGCCGGCCGACACCACCGCTCCGATGGCATTGTGCGAGCCGATGAGCTGCGTCACATCATAGCTGTTGTAGGCCACCGACCGTGTGAAGTCGGTGGGAGCAGGTGTCAACCAGTCGGTGCCCACGCGCTCGCCGTTAATCCAGAGCGCATAGTAGCCGAGGCCGGAGACATGCACAAAGGCCCGCCTCACAGCGCCATGCCCGTCAAATTCCTTGCGGAAATAGCGGCCGGTGCACCGGCTCAGCTTCCCGTTGAAGTCGTGGGCCTGCAGCGAGTCGGTGCCGATCCACTGCCCTTGCCAGTTCTTCTCATCCATCAGTCCGGTGCTCCAGTGGTCTGTTTCGCTCCATCCGGTAGAGCCTTTGCTTGTGACGACTCGCACCTTCCAATAGTAAGTGGTGTTGGGTTGCAACGCCTTGCCGCCGTAAACCACCTGCTGCGACTGGTCGGAAAGGATGTTGCCGGAGTTCCATACATCTCCTTCGCCACACTCTAAGCGTTCTGCCGACGTGCTCACGAGTATCTGATACGACCGTTGCACCACCTTTTTCCGGTCGGAATGGAGTTGCCATCCCAACCGTGGCAAAGCCTCATCGAGACCCTCGGGCGACAGTCTTCCCTCGATGGTGAGGCGGCCAATACCCACCTTTCCCATAGCCGAAAGGCTCAGAAGAAATAGGACTGCAACTGTGAATGCCCTGCTGAAAAGTTGAAATTTCATTCTGTTGTAGAGTTAGATTGATGGTTGCAAAGTTAAAGAAACTACTCTTTGCAGGCATTAGAAATTTGCTTTTTCAACTTCGACTTATAGCATTGTCCCAGACATAAGGAAAATAAGGGAAATAAAAAAGTATCAAAAATACATTCAATCTGATTTTTTTGTCTTAACTTTGCAATCAACCTAAAACAACTATCTAAATTATAATAAGATATGAACAAACTGACTACACTGCTCGTGCTGGCTGCGATGCCATCATTAGGACTGTCTGCCCAAACCACGATTACCCGTGAACAGGCCCGCACCATGTATACCACACAGGCACCGACGCGTGTCAGCGTGCATGATCCCTCGGTCGTATGGGATTCCAACAGTAATCAATTTTATATCTTTGGCTCTCATCGGGCACAGGCAAAAACCACCGACCTGTACCACTGGAGCTTCATCTCCCCGGCTATTCCTTGGGGTATTGTCAGCACGTCGGGGGCCATCCAGCAGGTGAACAACCAGTTTGCCTTCGACACGCCACAGGTGAAAACCGTGACCAAAGGGGGCGTAAGCTATGACCTTCCGGCCTTCAGCGCCGAAGACTGGTCGGCTCTTGCCTCGACCAACTATAACGTAGACGGTAACATGTGGGCCCCAGACATCATCTATAACAAAGCGATGAAGAAGTGGTGCCAGTATCTGAGCATCAACGGCGACAACTGGGCCTCGAGCATTATCCTGCTCACCGCCGACAAAATCGAAGGTCCATACGTCTATCAGGCACCTGTGGTCATCTCCGGATTTAACGGTACCAATGCCAATGATTATAAGAATACAGACCTCGAAATCGTGCTCGGCACACAGACCTCACTGCCCTCCCGCTATGCCAAGGGCTCCTCGTGGGGCACCACCTGGCCCAACAACATCGATCCCTGCGTGTTCTACGACGAGGAGGGCAACCTCTGGATGACCTACGGATCGTGGTCGGGCGGCATCTTCTCTCTGCAACTTGACGAGAACACCGGACTGCGCGACTACGACGTGAGCTATCCGCTGACGGGCAGTGGCAACAATTATACTTCCGACCCTTACTTCGGAAAGAAGATCGCCGGCGGCTTCTACGTGTCGGGCGAGGCCTCCTACGTGAAGCACATCGGCAACTATTATTATCTCTTCATGACCTACGGCGGACTGACTTCCGACGGTGGTTATGAGATGGAAGTGTTCCGCTCGCAGAACCCCGACGGCCCATTCATCGACCCGCGCGGCACCAATGCCGTCTATGCCTCCTATCAGAAGAACTTCGGCACCGGCTCCTACTATCGCGGAGCCAAACTCTTCAGCGCCTACGGTGACTGGGGATTTATGTCTACCGGCACCGCCTCTGAGCTGTCGCAGGGCCACAATTCGGCCATCACCGATGCCAAGGGCCGCAGCTTCGTGGTCTATCACACCCGCTTCAACGACGGAACGGAGGGACACCAGGTGCGTGTACACCAGCTGTTTACCACTCCCACGGGCTGGCTCGCGGCTGCCCCGTTTGAGTTTACCGGTGAGACAGCCACAGACTCTATCCTCGCCTCAGAGCAGATTTTCGATGCCACGCAGGTGGCCGGAACCTACCAGATACTCATCCACAAACAGCAGATGGACTACGCCAACAAGGAGTTGGTGAAGCCGGTGACGGTGACACTCAACGCCGACGGCACCATTACAGGAGCCTATACGGGCAACTGGTCGCTGGTAGACGGCACGTCTTACATCAACGTCACGGTGGGCGGACTGCGCTATCAGGGTGTGGTGGTGGAACAACAGATGGAGCCTTACACCATCAAGGCCATCGCGTTCACCGGCATAAACAGCCTCGGCACTGCCATCTGGGGATATAAGATGGAGGACAAATACCGTCTGGCCTACATCGCCAACAAGTCGATGCCGGTGAAAGACGGTGACATTGTGAACTATGACCTCAACCTCATGGGGCTGGCCGAAGACGGTCTGGATGTGGAGTGGACATCGTCCAACCCCGATGTCATCTCCAATACGGGCGTTTACAACAGCAGTGCGATGACCGCGGAGACAATGCCCGTAGACCTCGTGGTGAAGATCACCTCAGGCGACTATCAGTTTGTCGACACGGTGAGCGTCACCGCAGTGAAGTCGAATGCCGACTACTGGACGGGCGCACAAGCCTATTATCCCTTCGACCAACTGCCCGCCATCAATGCCTTCAACACCACGCAGACGGCTGCCTTGAAGAGCAACGGCACTGCCACCGCCCCCACCCTCGCCACCGATGCGGCACGCAACGGCAAGGTGCTCCACACCAATTTCGGTGCGGCTGGATACGAGAGCTATGTGCAGATGACCAATCCGCTGAACGGATCAGATCTCACCAACGGCTTCACCGTATCGATGATGGTCAACCGTGTGGACGACAACCTCTGGGACGACCTGTTCAGTTTCTACAACAGCTCGACCGGCGCACGCCTCTATATGACCGGCAACACCTATGTGGGCTATAACAGCAATGCCGGCAACTGGATTGACCTGAACCACTCCAGCGCCGTGACCACCAACAATATCCCCGTAGGACAGTGGTCGCTGGTGACTGTCACGGTGTCGGCCGACGGCGTGAATATCTATGTAGACGGCGTGCTTAAAAACATCTCCGCGGTCAATGGCTCACAAAACGGCAGTGCCATCTCGTCGGCCAGCCAGTTCAACTATAGCGAGATTCTGACGCTTGTGAAAAACTGTCCCAACCTCTACCTGGGTTATGGATCGTTCTGGGGATCGACCAATGTATATTATGACGACCTCATGGTCTTTGACCGCGTGCTCTCTGCCGACGACATCCTGTCGCTGAACGCAGCCGAGCGCAATGGGCACGACTTCACGGGCATTGACGAAGTGACCACCCAGCGCAAGACCACGACCGACAATTCCATCTACAATCTCAGCGGACAGCGTGTGGGAACGACCATCGAAGGCCTGCCCCGCGGCATCTATATCCGCCAGGGTAAGAAGTTTATCGTGAAATAATCAGGGACAAACGATGAAAAGACTGAGCCTGTTTATCGTGTTGATGATGGCGTGGAGCCTCGGCTTCGCGCAGTCATCGACCTATCGCGAGAGCCTACGCGTGAACCTCACCAGCGACGGACAGGCCTACATGGTGGGCTTCCTCGCGCCGCAATCCAACGGCAAGGCGGTGGTGGTGATACCCGGCGGGGGCTACCAGCAGACCTCCATCGACAAGTATTACGCATGGGCAGCGTTCTTCAACAGGATCGGCGTGTCGATGTTTGCAGTGAAATACCGCATGCCCGAAGGCAACCGGCGCATCCCCATCGATGATGCTGAGCGGGCCCTGCAGACCGTGCACGACAGTGCGGCGGCATGGCGCATCTCGCCAAGATGGATAGGCATCATGGGCACATCGGCCGGCGGACACCTCGCCTCAACGATGGCCACGCAAGCCCCCGAAGCCATCCGGCCGGCCTTCCAGATACTCTGTTGTCCGGTCATCACGATGGGACGCGTGGGCAGCCACAAAGGGTCGGTAGACCGATTTTTGGGCAAAGACGCGGCGAGCGACAAGGTGAGGGCCGAGTATTCGAGCAACAAACGGGTGGATGCCCACACGCCTCCCGCTCTTATCTTCACCAGTGTGGACGACAAGACGGTGCCCGTGGAGCATAACGCGATGGCCTATTACGAAGCGATGGTGAAGGCCCAACGCCCCGTGTCGATACAGATCTATCCCGAAGGCGGGCACACGGGCACAAGCATGGTGAGCTTCAGATACCATCAGGCGATGGAAACCATGATCACAACTTGGCTCAATGCACTGAAATAAGGGGCCACGGGGCGGGGCTAACATTGCGTACTCCAAATATTGGCAAGCTCTATTCCTATATTTGGCACGCCCAATACCCATATTTAGCTTGCCCAATACCTATTATAATGTAGCACTGAACTAACCAAGAAGCGGACCCGTTCTTACCATACAAAACGACCACGGCCCCGATGCAACGGTTTGCATCGGGGCCGTGGCGTTATAGAGTAGGCGGTGAAAACCGCTATTTGTTGAGCTTCCAGGTCACACCATCCTTGGTGTCCTTCACCTCGATACCAGCCTCGGAGAGGGCATCGCGGATGCGGTCGGAGGTGGTCCAGTCCTTGGCAGTCTTGGCCTGTGAGCGCCAGTCGAGCACGAGATCCATCACCTTGTCGAACGCTTTCTCAAAGGCACCGTTGTTGGCCGACCGCTCGTCCTTGAGGCCAAGGAGGTTGAAAGCGAACAGGCGCATGGTGGAAGAGAGCTCCTGCAGGCAGTCGGCGCAGATCTTGGCCTTGTGGTCTAACAGCGTATTGATCACGCGGCAAGCCTCAAACAGATAGCTGATTACAAGCTGCGTCTGCAGGTCATCGTTGAGAGCGTCGTAGCAACGCTGACGCAACGCCTTGACAAACTGCTCTGTCTCGGCATCACAACTGTCAGACACGGGCACACGACCGAGGTCAGCGATGGCCGTGGTGAGCTTCTCCAGACCCTTCTCGCTGGCCTTCAGTGCGTCGTCAGAGAAGTCGACGGTGCTGCGGTAGTGGGCCGAAAGGATGAAGAAACGGATAGTCATGGGCGAGTATGCCTGCGTCAGACTCTTGTGCTCACCGGTGAAAAATTGCTCCAGTGTGATAAAATTGCCGAGCGACTTACCCATCTTCTGTCCGTTGATGGTAATCATGTTGTTGTGCATCCAGTAGTGCACCATCTGGTCTCCCTGGCTTGCCACGGCCTGCGCTATCTCACATTCGTGGTGGGGAAACACCAGATCCATGCCGCCGCCGTGTATGTCGAAGTGGCTGCCGAGGTATTTACGGCCCATCGCCGTGCACTCACAGTGCCAGCCGGGGAAGCCTTCGCTCCAAGGGCTGGGCCAGCGCATGATGTGTTCGGGCTGCGCTTTCTTCCACAGGGCGAAGTCGGCCTGGTTGCGCTTCTCGCCCACTCCGGCCAGCTCGCGGCTGTTGTTGATAATATCTTTCAGGTTACGGCCCGAGAGGATGCCGTATTTGTGGTCGTGGTCATACTTCTCCACGTCGAAATAAATCGACCCATTACTCTCATAGGCATAGCCGTTGGCAAGAATCTGTTTCACTAATTCCTCCTGCTCAATGATATGTCCGGTGGCGTGCGGCTCAATGCTCGGGGGCAGCACATTGAGGGCTTCCATGGCTGTGTGGTAGCGGTTGGTGTAGTGCTGCGCTATCTCCATCGGCTCCAATTGCTCCAAGCGGGCCTTCTTTTCTATCTTGTCATCGCCCTCGTCGGCATCGTGTTCGAGATGCCCCACATCGGTGATGTTGCGCACATAGCGCACCTTATAACCTAAGTGTTTGAGGTAGCGGAAGAGTATATCAAACGTGATGGCCGGGCGTGCATGCCCCAGATGTGGGTCGCCATAGACGGTCGGTCCACACACATACATGCCCACGTTGGGTGCATGCAGTGGCTTAAACAGCTCCTTGCCTCGCGTGAGCGTATTGTAAATCAATAAATTCTGTTCCATAATCATCGTGATTTAGAGACTGCAAAGATAACTATTTCTCTTGAAATAATAGTCTCTCACCAACGTTTTGTTCGGTCTTCATTCGATTTACAGACTATTTTACAACTATGATTGTTATTGGGACGCACCCTCTTCATTACCTCTGAAACAACAGGTTTTCTGTTATTCCGTAATCGATTTGATTTCCTGCAAGGTAATATTCCCTATGATATTGATAATCTCTAATTCACCTTTGTCGGTCGAATAGAGTGCATATTCGTATTTTCCTCTACCCAGCGGCTGCATGTAGATGATGACATTGCTCGCCCCATCCTTATAGCGCATCACCTCTTCCCAGGGATGCCGGCCGTAGATTTGCACCGCATCCTTGGAGATTTTGGCTATCAGCGCGTGCCGCTCACAGGTCAATACCTTCAGGTTGTCTATCTTCGAGGCAATCTTTTTGATGTTCCGGTTGCCTACATTCATGTTGGGCATCATACGAAACATGGCTTTCGACACCACCACTGTGGACACGCCGTTGGTGCTCTCGTATTTGGAAAAGAGCGAGTTTTGAGCGTGCGCGACAAAGCAGAAAGCCGTCATGAGAAATAAAAATATTGTTTTTTTCATAGTTAATCCTTTGTTTCAGTATTGTTCATCTTATCGATTCCCTTGTTCAGGGCCATAGAGAATTTGGTCAATGCGCGTGCGGTCTCCCCAGCTGCGTCCTTCGGATTGTCGTAGGTTTCCTGCTTGCTGGCGAACGATGAGGTCGTGGTCTGCCGGTGGTTGAACCATGTGCCGAGCGAGAGCAGCACCAGCAGGCTGGCCGCCATGCCTGCTATCCATCGCAGACTGACGGTGCGTGCCTTGCGATTGGTGGTCTTCTCCACCGTGTTCCACATCTCGATGTCGTGGCTCAGACGGTCTTCCAGTCCTTCGGGAACAGAGGCTTCCGGAGCAAACAGCTGGCAGAAGAGTTGCTGGTCGGCCTTCAGATCCTCGGGCACGGCGTCGCTTTGGAAGAAGCTTTTGAGCTGCTCCTCCTCATCTCGGGTGGTTTCGGCGTCGTAAAACCGTTCAAGTTTCTGTCTGATTTCTTCTGTTGTCATGATGGCATGTTTACTTTGAGTTATGTTCTGATGGGCTTCAGCTTGTCTCTGACAGCCTTTCTCGCCCTGCTCAGGGCTACTCTGATGTTGACCGGATTAAGCCCCGTCTGGGCCTCTATTTCCTCGTAACTGAGGTTGTCGATGTCGTGAAGGGTAATCACCAAGCGCTGTTTGTCGGGCAAAAGACTGATGGCTTTGAGCACGAGTGAAGCCTCCTGCTGCTGTTCCATGTCTGTGCTGGCATCGCGATCGGTGTGCATTTGCGATTCCTCGGGCTCCTCATCGTTTTCCTTGAGGTGCTTCTTGCGATGCTGGTCATAGTAGAGATTGCGCAAGGTGGTGACCGAGAAGGCTTCCGCATTGTCGGGCACTTTGAGCTCTTCGCGCTTCGTCCACAGTCGCAGCAAGGCATCCTGAACGAGGTCTTCAGCTTCCTGTTGGTTGCCTGTCAGTCGCCATGCCGCGGCATACATGCGGCGATGACAGGGTAGAAATATCTGTTTGAAGTCGGAGGCATCCATCCTTTATGATTAATAGACGTAAGATTGGGGTTTTCGTTACAATGTTTTTTGAGTTGAGTTTGGAGGGAAGTTAAAGAAGTTAAGGGAGTTAATGAAGTTAAAGGACAATTCCTTGCAAACTCGATTTCCTTCGAAGTTAAAGAAGTTAAGGGAGTTAATGAAGTTAAAGGACAATTCCTCGCAAACTCAATTTCCTTGGAAGTTAAAGACGTTAGGGGAGTTAAAGGAGTTCAGGGGCCTTTCCTTGTTATGGTGGGCTTGTGCTAATGTCTTTAACTTCTGAGCGAAGCGATAACTTCCTTAACTTCTTTAACTTCCCCCAATCCCCCTTTAACTCCTAAAACTTCCAATCTCCTCATCTCCGAACGGCTGCGCGGAGACGCAGCGCATGTTCTTTTCCAGCTGGGCGACACTGCTGGCACCCACCAGCACACTGGTCATTCCCCGTTGATGAAGGATCCATGCCAGAGCCATCTCGGCAAGCGTTTCGTGGCGCGAGGCGGCCGTGGAGTTGAGTCGTTGGAGATAGGAAAGGAGTTCGGGAGTGAGCTGTTCCTGCTTCAAAAACTTCCCAACGGCCATGCGACTGTCTGTCGGAACGCCGTTGAGATAGCGGTCGGTGAGCAGTCCCTGGGCCAAAGGCGAGAAGCTGATGAAGCCTATTCCCTGGTCGGCACAATAGTCGAGGATGCCCGTTTCGATGGGTTTCCGGTCGAGAATATTGAGTCGTCCCTGATAGATGAGCAACGGCACGTCGTGGGCTTTGAGGTATTCGGTGGCCAGTTTCAGGGGTTCGAGCGGCCAGTTGGAGATGCCCACGTAGAGCGCTTTGCCCTGACGCACGATGTCGACGAGTGCCTGCATGGTCTCCTCGATGGGCGTCTCGGGGTCGAAACGATGGCTGTAGAACAGGTCTACATAGTCCAGATGCATGCGTTTCAGGCTCTGGTCGAGGCTCGCCATGAGGTATTTGCGCGAGCCCCAGTTGCCGTAAGGTCCTCCCCACATATCATAACCGGCCTTCGACGAGATAAAGAGTTCGTCGCGATAAGGCCGGAAATCGTCGTCGATGAGCCTTCCCATCGTCTCCTCCGCCGACCCATAGGGTGGGCCGTAGTTATTGGCAAGGTCGAAATGGGTGATGCCGTGGTCGAAGGCATAGTGCGTGATGGCCCTCGCACGCTCATAGGGATCCACCCCGCCGAAGTTGTGCCAGAAGCCTAAACTGATTTTCGGGAGCAACACGCCCGACCGCCCACAGCGGCGATAAAGGTTGTCTGAGTCGTCGTATCGGGTCTCTGCGGGCAGATAAGCGCCCTTCAGATCCATTTCCTTGATGGTTCTTCCTTGCATAGTGTTGGGTAGTTTGTGTCGCCCATTGAGGGGCAACGGTTTGACAATGGATAGTGTAGGGACAGGCCCAATAGGAGCAATCGACCTATCGGGCCTGTGGAATGTATGTCGGATCAGGCTTTCGCCTTGTCGTCATGAATCAGTTTCAGCAGATGCTCCACGGCATTTTCCTCGGGAATATTGCGCTCCACGCAGACCTGTCCGCGATAGAGCGACACCTTCTTCGGGCCGGCACCCACATAGCCATAGTCTGCATCGGCCATCTCTCCGGGGCCGTTTACGATGCATCCCATGATGCCAATCTTCAGGCCTTTGAGGTCGGCCGTGGCCTCACGGATACGTGCGATAGTCTCGCGCAGGTCGTAGAGCGTGCGCCCGCAGCCCGGACAACTGATGTATTCCGTGCGGGTTGTGCGCAGTCGGGCGGCCTGCAGGATGCCGAAGGAGGTCTCCTCGATGGCATCGTAAGAGATGTTTCCCTCGTTCATGAGCCATATACCGTCGGTCAGTCCGTCTATCATCAGCGCACCCATATCGGCTGCAGCCTCCAGTTGGAACTCCTCTTTGTCGCTCAATCGGTACATCTGGGCGAAGACAACGGGGTTATTTACTTCGGCCGTCATCATCTCATGCACCAGCGCCCGCTGCTCTCCAAGACGGTTCTGATGGTTGCTTGTCGCCACCACCACAACCTCGGGATGGGTCTTCAGACACGCCAAGTACTCCTCGGCAGGTGTTCCAAACTGCACCACGAGGAACTTCATGGGAGCCTGAATCATTGCCACGAAGGGCATAGCCGATACCGGAAAGATGGGGAAAAGGCTTTTTCCGATGGCCTCCGACCATGCCTCACGGCTGGCAGACGATGCCGATGGGTCGACGAGTTCGGCATAGACATTGAAGTCTACGATATATTTCTGACCCTCTTTGGGCTTTTCGGGCAGTTCCGAACCCACGTAGATGTAGTCGGCTTTGGGCTTTGCCGTCACCACTTTGACAGGCGTTTCAGCCTTGTCCTCATTCTTTTTCTCCGACATAATCACAATGGGCACATGGCGTTCGCCGATGTTTCCCACTGCCGTGGTAGCGCGACGCTCGGGCCTCAACCAGTCGAAGCCCTCGTAAGGCGTACCCGGAACCATGAGGTGTCCGGCTTTCCGACCGACATAATCGACCAGATGGCGGGCCACAGGAATCTCTGCTTCGGGCTCCTCGGAGAGCGACACGCGGATGGTATCGCCTATGCCGTCGGCCAGAAGTGCACCGATTCCCACCGCACTCTTGATGCGGCCGTCCTCGCCTTCGCCTGCCTCCGTCACGCCGAGATGCAACGGATAGTGCATGTCCTCTTTCTCCATCGTCTCCACCAACAGCCTCATCGATCGCACCATCACCACCGTATTGCTGGCCTTGATGGAAATGACGACATCCGAGAACTGCTCTTTCTTGCAGATACGCAGGAACTCCATACAGCTCTCCACAATGCCTTCGGGCGTGTCGCCGTAGCGGTTGCGGATGCGGTCGGACAGCGATCCGTGGTTCACACCGATGCGGATGGCCGTGTGATGCTCCTTGCAGATATTGAGAAACGGCACAAACCGGTCCTCGATCTTCTTGATTTCCTGGGCATATTCCTCGTCGGTATATTCCAGTTTCACAAACTTTCGGGCCGGATCCACATAGTTTCCGGGGTTCACACGCACCTTCTCGGTGAAGCGTGCGGCCACGTCTGCCACGTTGGGATTGAAGTGAACGTCGGCCACCAAGGGCGTGGAAAAACCGTCGGCACGTATTCCGGCGTTGATGTTCCGGAGGTTTTCGGACTCCTTGATGCCCTGTGTGGTGAGGCGCACGAGTTCTCCTCCGGCCTTGATGATGCGTTCGGCCTGCGCCACGCAAGCCTCGGTATCGTTGGTATCGGTCGTGGTCATCGACTGGATGCGTATCGGTTTGTCCGCACCCATGTCGAGTGCGCCGATATGTACGAGCGAAGACTCGCGACGACGATAATTAAATAGATCTATCATAATCATGGGATGGGGTGATGATCCCCTGTTAATTACACTTGTATTCGTAGTCCTTGATGGCGGCGAGTTCGGCGTTTGCCTTCTCGATCTTCGAGCCGAGGCCGGCCTTCCACGCATCAATCTTCTTGGCAATCTCCTCGTCTCCGAGGGCAATCATCTCCGCGGCGAGTATCGCTGCGTTCTGCGCGCCGTTCACACCGACCGTTGCCACGGGTATGCCCGGTGGCATCTGGATGATGCTCAACATCGCGTCGAGACCGTCGAGCATGCCTTTGATGGGCACACCGATGACCGGCAGTGGTGTAGAGGCGGCTATCACGCCCGGCAGGGCGGCAGCCATTCCTGCGGCGGCAATGATGACTTTGATGCCTCTTGCCTTGGCATTCTTGGCGAAATTCTCTACGGCATCGGGTGTGCGATGGGCCGACAGGGCATTCACCTCAAACGGAATCTGCTGATCATTCAGCCACTTACAAGCTTTTTCCATAACGGGCAGGTCGCTTGTCGAGCCCATGATAATACTAATAATAGGTGTCATATCCTTTGAACTTTGAATTTTGAACTTTAAACATTTGCCCTCCGGCACTGGGGAATTCTTTCCCCAAGTTACTACGTTAAGGGCATTAACTTTGAAATTTGAACATTGAACTTTGAACTTTAGCCATCCGGCGTGGGGAGGCTTTCGGTTGCAAAGTTAATTCTTTATAGGCCAAAACCTTGCTCTCCTTGCTCTACACTGGGGGCTGCTGCGCTTCCTTTCCTTTGAACTTTGAGCTTTGAACATTGAACTTTTAGCCGTCCGGCGTGGGCTCTATCAACCTCCAAGCAAACTTACACCCCCTCCTTTGGAGGGGCTTGGGGAGGCCCCAGGTTCCTTTACAGAGGCCCCTATATTATCAGCCAGAACCCTGCCACCATTCCCACCAAGAAGCCGGCGACCACCTGTGTGAGCGTATGCTGACGCAAAATCATACGGCTGGTGCCCACCATACCGGCGATGATGAGGATAATGCAAAACCACCAGAGGGGATTGAACACAAACAACATCGAGAAGGCCAGCAGCGCACCCTCGAAGCCACCGATAGCCGCCGTGTGGGTGGAAATCTTCCACCACACGTTGATGATGGCACAAACCACCTGGATCATCAGTGCCGCCAACAGAATATTGGCCATGAACTGCGGGATGCGCATCATCGTCATGAGATAGTAGCAGGCAAAATAGCTGAGGATGGCGATGATGTATGGCACCATGCGCCGCTCCTTCTGTCCGATCTCCAACGTCGACCAGCCCTGATAACGACGGTAGACATGGATGAGCAGAGTAGGGAGAAGGATGGTGAAAAGATAGACCATCGTGAGCACCATGAACTTGTATTGCCATGGCATCAGACTCATATAGCTGAAGATAAACAGGGCGATGAGTCCGACAAATGGCAGGTAGAACGGTGTGAAGAGCATGCTTATCACGCGCGCCGCTAATATAATGTTCTTTTCTTTCATGTTCGATGTTATCTGTCAAGCTGATTATCCTTTTCTCAGTCTCGCCACGGGAATGCCGAGCTGCTCGCGGTATTTGGCCACCGTGCGGCGCGCAATGGGATATCCGCGACGCTTCATCTCTGCGGCGAGAGCATCGTCGCTGAGCGGCTTGCGTGCCTCCTCCTGTCCGATAAGCTCTTTCAGGGCGAGCTTGATCTTGCGTGTAGACATCTCCTCACCATCCTTGGTGACATAGCTGTCGGTGAAGAAAAACCTCAGCGGGAAGGTGCCCCAGCGGGTCTGTGCATACTTCACGTTGCTCACACGCGATATGGTCGAGATGTCGAGACCGGTCTTCTCGGCGATGTCCTTAAGTATCATCGGGCGCAGGTCGGCCTCGTCTCCATCCTGGAAAAATTTCTTCTGCCACTGGATGATGGCTTTCATCGTGACATAGAGCGTGCGCCTCCGCTGCTTCACGGCCTCGATATATCCCTGCGCCTTCTCCACTTTCTCCTTGGCATAGAGCAGGGCTTCCTTCTCCTGCCGGTTCATCTGGTGGCGGTGGGTCTTATAGGTGTTGACCATCTCGTTGAACGATGGCGACACCTTCAGTTCGGGAATGCGGCCGCGGTTGATGGTGAACGTCACGCTGCCCTCCTCGTCTGTGTCGACCACAAAGTCGGGAGTAATCTGCTGGGTGTTTCTCCCGAGGGTCTCGCCGAGGGCTGCCCCGGGTTTGGGATTGAGCTTGCGCAACTCCTGCTGCACGATGGCGGCCTGCTCATCGGTGAGCTGCAGTGCCGCGGAAATCTTGTCCCAGTGCTTCTTGGTGAACTCCTCAAAGTGGTCGGTGATGACCTCTTGCATGAGGTCGCGCAGCCGGCCGTCGGGCCTGCGCTCTATCTGGAGGAGCAGACACTCCTGCAACGACCGTGCGCCGATGCCCGCGGGATCGAACGTCTGCAGCCGCCGCAACACATCGTGGATATATTCGGCCGACACGTCGATGTTGTGATAGATGGCCAGTTCGTCGGCTATGTCGTCAAGGTCTTTGCGCAGCAGGCCGTCGTTGTCGAGCGACCCGATGATGTATTCCATCACGTCATGTTGCTCCTCGGTCAGTTCGAGCATCCCCATCTGTTCCTTCAGCTTGTCGTAGAACGACGTAGTGTCGCCCCATACAATCTCTTCATAGTCTGCATCGGGATTAGCAGCCGACCCGATATGAATGTCGGGTGCAGGTAGTTCGTCGTCGCTACCAAGACTTTCAAGCGCATTGTCGAGTGCCTCCTCGCGCTCTTCACGCTCGCTTTTCTCCTCATACAGTTCCTCGTCGCCATCACGGTTTCCATCGTTCTCCTCACCACTTATATTATCAGCCGTGTCGAAATCATCACGCTTCTCCTCCAGAGCAGGGTTGTCGTCCAGCTCCGTGAGAATGTTTTCTTCCAGTTCGGCCAATGGCATCTCCAGCAACTTCACCTGCAACATCTGCTGTTGCGAGAGGCGCTGCTGCTGCACTTGCTGTTGGGTCTGGGTCTGAATGAGTTTCTGTGGCATACGTTTTTTATCCCTGACAGGTGTTTATTTCCAATATTCTTTTAGCTGGGCTGCCAATGCCGAGAGTTTTTCGGGCGGTTCGTTGCCAAACCGTTTCCATATGTTCATGCACGGCGTAAGCAACGGGTGTATCATCATGTCTTCGTGGGAGAGCAGCGGGTCGCAGAAGCGAAACACCTCCATCACATCGGTCACCTCGTCGGGTGTCGAGCGGATGAGTCTGGCCAGCTCCACCACCTCGGGCGTCTCCTTCACCATTGTGTCGGGCACGAGCCTGAAATAGAGGTCGAGTATCATGATGAGCTTGGCTGGCGTGATAGCCTCTTCGCCCTCACGGTTGTCGACAGGCTTGAAGTCTCGTTCCCACGATTCGTTCACTTCCACACCGGCATAGAACTCTTCGTAGTTTCCAAAACCGCTCATCTGCCGCAGCAGGGTGACGACACGCGTCAGCTTTTTGGGCCGTGTGGCATATTTGTCCCACAGCTGTTGTATGCGGGGAGTATCCAGCTGCCTCAATCTGAACATCTGTCGATATAGATATTCCGGAACAATATGCAGTTCCAAGGCGAGGTCTACGAGTCCCCGGCTGTAAAGAGGCTTCACGCCTTGCGGCCGCTTCAGATAGAGTTGCATGAGTAGCAGCCAATATTCATCATGCCATAACGTATGTTTTGCCATAACGATTTTCTTCTGAGGTTATACCCTTTTCCGAGCCTGTGGGCCTGTGGGTTATCAAATGCAAATATACGCTTTTATGCGAAAACCGCCAAATCATTGCTCTGTTTTATAACGGTGCTGGGAAAATATGCGGGTAAGCCATGAGGAAAATAATAGATCATGGAGTTTGTCTCATGCAAAGAGTACTCCAGAGAGTCAGTCATACCATTTTATAAAAATAAGACAACAGCAGAAAGACACAAACACATTGTCTCTTGGTAGATGCTTGGAATGTTTTGTTATATGCACCGGATTTTTTTTTCGAACATTCTAATCTGACAGTGGAAAAATACCGATGAAATAATTTGAACATTATTTGCTGTTTCATCCCTTATTTGGCCATCGGGTATAGGATGGGGCGAAAATCGGGCAAAAACAGGGAATTTTTATCCTATTGATAATCAGTATCTTGTATTTCCTTGACAAAATATGGTTTTGCGATTAGGTACTAATTGTCGTGCGATTAGATACTAATCGTGACACGATTAGATAGTTATCGCGAGACAAAAACGCCCTTTTAGGAGCTGAAAACAGTAGAAAAAGGAGGAAAATCGGGGTGAAATCGCAGAAAAACGCCGGCTTTTTGCCTCTGCCATGGGATAGTGGAGGTGAAAACAGGGGTATAAGACAGCTGGAAGAAGGGACTGGAAAGCAAGACATATTTCAGAATTATCATGACAATATAGTTATATTTTTTTAGAAACATAGTTCTCCCACCTCTCTTTCTTATCCACACTCCCCTTCTCTCACTTGGGTCTTTCCATCTCTCGGATATTGCCATGTTGATAAGTCAACAAATTGTGGATAAAACTGTGGAAAACCGTATGGATAACTCTGTGGAAAACTAAAGGATTATCCACAACCCGTTTCGGGGGTTCCGGCAAATATGGATATCCACAGAGTTTTCAAAGTGATTATTCTAACTTTTCCACAGTTTTAGAGAGTAAAAAGATATAAACTTATTAACTTTGCAGTGATAAACAAGATTGTGGATAAGTCATTCAATCTATTGAATATCACGGAAAAGATATGACTCATATCTGTGAATAACCTGATGCAAAATGTGTATATCCAAATAACCAAATATTCGAACCATGAGTTATCCCGTTATCCACAGCCTATCATCTTACTCTTTTTTCTTTTTTATTTTTAAAGAAAGATAAGAAGAATATAAAGAAGTGAGGATAACCTGAGCGTGAAATGATTTCATGGACGGGTGACGGTATGAGATAGACAGATGTGTTTTTACAGATTAAAACAAAATTGATCATGCGTGGGAAATTGATATTCTTATATGTTATCGTCAATCTGTTGTTTGTGATGAAGTATTCATTACGGATAGGTATTGGCGTGGCCTGTTCCGTCTCGCTGATCTATCTCTTAGGCTGTTTGCTGGTATTTGCTTTGATGTTTGGGCGCAGGTGGGCGCGCCTACGGGTAGACAGCAGGGTGTTGGGAGTGGTGTTTTTAGGTTGTATGACGGTGTTGGCGGCTATTCAGTTGAGTCTTGACCCATATAGGATACAAGTAGACCGGTGGTCGGCCATCCACAATTTTCTCAGCCTGATGATGGATGGAGAGTTTCCTTATATGGCCCAGACACATCTTGGCGGGTATGGATCGCCCTTTCCTGTATGGCAAATCTTCCATCTGCCGTTCTATTTTCTCAACGATGTGGGATTGTCGGTGTTTCTCGTTTGGGGCGCACTGACCTATGCTGTGAGGTCGTATGCGGGTAATGTGTCGGCGCTGCGCACGGTGGTGCTGCTCATATTGTCGCCGGCATTTGTCTATGAGGTGGTTGTGAGGAGCGACATGGTGACCAACTTCATGCTTGTGGCGGCCATCGTCATCCTGCTCTATAAGCATCGCACGAGGCTTGATGAGCACTATTGGACGATAGCCATAGGC
The DNA here is from genome assembly GCA_016901395.1 of Prevotella sp. Lineage (GTDB taxonomy): Bacteria > Bacteroidota > Bacteroidia > Bacteroidales > Bacteroidaceae > Prevotella. The sequence continues at coordinate 74,884 of JAEAMQ010000024.1, read as the reverse complement.
TGTGGACTGCTCATGAGCACGAGGCTCACGGCAGTGGTGCCGCTGGGCATGTATTATTTGTTGGAATGGTGGAAAATGGGAAGTCAGCGTCGCATGCTGTTTCCCATGGTGGTCGTGGTGGTCTTTGGGTTGACCTTTCTGCCGTTCATCGTATGGGACATGAACGATCTGTTGTTTTTCAAATTTAATCCCTTTGTGTTGCAGTCGCGCCAGATTCATGCGATGGATTTCATCCTTTTCGTACCGCTGTTTGTCTATTGGGCTGCAGGATGGACATATCAGGCAGAGCGTGAGAAGGGTTTCCCGATGCTGATGAAAAACACGGCGGCTTTCCTGCTGACGCTTGTGGTGGTGACGTTTCTGCACAACATGGTGATATCGGCCAACTACGATCTCTTCTCGTCGACCTATGATATTACCTATCTTGACATGTCGTTGCCGTTTCTGGTAACGGCCCTTTCGGTCAGTTCACGATAGCGATTTTGCAGACAACACCCTTTTCTCCGTCGGCCGTCGCCACCTCAACCATGTAGACTCCCGATGCCACGCGCCGGCCACTCTGGTCGAGACCATACCATTTGTATAGTCCGCCGGAAGCCCTTCCGCTGTTCACGAGCGTGCCGTTGGCGGTCACTATCTTCACGTCGGCATCTTCGTCAAGACCTGTGATGGTGATGGCACCGGCATAGTCGGGGCGCACGGGGTTAGGGTAAGCATAGACATTGTCTTTTGTCATGCCGTCGGCGGCTGTGGTGGCATTGGTCATATAGGAGCACAATCCCTTGTCGGTACCAATGAAAAGTTCTCCTGTGGTGGGATTGATAGCCATCGACTCAATGTTGTTGGAGAGGAGCTGGCTGTTACTCTGGGTGAGATGCAGCAGCTGATGGATATTGTCTGCACTGATGAGGAAGATGCCGTTGCCGTTGGTGCCAAACCATTTGCGGTTGGCTTGGTCGATGACCATGCAGCTGATGTCGACGCCCGAGAGCAGGTAGTCGGCATAGTTGGTGCCGTCGTTGCGGGGCACTTTCACCTGGGTGAGCACGGGACTGTCGGCCGTGATCTGGTCGCTCTCCAGCATCAGCGGGCCGATGTTGGTGCCTATCCAGATGTTCTGATTTTGGTCTTCGGCAATGGCATGAATATAGGTGGGACTTAAAGTCGAGCCGTCCTCGTTGACAAATGACTTATAACTGTTGATATTTCCTGTGGAAGGCTGGTAGGCATAGAACGAGGGGAGCACGTGGCTGTCGTTGACAAACCACATGAGGCTGCGGCTGTCGAACAGGATTTGCTGCATGTTGGCAAGTCCACTGCCGTTGTTCAGCAGGGCATCGGAGCGGTGGGAAACCCATTCGCTGCTGGTGTTCAGTTCCAGAATGTTCTGCGAATTGTTCAGACTGTTGAGACACCAGAGGCTTCCATTGCTGTCGAAGGCGGCATCCTGCACCACGACATAGTTTTTGTTGGTGGTGAAGGCGGATATGAGCGGACTGTTGTCATAGGTGTATAGTTTCTGAAACTTGCCGTTGCGGTATTCGTAGAGTCCTGTACGGCCGGAGGCAAACACATGTGATGTGTCCTTGGGGTCGATGGTGACGCTGTTCAAATCGACAAATTGCACGCCGGTGGTCGACTCGATATCGTCTTGATAGATGGTCCATTTGTCGCCCGAGAGCACTTGGATGCATCCGGGTCGATGGAGGTCGTTCACGACGGTGTAGCCGCCGCCGACGGTGTAGAGCAGTCCGTTTTGGAAAAGCATGCGGCCGAAGTAGTTGTATTTCGGACCGTCGATGTTGAGTGTTTTCACCAAGGCGAGTTTGTCAGCATCCATCGTTTTGGGTCGTGCCACATAGTTGCCCACGCGTGTCCAGTTGGCTTTGTCGAGCAGATTGCTGGTCATCAGTCCGCGGTAGAGGCCCTGTGTGCTGCTCGCCGCGTAGAGATAGCCACCGTCGACGTAAGTGTATTCCACGTCGAAGCCCAGCTGATAGGTGTCGCTGATCTGGGCATCGGCTACGTTGATTTTAACGATTCCAAAGGCCGTGGAGAGGTAGGCATAGGCTCCGGAGACATCGATGCCGTTCACGGTCTTGTCTTCTGTCATCGACTTGTTCATGTAGTCGGCTATATTCACCACGTCACTGCTTGTCGAAAGCAGGTCGATGTTGTAGTTCTGGTAAACGATGACGAGTCGCTTGGCGGATGAATTCCAGGCGATATGCGCTATTCCACAGTCGTTGAGCACGGTGGTCTTGTCGTAGGTCTGCACGCTTTGGTCGTCTTCATCATACGAATATAGTCCGTTGGAAGCTAACACATAGAGCATGTTTCCACTACCCTCCTCAATCTCTGTTGGCTCGTAATAGCTCAGGTATGACTTCCACTGACCTGTCTGGGCCATTGTTCCACTACTAAAAAACAAGAGTAGAATTAGTGACGTGATAATGTTCCTCTTCATAATTATATAATCCTCAAATAGAGCATTTTATTATAAAAACAGGGAATTAAAATCGTCTTTTTGGACGAAATGAAGGGAGATGACGAGTCCACTAAAACAAATAGGTGACTTGAATTGGTGATTTTTGTGTCCTTAGTGGACTGTGAAGTATTGTCCACGAAAGTCATTAAAGACTCTGAAAAAGTTAATGGGATGATTGAATTTGAGTATTTTGTGTCCTTAGTGGATTGTGAATTTTTGTCCACAAAAGCCACTAAAGGCTCAGAAAACTTTTCTTTCGCGCATTCTGAAGAATGCTTAAAGACGCAGACATTACAATGAATAAATGGTCCACAAAAAACACAAAAGACTCAGAAAACATACTGACGCGCATTCTAATGAATGCTTGAAGACGCAGACATTACAATGAATAAATGGTCCATAAAAGCCACTAAAGGCTCAGAAATATTATTCTTTTACGCATTCTGAAGAATGCTTGAAGGCACAGACATTACATTAATAAATGATCCATAAAAGCCACTAAAGGTTCAGGAATATTATTCTTTTACGCATTCTGAAGAATGCTTAAAAGCACAGACATTACCTTTGTCTATTGAAAAAATAGGCTGTTAATAGATGATTCTTTTGGGTTTTAGCGTTACCTCTCCGAAGTTTAGGAGAATGCCTAACTTCATCTTTGAAGCCTTCAAATAATTGATTACTTGAGAATAATGTTGGTTATTGACTTGGTCCAAAGCCTTCAGTTCAACAATGATCTTACCGAAACAAACAAAGTCTGCGCAATATTGGTGGTTCAGTTGATATCCTTTGTATTCAATGTTGATACGCTTTTCTCTTTCGTATGCTATTCCCTGTTGGGCAAATTCTATCTCCAAGGCATCGCCATAGACCGCTTCAAGAAAACCGCATCCTAAACTTTTATGCACATTCAAAGCCGCCCCGATGATCTTATAGGATTCCTCTTGATAAAGGTAATTGTCTTGATGAGTTTCCATTTGGTATTTATTAAATCCGACAATAGGCCGAAATATAACTGCTTAAAACACTATTATTAACGGTTTAAAACACTATTATTAACGGTTTAAAACACTATTATGGAGTAATGTCTGTGCTCTTAAGCATTCTTTAGAATGCGCGAAAGATTACCCTTTTTGAGTTTTTAGTGCCTTTTGTGGACCATTTATTCATTGTAATGTCTGTGTCCTTAAGCATTCATTAGAATGCGCGTCAGCATCTTTTCTGGGCCTTTAGTGCCTTTTGTGGACCATTTATTCATTGTAATGTCTGTGTCCTTAAGCATTCTTCAGAATGCGCGTCAGCATCTTTTCTGAGCCTTTAGTGCCTTTTATGGACCATTTATTCATTGTAATGTCTGTGTCCTTAAGCATTCATTAGAATGCGCGGCAGCTTACTTTTTGAGCCTTTTGTGTCTTTAGTGGACCCCATATTTCAATCCACTAAATTCAAAAATTCACAGAAAGAGCATCTGTCCAGACTTTATTTAGGTAACATTATACCTTTAGTGGACAAAAATAATTCATGCTTTGAGGTGCTCTGCCAGTTTCTTCACGGCCCTGGCACGATGCGAAATCTGGTTTTTGATTTCCTCTCCCAGCTCTGCAAAGCTCTTGTCATAGCCTTCGGGGATGAACAATGGGTCATATCCGAAGCCCTCGTTACCATGTTTTTCTGTGTCTATACGGCCTTTCACCTCACCCTCAAACTGGTATTCTCGACTGCAGAGAGGGTTGTCGCCCTCCATCGTGATGAGTGAGATGACGGTGCGGAAACGTGCTTTTCGGTTCGGGTTATCGCCCAGTTCGCGCAGGAGTTTGTCCATATTCGCATTGCTGTCGTGGTCTGTTCCCTCGGCATAACGGGCCGAATGCACGCCCGGTGCACCATTCAACGCCTCCACTTCGAGGCCCGTATCGTCGGCAAAACAGTTGAGATGATAATGGTCGAAGATATATTCCGCCTTCTGATGAGCATTCTCTTCGAGTGTGTTTCCAGTCTCGGGGATGTCCGTGTGGCATCCAATGTCGGCGAGAGAAACGATTTCAAACTCAGGCCCGAGTATCTCACGGATTTCCTGTAACTTATGATTATTGTTGGTCGCAAATACGATTTTCATGACCGATGCAGTTTATTTTTCTTCTGATTGAGGTTTGTTCTGGGAGATATTTCCCGTGGATTTGGGCAGGGTGTTGTCGATATGGTTCTGCGTTACCTTCACTTTGATATTGTCAAAACCCTCTCCATAAACACCGATGACAGAACTTTGGCTCACAAAAGCGTTAGGATCGATAATCTTGATGAGTCGGAATATCGATGTGCTCTCACGCTTTTTGGCGAGGATACACAGCACCTTCATATCCTGTCCGGTGTACCATCCGTGTCCGTCGAGTATCGTTACGCCGTGGTCCATCTGTGTTCCGATGGCATTGGCAATCTCCTGATACTTCTTCGAAAAGATCATAAACTGCACCGATTCCCGGCGTGCATTCATCACGTAGTCGAGCATGAAGTTCTCCACCACCATAGTACAGAGACCGAAAACCACCTTGTGTATGCGGTTTAATCCGTCGCCAAACTGCGGCACAAAGAGACAGCTGCCGATGATGCAAAGGTCTACGGCGATGAGCACCTGACCCAAAGACAGGTTATAGAACTTGTTGACTGAGGCAGCAATGATATCTGTTCCACCCGTCGAACCATTGTTCATGAACACGATGGCCAGTGATGTGCCGGTCATTGTACAGCCGATGAGCAGTGACATGAAGTCCTGACCCTCGCCCAATATCTTCACATAGTGTCCGGCTTCGTCTACGGGCATGAGCTTCTGCGATATCCAAAGCATGAAGGATAAGGCAAAAATAGCATAGATAGTCTTCATCAGGAACTTCACGCCCAATATCTTCAGTGCCAATGCCAACAACACAGCATTGATAACAAAATAACTGTATTCAATTGGAATCTTAATGGCATAGAAGATGATGGCAGACATACCGGTCACTCCTCCGGTTACAATTTCGTAGGGCAACAGGAAGAATGTCCATGCAAAGGCATATAACATGAGTCCAAGGGTTATAAAGATATAATCCTTGGTTTCATTGAGTATGATGCGATGGTCGATGGTCATGGGGTGGTGGGTGGGTTTGTTGGTGGGTTGGTTTGTTAGTGAGTGGGTGAGTTGGTGGGTGGGTTTGATGGTGAGTTAGTGGGTTGTGGATGACCGTTGGCGATGGCAGAAATGAGTTTGGAGAGTTGCTTTGAGATTACCAATATGGCTTCATCGAAGTGTTCCAACTGCTCATGACTGATATATCCCAGACTTTCTGCAACATCCATCTGGCTCGAAACCTCAAGCAGGGAGCCGTTGGCAATATCAAGAAAGCGTATTTTCTCCTTGGGAGAAAACCTTCCAGTGCCTTCGGCTATGTTGAGGAGGACGGAGGTGGATGCCCTTCTGATCTGACTGCAAAGGGCAAACATCTCGGTCTTGGGGAAGATGTTGAGTAGGTTGTAGATTTCAATGACCAGCGTTTTGGCATTCTGATAGACATTCAGTCTTCTGTAATAGAACTTCTCCATAAACAGTTTTTTGAACGATCAAAGCCATATACTGACAACCATGAAAACCAACTCACCAACACACCACCCCACTAACACACTACTTCACCACAATGTTGATGATCTTCTTCGGCACCACAATGACTTTCATCACTTGTTTGCCGTCGAGATATTTGGCAGTGCGGTCGTCGTCGAGGGTTTGCTTTTCGATGTCCTCCTTGCTGGCTTCAGCAGAGAACATCTTCTGATAGCGGGCCTTTCCGTTGAAGCTCACGGTCATCTGAATCTCGTCTTCCTTGAGGTATTCCTCGTTCCAGGCTGGCCATTGAGCATCGCAGACAGAGCCTTCCTCACCAAGTTGCTCCCAGAGTTCCTCGGCAATGTGGGGTGTGAAAGGTGCGATGAGAATCACCATCTGGCGCAACAGCTCACGGCTGTGACACTTCTGCTGACCCAATTCGTTCACGCAGATCATGAAGGCTGATATGCTTGTGTTGTAGGAGAAACTCTCGATGTCGCCCGACACCTTCTTGATGAGCTTATGAACGCTCTTCAAACTCTCTTTTGAAGGGGCCGAATCGTCTACGACAAACTTCCCGGAACGATTGTCCCAGAAGAGGTTCCAGAACTTCTTCAGGAAGCGGAAACAGCCGTCAATACCATTGGTATCCCAGGGCTTGCTGGCCTCTACAGGGCCAAGGAACATCTCATAGAGACGCAGAGTATCGGCTCCATAGTCGCGCACAATATCGTCGGGGTTGACCACATTGTACATCGACTTCGACATTTTCTCTATGGCCCATCCACAGATATATTTGTCATTTTCGAGGATAAACTCCGCATTCTCGTATTCAGGACTCCACTGTTTGAAGGCCTCCACGTCGAGAATGTCGTTTTTCACGAGGTTTACCCACACATGAATCGGTGTCACATCCTTGTATTGTCCACGCAGATTGTAGCTAACAAACACCGGTTTCTCGCTGGTCGAGAGCTCGTTGACACGATACACAAAGTTGCTTCGGCCCTGAATCATGCCCTGATTGATGAGCTTCTGGAAGGGTTCTTCCTCGCAGCTCACACCCTGATCATAGAGGAACTTGTTCCAGAAACGGCTGTAGATGAGGTGTCCTGTGGCATGCTCCGTACCGCCCACGTAGAGGTCTACCTGTCGCCAGTATTCGTCAGCCGACTGGCAAACCAGTGAATGTACATTGTGGGGATCCATATAACGCAGGTAATAGGCACTCGAACCCGCAAATCCAGGCATGGTGTAAAGGTCGATGGGGAATACCGTCTGCTCGTCAATCATACTGTTCTCCACCACCGTATTTGTGCTCGTATCCCATGCCCACTTGGTGGCGCGACCCAATGGCGGCTCACCCGTCTCTGTCGGCTTGTATTCCTTGATCTCCGGCAACTCGATGGGGAGACACTCCTCGGGAATCATCTTGGGGATGCCGTTGTCGTAGTAAACGGGGAACGGCTCACCCCAATAACGCTGGCGGGAGAAGATGGCATCACGGATACGGTAGTTCACTTTCACCCGTCCAATGCCTTTCTCGGTCACAAACCGCTTGGTGGCGGCTATCGCTTCCTTCACCGTGAGACCGTTGAGACTGAAGCCGTCGAGGCTCTCCTTGCCCTCGGCGGGCGAGTTGGTCACGATGCCTTCCTTGGCGTCGAAGCTCTCCTCCGACACGTCGGCACCCTCGATGAGCGGCACAATCGGCAGACCGAAATGCTTGGCAAACGCATAGTCGCGGCTGTCGTGGGCCGGCACAGCCATGATGGCACCCGTGCCATAGCCTGCCAGCACATACTCGGAAACCCAGATGGGGATAGCCTCCTGGGTAAAGGGGTTGATGGCATAGGAACCCGTGAACACACCCGTCACCTTGCGGTCGGACATGCGATCGAGCTCGGTGCGCTTCTTCACATAGTTCAGGTATTCGTCGACAGCAGCCTTCTGCTCGGGCGTTGTCACCTGAGACACATAGTCAGACTCGGGTGCAAGCACCATGAACGTTACGCCAAACATGGTGTCTGCACGGGTAGTGAAGATGGTGAATGATAATGGAGAGTTGAGAATGGTGAATTCCACCTCAGTACCTTCAGAACGTCCGATCCAGTTTTTCTGGGTCTCGGTGATGGAGTCGCTCCACTGCACGGAGTCCAGACCCTCCAGCAACCGCTGGGCGTAGGCAGACACACGCAGGCACCACTGGCTCATCTTCTTCTGCACCACGGGGTATCCTCCGCGCACACTCACGCCCTCTACCACCTCGTCGTTGGCCAGCACGGTGCCCAGTCCGGCACACCAGTTGACCATCGTCTCGCCCTTATAGGCTATGCGGTAGTTCATCAGCACGCGGCTCTGCTCGGCCTCACTCATGGCGTTCCACTCGTCGGCGGTAAATGACAGGGTCTCATCCGACTGGGCCACGTTGAGATCTTCGGTGCCGAAATGCTTAAAATGATTGATCAGCTGGTCGATAGACAGTGCCTTGTTCTGGGTTTTGTCGAAATAAGAATTAAACATTCGCTCAAAAGCCCACTGCGTCCAGTGATAATATTCGGGGTCGCAGGTGCGCACCTCACGGTCCCAGTCGAAGCAAAATCCTATCTTGTCCAGCTGTTCACGATAGTGATTGATATTCTCCTCGGTGGTGATGGCAGGATGCTGTCCGGTCTTGATGGCATACTGTTCAGCAGGCAATCCGTAGGCATCGTAGCCCATCGGGTTGAGTACGTTGAAGCCGTTCAGACGCTTATATCGTGCATAAATGTCGCTGGCAATATATCCGAGAGGATGACCCACATGGAGTCCGGCACCTGATGGGTAGGGGAACATGTTCAGAACATAGTATTTCGGACGGTTGGGATCTTCTACAACCTTATAGGTTTTCCTCTCTACCCAGAGAGTTTGCCATTTTTTCTCAATATCACTGAATTTGTATTCCATTATAGTGTGTTGTTTTTATATTCTTGTATCTAAACATAGACAATTGCAAAGTTAGTGTAAAAAAACAGAAAGCGCAAAGGAAAAATAAAAAAAAGAAAGCCTTCTCAACCGTTTAATACTGCTTGAAAAGCAGATATTTCACGATATGATAATTGTGCTTGAAGAATATCTCTATTTTCCTTCCAAACTTCCTTTTCTTCCAACTATGGTTCACCAGGTGTCGGGCAAAGGTCTCCTCGTGTCGCTGATACTTCTTGCGGGGTGCGACATAGGCCGTGGGATAGACCGTGATGCCATCCAGACGTTGTATCTCCTGCACGTCCTGCAGACCGTATCTGGCGGCGATGCGCCCCATGATATGCGGCGAAATGGTCTCGTCGAGGCTCCCGTCAGGCTGCACGAAATGATGGTTGCGATAGTATTCGGCCAGCTGCCCGCAATAGCGGTTGCCTTTCTCGGCCATGAAGAAGGCGGCCTGCAGTGACAGCGGGGCGTTGCTGTTCACCAGATTTTCGTTGAATGTCACGAAGCCCTCTTGCGGAATGAGGTGCTCAAAGTTCTTGTAGAGCAGGATGTCGCTGTCCATATAGATTCCTCCTTCGGAGTAGACGGCATGAAACCTTACCGCGTCGGCGGCAAAAGCCCACTTGCGGTGGGCCAGAGCCTCGTCGATATAGTCGCAGTGCAGGGCCCGTGCGTCGGCCATGGACCATCGGCGTATGGTGTAATCGGGCATCTTCTCTTGCCACGAGTGGATGCAGGCCTTGATTTCTACAGGGAAGGGAGAGTCGCTGAACCAGCAGAGATGTATCGTTTTAGGTATCATGTGTTATTCAGAATCTGGATTATTAGTCATTGAAATAGCAGTTGCAAATATAACCCTTTTTTTGCAGAATAACTGAAGTTTTCATGCTTTTTATTTTTAAAGACAGTGGTTATTCTTAACCTGTACGGTAGTGTTGACAGGCGAAAATGCCCCGATGTTCTGCTGAAAGCGTATGTTTTCTTACCGTATGGCGTTCGCAGTACGAGCGTATTGCGAACGGAGTACATGTGTATTGCGAACGAAGTACGCGTGTATTGCGAACGCAATACGGTAAGAAAACGCTGTAACAAGCTCCTTCTCACTCTCCCTTGAGTCTGTTGAAAACGGGGATGGGAGAGGTCTGACGGTGTTGGCACACGCTTTCATCATGCGGCAACTCATTGTGTCAGCCGTAGGGGCTGTATGGGTTTGCGGTAAATGCAGATATTGGAAAATTTCGTTTTGCCGCCCTCAGACATCAGCCTGACGGTGGAAAGAGGATGGTTCAGAGTAATCGAATGGCTCATTACTCCCCTACCCTCGTTGACAAATACCTCCGCTGTCTGTCGGCTTATCATAAGATTGAGATGCCACACTCCCGCCATATCTTCGTCTACGGCATCTTGCAGGGACATGGTGATGCGCGTGGAACCCTGTGTGAGGGTGAGCATGCGCGATGGCTTGTCCATTTGCAGGGTCAGTGTGTCTCCTTCGTCGTTGACCATTTCCACAGAGGAAGTGGTGGTGGTGTCATCGGGAGTGATATCCATTTCCAGCTCAAAGGGTCCGTCATAGTCTTTGGGGAGTCCCTCCTGCGTCATCAGTTTGCGCACCTTGAAACTCATCATATAGGTGGTGTCGAGGCGTGAGGCGGCTTCATCCCTGACAATATTCTGTGCCATGAGCACACGGTCGCCGAGGCTGTAGAGTGATGCTTCGCGCTGATGCATATTGCGGTTTGAAGGTGTCAGCACGGCATGGTCGCCGTCGGCACTGAGGAAGGCTGTGAAGGTTGTCTCTCCGCCGAAGTCCAAGGGGCGGGAGGTGTCTGGAGCAACAGGGACAAATCGCCCTTTTTTCAGCTGACCGATGGTGTAATGGCCATCTTTGATTTCTACATGGCGCAGGTTGTCGTAGTCATAGTCTACCGGAGCTTTGAACACGAGAGCCTGTGCCGAAGAGGAAATCACGGCCAGAGAGAGGATGAGGCTGTATATGAATCTTTGCATTGTGGGGTATTGCTATGGGGACATGAGCGGGCATATCCCTGAGATAATGATGATTAAAAAAAAGGAAAGACTCCTGTCCCGAATGGGATAGGGTGTCCTTCCTTAAAATGGTATGATCAGAGTTTTTTATATTTCTCGGCCTGCTCTGCGATGAGGGCGGCATCGTCGAAATAGTCGATGCGCATGGCGCGGCGCACGTCGTCCATCGTCTGTGCGGCCACTTCGCGTGCGGCATCTGAACCCTTTTTCAGGATGTTGAATATCTCGGGAATGTCCTGCTCGTACTCATGACGACGAGCACGGATGGGGTCGAGCATGCGGTTGATGACGTTGTTGAGCAGTTTCTTGCACTTCATATCGCCAATTCCGCCGGCTGTATAGGCAGCCTTCAGCTCATCGAGATTGGCGAAGTCGGGCCAGAAGTCGGCAAAATCTTGGTCGGTGGAGAATGCGTCGAGATAGGTAAACACGGCGTTTCCCTCCACATGGCCGGGATCGGAGACATTGAGATGGGTGGGGTCGGTGTACATGCTCTTCACCTTCGACCATACGGTGTCGGTATCGTCAGACAGATAGATGCAGTTGCCGAGGCTCTTCGACATCTTCTCCTTGCCGTCGGTGCCGGGCAATCGGCGTGCGGTGGCATTCTCGGGCAGCATGATGTTAGGCTCGACGAGCACCGGAGCATACATCTGGTTAAATCGATTTACCAACTCGCGGGTGAGTTCTATCATCGGCTCCTGGTCTTCGCCGGCGGGCACGGTGGTAGCCTTGAAGGCGGCGATGTCGGCAGCCTGCGACACGGGATAGCAGAAGAAGCCCAACGGAATGTTGGTTTCGAAGTTGCGCATCTTGATTTCAGTCTTCACCGTGGGATTGCGCTGCACGCGGCTCACGCTCACAATGTTCATCAGATAGGTGGTGAGCTCGGCCAGCTCGGGGATGCAGCTCTGGATATAGAGCGTGCACTTCTCGGGGTCGAGACCTGCAGAGAGGTAGTCGAGGGCCACCTCTACGATGTTCTGGCGTATCTTCTCGGGGTTGTCAGCGTTGTCGGTCAGGGCCTGCACATCGGCCATAAATACAAACATGCGGTCGTAGTCGCCTTCGTTCTGGAGCTGCACACGGCGGCGCAGACTGCCTACATAGTGACCCAAGTGAAGCTTACCCGTGGGACGGTCACCGGTCAAAATAATCTTTCCCATATCTTTATGTTTTCGTTTTTTCTATTGATAGTGCAAAGGTAGCACTATTTCTCCAAACGATGGAGGATATGGAGGGAAAAATGAACAAGGCCCGAAGGAATTCAGTTTCTCTCTAAATCTTGTAAAAAATAAGTATCTGCGATAGCTTCACTCCCTATTTCCGGCATCACCAATTTGTCATTTCCCACTCGTTGTTCCCGCTTCATACGCCTTTCTGCTCATAAATAAAGCTATGGTCTTGAGTTTCACGTAATTGTAGCTCAGGTACATGTATCCCCCGTAAAGATTGTTGGGCCCCCATGAGTTCTTGGCGATAAAATAGCGGTTGCCCTGACGGTCGTGGGCCAGTCCGCACAGTTCCATGGCGTGATCATCGGTCGTTTTCCTTTGCTCGAAGCTACGTTGGCGATAGAGTTGGTCTATCGTGGCTTTCTCATGCTGCAGTTCGGCCGTTCCCTTGTCGAAGTCGAAGCCCGGCTCGCTGACGTCGCCCTCCCAGCATACCGGATGCCCATGCTGCAGGGCCACCGTCGCATGGTGCATCAATGAGTCGATGGGGATATTGAGAAAACTGTCTCGGAGCACATTGTCGTCCATCTCCAATACAAACCGCTGACCGAAGGGATGATGCGAGAAACTGGTGAGAGAGACGTATTCGTCGGGCAGGCAGACGCTTTGACCAAACTGCCGTGGTGTGTATTCCATGCCGAGCATGAACACGATATTGGGCATATAGCCCACTTCGTTGTCCAGTATATTGAGCAGATGGGTGTTCAGTTGGTGGAGCGATATCGTTGTGCGCACCATCTGTTCAATCTTGCGGCATAGCACGTAGTAGTTCACAGGCTCTCGGCTGTAGTAGGAGTCGTAGGGTTCTGCGCCATAGGTCTGGATGAGATGGATCAGCGTGGAGCCCATGCCCCGCAGCAAGATGGGCTGGTCGCGTCGTGAGAAGAAGTAGTCGTGGGCCTTTTCCTGCAGAAGCATGCGGGCGACATAATCGGTGGAAAGGTTTATGGAGTCGCCCATCATCAGGTGTTCTGACTCGATGGTGGCAAGCATGGCAAACATCCAGCAAAACGGACTTCTCCCTTGGTCCTTGACTGGAGTGGTCTTTACCCAAGTATCTATTGTGAACTCTTTGGAAGACCCGTGGGTGGATTGGGTGGTGGGACGGCTGCAGGTGTATAGTAGCAGGGATGCCAGAAACCATAAATAAAAGGCTTTTTTATTCATAGTCACAAAGTTAATAAAAAGTAAAATAGAAAAAAGCAAAGTAAAGGAAAAAAAGTAGAAAGGGGAAAACATAAATCCCTAAAATGCTTAAAATCACCTCCTCTGGCATCGCCTTTTTACTCTTTTACTTTTCTACTCTTTTACTTTTTCGTAACTTTGTGGCATGAATTTAAGTTTGAAGGATTTCGAAATCATGGCCCCGGTGGGGTCAAGAGAATCGCTGGCTGCAGCCATACAGGCCAAGACCGATGCCATATACTTCGGTATCGGGCAGCTCAATATGCGCTCACACAGTGCTAACCACTTTGACATCAACGACTTGCATGAGATTGCAGAGACCTGCGACAAGCACGGCATCAAGAGCTATCTCACCGTGAACACCATCATCTATGACGATGATCTCGAGGCTATGCGACAGATCGTGGACGCTGCCAAGACGGCCGGCGTGTCGGCTATCATTGCCTCTGACGTGGCTGTGATGGCCTATTGTCGCGAGGTGGGCGTGGAGGTTCACCTGTCTACCCAGCTCAACATCTCCAACGTTGAGGCGCTGAAGTTCTACTCACAGTTTGCCGACGTGAGCGTGTTGGCCCGCGAACTCAACATGGATCAGGTGGCTCATATCCATCAGGAGATAGAGCGGCAGCACATCACCGGCCCCATGGGTCGTCCCGTGCGCATCGAGATGTTCTGCCACGGCGCCTTGTGCATGGCCGTGTCGGGCAAGTGCTACATGAGCCTCCATGCCCAGAACCGGTCCGCCAACCGTGGCGAGTGTGTGCAGATATGCCGCCGCTCGTACACGGCGACAGACAACGAGACGGGCAATCAGCTGGAGATCGACAACAAATACCTCATGAGTCCGAAGGACCTGAAGACCGTGCGCTTCATCGACCGCATGATGGAGGCTGGCGTAAGAGTATTCAAGATTGAGGGCCGCGCACGCGGACCAGAGTATGTCTACACCGTGGTGACTTGTTATAAAGAGGCCATCCAGGCTGTGCTCGACGGTACTTTCACCGAGGAGAAGAAAGCCGAGTGGGACCGTCGACTGGCCACGGTGTTCAACCGCGGGTTCTGGGACGGATACTATCAGGGCCAGACGATGGGCGAATGGAACAAGGGTTATGGCTCCAATGCTACCGAGCGCAAGGTGCTTGTGGGCAAGGTGACCAAGTATTTCAGCAAACTTGGCGTGGCTGAGATTGCCGTGGAAGCCACCGATTTCAAACTTGGCGACAAGCTACTGATTACCGGAAACACCACCGGCGTGATGTATCTCGATGCCACTGAGATACGCTATGAGCTGCAAGCCGTAGACCATGCCGAGCAGGGATGGCACGTTTCGATACCCGTCACGGGCAAGGTGCGACCCAATGACAAGTTCTTTAAGCTCGTTCCCGCCAAGGAATTGTAATCACTCCCCCACTTTATACTCATCAATATGGCATCCTATCCGCAAATCATCAAGCTTTTCCTGCGGTTCGCCGTGGCTTCATCGATGTTGTCGGCCGTGGCCGACCGTTTTGGCTGGTGGCCCCACGACCTCTGCGTGTGGGGCGACATGACGACGTTTGCAGCCTACACCCAGACCATCCTGCCATGGGTTCCTGCCATGCTTATCCCCCTGCTGGCATGGACAGCAACGGCACTTGAGATTGTCTTCTCGCTCTGCATCCTGCTGGGTTTCCGCCTGAAATGGGTGTCGCCGCTTACGGGTCTGCTCATTCTTTCGTTTGCCTTGGCGATGGCTACGGCCACGGGCATCAAGGCTCCGTTAGACTATTCCGCCTTCAACGCGTCGGCGGCGGCCTTTGCCATTGCCCTTTGCGGACGGGGAATATGGGAAATAGACGGGCTAAAAATAGGAAAAACGGAGTGACAGAAGTGCACTACGAAATATCGATAAACATTTAATTGACAAAAAATATGACAATCAACGAAATACAAGACGAGGTCATCGAGGAGTTCTCAGACTTTGATGACTGGATGGACAAGTACCAGTTGCTCATCGATTTGGGCAACGATCTGGAGGTGTTGGACGACAAATACAAGACCGAGCAAAACCTTATCGACGGCTGTCAGAGCCGTGTTTGGCTGCAGTGTGACTATGTGGACGGACTGCTACAGTTTACTGCAGACAGTGACGCGCTTATCGTGAAGGGCATCATTGCGCTGCTCATCAAGGTAATCAACGGCCACACTCCGCAGGAGATTATAGATGCCGACCTCTACTTTATAGAGCGCATCGGACTGCGGGAGCACCTCTCTCCCACCCGCAGCAACGGTCTGTTGGCGATGGTGAAGCGCGTGAAGGCCTACGCCCTGGCATTCTCTATCAAGGGATAAAGGACGGGAAGGATGGATTGAAAAGCCCGGAAGAGTGGACCAGAAAGGCGGAACAGGAGATGAATAAGGACGGGAAGGGAGGGCCGCCACAGTGTGGCGGTGTACGGAAACCAGTGTGCACATGAGAAAACTGAAGACTATTGAGATGAAGAGGCTGTCCTTAGAGCAATTCAAGGAGGCCGAGAAGCTGCCACTCATCGTTGTTTTAGACGATGTGAGGAGCCTGTATAATGTAGGCTCTGTGTTCCGCACGTGTGATGCTTTCCGTGTGGAAGCGATATATCTTTGCGGCATCACGGCCTGTCCGCCCAATGCGGAGATTCATAAAACAGCACTCGGTGGCGAGGATTCTGTGGACTGGCGCTACTTCGAGAAGACCGAAGACGCCGTGGAGGAACTCCACCGTCGCGGCTACTTTGTGTATTCCATTGAGCAGGTGGAAGGCTCTACCAAGCTGCAGGAGCTTAGTAATTCAAAATTCAAAATTCAAAATTCAAAATTGAAGGGAGACGTTACCCTGCCACCTCACCAACCCACTGACCCACCAACCCACCCTCACGCCATCATCTTTGGCAACGAGGTGAAGGGCGTGAAACAGCAAGTGGTGGATATGAGCGACGGGTGCCTGGAGATACCGCAGTTCGGGACGAAGCACTCGCTGAATGTCAGCGTCACCGCGGGAATCGTCATCTGGGAGTTTGCCAAGATGCGTATGATACAAGGATAAGTCAATGGATGCAGCAGGATAAGCATTGATCTGTTGCAGGAAAACCATCGAAGGATAGTGGAAAAAAACAATAAAGGAAGACCGAAATGGCCTTCCTTTTTTGTTATCGTTAATCGTTATTTGCCCAATTTCTGCTTGAGCAACTCAGGGATTTGTCGGGTTTCGTCGGCCACGGGCACTCCCACAGCCTCAAAGGCCGCTACCTTTCCGGCTGCCGTACCGCTGCCACCGGAGATGATGGCACCCGCATGGCCCATCTGTTTGCCCGGAGGAGCCTGGCGACCGGAGATGAACACGGCCACTGGTTTGGTGACATGGGTCTTGATAAACTGTGCCGCACGCTCCTCGGCATCACCGCCAATCTCACCGATGAGGGCAATGGAGTCGGTGTCGGGATCGTCTTGGAACATCTGGAGCAGGTCCTCGAAATAGAGGCCCACCACCGGGTCGCCACCCACGCCTACGGCAGTAGAGAGTCCGAGACCGGCTTCGGTGAGGCTTGCCACCACCTCGTAGGTCAGCGTACCACTACGGCTGATAACGCCTGTATGGCCTTTCTTGAATACGTTGCTCGGCATGATGCCCACCATGCTCTCACCCGGAGAGATGAGTCCGGGGCAGTTGGGGCCGATGACCTGCACGCCTTTCACCCGTGCATAGCGCTGGCACGCCACGGCGTCGAGTGTGGGCACGCCCTCGGTGATGCACACCAACAGCTTGATGCCACCATCGATGGCCTCGAGCATGGCGTCCTTGGCAAAGGGCGCGGGCACAAAAATAATGGATGTATTGGCACCTGTTGCTGCCACGGCATCCTTCACTGTGTTGAACACGGGGATGCCCGCCACCTCTTGTCCGGCCTTGCCGGGCGACGTTCCGCCTACGACATTGGTGCCGTATTCCTTCATCTTGGCAGCATGGAAACTGCCGTCACGTCCAGTGATTCCCTGAACAATGACCTTTGTATCTTTGTTGATTAAAATGCTCATAATGTATTTTTTTAAGGAGTTAAGAAGTGAAAGAAGTGAAAGGAGTTAAGACAACACCGGAATAAACCAGTAAAGTATGGTGATGGCACTCACAGTATGAAGTTATAGGAGTTAAGACAATACTGGGATAAACCTATGTATCTGCAACTCCATTGATTGCTCAATCATTTGTCTTAACTTCTTAACTTCATCACTTCCTAACTTCTAAAGTTCAATGTTTACTGAGTTCCACCGCCTTATGTCCGGCATCGGCCATGCTCGTTCCCACAGTGAAGTGGGTGCCTTGTAGCAGCGCACGCCCCTCAGTCTCGTTGGTTCCGGTGAGTCGGATGACGATAGGCACGTTGGTCTCTATCTGCTTGAAGGCCTCGATGAGGCCTTTGGCCACGTCGTCACAACGCGTGATACCACCAAAGATATTAATCAATACGGTGTTCACATGCTTGTCGGCCAGCAGCAGTTTCATGGCATCTACAATCTTTTCGGGGTTGGAGCTGCCGCCGATGTCGAGGAAATTGGCCGGCTCGCCGCCGTAAAGCTTGATCATATCCATTGTGGCCATCGCCAGTCCGGCACCGTTGACCATACAACCGATGGTGCCGCCGAGGTTCACATAGCTAAATCCCTTGTCCTTGGCTTCACGTTCTTTGCGCTCCTCCTCGGTGGGTTCAAACATCTCGGCCACGTCAGCGTGACGGAAAAGAGCATTGTCGTCGAACGTCATCTTGGCGTCGATGGCCTTCAATGTGCCGTCGGAGAGTTTCACCAATGGATTGATTTCCACCAGAGAGGCATCTTTCTCCACAAACAGTCGGTACAGATTTTGGAATATCTTCACGGCTTGTTTCACCTGAGCCATGTCGTCAAAGAGCTTGAAAGCGGCCTCACGTGCCAGATAATCGGTCATGCCCAAGAGTGGATCGATGATGATTTTCTCAATCTTCTCGGGCGTTTCGCGTGCCACCTGCTCGATATCCATGCCGCCGGAACGGCTGAGCATCAGCATCGGACACTTCGAGCGGCGGTCCACCAGGATGCTCACATAGTACTCCGCGGCGATGCTTACGGCCTCGCTCACGAGCACACGGTCTACGGTGAACCCCTTGATGTCCATGCCGAGGATAGCCTGCGCATGGCTACGGATTTCCTCTTCACTGCCGCCGAGCTTCACGCCGCCGGCCTTACCACGTCCGCCCGTGTGGACTTGCGCCTTCACTACTGCCTTCTCACCGCCCAGTTCGCGGTAGGCTGCCACAGCTTCGTCAGCCGTGCGACACAGCACATGCCGATCTACTGGGACACCGTAGTTCCCGAAGAAGACTTTTGCCTGATATTCATGTACCTTCATAGTAATATAAATGAATGTGTTAGTTTGAACTATATTGGCAAAAATACAAAATATTTTCTTACTGACGAAAGGAAACAAAAATATTTTATAGAATATCCCTATAAATCACTTCGTTGCCGTATATTTATAAAGTAATTACGCTGTTTTATAGGGATATAAGTGGTAATTTATGCTGTTTTGCATGAATATTCTATATTCTTTGACAGATAGAATGGCGTTCTTTTAAAACCGAAGTTATAGCATTGATAATCAATATGCTATGAACACTTTTAGGGTTGTTTTATTTAACTTGAGCATTGACGGCACTTCTGATGCCTTTCATGCCTACCAAGAAGGCCTTGGCACTACCGAATTTCAGGTGCATGTCTAATCTCACCGGGATATGATTAGCGTCATCGGTGACATAGAAATCTACGATTTTCTTGAATCCCTCATTGTTCTCGTTCTCCATATACGACAACTGCAGGCATCGGTAAGTGTGTCCATTGTCTGCCTTGATATTGACTTTGCCCTCAAAGCGCAGTTTGGCAGGGTTGACGCTATTGCCGTCAGCCATTGGGAAATTGACATCGTAGCCGCTTTTCCACCCTGTGGGATTGAACGAACGGGCACGCAGGAAGATACTCATCATGTCGTAGATGCAATCGTTGAAAACATGTTTTTCCCATGCGTTCCGGCCGTCGTGACGCAGACGATGTTGCCTGATCTGGCATTTTCCGTTAGGATAATTGTAAAACACCTCATCCACCGTGTACCGCGATCCCTCACGGGCACCTTTGCGGTAGTAGAGTGGGGCGAGGTCGAGCGAATTGTAACAGAGTAGGGTGTCGCGCATGATAAACATCTTGTCTACCCTATTACTACTACGTGTAATGAGGCTTCCTCTGTAGGCTGGTGATCCATTGTATACACTCTGCACGATAGAAAAGGATGCTGTTCCGGCCTTTACCCACACGAATTTCCAATTGAAATAGAGATTATAGGAAAGGAATTCGCCCGATTTGAAAGCCGTATTGTGGAAAGTGCATTGTGCTGAGGCATGATTGGTGGCTGCTAACAGGAGTAGCATCATCATCATTATTCTGAATCTTTTCATAGTTTTCATTTTACGTTAGATATATATTCTATTCCCAATTTCTTGGCCCGTTCTAAGTTTCGATGCTGTATCTGCTTCTCCTTGTCGGCCTTTTGTTTGGTGATAGAGCTTGGTTTTTGTCTGTAAAGTGGGGTGGATGTGGGGTCCCATGTACGTGTCACGTCCCACTTGGCCTTGCATTCTATCTCCTCAGGATAGTAATACACAGCCTCGGGCTGACGGTTGTTGTCGTAGCTTCCCGTGTCCCACGCGCGATTGTTGTTGTCGTCCTCGATGACTCTGAGGAAGTATTTGCCCTCCTGTAGATAATAGAATTCCAGTTGTCCGGATGAGGAATAAACCTGTTTTACTACCTTATCTGAATTGTCCAGCAACTGAGCTATGACACTCTTGCCACCCATTCCATTGAGCGTGACAAGGAGTGTGCCGTAGGATTCGGTGGGGCGCACCTTCAGTCCTTGCTTGATAGGGTCGGTCACAGCACCGTAGATAGATTTGAATGTGGCGCTATCGATCTCAAGACTATAGTCTGTTCCAGGCAGCCATGCAGCTTTAAGCATATAGGTTTCGTCGTTTACCTGATGCATTTCGTAGGCTTCCCGATACCACAGAGTGTCGTTTGAAGGTTTGGAATAGAGATGGATATGGGTTGTGTCGACAGCATGGAGAGGTACCGGAGAGACGATTGTCACGTTTTGGTCGGGACTCATTTCTCCGCTGGGTGAGATGCTGAGCTTGAGTGCTTCACGGGGCATGATGGAGTCATAAGGCTCACCTTTTTTCTTCTTTTTCTCCTCGCCTTTGAGCCAGGTCTCATACGTCTTCTGCTCTTCCTTCAGTCGTTTGGCATAGGGTTGCTTCGAAAGCAGTTTCAAGGTGTCTGCCCTGAGTTGCAGAATACCGAGGGAATCGGTGATGTGGTGGCTGACTACCATATCCAAGGTGTCCTGATTGACCAGTGCCGTGTCGCGCAACCAGTAGGTGATGGTGTCCTTTTTGGTCGAACTATCGATGACAAAAGCATTGTCGGCATTGAAGTTCAGGCCGGTGATTTGCGGCAGAAGGCTGTCGCCGTAGCTGTAAAAGAGCGTGAAATGGTTGGCTTCCTTGCGTTCGCTCTTCACTAAATAGCGGTCGGTAACAATCTCATTGAATGCTCGAAGACAGATGTCGTCGGGCAGGAAATGGGTATAAGACACGCGATTGATGGATGCGATGTGCAATGAATCAAGCCATGTGGTATCCTGCCTTACATCGGGACGGGCCGATGGTTCGATAATATCGTGGTTGAAAGCCAGCATCTCACTCTTCTGCCCGAAGACATAGTCACCGTCGGCATCCTGCAGGGCGTAGATGCGATAATGGCCGGGCGCTACACCCTTGATGATGAAATGGCCGCGTGAGTCGGTCTTCGACACGCGAAGCATGGGCTTTTTCTTGAAGATGGTGTCAGAGAGATTGTCGTATAATCCTACAAGCATTCCCTTGACAGGTTCTAAGTTTTCGGCCTGCAATACATACCCCGATACCTCCAGAGTATCTATGCGATCGCCTGTGGAAAAGCTGTAGGTGTAGTTGCCCAAGGGGTTTCCCTCATTGTTATCACTGATTGCACTGGAGAAGTCTATGGTGTAGGTGGTGTTGGGTTTGAGCGAATCCTTCAGTTCTACACTGATGCGTTTGCCCTGCCCTTTGATTTCTGGGGCTTCGATTTGGGGCGGCGACACCACCACGTTCTGTGTGGGGTTGTCGATAGTGACAAACTCATTGAAGTTGATGTAGATGTGTTTGCTGTGGACATTTATACCGCCGTCTTCGGGCGATGCACTCACCACGCGAGGTGGTGTCTCGTCATACCATCCTCCGTCGGGATTTCCCATGCGGGCACAAGAGACGAGAAGGAGAAGCGTGAGGACCATGCTTCCCCAAGTTCCGATGCGCAGGGGGCTGCTGAATGTTCTGTTGACAAATGGTATATTCATGTTTCTCGAATTTTGATGGGGTTGGAGGAGAGGTCGGACGGGGCAGGTTGGTCTGACAAGTCTGACTGGTCCGAGGAGTAGGAGAGGATGAGTTTTCTGACTGGTCTGACTGGTCTGACTTGTCCGAAAAGCTCTCTTGCCCTAAGCATTCATCTCCAGCAGCTCGTCCATATTCTTCCTGGAGTTGCTCAGTCGGGGCACTTTGTGCTGTCCTCCGAGCTTCTGCTTGCCTTTAAGCCAGTCGTTGAAGAGGTTGGGGCGGGCCTTGACAATCTCCAGATGCTGCAAAGTGATGTTGTGAGAGCGCTTGGCCTCGTAGTCGGAATTGATTTCCTGTAACTTCTGGTCGAGCAGTTCGGCAAAGCGGTCGAGGCTCTCCGGCTCCTTGGTAAACTCGATAAGCCACTGGTGGCAGCACTTCGCGTTGGCATCCATATATACCGGGGCGGCGGTGTACTCGCTGATCTGTGCCCCCGTCTGTTCACAGGCGTAGGCCAGACCCTTCTCTGCATTGTCCATGATCAGCTCCTCTCCGAAGGCGTTGATGAAGTATTTCGTGCGGCCGGTGATGACAAACTTATACGGCTTCTTAGACGTAAACTTCACCGTGTCGCCTATCATGTATCGCCATAGGCCGCATGATGTGGTGATGATCATAGCATAGTTGCGGTCGAGTTCGATGCCTTCGAGAGGCACGATATTAGGATTTTCCTGCCCCACCTCCTCCAGAGGGATAAACTCATAGAACACACCGTAGTCGAGCATGAGCAGCATCGACGCATCGTTGGGGTCGTCTTGTATGCCAAAGAAGCCCTCCGAGGCGTTGTAGGTCTCCATGTAGTGCATCTTGGGTGAGGTAATGAGTTGCTCGTATTGAGCACGGTAGGGTGTGAAGGCAATGCCGCCGTGGAAGAACACCTCAAGGTCGGGCCACACCTCTTCGAGATGTTTCTTACCCGAAATCTCCATCACGCGCACCAGCACACTCAACATCCAAGACGGTACACCCGACAGGTTTGTTACATTCTTGTGGAGACATTCATGGGCGATGCGGTCGCGTTTCAGTTCGAAATCTGACAGCAGGGCAGTCTGTTTTTTGGGCACTCGGCAGAGGTTGGCCAGTGGGTTGATGTGCTCGATGAGGATGGCACTGAGGTCGCCCACGAGCGAACCGTCGAGGTTGTAGTTGGGAGAATGGCTGCCGCCGAGTATCAGCGACTTACCATCAAATATGCGACTCTCAGGGTTGTTGCGCAGATAAAGCGCCACAACATCCTTCCCTCCCTTGTAGTGGATATTGTGCAGGCCATCGTTGGAGACGGGGATGAACTTCGATTTGTCGTTGGTTGTGCCCGACGACTTGGCATACCATCTCACCAATCCCGGCCAGAGCACATCGGTCTCGCCGTGGCGCATACGGTCAATGTCGCCCTTCAATTCTTCGTAAGTGTTCACAGGCACGTTGGCCGCAAACTCGCAGTAGTTGTGGGTAGTAGACAAGAGGTGATTACGCCCGTACTCCGTGCGCTGACCTTTGCTTATCAGATAGTTAAGCACATTTCGCTGCAATGCCTCTGGATGATTATAATGTCTCTCAAGTTCGCTCTGGCGAGGCAGGAAAAATTTACCGGCTATCTTTGTTAAACTCATTATCTCAGTATCTCAGTTTTATCTGCAAAATTACCTTAAAAAAATGGAAAAGGGGAACAATTTAGCATTTTTAATATGCTCAGATAGCTCTACGCGTGTAAAAAAAATCACCTCATCTGGCAATGAACACCTATGATTTTGATTATCAGTGATTTATAACAGTGATGCAACGACTCCCTGATTGTGTCGCTAAAAAGATTTAATCATAATACCGTCAGGCTCTCAAGCTGCCCTGACTGGTATCTGATTATTTCGCTACGGTATAGGTGTTGGATGGTCAGGAGGCCGGACTCCTGCAAAAAGTGACATAGAAAAGCGAAAGCGTTCAACAGTCATGGAGTGGGTAAGTGGTCCTTGAGGGGTGCCACCGCGCTCCGTATGTTCAACGCTTTCGCTCTGATGTGTACAGATCTGGAGTAGTATCTGTAGTTGTTTTCTTGTCTATTCTTCCTCAAAAGCCGCGTGCTCCGCTGCCGCGATGATTTCCTCACGACTCTTCTCCTTGGCACTGATATGGCTCAGGTCGTAGTCCTCATCGGTCTCGTCGAGGTGTTCCGACTGCTGTTCTTGGTCATTGTCGGCGGCACTTTCTGCCTCGCTGAACACCTCTTCGCGGAAGGCTGTAGGATGCTTCTCATCGTCGTTGATGTCAGTTTCCGACACCACAATGAAGTCTTGCGGTGCGTCTGTTGATGGAAGAGCCTCTACAGGCTCCTCTTCCATCTTCGTGCGGCTACCTTTGGCAGCAAATACTTCGTCGATGAACTGAGGCTCCCGACGCAACTTGTCAAGTGTGTCCTTGCAGGCTTTCTGCTGACTTTCCTTCTTGGAGAAGCCTGCTCCTGAACATCCTGCAATGCCCTCAAGCATCACCTGATAGTTGAATGTGGGGCTGCCGTTCTGGTCTTTGCTCTCTTCAAGAAGCTGAAAGGAAATCTTCACGCGGTTTTTCTGGCTCCATTC
Organism: Prevotella sp.; assembly: GCA_016901395.1. Lineage (GTDB taxonomy): Bacteria > Bacteroidota > Bacteroidia > Bacteroidales > Bacteroidaceae > Prevotella. The sequence continues at coordinate 50,303 of JAEAMQ010000024.1, read as the reverse complement.
GATGAGCTTGCTCTTGAAGTTCACCTCCTTGTAGGCCACCTTGTCAATATTGATCATCTGTGCCAGGATACGTTTTTTGAGAAATGTCATGCAGGCATCGTATCCTCGGTCGAGATACATGGCTCCCACAAGGGCTTCGAAAGCATTGCCTGCCATGTAGCTATTGTGGGAAGATGTGTGACCGCTGGACAGAATCAGCTCGCATAATCCCAGTTCCTGGGCGAGCTTGTTCAGTGTGTCTCTCTGTACGAGTTTCGATCGTGTATTGGTGAGAAATCCTTCGCGTTTACCCGGAAAGTGGCGGTAAACGATGTCTCCCACGGCTGCGTCGAGAATGGCATCGCCGAGAAATTCGAGCCGCTCGTTGTTGGCTGGCTTTCCTTTCTTGTTGCGGTGCATCACGCTTTTGTGCATCAACGCCAACTTGTAGTAGCTGATGTTGTGGGGATAGAAACCGATGATGTTGTATAAAGAAGAATAAAGCTCCTTATCCTTACGGAAAGGGAGCCTTATTCTGTCTATGATGTTAACAAGCATACTTACTTTACTCAGCATACTTCTTAAAGATGACACATGCGTTGTGACCGCCAAATCCGAACGTGTTGGACAGGGCAGCACGCACCTCACGCTTCTGTGCAGTGTTGAAGGTGAAGTTCATGTTGTAGTCAAGTTCAGGATCCTTGTCGTCCTCGGCATGGTTGATGGTGGGCGGAACGATGTCGTTCTGCACGCTCAACACGCATACCATGGCCTCTACGGCTCCTGCGGCACCTAACAAGTGACCGGTCATACTCTTGGTGGAGCTGATGTTCAACTTGTAGGCCTGCTCGCCGAAAAGGTCTTTGATGGCCTTGGCCTCGGAGATATCACCCACTGGAGTAGACGTACCGTGAACATTGATGTAGTCGATATCGTCTATCTTCATGTCGGCATCCTTGAGGGCTTCCTTCATCACGAGCTTGGCTCCCAATCCTTCCGGATGTGAAGCTGTGATGTGATGAGCGTCGGCACTCATGCCTTCGCCAACCATCTCTGCATAGATCTTGGCTCCGCGTGCCTGAGCATGCTCGAGGGTTTCGAGCACCATGCAACCAGAACCTTCACCCATGACAAATCCGTCGCGGCTGGCACTGAAGGGGCGGCTGGCTCCCTCGGGGTCATCGTTACGGGTAGACAGGGCATGCATAGCGGTGAAGCCGCCCACACCACAATCGCAGATGGCAGCCTCGGCACCACCGGCCAAGATCATGTCGGCCTTGCCGAGACGCAACAGATTGAACGCATCGGCCAACGCATGGGTAGACGAAGCGCAGGCGCTTGTCGTCACATAGTTGGGTCCGTGGAATCCAAAGTGAATGCTGATTTGTCCGGCAGCGATGTCTGAAATCATCTTGGGGATGAAGAAGGGATTGAACTTTGGTCCATCTTCACGATGCTGACCATAATACATCACTTCGTCCTGGAAGGTCTGGATACCGCCGATACCGATGCCGTAAACGACACCGATGCGGTTCTTGTCTTCCTTCTCCAAATCGATACCAGCATCCTTCACACTCTGGATGGCACTGATCATGGCCAGCTGGGTGCAACGGTCCATCTTGCGAGACTCCTTGCGGTCAATGTAATCATTGACATTCAGGCCCTTCACCTCGCAGGCAAACGTCGTCTTGAAGTTTGTTGTATCAAATGCAGTGATAGGAGCAGCACCACTCTTTCCGGCCAAAAGGTTCTTCCACATCTCTTCAGGTGTGTTACCAACCGGAGTAACGGCGCCAAGTCCTGTTACTACTACTCTCTTTAATTCCATTGAATTGTGTTTTAGGATAAAAGTTTAGCGTTTTCAGAAAAACGCTAAACATTCGACGCCAATTTACTTAGCGTTCTCCTGAATATAGTTGATGGCGTCCTGAACGGTCTGGATGGTCTCAGCCTTGTCATCAGGAATAGAGATACCAAATTCCTTCTCAAACTCCATGATCAGCTCTACAGTATCCAAAGAATCTGCACCCAGGTCATTTGTGAAACTTGCTTCGGGCTTTACCTCTGCTTCATCAACACCCAGTTTGTCAACAATAATGGTCTTAACTTTTGCTTCGATTTCTGACATGATTGTAACTTTTTTAAAATGTTATTAATAAATTTCTACAAAACGGCTGCAAAGAAACAACATTTTTATCATATACGCAAATATTTTACTTTAAAAATGACATAACGTTGCACAAACACCCTATCATTGTGCATAAAATATCACCTTTTTTTAAAACATTATGTTGCACAGTTCAAAATCATTTGGTAACTTTGCACCAATAAAAATCTATACTCAACATGTCATTTACACAGCATTGCAACGTAATCTTCAATAAGGCAATTGAAGATTATCACACCAAGGACAACATTGACACCCCCATCAGCAATCCATACGAGCGCGACTCTATCGAGAACCGCCTTTATCTGAAGTGCTGGATAGATACCGTACAGTGGCATCTTGAGGATATTATCCGCGATCCTCACATTGATCCGCTTGAGGCCTTGTCGCTCAAGCGGCGCATTGACCGCTCCAATCAGGACCGGACAGACCTCGTGGAGCAGATAGACTCGTTCTTCCGACAGAAGTATTCGGATGTCAACCCCTTGCCCGATGCACGTCTCAACACTGAGAGTCCGGCCTGGGCCATCGACCGTCTGTCTATTCTTGCCCTGAAGATCTACCACATGCGTGAGCAGGTGGAGCGTCCCGATGCTTCCCCCGAGCACCACAAGCTCTGTCAGGGAAAGTTCAACGTACTGATCGAACAGCAGAAAGACCTTGGGTTGGCCATTGACCAACTGCTCGAAGACATCGAGGCTGGCCGTAAGTATATGAAGGTATACCGCCAGATGAAGATGTACAACGACCCCAGTACCAACCCTGTGCTCTACAAGAAAAAATAACCAAGCCCTGTCCGCGTTCTCCTTTTCTATGAAAACTGAACACATTCTGGTCATTCGTTTTTCCGCAATGGGCGATGTCGCCATGACGGTTCCAGTGGTCTATGCATTGGCCAAGCAGTATCCGCATGTCCGCATCACTATGCTGTCGCGTCCGTTTGCCAAACCCTTTTTTGAGCATCTTGCACCCAATGTGGGCTTTATGGAGGCCGACATCAAGACCGAATACCATGGCATCAAGGGCCTGAACGCACTTTATCGAAGGCTTGCGGCCAAGCATTTCACGGCCGTGGCCGACCTGCACAACGTCATCCGTTCCAATTATCTGCGCATGCGGTTTAATGTGGACCAAACGCGAGTGGCCCACATCGACAAGCATCGTCAGCAGCGCAGGCTGCTCACTGCATCGCATGACAAAGTGCTGGAAGCCTTGCCGACGGCCTTTGAAAACTATGCGAAAGTGTTCGAAGAGTTGGGCTATCCCATTCGTCCCGAATTCACTTCAATGCTCACCCCCGAGCAGGCCAACCTGCGGTTGCTGCCCGAGGAGATAGGCGATAAGAAGGCATTCCAGCAGTGGATCGGCATCGCTCCGTTTGCCGCGCACGGCCCCAAGACCTACCCATTGCCGCTTATGAAACAGGTCATCGCCCAGATCACGGCCAAACATCCTTCCTGCCGCATCTTCCTCTTCGGTGGAGGCGACCGCGAGAAGTCGGTCATCGATACGATTGTGGAACAGAATACCCATTGCACCAATGCCTCCGCACTGCTCAACGGGCTCAACGAGGAGCTGATTCTCATGAGCCATCTCGATGTGATGGTGTCGATGGACAGTGCCAACATGCACCTGGCCTCACTCGTGGCTACACCCGTGGTGAGCATCTGGGGGGCCACCCATCCTCTTGCAGGCTTCATGGGGTGGGGGCAGAAGCCCGAGAATGTCATTCAGATCGACATGGAATGCCGTCCCTGTTCCATCTACGGCAAACGTCCGTGCCAGCGTGGCGACAATGCCTGTCTGGTCAATATCAAGCCCGAAACCATCGTCGAGCGGGTGGAGCAAAACCTCAAATCGTAGCCCCTCCCTCCTTTTTCACAACCCTATTCACGGTCATGGACATGTCTCTCGCTGTCCATGACCGTTTGTTTTTTTACCCTGCCATCATCTTTGTTTTTGATTACCTTTGCCTTTATTTATATTGGCTTTTGCGTATTAAACCTCAGATTTCAAGAATTTCACAGATATTATTAGGTCTTTCTTCATTAAAAATAGAAGATAATATTTTTCAGTCCACTAAAAACACAAAAGACTCAAAAACCGTTCTTGCGCGCATTCTAACGAATGCTTAAGAACGCTGACATTACTCTTTTGGTTGAGTCTACAAAAGACACAAAAGACTCGGAATATCAATGATGCGAAGTTTGCGTCTGTAATTTTTGTGTCTTTTGTGGATAATAAATTGAATAATGACCTTCCATTATCTGTCCAATTCGTGGTATCCGTGGTAAAATACAAGCAGGGTAGCCATCATAAAATACCCATGAAATAATTTGAACAATAGGCCAAAGTCCTGCCATGATTATCCCATCCAAGAGAGAGGGGTATGAAAAACAGCGAAAAATGGATGAAAAAGAAGTGGTTGATAATCAGTGACTTGTAATTTGTTAACAAAAGATGGTTTTACGATTACTATCGAATCGTGAGACGATTACTATCTAATCGCAGGACGATTAGCACCTAATCTCAAGGCGAAACAGGCCAAAAAGAGAAGGAAAATGAGTGAAAACACAATGAAATAGGGGTGAAATCAGAGAAAAATGAGATTTTATTGAGGGTAAGATGGGGTAGAGATGGTGTTTTGAGTGGGGGTGAGAGGCTGAAAGGGGAAGTAGAAAAGAGGTTGTAAATGATGAATTATTTTTATAATTTTCCGTCCCCTCGCTTTTGTGCCACAGTTCTAAAGGCTTCCAGAGCGATGTTATAAAGCAAGTCCTCCCGACAACCAGAATGTTGCCGGGAGGACACGGATTGGGGGAGAGGACAGTCCGGCAGGGGTGTCGCCGGGTGCCCGTCGTTTACTTACTGCTATCGGCGTAGGGGCTTTCCATCACCATGCGCTGCGTGTCCCACGGTGCGGGATCGCCGCCGAGATACTTGTGGAACCACTCCAGATGGGCGTTGTAGTAGAGCGGCATCGACTTCAACCCACTGGGCCAATGGCCGTCATTGTCGAAAACAATGAGGCGAGAGGGGATGCCAAGGGTCTGCAGCGTGGTGAAATATTGCAGACTCTGGTTGTAGCTCACGCGGTAGTCGCGCTCGCCGGTGATGATAAGCGTGGGGGTAGCGAAGTTGTGGATAAACTCCGACGGACTCCATTTCTTATACAATGGCGAGTTCCAGGGCTGGCCTTCGAGGTCGAAATTGGGGAACCACAGCTCCTCGGTGGTGCCCCACATGGCGTTGAGGTCGAAGAGTCCCATCATCGAAGCCAGACACTTGAAACGCTTGGTGTGGCCCTGCAACCAGTTCATGAAATAGCCGCCATAGCTCCATCCCATCGCGCCCATGCGGGTGGAATCGACGTAGGAGAGCTGGGCAAGAGCATCGGTGACGCGCATCACGTCTTCGTAGGGACGGCCGCCCCACGAGCCGCTGATAGCGCGGCAGAAGGCCTGACCATAGCCTGTGGAGCCGTGGGGATTGGGGTAGGCCACCACATAGCCCGCGCCGGGATAGACCTGCCAGTCGGCACGATAGCTGTCCATCCACTGCATCTGGGGCCCGCCGTGCACATTGATGACGAGCGGATACTTCTTCGAGGCATCGAAACCGTGGGGTTTCACGATGAATACCTCTACGGAGTCGCCGTCGGCACCCTTGACCCACATCGCCTCGGAGGGGCGGAAGTCGACGGCTGCGACCAGCGAGTCGTTGAGATGGGTGAGGGGTGTCTCCATGAGAAAAGCCTGTTTCAAGCGATTATCAGACCATCCCTTCTTGGTGTCGGGGCGCGACACATACAGCTCGCTGGGCTTGCCGGTCGACGACCAGGTGTAATAGAAGTTGCCGTTCTGGTCGAAATCGAAGCTGGTGATGGCCCGATGGCCGAGGATTTTGAGGATTTTTCCGGTCTTCAGACTCACTTGATAGAGCGGCTCGTAGCCCTTTTCCTGTCCCAGGAAATAGATGGTCTTCGAGTCGGGCGACCATTTATAGTCGTCCACCCAGTTGTCAAACTGCTCTGTGAGCACCGTTTTCTTGCCCGTCTTGCGGTCGTAGAGGCCGAGGATAAACCGGTCGCTCTCGTAGCTTGGGGTGCGCTGGAAGCGGTAGGCAATATAGCGACCGTCGGGCGAATACTGTGGACTGCCGTCCCAGGCGGGATTTTCTGATGTAAGGTTTTGGGCCTCGCCGCCAGTCACCGGTACCGTCCAGAGGTCGCAGTTGGTAGACGCTTCGGGGTGCTCGTCGTGGTTGCTGAGGTAGCAAATCTCCTTGGAATCGGGTGAAAACACGAAGCCCGAGGGTCCGCTTGGAGAAAAGACGGGACTGTGGTATGCACCGGGTGTCACGTCGGTATAGGTCTTCTCGGCGATATTATATACAATGATGTGCCAGTATTTTCCATCGGCATAGTCGGTCCAGTGGCGCAGGAAGAGTTTGTCAGACACATGGGCCTGTATGGGGTTTTTTGCCTTTTTGTCGAAGGCTTCCTTGTTGGCCTTGCCGTCTGCACCGCCTATTTCGGGCAGCACCTCGGCAGCAAAGGCTATCAGATTGCCGTCGGGCGAGAGGGTTGCGCCCTGCACGCCCAGCGCGTAGTCGGTGATTTTCTCCGACCGTCCGTTCTCATAGCGGTAGACTTGTGTGGTTCCCTCGGCGTAGGAGAGATAGTAGAGGCTTTTGCCATCCTGCGACCAGAAGGGCGAAAAACTCTTACCGTCGGTCGTGATGGGGCTTTCCTCGGCGTTGATAATACCCTTGAGGCCCGACCTTGTGGGCTTGCGCACCACGATGTTGCTATACGATTTCTGTGCCTTGAGGTCTTGTCGGGAGACGCTGAAGGCCAATTTTCCGTCCACAGAGACGGTGGGCGACGAGGCGTACTTGATGCGATAGACGTCCTCCACCGTATAGGCGCGCTTCTGAGCCATAGCGGGCAACATGGCGAGCATGGCTAAAGAGAATATCAATTCCTTTTTCATTGTTATAGTATTAATGGTTGCAAAGATATGCGTTTTTCTATCGTCTGCCAACCCAAACAGCCATTATTTTGTTTCTCCATGTCTGATTATTTCCTCTATTTCCCCCATTTTTTCATCCAAAAAACATGCAATCAGACCAAAGTGCGACAAAAAAGTGTAAAGTTTTAATCCTAAACTATAGGTTGATATAGAGGATGTAATATAAAATTAAATCATTGATAATAAGAATAATATGTGTTGTTCTGATGAAAAGTGAAGTTCCTCTATTTATCAAAATATCGGAGAGAATTGATGAAAGGGACGAAAATTGCAGCGCGGCCCAGATGTCAAGGCTGGTATGATGGGGTGGTTAGCAGGGTAGAAGCGGTTGTTTTCTCAGACTGGTCTGACTAATCTGACTGGTCCGACGGGGCCGAAAGGTCTGAAAAAAGCAGAAAAGATGAACAGAAAATAAAATAGGTAGCACTACTCATTAAAGTGCTACCTATTGCGTCAGAAGTTCACGCCGAAGTCCAGATTGAGGCATCCTGTGCGCGTGTCCTCAAAGTCGTAATGCCCCACATTGGCCAGTCCGATGTCGTAGCTCACGCCGAGATAGAGCATCTGGAAGCTCACGCCACAGCCCACTTTCAGTCCACCGTCGAAGCGACGGAAGCTGCTCGACACGTCATTGTCAAAGCTGGAGTAGGCCTGTCGGTCGCCATAGTCCTTGATTTTGCCACCTACTCCCGCAGCGAGATAGCCACCCACAAACGGCTCTATGCTCACATCGGGTGAGGCATAGTACTTGTATTTGAGCAGCAAGGGAAGCTCCAGGTAGTTGAGTCCGTAGGTGAAGCGACTGCCGTTGTAGTTGCTTTTGCCGCCCTTTTCGGTGTAGTAGAGTCCGCTTTCGAAGAAAAGGGGAGCAGAGGGAGCGATCTGGGTGCCGATCACAAAGCCCACATTGAGACCTGTTTTGGCATTATTGGCATCGAGGGCGGCGGCATCGGAGTGCACGGTGGCTACGCCCAGGCCGATGCGGAAGCCATAGTAGGTGTTGGGATAGCGGCTATAGCCCACCGGGCGGGAATACGACGTGCGACTACTGTAGTATGCAGAACGCTTGCGGGGCGGTATCGGACGGCCGTCGGGATAGTATTGGGCCGAGGCCGACGCAGCGGTAAGCAAGGCCATACAAGATAACAAAAACTTCTTCATAACACTCTCTTTTAGAATTACTTTGGCAAATATAGCCTTTAAATCGCTATGCAACAAGTGGAAAATGCCTATTCTGTGGTAGGCTTTTCCCTATCAATTCCGACGACGGCAACAACGAGCCGTGGGGCTGGAAAGGCGTCTTTCGACCACCTTACACAGCCCCACGGCATGGAAATACTTTTTTTGAGATGCTGTCTCCGGCTATCGGATGACTACCTTCTGATGCCCCACGACATAGAGACCAGAGGGCAAACCGCTGATGACGGTGGTGCCGACCTTGGCCTGAACGGTGCGCACCACACTGCCGTTGACACTGTAAACTGGCACCGCAACGGCCTTTGCGGAGCTGATTACAATGTTGTTGCCCTCGGCACCGACGCTGAATGCCATGTCGTTGCTGACGGTTTCGATGCCTGTCAACTCCCCAATCTTGAAGCGGGTATTGTCGAGATAGTTCATGCGGCGGGTCACCCAGTCGGTGATATAGGCCATTTCGTCGTCGAAATCGAGCGTGTGTCCGGCGATGTCGGTGTCTCCGCTCCACCGCCTCGACTCCCTCGCGGCCGCGCCACAGAGCTTGAACCGGTCGAGATAAGTGCTAAACCGGCTGAGTATCGACGCCGTGCTGAGGTAGCCTTTTCGAAGTTCGGCATAGCGCTGCCGCACCTCCTCGTTGAAATTATTGGCATTGGTGTTGCGCAGACGACGGAACAGATTGTAGTCGCCGTGCTCCTCATTGGTGATGTATTCGGCATAGTCGCGCTCGGGATTCATGATGTCTGTGTTGTGGAAATAGTAGTCGCTCCACCGCTGTCCGAGCGTGGCATCCATGTCCCACACGCCGATTGTGACCTTCTGGTCGGCCTGACGGTCGTAGACTCCGAAGTACATGTTCTTGCCATGATTGTCGGCCGACAACTCCGACTCCATGAGAATGTAGTAGTCTTTGATGACGGGATAGTCAAAATAGGTGTTGAACTGGCTACGGAAATCGTTGTCCGACGCGGTGCAGACGAAGTTCACGGCATTCCAGAGCGGTTCCCAGTCCGACTGATTGTAGTCGTCGTAGTCGGGATATTTGCTCTCATAGTTGTCCCAGGTCTCCCACGAATTGTTGTAGTTTACGGGCGAAGTGCCGGGATAAACGTTGCTGTTGTAGTTGTGACCCATAAACACACTGTAGGACCAATCGCTCGATTTCCAGAGCAATCCGTGCTGCGTGGAGGTCGTCTCGTCATACTTTTTGAGTTTCATCTGCTTGCGATCCATCGCCTCGGTCATGCAGTAGAGGCCCACATAGCGGCCGTTGAGCAGCAGTTCCACAAACTGTCCGCGGGTGCCGGTGAGTGCTTTCGGCTCCTGACCATAATAATAGGGTTTGGTGGCAAAATCGTTCCAGAGGTCTGTGAGCACCCTGTTGCGTATGCGGCTCATGTCCACCTGTCCGGCCTCAAGTATCCAGCTGTTGTCGTTGCGCAGCCCGAAGAACTTGCGTTCGAGCTTCTGTCCGGACGCGTCGAGCAGCTTCACATGGTAGTTGCGCTTGTGTTTGTCAGGATTGTTGGTGATGCCTCCGCGCCATTTTGCCTTGGCAAAGAGCAGTTCTGGCTCTACGGCATTGGGCTCGTAGACACGGAAATAGCCCTGGCTGTAGATGTCGTTGAACGAGCCAAAGAGCTGTACCACGGGCAGGCAAGTGAAGGTGAGGTTGGCCCGTGTGGTGTTGCCGAGGCTGTCGGTCACGCTCAATACATAGTTGCTCTCGGCCGCCACATTCTTAAAAGTATAGGTCGAGCCGCTGGCCACAGGCTGTCCGTTGATGTAAAGCTGACCGTAACCGGCCTTGGGGGTGTACTGCACCACGGCCGTATAGTCATGTCCGAAGTTTGCTTCGGGGATGGATTGCAGATAGGTGGAATACTCCTCGTCGTAGGCCAATCCATGCTGTCCGACAATCAATTGGCCGAGTCCACGCTCGATGGGGCTTGTGCGGGGCAGATACATCACGCTCTTGCGATACATCTCCAGCACGGCAAACAGCGAGTCGTGGCCGCTGTAGGCCGTGACAAGCGAGTCGAGATGATGGTTGATGGTGGCGGCATCGTAGTAGTCCTGCAGCTCGGTAAGGATTTTCTGACGCTCTCCGGTCAGCAGTTCGTCGGCCGTACCGTTGAACAATAGGTGCAGATTGTCGATGGCTACCCAGTTGCAATTGGTGTTGACGAGGTTCACGCCGGTTGTGATTTTGCCGTCGGTCACGGTCACCGTCTGGTTGTAGTGCAGGGGCGTTCCGTTGAGGGTGCGCAGCTGTTGCGACTGCCCGTTGACCACAAAATAGGCCCCTTCGGGTGCGTTCTGGCCCGACTGGTCGGTGGCAATGAAGTCGGCCGTGACGGTATAGCTGCCGTTGGGCAGGTTTTCGGCGGTCTGCAGCAGATGGCTGTCGGCCAGTCCGCCCAGTCCGGCGTTGTGCCAATTCTCAATGAAAGGAGCCGCTATGCTCGCGTTGCCGTTCACATAGTATCCGTTTCCGTTTACCCAAAAGCTCTGGTTGTCCCACCCATTGGTGGTGCTCATGTCTGCCACGAGCCACGAGTCGACGTTGATTCCCGTCTCGCCCACCACGGGTGCCACATACTCCTGCACCGTGGAGCCGCCGGCGGTCTGGAAGAAAAACTGCTGGTTGCCGCCCACACCCGAGGTGTTGTAGGTGCCCACCATGTAGCTGTCGCGGCGCACATCCCATATCTCGCCGTTGCTCGCGGCGCAGCGCAGAGTGTAGATGGTGCCGCTGTACTGGCTCACCGACCACACCGACGAGTCGCCGTGAAGCTCCGGGGTCATGCTGATGTAGCGTTTGGAAGCCTCGATGCGCTCGCCGTCAAAGGTGATATACTGCCGCGTGGCGGCGTTCTGGATAGTGTAGAGACCCTCTGAAGTCTCTGTGAACAGCCAGTAACTCGCGTCGGCTGTGGTAGCCGACGTGGAATAATAAAGGGGTGTAGTTTGACCGAAGCTGCTACCATCCACCACACATCCCGACGGAAACTCGTTGCAGATGATGTGGTATTTGATGCCTTTCACTAAGTTGGGCTTGCCCCATGCCGCCATGATGCTGGTGAGAACAAGTCCGAGAAGTAGAATATGTTTCATGTTTTTGAGTTGATGATAAATGCTGTCAGGCGAGCGGTCACCTGTTCATGTTAGGTTTAAAAAATACGTTTGATGAGCGGATCATGCTGTTCGTCGAAAGTCATTTCGCATTACCCTTTTTCCAATCTCCGCAGGGTTGTCGTGGAAAGGGTAGTTTCGGGCAATGGGAGAGGGGAGTCGGGGCGGGGCTATTTCAGTCGTTCGAGGAGTTCGCGCATGCCTTCAGAGGCACCCTTCTGGATGTGGGTGAAATTAGACATGGGCTCGAAGTTCACCGGATTGGGGTCGATGAGATAGATGGGGCAGCCGCGGCGGGCGTACCTCACCAGTCCGGCGGCGGGATAAACATTGAGCGATGTGCCGATGATGACAAAGAGGTCGGCCTCCGAAGCCTCCCTTGCGGCCGGCTCAAGCATAGGCACGCTCTCGCCGAAGAAAACGATAAACGGCCGCAGCAACGACCCGTCGCCGGCCTTGGTGAGTGGTTCTACGTCGGACGATTCGGGCGTGAGTTGCCGGATATAACGGCTGTCATAGGGGTCGACCGAGGAGCACACCTTCGACAGTTCGCCATGCAGATGGATCACCTTAGACGACCCTGCGCGCTCGTGCAGGTCGTCGACGTTCTGCGTGAGCACCGCCACATCGTAGTCGTTTTCCATCTCGGCGATGAGTCTGTGACCCTCGTTGGGCTGTGCATTCCATAGTTTTCGGCGCAGCATATTGTAGAAATTGGTCACCAGCACAGGGTCGGCCTCCCAGCCCTCATGCGATGCTACCTGCTCCACGGGATAGTTCTCCCACAAGCCGTCGTTGCCGCGGAAGGTCTTGAAACCACTTTCCACCGACATGCCGGCACCCGTGAGGAACACTGCTTTCTTTTTCATAGGTTGCTGTTGATTGAATGTTATTATTGCACAAAAATAGTATTTTTTTGGCAATAAAAGCCTTGTAAACAATTAAAAATAGTATCTTTGTGCGTTAATTATAAATCATAGCTAATAGAAATGGATAAAGTAAGTTACGCTTTGGGCATGAGCATTGGTCATCAGCTCCAGCAGATGAATGCCACAGAATTGAATGTTGATGATTTCGCTCAGGCTGTCAAAGACGTATTTGCCGGTAAGGCAGCACTCTCAGACGCCGAGGCACAGACCGCCGTTCAGACATTCTTCGAGCAGAAAGCAGAGGAACAGGCCAAGGATGCCAAGTCTAAGGGCGCAGACTTTTTGGCCGAAAACGGTAAGAAGGAGGGTGTGGTGACACTGCCTTCAGGATTGCAGTATCAGGTGTTGAAAGAGGGCAACGGCAAGAAGCCGAGTGCCACCGACCAGGTAGAATGTCACTATGAGGGTACGCTCATCAACGGACAGGTGTTCGACAGCAGCTATCAGCGTGGCGAAACCGCAACATTTGGACTCAACCAGGTGATTGCCGGATGGACCGAGGGACTGCAGCTTATGCAGGAAGGAGCTAAGTATCGCTTCTTCATTCCTTACACACTCGGATACGGTGAGCGCGGCGCAGGACAGTCAATTCCGCCGTTTGCCACCCTCATCTTCGATGTGGAGCTTATCAAAGTGAAGTAATCAATACAGATAAAATCTAATTAAACAAATGAAAAGTTTGAAAGTTTTAGCCGCAATGGCTATCGCTACAGCTGCCTTTAGTGCCTGTGGCAACTCATCAACACCTAAGGCTGACCTTAAGACTGACGTAGACTCCATGAGCTATGCCATCGGATTAGTGCAGTCGCAGTATGTTCGTCAGGCCATCCAGCAGGGTCAGGTAATCGACACTACCTACATGGACGAGTTTGTGAAAGGTATCAACGAGGGCGTGAACGCCGGTGACGACAAGAAGAAAGCTGCCTATATCATGGGTCTCCAGGTAGGTCAGCAGTTGTCTACTAAGCTCGTCAAGGGCATCAACCACGAGGTTTACGGCTCTGATTCCACCAAGACCATCTCACTGAAAAACCTGCTCGCCGGTTTCGTGACAGGCGCAACAGGCAAGAAGGGCATCTTCACTGCAGAGGCTGCCAACCAGATTGCACAGACCAAGATGGAGGCTATCAAGAGCAAGACCATGGAGAAGGAGTTTGGTCCCAACAAGGTTGCCGGTGAGAAATTCCTCGCCGAGAACAAGAAGAAAGCCGGTGTGGTGACACTTCCCTCAGGTCTTCAGTATAAGGTTATCAAGGAAGGTAAGGGCGCTATCCCCACAGACACCACCACAGTGAAGGTGAACTATGAGGGCCGCACCATCGACGGCAAGGTATTTGAAAGCTCCTACACCAACGGACAAGGCCCGGTTACCATCCAGCCCAAGCAGTTTATCCCCGGCTGGACAGAGGCTCTGACCCACATGCCCGAGGGTTCTGTATGGGAGGTTTACATTCCCCAGAACCTCGCTTACAAGGAGCGTCAGGCAGGACAGATTAAGCCTTTCTCTACGCTTATCTTCAAAATCGAACTTCTCAAGGTAGGCAAGTAATTGCCCACTCACCCTATCAACCCCTCCATCTGGGACCCATTGTCCACGAGGAGGGGTTTTTCTATGAAGTCCCTATCAGTCAATCTATGTAGAAATATGGTATAGACTGTTTCCCAGAAATGGTCTGTCTATTTATCGATAACGATTAAACTATTTTGAAATGAAGAAGATTCTGTTCATGGCCGTAGCTTTATTGGCCAGCGCATCCTTCTCAAACCTTCAGGCAGGAAACAAGAAGGACAAGAAAAAGAAAGCAGAGACAGCAGAAGCTGTGAAGCCGGTGGTGCTCACGTCGAGTGCCGACTCGCTGAGTTATGCGGCCGGATTGTCGGCCACCCAGGGCCTGTTGCCTTATCTCCAGCAGCAACTTCACGTCGACACGGCATACCTGGCCGACTTCGTGCGCGGCTATCAGGAGTCGCTTTCCAAGACCAATGACCCTGCATTTGTGGCTTATATGGCCGGCAATCAGATTGCCTCGCAGGTGAAAAACGGCATCTATCCCAACCTCAACAAAGAGTTGGAAGGCACGCCCGACTCTCTCCGCAGCGACCTGTTCCAGCAGGGTTTCATCGCCGGTGTGAAGTCAGACACCTCTATTTATAAGGCAGAGGCTGCGCGTGCGCTCTTTGAGGGTCGTGTGAAAGCCATCAAAGAGGCCAAGGATGCCGCTATGAAGGCCGAAAACGAAGCATGGCTTAAGACCAACGCCACCAAGCCGGGGGTAGTCGTTTTGCCCTCCGGACTCCAGTATAAGGTGCTCACTGCCGGCAACGGTCCTAAGCCGACGGCCGACCAGACGGTGGAAGTGATCTATGAAGGCAAGACCATCGATGGCAACGTTTTTGACGCTACGTCGCGTCATGGCGGCAAGAAGACCGATAGTTTCCGTTGCAATCAGGTCATCAAGGGATGGACTGAGGCTCTGACCAACATGCCTGTGGGCAGCAAATGGGAGATTTATATCCCTCAAAATCTGGCCTACGGAGAGCGTCAGGCTGGTCAGATCAAACCTTATTCCACGCTGATTTTCACAGTGGAACTGGTGGGAATCCAGCCTGTTGAGGCCCCTGCCGCCGCTGCTTCTGGTGCCAAAGCTACTGACTCTAACGCCAAAGCTGCCAAGGCTTCGGCTTCCAAGGCAGCCTCCAAGAGCCGCCGCAAGTAGTCTTTCTTGGCTTTCAGACGGGTCGGACTGGTCTGACTTGTCCGACTCGTCCGATTTTCCGACTCGTCCGACTGGCCTGATTTGTCCGACCAGTCAGACCCCACCGACCGGTCATATCGGTCCGATTTTTCCCCCTTCATCCCCTTGGGATATAGCAAATTGCACGGATATGATAAAATATCCGTGCAATTTGTTGTCTGTATCATTTAATTTATCTACTTTTGCTATCAATTGAAAAACAAATAGACAAAGTTTTGACATGGAAAAAATTGACAACTTAGACAAGAAAATCCTTTCGATACTATCAAAGAATGCGCGCATTCCCTTTAAGGACGTAGCTGCAGAATGCGGTGTCTCCAGGGCCGCCATCCATCAGCGTGTGCAGCGCCTCATGGAGGCAGGAGTGATTACCGGCAGTGGCTTCGACGTCAATCCGAAGAGCCTCGGCTACAGCACCTGCACCTATGTAGGCCTCAATCTCGAGCGCGGATCCATGTATAAGGAGGTCGTGAAGCGCCTGATGAACATTCCCGAAATTGTGGAATGCCACTTCACTACCGGCTCTTACACGATGCTTGTCAAGGCCTATGCCCGCGACAATGAGCAGTTGATGGACCTGCTCAACAACAAACTCCAGACCATTTCGGGTGTGGTTTCCACCGAAACCCTTATCTCTCTTGAGCAGAGTATCAAGCGCGAGATACCCGTCAGTTTTGACGAAGCATGAACCATTTCGACATCGACGCGCATCTGAACAAGTTCTATGCGCAGTTCCCTGAGGCCGATCATCAACCGATAATCGGCATAACCGCTAATTATTCCGACGGCGATGCGACCCTGCGCGAGCGTTATTACGAGCAGGTGGTCAGTGCCGGCGGCACCCCGATCATTATCCCGCCATTGGCCGATGAGGCCGCCATCATCAACACGTTGGACCATCTCGACGGTCTGATTCTTACCGGCGGGGGTGACTACAACCCCCTCTGGGCTGGCGAAGAACCCGTGAAAGGCTTAGGCAATATCAATGCGAAGCGCGACCTTGCCGAGCTCCTCATCACCCGACTGGCCTACAACCGCCAAATCCCCATGCTCGGCATCTGCCGCGGCATCCAGACTCTGGCCATGGCGTTGGGTGGAAAGGTGGAGCAGGATATAAGCCTCTCCCCTAACCCCTCCCCCGAAGGGAGGGGAAAAGAACGGTCTGTCGGGCGTTTCATCAAACACTCGCAGGACGCTGACCGCAACGAGGTAACACATTCGGTGAATATTGACGCAGACTCCTATCTGGCCGAAATCTATCAGGGAATTGACTCATCCTCCACTGGAAAAAATATTGAAATGGGTGGTGTCAGCACCTCATCTCCCGCAAAAGAGGGTAGGGGAATGGTCTCGAAGGATAATATTGGGATTTCCATCTACGTCAACTCCTTCCACCACCAGGCGGTGGCCGACCCCGGAAAGCGTTTTCGCGTCACAGCGACGGCACCCGATGGTGTCATCGAAGCCATCGAGAGTGCGGAATATAAACCCATCCTTGGCGTGCAGTGGCACCCCGAATGGTTAGAGGAAGAGGGCTTGAAACTCTTCCGGTGGCTCGTCGGACGCGCCCAGAACTTCTACGTGGCGAAGCAGCTCCACGACCGCGTGCTCACGCTTGACACCCATTGCGACACCCCGATGTTTTTCCCGCAGGGCGTGCAATTCGACCAGCGCGACCCACGCATACTCTACGATCTTCATAAGATGACCGAGGGACGGCAGGATGCCGTTATCATGGTGGCCTACCTGCCGCAGCCGAAACTTGGCGAGCAATTCTCCTCGAAGGTCGACATTGCGGGCATCATCCAGCACAATCCGCAGCTCAAAGGCATCACCACACAGCTCTCCCCGACTGAGTATGCCGACCTCATCTTCGACAAACTGGAGCAGATCGTCGACAAAAACAGCCGTTATATCAGCATCGCCCGCACCCCCGTGGACCTCTATGAGGACAAGCGCAAGGGGCGCAAGTCCATCATGTTTGGCATCGAAAACGGTCTCGCCCTCAGCCATGACCTGTCGAATGTGCGCCACTTTGCACAGCGCGGCGTGGTGTATATCACGCTCTGTCACAATGGCGACAACGACATCTGCGACAGTGCGCGCGGCAGCAACATGCACAACGGCGTATCGCAATTCGGCGAGAAGGTCATCCATCGGATGAACGAGGAGGGCATCATGGTCGACCTGAGCCATGCTTCGGAGAAGTCGTTCTACGACGCATTGGATATCAGTAGCACCCCCATCGTGTGCTCTCATAGCAACTCCCGTGCGCTCTGCGACGTGTTGCGCAACCTCACCGACGACCAGATGCGCGCCCTCGCCCGCAAGGGTGGCGTGGCCCACACCACGTTCTATCAGGGCTTCCTGCGCAAGGGCACCGAGGCCACCGTGCTCGATGTCATCGACCATCTGGAGCATGCGATAGCCGTGATGGGCATCGACCATGTGGGCATCGGCACCGATTTCGATGGCGATGGCACCGTACGTGGCTGCGCCGATGCCTCCGAGCTCATCAATTTCACGCTCCATCTGTTGCGTCGCAAATACAGCGAGCAGGACATTCAGAAGATTTGGGGTGGCAACTGGCTACGCGTCATGTCGATGGTGCAGGCCTCCCGCCACTCTTGAACTCCCCCTTTGTTTTAATCAATAGCATCAACCAATGAGAAAACCAATGAAGATATTCATAGGCGTGGCTATGTTGGCCATCGCAGGCATCTTTGGCACCGGCGTCTATCATGGCTGGCGCGACGCTGCCAGAAACGGCGATCCCTCCCTCGACGATACCGACGACACGGAGAAAGTGGAGCCTGTGGGTCCGCAGTTTAATGCCGACTCCGCCTACGCTTTCACCCAGGCACAGTGCGATTTCGGGCCACGCGACATGAACTCCAAAGGCCACGAGATGTGCCTCCAGTGGATTGTCGCCAAGTTCCAGCAGTATGGTTGCAAGGTGACGACGCAGAAAGCCGACCTCAAAGGCTATGACGGCACCGTGCTCCACAGCACCAACGTCATGGCCAGCTACAACCCCGAGGCCACCACGCGCGTCATGCTCTGTGCCCATTGGGACTCCCGTCCGTGGGCCGACAACGACCCCGACTCCACCAACTGGCGTAAACCCATCCTTGCGGCCAACGATGCGGCCAGCGGCGTAGCCGTGATGCTGGAGATAGCCCGCCTGCTGCAGGCATCCTCAAAGGCCAACACCCATCACCTAACACCCACCCTCGGCATCGACTTCGTCTGCTTTGATGCCGAAGACTGGGGCACCCCGCAGTGGGCCAACCAGCCCGACGATGCCAACTCCTGGGCGCTTGGCGCACAGTATTTCTCGGCCAATCTGCCCCAGGGCTATGCCCCGCGCTACGGCATTCTGCTCGACATGGTGGGCGGCCAGGGCGCACAATTCTATCAGGAAGGCATGTCCAAGCAATACGCTCCGGAGATCGTCAAGAAGGTGTGGCGCGCGGCGCGCAAGGCCGGTTACGGCTCGTTCTTCCCCAAGAGCGACGGCGGCATGATCACCGACGACCATGTTCCCGTGAACCAGGTGGCCAAAATTCCCTGCATCGACATCATTCCCTACTATCCCGACTGCCAGCAAAGCTCCTTCGGACCGACGTGGCACACCCTCGCCGACAACATGGAGCACATCGACAAGAACACGCTCAAGGCTGTGGGACAAACCATGATACAAGTGATTTTCACCGAGGAATAGAGACCTCCGGCCCATCGCCTGTTGGTCTCCGGCCTTGACCATCCCCCCTATTGCCGCAGAAAGCTCCCGTAGCTTCTGCGGCTTTTTCGTGCCAAACGGGGATAGCGGAGTAGGGGAGACATCGGGGGCAGCATGATTTATCCCGGTTTGGTCGTTGACGAAACAGAGACAGGCTCAAGGGATAAAGGGAAGACGGGGATGTTCATACCAAATGAGGTTGTCTCGGTTATGGCAGTCTGCAAAGCGGCTTGGTATCCCAGCAAGTGCCAGTTCCCCTTTTTCCCGTTTCCGGAGCATTACAGACGGGGTATAGTAAAGACGCAATATCAGACCATAGCAGAAGGAGTTGACAACAGCCCCAGAATCATACTGGAGGTGTTGTAGAGGATACAAAAGACCATCATAGACCTCTTGTTTTGTTAAATTTATTCCGAATTTTGAGAGAAAAATGTAGGTTGATTGAGAGAAAAAAAGAGGGGTGACAAGGCCACAAAATCGGATTGATATTGCGATTTCAAGAGAAAAACACACGCTTTTGACTCCTTTTTCGCCATTTTTTAGGCCAAATCATGTTGAAAAGAGGGCCTTTTCGCACCACGATTAGTACCTAATCGCATCACGATTCGATAGTATTCGTCATGCAATTGAGTACTAATCGTAAACCCTATAGAGCGGTGTTTTGTATAAATGATTGAATATCAGGAGATTGTGAAAAGTGCCCAAAAATCCTCATTTTTGCGCCAAGAGATACGGTTGTGGGCAGAGAGAGCCATTTCAAAACGCTTTTTTCAAATTAATTCAAGGTTAATTTTTGTGGCGATGTATTTAGAAAGGAATGTTTTCGAAGTATTTTCAATATCGTAAAAAAAGGTTAAAACATCAAAAGTTAACACCTGAGAGTGAGGCTAATCATAATAATTTAGTAAATTTGTGAATGTATGCCAGTGAAACATAAAACTACTAATGCATTTATAATACTAACTCAACAAACGTATGAAAAAACTATTTACGCTAACCGCAATGTTTCTTACGCTGTCGATGAGTGCTTCTGCTCAGTCCGTAAGAAAGACGTGGGACTTCCGCAATGGATTTAGTGCCACGACCGTAGCCAACCTCAACGCCGACATGCAACAGAACGGCGCCACGGGCAACACGTCCAACTGGCGCAACTGGGAGAAGGACCAGACCAAGGCCGACGACCAGGCTTTCTGGTGCGCTGACAACGGAACGACAGTCAATGACGACGGATATGGTGTGACCACCGTAGACGGACAGCAGACAGTCATTGCCGAACTCGACGGGCTGAACATCAAGGGCATCAAGTCGAAGGGATTTGTCATCGCCGTGAACTACAATCAGGCAGCCAACGACGGCAACCCCTCGGGCATGTATCCCAACGGCAAGAGCTTCATCTGGCTGAATGGAACGGGCCTCACCTTCTCCTTTTCGGCCCTCAAGGGCGACACGCTGCGCATGGGCATCGAGTCGCACAAAAACACCGAGGCACGCGGTGTGGCCATCAGCGTGGACGGTACGGAAGTGCCCGCTGTGGACGGCAATGCAGTGCCTATCTTCTACAACGACGTGACATGGGTGTTGCCCGACGATACGCCGGGCGTGGACGACTATTGCACGGTGACCGTGAAGACAACCAGCGGATGCCATATCTACTACATCATCGCGGGCAAGGGCGACGACCCATCGGCTTCGATGAAGAAGGTGGGATACCTCTTCAACGGTACGACAACGGGCGATTTTGCCTATCAGACGCTCACGGCCAACACCGGCCTGAAGGTGACTCCGGTAGACGTAGCATCGACCACGCTCACCAAGGACGACCTGATAGCCTACGATGTGACGGTCGTTGCGCCCAACGTTCCGGCAGACAACGCCAACGTGTCTGTATTGAAAGATGCCATGCCCTGGACGCCGATGCTCAACTTCAACGGCAATCTCTATGAGGCCTGGGGCTACGGACGTGCTGCGACGGGCAGCGATGTGTTTGGTGTGACCACCCTGCCGACCAATCAGATCTTCACGGGTCTGACCCTCGTGGCAGGTGCCGATGCCGGCCTGCAGGACGGACAGAGCGGCATTGTGTTTACCAATAGCGTTCCCGTGACGGGTGTGCAGCTGGGCGATTATTTTGCCAAGGACGACATAATCGCCAATTTGCTCAACGACTCCTCGGCCGTAGCCATCCATGCCCACAACATCTATCACAACGGATACCTCTATCTTCCCTATAACACCGAGGCTCTGGCCGATGCCAATATGGAAGGCGACGCCACGGCAACACTGATCAACAATGCGGTGATGATGCTCGCCTCGTCGAAGGCCGACATCTCCAACACACCCGCCCCGACATTCTCCCTGGCCTATGGCAACTATCAGACCACGGTGACCATCGAGGATGCCCGCGCCGACGCCGCTATCTATTACACCACCGACGGCACCGAGCCTACCGTGGCAAGCACCCGCTTCGTGGAGCCGTTCACCGTGATGGCACAGACCCAAGTGAAGGCTATCGCCGTGTCTGAGGGCTACAATCCCAGCATGGTTTCGGACAGCACCATCCAGGTATTCGAGCAGGCCAAGGCCCCGACGATTGCCGTGGAGGAAGCCGACGACCAGTCCATCGTGACGCTGGCAAGTATTACTGCCGACGGCCAGATATGGTACAACTTCAGCGCTTCGACCGATACGCTGCAGTCTACCAAATACGTGGAGCCTATCGTTCTGCGCGATTACAAGACCGTAACGGCCTTTGTCACCAGTCCAACTCTGGTGCAGTCTGATGCCGTTACGAAGACCATCTACCTCAAAAACGACAAGGTTTACATTGATATCGCCTCTCATTTCGATGCCAACTACAGCGCCGACAAGAGCAATGGCACCGGACTCTTCTCATGGGGTAAGTCGGCTGCCGACAGCACCATTACCACCGACTCCATCATCGGCACCTTTGTCGACCCCGATGGCATAGAGCAACCGCTCTATTATTCCTATCCCCGCGAGGTGGAGTTGTATCCTGCAGACCTCGCCGCAGAGTGGGTGGTGAAGTCTAACGGACAGTCTGTGCTCTGGCAAAACCTGTCAGTAGGCACGAACCCGGGCGACGGAACGGGCTACAATCCGGCCACTGCCGAGGATGTAGACACACTGATTACGAAGTACGATGTGCAGTTCTACAAGTTCATTTCCGGCCAGTATAATGCCCGCATTGAGAGCACCAAGCAGTTCCAGGGCCCGTTCAACGTGGTGACATTCCTGGGCAATGCCAACGGCACGGGCAATGTGCAGCGCATGGGAGTAGAGGTTTCTGCCGACGGCAAGAACTGGACGTTGGTCGACGATACGATAACCATCTCCAACCCGCAGCGCCTCTACAGCAAGAAGGTGATACACTACGACGGCACCGATATGGTCTATGTGCGTCTGGCTCAGCTGTCGGGCAACTCCGGCTGTCAGTGCTATGACATCTACGTGATGACCTCCGGCGAGAAGTCGGCAGCCCTCGAACAGGATCTGGCCGATGCCTACAACCAGCAGGCTGCGGGCGTGGAGATTGTGAATACAGGTCGTGGCGTGGCCAAGGTGAAGGCCATCTACAGCATCAACGGCGCTCGTATAAACAGCTTGCAGCGTGGTATCAACATCGTCAAGATGACCGACGGCACCACCCGTAAGGTGCTCGTGAAATGATGATTGACTCCGGGAGTCGGTAAACTCAAATGCCAAAGGAGTGAAGACGGATATGCGATGGCTGGCATTCCACAGCCCTTAGCGTATGCGTTTTCACTCCTTTGCTCTTTCGTTTCGCTATTCTTGGAATTGCTTTGATACGTTTCCCACTACTTGTTTTCTTATTCTTTCAACTCCGCAAATCATGAGATTTCATACCCTTTTAGGTGCACTCCTCCTGGCTTCGGCCGCCCAAGCCCAGCTCCCCGCATTCCCCGGGGCCGAGGGATTTGGTGCCTACGCCACCGGAGGACGTGACAGCCGCACCGTTGTTCATGTGACCAACCTCAACGCCGAAGGCCCCGGCTCACTGACCGAAGCCCTCAACGGCAGCAACCGCATTGTCGTTTTCGATGTCGGCGGCATCATCAACCTCTCGCCTTCGCAGATGGTGGCGATCGATAAACACGACAATATCACCGTCCTGGGGCAGACTGCGCCCGGCGATGGCATCACTATCTATGGCAATCGAGTGCTCATCCGCAACTGCAAGAACATCATCTTCCGCTACATCCGCATGCGCGGCTCCATCAATATGGCATCAGATGCCGAGACACTGACGATGGATTATGCCGACAATGTCATCCTCGACCACTGCTCGATATCATGGGGTAGGTGGGACAATGTGCACATCAAGGAGGCCAATAACATCACCTGGCAATACTGCATTATATCCGAAGGCATCGACCCGCAGCGCTTTGGCGCCATCACAGACGGTACCCGCAACTGGACCATCTCGCACTGCCTGTGGGTCAATAACCACAGCCGCAACCCCAAGATGAAGTGTTATGCCCAGATGATCAACTCCGTGGTCTACAACGGTGGCAATGGTGTCGTGGGCGGACACTCGTCTGCAGACAACTACCAAGACCTCATCAACAACTACTATATCGCCGGACCGCAGGGCAGTAGTGCCTATAGTCAGTGGACCGCGACAGACCATCTCTACCAGCGTGGTAACCTCATGGACAGCAACAAGGACGGTATTCTCAACGGCACAGAGTACGTAAACACCAGCTGCACCAACATGGACTATCCCCATTTTGCACCCGAAGCCACCGTGACCATAGAGACTCCGCAGGAAGCTTACAACTCTGTGGTGGAGCAGGCCGGCTGCAGTCGTATCCGCGATGAGCACGATATCCGCCTTATCAACCACCTCAAGAGCCTCGGAACACAAGGCGCAATGCTCGACACCGAGGCCGATGTGGGTGGCATTGGCACCCTCAACGGTGGCACACCACCCACCGATGCCGACTACGATGGTATCGCCGACGACTGGGAAACGGCCCACGGGCTCAACCCCGCCGATGCTTCCGATGCCGTGAAGACGGCCGACGACGGCTATCTCTGGATAGAGAAATACGCCAATTCGCTGGCTGCCGAGACCTCCTTTCTGACCTATCCTGTCGGCGTGAAGGTCGACTATATCGGTTCAGACAAGTCTACTGCGGCCATCAGTTGGAGCAATGCCGATGACCGCGCCACTGCCATCTTGCTCGAAATGAGTAATGATGGCGAAAATTTTACGCAGATAGACTCCTTCCCCGCGGCCTCCACCTTTCGCAGTGTGAAGGGACTTGATGCCAAGAAGGTGTATTATTTCCGACTCCGTTCCACCGACGGCACACGCTATTCCAACTATTCTGCGACCGTCTCCATCAACCAACCCGAGGGCACTCAGGCCGGTGGCGGCACGCCGGCAGGTACTGCTGTCTTCGTGCCCGAGGCCGGACGACTCTACCGCATCATCTGTTACGCCAGCAAATACTATAACAGCGGCACCGACCTCTCGGGCAAAGCGCAGTACCTCACGGCAGGAATCGCCTCGGGAATGACCACCCTCAGCACCACGACCGCATTCGACTGGCAGGACCCCGCGCTGCTCTGGACCATCTCACGCGATGCCATCGACACCACGCGCTACACCCTTCGCACCTACAGTCAGCACCTCAACCTCGTGCCGACCAATACCAACGACTACATCACTTTGGACAGCACGCTGACCAATACCTACACCATCACCTACACAGGCGACTTCACTGCCTCGCAGTCGGGCACCGACGCGCTCTCCTTCTACCGCATCAACAGCCCCGAAAACAATAACTACCAGATACGCGGCAAGTCGTCGACGCAGTGGATTTGGGGCAGCGGCACCATCACCCGGGCCGACATGATCTTCACATTCCAGCCCATCGACGCTGCCCTCATTGGCATTTACACCAAAAATCTCAAGGCCAAGGTCGACGAAGCCGAGGCACTTCTCACCACCGTTACCACCGGCACGGGTACGCTGCAGTATCCCGAGGACGCCCGTGACGTGCTCGTAGGGGCCATCGAGGATGCCGATGCCTACCTCGCCAACTACAAGATGATGCATGCCACGCAGCAGCAAATCGACTCCGTGGAGGCCGTTCTCACGCAGCGACTGGCCGACTTTGCCAAACTCCAGAATACAAATTGGGGCGAATGCGACCCCTCGAAATACTATGCTATCTATTCTTACGGCACCGCGTCGAACAGCGGAACGACGACCGCTTCGAGCACTACGGCCCGCCGATACCTTGCCGATTACGGAGCGGGACTGGTCTTCCGGGTGGGACTTACCGATGCGGAGGTATCCTCAGACACCCTCCTCGCCTCGCCCCATGCGCAGTGGTTGTGCCAGCCCGACAGCCTCCACGCCGGCGCGTTCTGGGTGAAAAACGTGGCCACGGGACGCTGGATCGACATCGCCACGAGTGGCATCGCCGCGGCACCCACCACACTTTATCCCGTCTACAACAACACCGACAACGGCAAATACGCCTTCGCGCTCTACGCTTCAGACACCAACAACCGCAGCCTGAGCCTCGGGACAGCCGACGCCGATGGCCTCGGGGGAGTGCTGCAGGGCTTCACCGGCACCGCCAACCGCACCCGTCTGCGCTGGATTTTCGATGCCGTGGGCGACGCTTCCACCACGGGAATCCGTGAGATTTCATCCCCCCGCAACGGTCCCGACAATGATTTCTGGTACACGTTGCAGGGCATTCGTGTCAAAAATCCCGCTCACGGCATCTTCATCCACCGTGGAAGGGTAATCGTTATTCCATAGACTTGAAGGCCGCAGAAGCGCTGAAAATAGCATTTTGCGGCCTTCCTCTTTTCCTTTCCATGCCACTTTTCCATATTCATTCCCATCTGATGCCTTCGGGAGTAGGTTTCAAACTTTTTTTGAAAAATATCTCCTCGGGGGTTGAGTTTGGCGTCATCAAACCGTTATAAGAGTAAAAAGCCCAAAACCCTACTCATGAATCATGACCTCATAGAAAGCCTGTTTCGCACCCATTACGGTCGGATGTACCGTCTGGCACTGTCCCTTCTCCACGACGAAGCGGAGGCAAAGGATGCTGCCAGCGACATCTTCGCACGGCTGCTGGACGGGCGGGCTGCCTTGCCCGTGGGACTTTCAGACGCTGACGACCCCAAATTCGGGGCTTGGCTGATGGTTTCTGCTCGCAATCATTGCCTCGATATCATCAGCCATCGGGCCGTGAGGGATCGGTTCCGCCGACTCCTCACCACCGAGCCCCAGCCCACATTAGTGCCCGCCGAGACCACCGAGGCCCGTTACGAACGGCTGAATCACCTCGTCGACACCGTGCTCACGCCCCAGACGCGCACCGTCTTCCGGCTGCGCACAGACGACCGTCTCTCTTGCCGCGACATCGCCAAGCATCTGCATATCAGTGAGGCCGCGGTGTATAAGCATCTGGCCCAAGCCACCCGAAAACTTCAAGAACACTTCAATCCCCACGTCTATGGAAAATAATGACAACCTCATGCGGTTGCTCGATGCCCTCGACCACCCTGAGAACTATACCGATGACGAACTCCAGCGCCTGCTTCAAGACGACGAACTGCGCGCCACCTATGAGCTCATGAGCCACACCTCATCAGCCCATGAATACCAGCAAACGTCCGATAAACTACCTGACGAGGAGCTCGACAGGCAGTGGGATCACATCGCCCACCACTCCGCCACCGCACCCCGCCGCCGCTATCGTATGGCCGCCGCCGTCGCGGGCATCCTCCTGGTGTCGGGCATCGCGCTGGCCGCGATACACATCGTGCGTACAACGCGCCATTCCTCGCCTGCCCCCGCCCCGCAGACCGTCACCACAACCACCCTCCACAGTGACACCCTGAAGCCCGCCGCCCAAGACTCCCTCCCCGCCGGGGAGGGTCGGGGAGAGTCTTCTCCTCACCAATATGACAATACCTCGCTGCTCGACATCGTGCACGACATGGGCGAATACTATCATGTCCGTGTGGCCTGTCACAACGATGAGGCTGCCCGTCTGCGCCTCCGCTTCCTCTGGGAGCGTAGTCAGAGCGTGGAACAGGCGGTGGAGACGCTCAACACATTCGACCATGTGGAGCTGACATTTGCCGACAGCACCATCACCATACAATAATCCTGCCCATGAGAACACTACTCACCATCATCGTGCTGGCCCTGCTGCCGCTCTCCGTCCAGGCCCAAAGGGTGACACGCAACTACCGTGGCGTGCCTCTCCCGAAGGTGCTGTCCGATCTCGACAACGCCTCCGACCGCTACACCATCAACTTTATCTACGACGAGTTGGAGGACTTCACCGTCACCGCCGCCATCCGCAACCGCCCCATTCCCGAGGCGGTGCGCGAGGCCGTAGGGTTCTATCCCATGCAGATTGCCATTGGTGACAGCCTCCTTTTCGTAGAGTGTACGCAGAAGGCTCCGGCCCGCATGATAGGCCGCGTGATAGGTCCCGATCAGCGGCCCATAGCCTACGCCAACGTCGCTCTGCTCAATCCTTCGGACTCCAGCTTCATCAACGGAGGCGTGAGCAACGACGGAGGCGATTTCGTCATTCCCTGCAACCGCCGCCAGAAGGTGCTGATGAGGGTATCTTTTGTGGGTTATCAGACCCAGTTTTTGCTCAAATCCGTCGGACAAGTCGGACTGGTCCGACTCTCTCCCGACACCCACACGCTCGCCGAAACCGAGGTGAAGGCCGTGCGTAAACTCATCCGCAACGACGTGGACCGGCTGCAATACCTCGTGGCCAACGACCCCTACGCCGCAGGCATGAACGGCATCGAGGTGATGGCGCGCGTGCCGATGCTCAACGTAAGCGACGAGAGCGTCTCTATCGTGGGCAAGAGCGCCACCCACTTCATGCTCGACGGACACATCCTCGAACTGGGCGACGAGGCCGTGAAAGCCAAGCTTCGCAGCCTGAAGGCCGAGGATATAGAGCGCATCGAGGTCATCACCATCCCGCCCGCCAAGTATAAGGCCGAGGCCAATGGGGGCTACGTGAACATCGTGATGCGCCGCGACCAGACCCAAGGATGGAGCGGAAGTCTCACCACGGCGGTGCAACGGCAGTATCGGGGAAACGTCAGGCCCGCGGCAACCCTCAACTATGTGTCGCGCAAATGGGAGATGTCGACCAGCATCGGCGCCGATTTCGACCATGTGATCAACAGGCAATACAGTGTCTACACGTTCGACGACGGCCATCAGCGCACCTCAGACCGGTCGAATAAGATATATTGGCCCAGAACCGATGCGAGCATTATCATGAAATATAAGGCCACCGACAGGCTGGAAATCGGCGCGATGGGTAGTCTCCACATGGACCGACTAAGCACCCATCAGACGGATATCACCATCGAGCAGGACACCACCCGCAGCACGTCGAGGCAGGTGCCCGTGTGGAACAGCAGCCTCAGCACCACACTCTATGCCGACTACCGCATCGACTCTCTGGGCAAGACGATGAGCCTGAACTACAACTATTTCAATGGAAACACACCGCTGCACAACGTCAATACATCAGAGACCAACGGCCAGTCGGTGTCGCTGCGCTCGGCGAGCCATGCGCGCTATCAGATCCATGCGCTGAAACTCGACTTCGTGCTGCCCTTCAAGCCGCTCTATGTGGAGACGGGAGCCGCGGCCACCATCATCACCAACAACACCGGCATTGACATCGACAACCTCACGGCAGGCTTCTCGCCCGATGACCCCGCAGCCATCTGGACGCGCAACACCAACGAGAGCAACACGTTCAACTATCGTGAGCAGGGCCTCGCCGCCTACGTGTCGGCCCGCCGCGGCATCGCCACGCACCTGCAGGCACAGGCCGGACTGCGATACGAATACACCTGGACGCGCGGCCATCAGGTCACCATTGGGCAGATAGACCACAACCATTACGGCCGGTTTTTCCCCACTCTCCATCTCCATTGGCAGCCCAGGGAGGGGCATTCCGTGGGCTTTGCCGTGGCCTACGGCATCGACCGTCCCAACTTCGGCGACCTGAACCCTTTCCGGGCTTATACCACCGTGACCAACTATGTTACCGGAAACCCTTATCTCACCGCCGCCTACACCCGCAATTCGGAGGTGAACTACAACAACGGCAAGGGGCTGTATCTCGTGCTCTACAATGACCACGGCACTGATGAAGTGGGTTGGAACGTGGAGTTTAAGGCCGATGGCACGCAGGTGGGCAGTCCTGTGAACGGTGTGAGCCACGACAAGAGCGGACTCTATGCCACCTTCAACCGCAACGTTTTGCCCTGGATGAATGTCAATGCCGAGGCCGAAGTCTATTACCATGATGCCAAGTCCGCCCCCAACTCCAACTTCCGGTCCATATATGGATGGGGCAAACGGATGGGCGCCACGCTGTCGTTCATGCTCAACAAGAAGCGCACCACTGTGGCCGAAGTAAACTATGGCCATGTCTTCACCTCCTACTTTTCGATGACGCGCTACCTTGCGCAGGACCGTCTGAACCTCTCCCTGCGCTGCAGTTGTCTGCGCGACCGCCTCAAACTGCGCTTAGACGTGGGCGATCCTTTCGGTTGGATCAAGACCCGCACAGAGGCACGCTACAATGGTTTCACCGTTTCCAACCGGTTTGACAATCATGCCAGCTCCGCCTCCCTGCGTGCCACGTGGAGCTTCGGCGGCCGAAAGGTGCAGCAGGTGTACCACGACAACCGCGACACCGAGTCGAAACGAGCCGGGAAATAGCCTGTTCGCATTGTCACATCCGACAGCATTGAAATATCAGATAAGTCGTACACTCGCAAACGTCAACTCGGGATGAAAGGATTTGACAAAACCTTTCGTAGAATTCGCGTATTTGAAAACAAAAGAATGTTGGTCGGAAATACGCCAAAAACAAGCCTGTTTCATTTGTCTGATAATCAGTAACTTGTGAAATATTGACATTTTTAGGCATCAGGATTACTATCTTATCGTGCCTCGAAAAGGCCGTTTTCCTTCTGCGATAACTATCGAATGGCACTGCCATCTCTATGTTTTCGCAAGACGAAAACGGCCTTTTCGCTCTACCATCACGTTTTTCCCACCTTTTCACCTCCATTTTGAGGGACAATGGATAGGTATCGCTTTCTATTTCATCAGAAAATAATCGCCGGATTTTTCGGAAAGAATTCAACAGCAAAGAAGCCTCTCCCCCAATCTTTCCCCCGTAGGGAGGGGAGGAGAATGCTGGCTAAACGATAGCTCAGTAGGGACATGCCCCGTGCATGTCCGCACCGCCGAATGGGAGGCCAAGGTATGATTCTTGCTGTTTGGGAGGTCGTTTTTTTCTCACGCAGAGTCCACAGAGCACACAGAGACTGCGCTATTGGGCTTGTAATAATGATGGGAGGCGACAGAGATAACCTTTCATCGCTATGCGCTGAAAGGGAAATTTTACGTCGCCCTCCGGCGGTGCGGACATGCACGGGGCATGTCCCTACACTGCCATCAGCTACTCGTTTCATCTCATGTCGCATCAAAAAATGCCAAGGGAGAGACCTTTCGGGCTCTCCCTTGACATGAAAACCTTCCCTTGAAAGGGATTTAATGCGGCAAAATCTCAGCTCTTCCCCGTCACAATCTTCTTGATGTCATTGAGCTTGTTGAGTGCTTCGACGGGCGTAAGATTATTGATGTCGAGGCCGAGAATCTCGTCGCGCACCTGTGAGAGCACCGGGTCGTCGAGCTGGAAGATGCTCAGCTGCATGCCGTCGCGGCTGTCGGCAAGTCGCTCCACCGACGGTTTGCCCACGCTGCCCACCTCGGCATTGTCGGCCTCCAACTGCTTGAGGATGGCCCCCGCGCGCTTCACGATGGAGCGAGGCATGCCCGCAATCTCGGCCACATGGATACCGAAGGAGTGCTCCGAACCGCCCGGCATGAGCTTGCGGAGGAAGATGACCTTGCCGTCGACCTCCTTCACGCTCACGTTGAAGTTCTTGATGCGCGGGAAATGCTTCTCCATCTCGTTGAGCTCGTGGTAGTGGGTGGCAAACAAGGTGCGCGCCGAGGCACGCGGTTGCTCGTGCAGATACTCCACGATGGCCCACGCAATGGAGATGCCGTCGTAGGTCGATGTGCCACGGCCGAGTTCGTCGAAGAGCACTAAGGAGTGAGGCGAGACATTATTGAGGATATCCGAAGCCTCGGTCATCTCGACCATAAACGTGGACTCGCCGGCCGAAATGTTGTCGCTGGCACCCACACGAGTGAAGATCTTGTCCACCAAACCGATTCTCGCGCTCTCTGCGGGCACGAAGCAACCTATCTGGGCCAGCAGCACGATGAGGGCCGTTTGGCGCAGCAGAGCGGATTTACCGGCCATATTGGGACCGGTGATCATCATCACTTGCTGGCGCTCGGTGTCGAGATAAACGTCGTTGGGCACATAGCGTTCGCCCAGCGGCATCTGGGTCTCGATGACCGCATGGCGTCCCTGATGGATGTCGAGCACATCGCTGTCGTCGACCACCGGACGCACGTAGACGTTGTCTTCGGAGGCCTTGGCAAATGACAGCAGGCAGTCGATATGGGCCAATACATTGGCATTGATCTGTATCTGGGGGATGAATTCCTGCATGGCGAGGATGAGTTCGGAGAACAGACGCATCTCCAACTCCAGTATTTTCTCGTCGGCCCCGAGTATTTTCTCCTCGTATTCCTTGAGTTCGGGCGTGATGTATCGCTCGGCCTGGGCCAGCGTCTGCTTGCGAATCCAGGTCTCGGGCACGCGGTCCTTGAAGGTGTTGCGCACCTCCAAGTAGTAGCCGAAGACGTTGTTGTAGCCCACTTTGAGCGATGAAATGCCCGTCTGCTCGGTCTCGCGCTGCTGTATTTCCAGCAGATAGTCTTTGCCGCCGCGTGATATCCGCCTCAGCTCGTCGAGGTCGGCGTTGTAGCCTTCGGCAATGATGTTGCCCTTGTTGGCCAGCAACGGTGGATCGGGCTGTATCTCGTGGGCGATGCGTTCGCGCAGACTCTCACAGAGATTCATCTGTTCGCCCAGTCGGCGCAGGCTCTCGTTCTTGGCCGAGAGACATGCCGAGCGGATGGGCTGGATAGCCATCAGCGCATTCTTGAGCTGCACCACCTCGCGCGGCGACACCCTGCCCACGGCCACCTTGGATATGATGCGCTCTAAGTCGCCGATGCGATGGAGCTGCTCGTCGATAGCCATGCGGAAGTCGGGATGCTTGAAAAAGTATTCCACGATGTCCTGCCGGTCGGTGATGCGGCCCACGTCCTTCAGCGGAAACACCACCCATCGTCTGAGCAACCGGCCGCCCATGGGGGTCACCGTGCGGTCGATGACGCCGAGAAGTGACGTTCCGTCCTCGTTCATCGGCTGCAGGAGCTCCAGCGAACGGATGGTAAACTTATCCATCCTCACATACTTATCCTCCTCGATGCGCTGCAGGGAGGTGATGTGGTTGATGCTGGTATGCTGGGTGAGTTCGAGGTATTGCATGATGGCTCCGGAGGCGATGATGCCCTCGCGGAGGTGTTCCACGCCGAAGCCCTTGAGGTTTTTGGTGCCGAAATGCTTCAGGAGTTTCTGGCGGGCGGTCTGTTCGGTGAAGACCCAGTCGTCGAGTTCGAAGGTGCAGAGCTTCGTGCCGAAATAGCGTTCGAAGTCGTGTTTGCGGTCGCGGTCGTAGAGCACCTCCTTCGGCGAGAAGTTGCCGAGGAGCTTTTCCACGTAGTCGTAGCTTCCCTGTCCGGTGAGAAACTCGCCCGTGGAGATATCGAGGAAGCTCACGCCACAGGCTGCCTTGCCGAAATGGACGGCGGCGAGGAAGTTGTTTTCCTTGTAGTTGAGCACGTTGTCGCTCATGGCTACGCCCGGCGTGACGAGTTCGGTGATGCCGCGTTTCACCATCTTGTCCATCTCGGTGAGGCCCTTTTTGCCCTTGATGGCGGCCCGCTTTTTCTTCGGATCCTCCAGTTGGTCGCAGATAGCCACCCGTCTTCCGGCGCGGATGAGCTTGGGGAGGTAGGTGTCTAAGGCGTGATGGGGGAAGCCCGCCATCGCCGTCTCACCCGAGTTGCCACCGTTGTTGCGCTTGGTGAGGGTGATACCCAGGATGCCGGCAGCCACCACGGCATCGTCGCCGTAGGTCTCATAGAAGTCGCCGCAGCGGAAGAGCAAGAGCGCGTCCGGGTGCTTCGCCTTCATGGAGAAGAACTGTTTCATCATGGGAGTCATTGCGATATTTTTGTTGGGCATGGTTTTTCCTTTCTTTGGAGGGTTGATAAATGGGAGGGGGATGGCGTGGTACGCCATCTTACAGACCGAACGGGCGGGACGGGGGAGAGGGCAAGGGCCACGAGGAGAGGCGGGAGCCCAGGGCGAGAGGGGCAAGGAGCCGATGCGAGAGGGCCCGAGGACCGATGTGAGAGGGGCTGGGAGCCGATGCGGGGAGAGCAAGAGGCCGATGCGGGGGAGGCGACAAGCCGGGGCGGGCGAGGCGGGCGGGCTACAGGTAGTCTACCTTGACGACGATGACCCGGATGTTTTGGTCGGGGAGATCGGTCTTTAGCTTGGCGATGTGCCAGTCGCCGGGGAAGAACAGGAAGAACTTCGAGGGCGTGCTGTCGTAGAAGCGGGTCTTCGCCTTGTCGTAGGCATAATGGATGGCATCGGGCTTGTAGGGCGTGTTGGGCTTGCTGGAATAGTGGTCGATGATGCCGAAACGCTCGCTGCCTTTCACCACAAACTGGAAGTCGATGTGGTGGTAATGGCTCTCCGACCGTTGCTGGTCGAGGTCCCTGTTGGTGTCATCTTCCACGCTGGCCACCATCGATGTGCCGGGAATGGGGGTGCGACCCTTGGGCAAAGCCAGCAGGTCGGTCTTCTCCAACCATTCGAACAGCGCTTTCCACTGGTCGGGATTCTTCTGATATTGCAGGTAGAAGTCCACGGCATTGACCGTCTCATGCGGGTCGGCCTTGCCGAAACCATTGCGCCAGTGACCACTTTTGAGCCATCCTTGGGCAATTTTCTGCATTTTCTTGTCGCCGTAATATTTGGTGTAATAGCCTTGTGCGTGAAGGCCAATAGCCATCAGGCAAGCTGCCATAAAAATAGATAATCGTTTCATCTCAGGTAAAAAAATATGTTGTAATCTATCTTTCTGTTTACTTCTTGACCAGATTTCCCAGTCCCGAAAGCAAGGCACGGGCCAGCGGATTGTTGTCAAAATTCTCCTCCTCGGGCTGTGGATTTTCCTCGACGAAGTCCATCTTGCGCGGGTCTTTCTCCACCACCTTGTAGCAAGAACGGCCGTGGATGCGGCTGCGGGAGAAGCCAGCTTCCTGCAAGGCGAACCCCACGTCCTGGTTGACATGCTCGCCCGGCGTCCAGTAAGGGTATTCCTTCATGAGGCGGTCGATGATAGCGTCGATGTCGGTGGCCTTCACCCGCTTGCCTCTCGGTGCCGCGGCATAGAGCATCGACACCATTTTCACGAGGTTGTCGGCCTCCTGGAAGGGTGAGTTTTGCACCGCCATGCCCTCGCGTTCCTCGTCGGAAAGCCCATAGTCGGCCCCGTTTTGGAGTTCGGCAAAGAGTTGCGCGTAGAGCTGTTCGTAAGGCACGGGAGTCTTCAGATCTATGCGATGTTCCACCTCCACACACACCAGATGGCCCGCTCCGGCCGCATCGGTCATGGGATGGAGGTTGCCCGTGGTGGCGATGAATGCCGAATAGTTGCCGCGCCGCTCCTTGGTCACGCCGAAAGGCTGCCGGAAAACAGGCGTGCTTCGGGAGAAAAGGTAGCGCACCAACGGCTGTTGGTCGGTATTCTCCTGATAGAATTCGTCGATGCACATGAGCAGATGGGTGCTCACCATGAGGTGTACTTCGGCCGTGGCACGCAGGTGAATCTGGTCGGTGTAGTATGCTCTCAGGTCGGGAGGAAGGATGATATTGCAGAAGGATGTCTTGCCAAAGCCATACTGTCCGACAATGACGGGCACGATAATGTCGCGCTGCGCTATCTCGCGTCCCATCCAACGGGCCACCATCTGCAGCATCCACTTGTGGAAACGGGCCACCCAGTCGGGGTTGGAAGTGACGATGCGGTTGGCCAACGCCGCCACATGGTCGGTGCCGTCCCACTCGTCAAGGCCCGTAATCCACGCCTCGGCGGGGTTCCACTGCTCGATGAGTGTCGACTCCATATAGCGCTGGAGCAACGTCTCGGTGAGCCCCACACCCTCGCGTCCGGCCTCGAGGATGATGGTGTTCACACCTTCCTTAGACAGCGGCCGATAGTCGTCGGACGCTGTTGCGGCATAGAAAATCTCACCAGTGAGGACATTTCGGCGCAGCCGGCAGTGCGATTCGAGATAAGTCAGGGCATCCATTACAATATTGTTTTTGCCTACAAAGATAAGGAAAAGTAAAAAGGAAAAGAAGCAAAAAGGTAAAATCTTGTGGGAAAAAGGTTTGGGAGACGACTCCGGCGGCCATAAAAATCCGTTGACAGGGCTGTCGGGCCGGTGTCAACGGATAGGGAGAGGGGGTGTAAAGCGTGGAAATCTTACTGCTGATGGGGCTTCGCGCCAAGCTTTTCCATCCATTTTCCACCCACCATCGTGGCGATGCCGATGAGGATGAAGGGTATGGAGAGCAGCTGACCCATGTCGAGGAGCATGCCCGACTCGAAGTCCACCTGGATGTCTTTGGTGTATTCGATGGCGAAACGGGCAATGAAAATGAGCGTCAGGCAGAGTCCGAAGAAGTAGCCTGTGCCCACTCTCTGCGGGTGACGACGGTAGGCCGCGAAGATGATAAAGAAGAAAATGGTGTAGGCGATGGCCTCATAGAGCTGTCCGGGATGGCGCGGATACTGGTCCACACGCTCGAAAATGAACGCCCAAGGCACGTCGGTCACCTTGCCGATAATCTCCGAATTCATGAGGTTTCCGAGTCGGATGAAGGTCGCCGTGACGCAGGACACGAGGCCGAAATTATCCAATACGGTCCACACATTCATCTTCATGTTGCGTGCATAGAGCAGAATGGCGATGATCATACCTATCACTCCGCCATGCGAGGCAAGTCCCTCGTAGCCCACAAACTTCCAGGAGCCGTCGGGCATGTGGTGCATGGGCACAATCATCTCGATGACATGGTCCCACGAAGACAGGAAATAGTCGGGCTGATAGAACAGACAATGACCCAGTCGGGCACCCACGAGGATGGCGATGAAGATATAGAGGAACAGCGGTTCAAACTTCTCATCGGGTATCTTCTGTTCCTTGAACAGACGTTGCATGAGCAGATAGCCGAGCAAAAGGCCTACTAACCAGCACATGGAATACCACCGGATGCCGAAACTCCCGATATGGAACATGATCTCGCTGGGGTTCCAGACAACATATAATAATTCACAATTCATAATTCACAATTCATAATTGGGCTTGCGCGTTGATATTGATGATGCAAACGGAAAGGGCTTTCTGACTCCGCTCAGCCATCTGATTCAGGGCTGTGGGGTGCCCCCTCCCATCGGAGGGGGACAGGGGAGGCCTTTAGACATTAAACCTAAAGTGCATGATATCGCCATCCTGCACCACATAATCCTTGCCCTCGATGCCGAGTTTGCCGGCCTCGCGGATGGCCGCTTCGGAGCCATACTGGATGTAATCGTCGTATTTGATGACCTCCGCGCGGATGAAACCCTTCTCGAAATCGGTGTGGATCACGCCGGCACACTGCGGTGCTTTCCATCCCTTGTGGAACGTCCAGGCCTTCACTTCCATCTCTCCGGCAGTGATAAAGGTCTGCAGATTGAGCAGGTGGTAGGCCTTCTCGATGAGTCGGTTCACGCCGCTCTGCTCCAGTCCGAGTTCGTCAAGGAAGAGCTGCTTGTCCTCATAGCTGTCCAATGAGGCAATATCCTCCTCGGTCTTGGCGGCGATAATCATAGCCTCGGCACCCTCCTGGGCGGCCATTTCCTCAATCTTCTTGCTGTAATCGTTGCCGGTCTTGGCACTCGCCTCGTCCACATTGCACACGTAGAGCACCGGTTTGGTGGTGAGCAAGAACAGGTCGTGGGCGGCCTTCTGCTCCTCCTTGCTCTCGAAGGTCACGCTGCGAGCGTTCTGACCCTTGTCCAACACCTCCTTGTAAGCCTTCAAAACTCCTACCAGCACCTTGGCGTCCTTGTTGCCTGTGGCGGCTACTTTCTCCTGTTTGGCCATCTGACTCTCGATGGTTTCGAGGTCCTTGAGCTGCAGTTCGGTGTCGATAATATCCTTGTCGGCAATGGGGTCGATGGCCATGCCGCCCTCACGCACCACGTTGTCGTCGTCGAAACAGCGGATGACGTGGATGATGGCGTCGCACTCGCGGATGTTTCCGAGGAACTTGTTGCCCAGTCCTTCACCCTTCGATGCGCCCTTTACCAGTCCGGCAATGTCCACAATCTCACAGGTAGCCGGCACGATGCGTCCTGGATGAACAATCTCGGCGAGCTTCGTCAACCGCTCGTCGGGCACGGTAATCACGCCCAGATTGGGTTCAATTGTACAGAAAGGGAAGTTGGCTGCCTGTGCCTTCGCACTCGACAGGCAGTTGAATAGGGTAGACTTTCCGACGTTCGGGAGGCCTACAATGCCACATTTTAATGCCATATCTTATGATAAACGTTTATATTCTAACGTGCAAAGTTACGAAAAAGATTATGAAACGGGCGAGGAAACCCACAGAAATATACTGATAACAAATGGTTTAAATCTCTGAAAACATGGTACAATTCATCGTCTATTCCGCTCTATTTCGTCCATGTCTTGTGCGATTTGCTTCTTATTTTTAAGACTAATCCACAGAAAAACACAGAATACAGGGATGAACAACAACAGCAAATACAACAGTTTTTCTTTAGGAAAGACCCAATAAAACCATGCTATTGTCAATGGGAAACAGAGTATCTTCATATCTTTTCAATGGTGAAATCTATGGTGTGCCGAATCATATTAGTGCCTGTATATCTTGTTTAACCCGTTATGAAACAAGGGGAATGGAAGGAGGGGGAGGCTGGAAAAGCCCCATTCTTATCTCTGTTGGGCTATATGATACCCTGAATACGATGGGTAAATGAAGCGTCGACCTTGGACTGGGAGATAGTTCAGGTAAGCTCTTTATCAATTTTGAGACGGTATAAATTACATGAGAAAGTGGGGGAGTGGTGCGCTCTTATAACTTTGATTTGACTATATTTGCAGGTTGTAAACCATTAATTGTTGGAGAGTTTATGGAGAAATCGTCTGTTGTTGCCGACCGCGAACGGTCTATCTATAGAGTCACCATTGCCGGGAGCATGATCAACGTGTTCCTGCTGGTGTTCAAGTTTGTGGCGGGCATCCTGGGCGGATCGGCCGCGATGATAGCCGATGCGGTACACTCGCTGTCGGATTTCCTGACGGATATCGTGGTACTTGTGTTTGTCAAACTGAGCAGCAAGCCGAGCGACGAGGACCACGACTATGGGCATGGCAAGTATGAAACATTGGCCACGGCACTCATTGGTGTGGCTCTGCTGGCCGTGGGAGTAATGATATTGTATAATGGCGTGACAAAGACTTTGGCGGCCCTGCAGGGCGAACAGTTGGCCACGCCGGGCTGGATAGCTCTGGTGGCCGCGCTGCTGAGTATCGCGTTGAAGGAGTGGGCGTTTCAGTTCACCAACAGGGTAGGGGTGAAAGTGGGGTCGCAGGCGGTGGTGGCCAACGCGTGGCACCATCGTTCGGACGCGTTCTCGTCTATCGGAACGGCCATCGGCGTCGGTGGTGCGATATTGCTCGGAAAGCGTTGGGCGGTGCTCGACCCGATTGCCGCCATCATCGTGAGCTTCTTTATCCTGAAGGCGGCATGGGGACTCATCAGGCAGTCGACAAGCGAACTTCTGGAGGCCAGCTTACCCAAGAATGTGGAAGAGGAGATCATGGGATTGGTCAATGAGGAGTCGCTGGCCAGCGAAATCCACAACTTGCGCACGCGTCGCATCGGCAACCGTGTGGCAATGGAGATGCACGTGCGTATGCCCGGCGGCATGACGCTCTACGAGGCCCACCAGCATGCCACCAGCATTGAGCAGCGCATCCGCAAGCGTTTCGGCCAAGACACCCTCATCACCCTCCATATTGAACCGCAGAAAGTGAACGGACGGTATGAGGAGCCGTGGATATAGTTATCTGTAATGGTACCTCATGGCGAAGACATAGACATAGATACG
This sequence comes from Prevotella sp., assembly GCA_016901395.1. Classification (GTDB taxonomy): domain Bacteria; phylum Bacteroidota; class Bacteroidia; order Bacteroidales; family Bacteroidaceae; genus Prevotella. The sequence goes on along the minus strand of JAEAMQ010000024.1, from coordinate 11,025 downwards.
ACCTTCGTCGTCGACGGAATAGATGATGCGATGTTCGTGATTGATGCGTCGTGACCATTTGCCGGCAAGCCCGAACTTCAGCGGTTCGGGCTTACCTATGCCTGTGAATGGATGTTCGGAGATGTCTTTCAGAAGGTCGGAGATGCGCTTCATGATAGCCTTGTTGCCCGATTTCTTCCAATATTCCAGGTCTGATTGGGCCTGTTTCAGCAGGATTATTTCCATAAATCGTCAAGATTGATTGGTTGGCCTGTACCTTTCTCGATTTCCTTTTCACCTTTCTTGATGATATCCAACATTTTGGGCGACCGCATGATGTATTCGGTTTCTTTCATGGCGTTGTATTCTTCCATCGGGATAATCACCACACTCTCCTTATTGGGACGCTGCACAATCAGGGGTTCGCAGTCTTCCACAACCTTATCAAAGTATCCTTTGAGGTTGTTTCTCAGTTCTGTATAATTCGTTGTTCTCATCTTTTCATTCTTCTATTTGTTGCAAATATAGGTACTTATTTGCGTACTTGCAAGGGATGCTGGGTTAATTTTTCCTTTTGAAATATAAAAAACGCCAAGGCAATGCGTTTGAATTAGCATTGCCTTGGCGTCAGCCTAATTGTGAATTATGAATTATGCATTGTGAATTATCAATGCGCCTCCAACCAGTTGTCACCCCATCCGGCATCGGCGATGAGGGGCACGGAGAGGGCGTAAGCCCCTTGCATCTCCTCGATGACGATGCGTTCCACCTGCTCGGCCTCGTTGGGATAGACCGAGAAGTTGAGTTCGTCGTGCACCTGGAGTATCATTTTGGAACGGATGCCCTCCTTCTTGAAGCGCTGCCAGATGCGGATCATGGCGAGTTTGATGATGTCTGCCTCACTGCCTTGTATGGGGGCGTTGATGGCATTGCGCTCGGCGAAACCGCGCACGGTGCCGTTTTTGGAGTTGATGTCGGGCAGATAGCGGCGGCGACCGAACAGCGTCTCGGCGTAACTGAGGCGTCGGGCGGTGTCCTTGGCCTGTTCCATGTATTCCCTGACCTTGGGGAAGGTGGTAAAATAGTCGTCAATGAGCTGTCGGGCCTCACCGTTTTCGATGCCCATGCGCTGGGCGAGGCCGTAGGTGGTGATGCCGTAGATGATGCCGAAGTTGGCTTGTTTGGCGCTCTTGCGCTGGCTGTCGGTCACGTCGTTCATCTCCTCTTTCCATATCTTTGCAGCTGTGGCGCGGTGGATGTCAAACCCTTCGCGGAAGGCCTCAATCATGTTTTCATCGCCTGAGAGATGGGCCATGATGCGCAGTTCGATCTGACTGTAGTCGGCAGAGAACCATCGGCAGCCCGGCTCGGGCACGAAACACTTGCGTATCTCCTTGCCATCGTCATCGCGAACGGGGATGTTTTGCAGGTTGGGGTCGCTCGATGAGAGTCGTCCGGTGGCCGTAACGGCCTGATTGAAAGATGTGTGGAGGTGTCCCGTCTCTTTGTTGATGAGCTTCGGCAAGGCCTCTATATAGGTGCCGAGAAGCTTTTTCATGCCACGATAGTTGAGGATATCTTCCACGATGGGGGCCTTGTCCTTGAGCTGCAACAGCACTTCCTCGGAGGTGACATACTGTCCCGTCTTGGTCTTCTTGGGCTTGTCGACAATCTTCATCTTCTCAAAGAGGATGTCGCCCACCTGCTTCGGACTGGAGATGTTGAATTTCTCGCCGGCCAGTTCGTAGGCATGCTGCTCGTATTGCTGCATGCGTTGGGTAAACGTGCGCTCGGTTTCCTTCAGCGTCTCGGTGTCAAGGCACACGCCGCTGAGTTCCATGTCGGCCAATACTTTGACCAATGGCATCTCAATATCGTAGAACAGGCGCTCGCCACCTACCTCCTTGAGTTGAGGCTCAAGTACGTTTTTCAACCGCAGGGTGATATCCGCGTCCTCGGCGGCATACTCGTAAATGTCCGCGGGCGAGAGGTCGCGCATGTTTTTCTGACCCTTGCCTTTGGGCCCGATGAGTTCTTCGATGTGGATGGTCTGATAGTGGAGTAGGGTCTCGGCCATGTAATCCATGTTGTGGTGCAACTCAGGTTGGATGATGTAATGGGCGAGCATCGTGTCGAACATCTGTCCCTGGATGTCGACACCGTAACGGCGCAACACCTCGTAGTCGTACTTGATGTTTTGCCCCACCTTCAGAATTTCGGGGTCCTCGTATAGTGGTTTGAAAATATTAACATATTGCAACGCTTCTTCACGATTACTCGGGATGGCCACATAAAATGCCTCTTTTTCCTTGACCGCGAAGCTCAGACCGACTAATTCGGCCTCAATTGGATTGGCAGATGTGGTTTCTGTGTCTAAACTGAGAATTTTATTTGTCCGTAAAAAGTCACAAATTTTAAGGGCTTCAAGCTGATTATCAATCAGTTTGTAATCGTGAGACATCGTTTTTAGGGTCTCAAAACTCGAATTTTCGACAACGGTCGGGCTGTCGTCCGGTTTTTCGGCGAATAAATCGAGCTGTAAATTAGCGGATATTTGCTTTTCTTTTGTTTTGTTAAGAAATCGTTCTGCGAGCTTCTTAAATTCCAGTTCGTTGAAGATTTGGCGCAACTCGGCCTCGTTGGGAGCACTCACCTTGAGTTCGTCAAGATTGAGTTCGATGGGGACATCGGTGCGGATGGTGGCGAGAAACTTCGACATCTTGATATCGTCGACGGCGGCTTCCACCTTCTCTCGCATCTTGCCTTTGAGTTGATCAGAATGGGCAATGAGATCCTCGCAGCTTCCAAACTCATTGATAAGCTTCGCGGCGGTCTTCTCTCCGACTCCCGGACAACCGGGATAGTTGTCGGCCGAGTCGCCCATCAGGGCCAGCAGGTCGATGACCTGGGCCGAAGTGGGGATGCCATATTTCTCCTGGACCTCTTTTTCGCCGATTTTATCGTATCCGCCGCCATGCCTCGGGCGAAACATATAGACATTCGACCGGATGAGCTGACCATAGTCTTTGTCGGGGGTGAGCATATAGGTCTCCACGCCCTGGAGTCCGGCTTTGATGGCCAGCGTGCCGATAACATCGTCGGCTTCGAACCCTTCGACCTGCAGGATGGGGATGTTCATCGCCCGCAGAATGCGCTGGATATAAGGCACGGCGAGCTTGATATCCTCTGGAGTGGCATCGCGCTGTGCCTTGTAAGCGGGGAATGCCTCATGGCGGAAGGTTTTGCCGAGGTCAAACGCCACACCAATGTGGGTGGGACGCTCCTTGTCGAGAATCTCCTTGAGGGTGTTGCAAAATCCCATGATGGCTGAGGTGTTCTGTCCCTTGGAGTTGATGGTCGGCCGGTTGATGAAGGCATAGTATGACCGGAAGATGATAGCGTAAGCGTCAAAGAGGAATAATTTATCCATAATAATTTTATTTTCACCGTAAAATTACTAAAAATTTGCTACAATATCCGATAAAAGCAGTAATTTTGTAACAAATAAAAATTGAGTTCATGGATTACTTATCAATCATCAAGCAACCTATCAATTCAGATTTGGACGACTTTGTTGAGCTGTTCAACAAGTCGCTGTCGCACACCGACGGACTCTTGGGACATGCGCTTGAACATATCCGACAAAGGGCCGGCAAGCGTATGCGACCGATGCTGATTTTATTGATGGCCAAGATTTTCGGTGAGGTTTCAGCTGCCACGCTGCATGGTGCGGTGGGACTGGAATTGCTTCACACGGCATCTTTGGTGCATGATGATGTGGTGGATGAAAGCTCTGAGCGCCGCGGACAGACTTCGGTCAATGCGGAATACAACAACAAAGTGGCGGTGCTCGTGGGCGACTACATCCTCTCCACCGCCCTCCTTCACGTGAGCTACACCCATTCGGAGGATATTGTGCGCCATCTGGCCGAACTCGGACGGACGCTCTCCAACGGTGAGATACTGCAGCTTTCGAATATCCAGAACGAGGAAATCTCTGAACAGGTTTACTATCAGGTCATCAAGCAGAAGACCGCCGCGCTCTTTGAAGCGTGTGCCGGGGTGGGGGCTTTGTCGGCCGGAGCTGAGGAATGCGATATTCAGGCCGCCAAGAAATTCGGTCAGAACATCGGCATTATCTTCCAGATTCGTGATGATATCTTTGATTATTACGATAAGTCGGACATTGGCAAGCCCACCGGCAACGATATGGTGGAGGGCAAGTTGACGCTTCCGGTGATCTACGCCCTGAACCATACGGGCGACGAAGAGATGAAGCAACTGGCCCTGAAAGTGAAGCGACGCACGGTGACCAATGATGAAATAGCACGGTTGGTGCAGTTTACCAAGGCCAACGGAGGTATCGAATATGCCGATAAATGTATGTGGGACTTCCACGCAGACTCCATCAATTTCATCGAGACAAAGGTCAAGGACGAGGCCGTGCAGCGCAGTCTGAGGGCGTATCTCGACTATGTGATTGAGAGGAAACTGTAGCCTCCCCAAGCCCCTCCGAAGGAGGGGATGTCATATTACTTTGATAAACAAGTGGGAGCAAGGTTTAGAATAATATTTATTCAATCGTTTTATAAGCCCTATACAGCCTCTTATCATGACTCATGGTATCTTATAATCCTTCCATCGGAAGGACTTGCGGAGGCGAAAACAACACATCCCCGTCGAAAATCTTTCGGCGGGGATGCTTTATTTTTGATAATATTAAAAGCCTTCCATTGTATTCCTTACCCATTTAGGTAATCCAACACCCCCTCCTTTGGAGGGGCTTGGAGAGGCCTCTTATATTAATGATGCAATATTTCTACCTCTTTCTACCATTTAAAGTAACTTACAACCCCTCCTTCGGAGGGGCTTGGGGAGGCTTTTGTGTGCTTGGCTCGCCCTTAGAACCACTTCGTCTCTTTCCCTGTTATCTCGCTGATAAGCAGGTTGGTGAGGCGGCTGGTACCCAGTCGGAACCATTTATTAGTGAGCCACTTCTCGCCCAACACTTCCTTTACGATGGTATAGAGCGTCACGGCATCCATCACGGTGTTGATACCACCGGCGGGTTTCAGTCCGATCTGGATGCCCGTCTGGTCGTAATACTCCTTGATGGCCTGACACATCACGTACACATCCTCGGGCGTGGAACCGTATTTGTCCTTGCCGGTAGAAGTCTTGATGTAGTCTGCACCCGCATACATCGACAGCAGGGAGGCCTTTTTCACGTTGGAGAAACCACCCAACAGACAGTTTTCCAAAATCACTTTCATATCGACAGAACCGCAGGTCTGCTTCAATTCGCTGATTTCGTCGCACACGCCCTCATAGTCTCCATCGAGGAACTTGCCCACGGGAAGAACGATATCGACGTTTGTGGCGCCGTCTTTGATGGTCAGCGCGGTCTCGGCCACCTTTACCTCCAAAAACGTCTGAGACGTAGGGAAATTGCCCGAAACGACGGCTATCTCTACCCCGTCTACCTCCAGACTCTGGTTTACGATGCCTGCGAAGTTGGGATAAACGCATACCGTAGCCACGTGGGGCAGGTCGGGATAGGCCGAGTCAAACTTGTTCACCTTCTCGATCATGGCGAGGATAGACTCGTCGTTGTCGGTGGTGTGGAGCGAGGTCAGCTCTACGCTGCCGAGGAGGAATTTCTTTACCTCTACGGTGTCATTCTGTGCCACTTTCTCGGCGATGATTTTCTTCACTGCCTCACGCACGGAAGCATCGTCCACCTCACAGTTATATTTGCTCAGCATCTGCTGATACTTGTCTGTCTCCTGCCCGTTGGCGTTGCGCTGGGCTTCTACCTGAGCCTTCAGTCCTTGCTGTTTTCCGCTCGGTTCGATGTCTTTTGTGTATGCCATAATTTTATGATTAAGAGTTATTGTTTATGCTTTGAGTTTGGGGTTGTTCTGGTGGCGGGTGGCATCGCGGCGCGTTTTCTTCTCGATACTCTTTTGAAGTTCCTCGGTAAGGTCTACTCCTGTCTGGTTGGCCAGACAGCAGAGCACCCACAGGATGTCGGCCATCTCCTCGCCCACATTGTCTTTTTCGCCCTCCTTGAAGCTCTGGTCGCCGTATTTTCGGGCCATCACGCGGGCCAGTTCACCCACTTCCTCGGTCAGCACGGCCATGTTGGTCAGCTCCGAGAAATACCTCACGCCCACGGATTTGATCCATTGGTCTACCGTCTCCTGTGCTTCTTTGATTGTCATTTTCTATCTGATGATGTGTATATTCTTATTCAACTCATGAATTTACTGGCAAGAAATAACAGGGCTATTGATACAACTGCGCTTATCTGTATCCAGAAAACGTAGTTTTTTTTGCGCTTCAGCACAATCGAAATGATGACCGATAGCACCAGCATCGCATACATAGTGCCTATGGTTCACGTCCGTATCGCCGAACCGCTGAAATCATCTCCCAAAATGTATCGTGCCACAAAATAAACCAGCAGGGCCACAATGAGTATCCCACCGATGATATTATCCACGTTGATGGTTTTCTTCTTTTCCATTGCCTTGGTATATTTTGGGGTTATTCTGATCGTCGTTTTTTCTATTGTCCCGGCTCTCTCAGATGGCACTAATCAGGGGGATTGTGCATCCTGATGTCTTCTCATGCTTATCCTTAATGCTGCTCCAGCCCATCTTCAATGCTTTACCAGCCCATCCTCAATGCTGCTCTGGCTCATCTTCAATGCTGCCACGTCCCATCTTCAATGATACTACGGTTCGTCCTCAATATCTGCTCTTGTTTGGCACTAATATCTGCTCAGCCTTGTTTTCTTAGCCTTCCATGTCTGTCTTTGTTTTTCCCCTCCATACTCTCCAGCCAAATGGTTGTGCTTAAGCATTTCACTCCCCTCCCTCCGGGGGAGGGGTTGGGGGAGAGGCTTCTTTTATTCCTTATTCTTCGTATCCATACAAATCGTCACCGGTCCGTCGTTCAGCAAATCCACTTTCATGTCAGCCCCGAACTCGCCCGTGCCTACAGGTTTCCCCATCTCCTTGCTCAGCGCCTCGCAGAAGCGCTCGTACAGCGGGATAGAGATGTGGTGTGGTGCTGCCTTGATCCAACTGGGGCGGTTGCCTTTTTTGTAACTCGCCATCAGGGTGAACTGCGACACCACGATGATGTCACCGCCAACATCCTGAATGCTGAGGTTCATCACGCCGTTCTCGTCGTCGAAAACCCGCAGTCCCACAACCTTTTTCACTAACCATTGGATATCGTCTTCTGTGTCGTCTTCGCCAATGCCGAGGAGGATGAGATACCCGTTTTGTATGGATGATTTCACCTTTCCCTCAATGGTGACCGACGCACGACTAACCCTTTGGATGACGATTTTCATAGAATCTTTGGTATTTATTTTCAGAGTTTATCCTACAAAGATAAACAAAAGATGCTATTCTCCCAAGCTTTAAGTCTGTTTTCTGTTTTTCATTCCTCCTGCTTTTCTTCTAATCCTTTCTGCCGGCTTTTGTTTTCCTATCCACGTCATTTACCTCTGCTGTTCAATCTGTCTTACCCCTCCTATGTTATGTCTCATTGCCGTTTCACTTATCCTCTCATTCTTTCCTCACTTATTTTCTCTCCTTTGTCAGCTATAATTCGTCGTCTTTGCTATCTTCTTTTCTTCTCTTCGTTCATGTTTCTGTCAAATTTCTTCCGAATAATTTATCCTTCCAATATTTCTCCATTCTCCTCAAAACCCTCTTTTTTTCTCCTTTTGGTCTCCATCTCCTCACGATTCGATAGTAATCGTCTTGCGATTAGATAGTAAACGTCATGCCAAAACTATGTTTTCCCATTGCTTTTAGCCCTCCTTTTCATGCGTTTTTTACCCTTTTTTGCCCCTTTTTCAATCCTTCTCTCCCTTCTTTCTTTTGTTATTTTGTCTCAATCAATTGTATATCAGGTAGTTATGTTTCTATCGTTATTTTCTTCATATTCTCGCTTTCCATTCTTCTTTTTTATTTCATCGCCCTTCTCATGCTCCCTTTTCAATTATTTTCATCGACTTTTTCTGCTTATCCCTTTGTGCCTCTCTTATTGTCCTCTCGTACTCTTCTTGTCGTCTTCTCGTGCTCTTTTTATCGTCCTCTCGCGCCCTTCCTATTGTCCTCTTGTGCTTCTCTTGTCGTCTTCTCTCGCCCTTCTTATGGTCTTCTCGCGCTCTTCTTATTGTCCTCTCGCGCTCTTCTTATTGTCCTCTCGTGCTTTTCCTTCCACTCGTTCTGTATGTTGGCGTACTACGCCAACCCTCCCTTTCCTCTCATCCTTCCACCTTTTCTCTCCCTTCTTTCTCCCTGAAGTGCTCCCACACGATCCTTCCCTTCTTTTCTCCGATAATGGTAGCAAGTTCCTCCACCCCTGCACCCTTGATATTCTTCACTGATTTAAAGGCTTTTAGCAGTGCTTCTTGAGTCTTGCTGCCTATCCCTTTGATATCATCTAATTCCGAATGCAGGGCATGCTTCGACCGCTTGTCACGATGGAAGCTGATGGCATACCGGTGCACCTCATCCTGTATCTGTGTCAAGACATGAAAAAGCTCTGAATCGCTCTTGAGCCCTACCACCTGCGGAGGCCAGCCATACAACAGTTCATTGGTCCTGTGGCGGTCGTCTTTGGCCAGTCCGGCAATAGGTATCTGCAGCCCCAGCTCACCCTCTACCACCTCTCTCACCACATCCATCTGGCCCTTTCCGCCATCGGTGATGATGAGGTCGGGCAGGGGAGTGCCTTCTTCCATCATACGGCTGTATCTCCGTCTCACCACCTCCTGCATCGAGGCATAGTCGTCGGGCCCTACCACCGTCTTGATATTATACTTCCTATAGTCCTTGCGCGAGGGCTTCATGCCTTTATATACTACACATCCGGCCACGGCATCCGTACCCGAAATGTTCGAGTTGTCGAAGCATTCTATCTGATAGGGCAGCTTCTGCAGGCCTAATTTCACCTGCAATTCCTTCATCAGACGGGTCTGTTTCTGCTCCGGATTTAGCTTCTCGGCCTGTTTCAAACGGTCAAACTTATATTGTTTTCCGTTCATCTCTGAGAGCTCAAGAAGGTGTTTCTTGTCGCCTCGCTGGGGTATGAAGAAGTCGGCATCCTTCAGTTTCCACTCCATCTCAAACGGCACGATAATCTCCTTAGCCTTGCTTCCAAACCGTTCTCTTATCTCTGGGATGGCCTGTGTGAGCAGATCCTCGTCGGTTTCATCTAATTTCCGCTTATATTCGTAGGTAAAACTCTGATTGATCGTACCATTTTTCACGTGTATATAGTTGATAAACGCGTTCTTTTTCAGGTCGTCGTCGGTTATTGTGAACACGTCTACATCCTGAATAGTATGGCTCACCACCTCACTCTTGGATACGAAATCCTCCAATAGCAGGTATCGCTGTTTCAGCCTGTCGGCCTCCTCAAACTTCAGTTCCGCAGCGCGTTTCATCATCTCCTGATACAGTCTGTCGCTCAATTCGCGGGTGTTTCCCTTGAGAATTTCCTTTGCTTGTCTAATGTTTTCCTGATAATCCTCATAGCTCTGTTTGCCAATACAACAGCCATCGCAGTTGTGGATGTGATGTTCCAGGCAGGGACGGTATTTGTGTTGGGCCACTCCTTCCTTGGTGATGGGCTGCCTGCAGCGTCTCGGCTTATAGATTTTGTTGATCAAATCCAGCACATTGTACATGGCCCCAATATGCGGAAAAGGTCCGAAATAAGTGCCAAATTTCTTATTGATGGTACGTGTCTTGAAGATACGCGGGAAGTATTCGTTGGTGACACAGATGCTGGGGTAGGTCTTCCCGTCCTTCAACAACACGTTGTAGCGCGGGTTATATTTCTTGATGAGGGAGTTCTCGAGCAACAACGCGTCCTCCTCGGTGTTCACAACCGTATAAGAGATGTCGTGAATCTTACTCACGAGCACCTTCGTCTTAAACCGGTCCACCTCCTTATGGAAGTAGGTTGTCACCCTGCTTTTGAGTTTCTTGGCCTTGCCTACATAGATGATCTGATGCTCATCGTCATAGAATTGATAGCTGCCGGGAAGCTCCGGCATGTTCAATACGATGTTCTTCAGATAGGCGAGTCGTTTCTCATTTTCTTCTCTTGTCATCTTTTGTCTTCCCGTTTATATATTAGGGTTGCGGAGATTTTTGTTTCACGTGAAACGAATGCGGTGCTTCACATCTCCCTTCCTCTTTTCTCTTATCCTTCCTCTCCGCTCTTGTCATCAAGTCCCTGTAATTTTATGTCTTGGACTTCTCAAGAAGTAGGAAATGCAAATTTAGCCAAAAAGCACCTCCCTTGCAAGTAAACCGTCAGGTTTATTTTCTTCTGTCTGCACATTTCTAAATCTTTTCTTCTTTCTCCTTTCATTTTCCCCGCACCCTTCTTTTGTCTATGCCTTTATGTCTTTCTGTCTAATTCCTTTTCCCTATAATATCTGTCCTTTATGTAGTTCTGTCTAAATCTTTCTCCCTATAATATCTGTCCTTTATGTAGTTCTGTCTTAATCTTCCATCATTTTCTTTTCTCTTTTCTCTAAATAATGTCCTCTTTGGATTTCTGTCAAACAATAATCCCCGAGAGAATGTTTTCTCCCGGGGATTGTCTTTGGCTGTATTTTTCGGCCCGTTTTTCGGTCTTCATTTTAGAATTTCAGCAGACTGGTGATTTCTACGTCTTGTGCAAACGTGTCTCTTGCATGCGGAAACTCCTCGTTCAACTCTATAATAAAGTTGCAATAGATCTTCTTGGGATGGAATTTCTTCACCAGATCGCAGGCGGCTTTCATCGTTCCGCCAGTGGCGAGAAGATCGTCATGGAGCAGCACGACATCGTTTTCTCCGATGGCATCCTTGTGAATCTCGATGGTGTCGATGCCGTATTCTTTGGCATAACTCTCCTGGATGGTCTCGCAAGGAAGCTTGCCGGGCTTGCGGCAAAGCACGATACCTGTGCCCAGTCGGTAGGCGAGGGCAGAGCTCATGACAAAGCCGCGACTCTCAAGTC
>JAEAMQ010000023.1 GCA_016901395.1 Prevotella sp. | reverse complement strand
TATGATACTTGTGGGAGACTCTTTGGGCAATGTTATGTTGGGCTATGAGAACACTTTGGCCGTGACGGTGGAGGACATGATACATCACGGGAAGGCGGTTTGCCGTGGCGCAAAGAATGCTTTTGTGGTGATAGACATGCCCTTTATGTCTTACCAGACCTCGGTATACGATGCCGTAAAGAATGCCGGACGTATCATGAAGGAAACCAATTGTCAGGCTGTCAAGCTGGAAGGTGGCGAGCGTTATGCTGACCGCGTGAAGGCTATTGTAGATGCCGGTATTCCTGTTGTGGGGCATATTGGGCTGACTCCACAATCTTTCAATATGCTTGGAGGCTACAAAGTGCAAGGAAAATCGGTTCAGGCAGCCCAGCAACTGGTTGATGACGCGAGGGCTTTGGAGAATAGTGGCGCATTTGCCATTACGCTGGAATGTGTGCCCGAGGATTTGGCGAGAAAGGTTACAGAGCAGGTTTCTGCACTGACCATTGGCATTGGAGCTGGAAAATATTGTGATGCTCAGGTGTTGGTATATCAGGATATGCTGGGCTATACGGACGGATTTACCCCCAAATTTGTCAAGAAGTATGCCAATCTGCATGATACCATGCTGGCCGCCTTTAAGCAATATAAGGAAGATTGCGAGGCGCAGACCTTCCCTGGAAAGGAGAATACGTTTGCCATCAGCGAGGAAGTGCTGAAGGCTTTATATTAAATAGGACTGGATTAGCGAGTTAGCGGAAGACCGGTTGACGGCTGGACGGCCGATGTATTCGGTGTGTCAGGCAATCTTTCAACCGGTAATGCCCTAACCCTCATCAAAATAAAGAAAATGAAAGTTGTAACAACGATTCAAGAAGTTCGTGAAATTGTGAAAGGATGGCGCAGGGAAGGACTGAGCGTGGGCCTTGTTCCCACGATGGGTTTCCTGCACGAAGGCCATCAGAGCCTGATCGCACGGTCGGTTGCCGATAACGACCGTACCGTGGTTTCGGTATTTGTCAACCCCATTCAGTTTGGCCCTTCAGAGGACCTGGAGGCCTATCCGAGAGATCTGGAACACGACAAGGCCTTGGTGGAAGCTACGGGTGGAGACCTGATATTTCATCCTACGCCGGAAGAAATGTATCCTTCTCATTTCACTACATTCGTAGACACGACAGAGACTACCGAGCTCTTGTGTGGTGCCCGGCGTGCGGGTCATTTCAGAGGAGTGTGCACGGTGGTGAGCAAATTGTTTCATATTGTGGGTCCTGACCGTGCTTATTTCGGTCAGAAAGATGCTCAGCAACTGGCCACGGTGCGTCGTTTTGTGCGCGATCTGAACTTCGATCTGGAGATTGTGGCGTGCCCGATCATTCGTGAGGCCGACGGACTGGCGAAGTCGAGCCGCAACACTTACCTCAACCCGGCGGAGCGTCAGGCCGCCCTGATCCTGTCGAAGAGCCTTCGGTTGGGAAAGGAAGCCGTGGAAAATGGGGAGCGCGACGCGAAAGTTGTCATCAAGATCATACAAGACAGCCTCGCCACTGAGCCGATGGCGCGCGTGGACTATGTGGAGGTTGTCGACCTGGACAACGTGCAACGTGTGGACCAAATAGCGGGAGAAACGCTTGTGGCCATTGCCGTGTATATAGGTAAGACTCGTCTGATAGATAATTTTATATGGAAATAACACTTCTGAAATCAAAGATACACCGCGCTGTTGTCACTCAGGCAGACCTGGACTATGTGGGCAGTATCACCATCGACAGCAGCCTGATGGAGGCTGCTGGTATCATGGAATATGAGAAAGTGGAGATTGCCGACGTCGACAATGGTAACCGGTTTGCCACGTATGTGATAGCCGGAGAGGCCGGGTCGGGCATCATTTGCGTAAATGGGGCGGCAGCCCATTGCGTGAAGGTGGGCGACAAGGTCATCATCATGGCATATGCCAATATGACTTCGGAAGAGGCAGGAAAGCACCATCCGCGTGTGGTTTTTGTAGACGAAGACAATCGTATCACGCGACAGACAAACTATGAGAAGCACGGACTTCTCAGTGATCAGGACTAAACAGAAACGGATATGCTAAGCGGAAAGAACATTGTGTTGGGAGTTTCGGGCAGTATTGCTGCTTATAAGATGGCCAATCTGGCATCGATGCTTGTCAAGCAGAATGCCACGGTCGACGTGATTATGACCGAGAACGCTTGCCAGTTCATCACTCCCTTGACTTTCGAGACACTCACTTCGAGGAAGTGTATCGTCGATTCATTTGACAGAAACTTCTTCTATGAGGTCGAACATGTGTCGCTGGCCAAGAAGGCCGACGTGATGCTGGTGGCCCCCGCCACGGCCAATGTGATTGGCAAGTTTGCCAATGGCATCTGCGACGATATGCTTTCGACCACCTTTCTGGCTTATCCCGGTCCGCGGCTGGTAGCCCCTGCCATGAACACCAATATGTGGAAGAATCCCATCCTGCAGGACAATCTCAGGAAACTCGAGCATTATGGCATAGAGATCATAGAGCCCGATGCCGGTCGATTGGCCTGTGGCGATACGGGAAGTGGCAAACTTCCGCCGGAAGATCTGCTCTTTGAGCACATACTGGCCCATGTCGCCCAACCGCATGATTTACGGGGAAAGCGCATCTTGATTACGGCCGGTCCCACACAGGAGCCTATCGATCCTGTGAGATACATTACCAATCACTCGTCGGGTAAGATGGGGTACGCACTAGCCAAGATGGCCCGCCTGCGTGGAGCAGAGGTCATTCTGGTCTCCGGGCCGGTGGAGTTGCGCCCTTTCCAGGGCGTGGAGCGGGTGTCGGTCACGACGGCAGACGAGATGTTTGAGGCCGTGACCAGCAGGAGCGCGGCAAGCGATGTGGTGGTGATGTGCAGCGCCGTGGCCGATTATACGCCCGAAACTTATAATCAGCAGAAGGTGAAAAAGGCGGAGGGAGGGCTGCTCTTGCCTCTCGCACGCACGAAAGACATTCTGCAATATGTGGGCCAACACAAGCGCAAGGGGCAGTATGTGGTGGGATTCTCGATGGAGACGGAGCACCTGCTGGACCATTCGCGTAAGAAATTAGCAAGCAAGAATGTGGATATGATTTGTGCCAACTCCATTGCTTCAGACCTCACGGGGTTTGGTGTGGACACCAATCAGGTGACACTCATCACCCCGGAGGGTACGAAGGAGCTGCCGCTGTGCAGCAAGGAGCAGACCGCGAATTACATCCTGGATGCCATTATGGAACACAGTCAACCAGCTACAGTATAAAGGTATGAGATATGTACTCGTTATTGATGTAGGAAATTCGAACATCGTCATAGGTGCGATGAGCGGAGGTCGGGTCATGGATGCTATGAGGATGGACACCCATCCTGAAGCGTCTCTGAAGGAAATCAAGGCAAGCCTTGGCAACATTCTCGATGCCTTCCGTGCGGCTTATGGTGAGTGTGAAGGTGGAATCGTGGCATCGGTAGTGCCGCAACTCACGCCGAAGATATGCACTTCTGTCAGACAGCTGACCGGTGTGGAGCTGTTGAAGATGGGCGATGCCACCGTGAACATCGGCTTGCAGCTGCACGTGGAGCATCCCGAGCGACTGGGCCACGACCGCATTGCAGACGCGGTGGGGGCTAAAGCGAAGTATGCCTACCCGTTGATGATTGTGGATATGGGTACGGCAACCACGATCAATGTGGTGGACGAGGAGGGGCGTTTTGCCGGCGGAATGATTATCCCAGGCATGAAAACCTCTTTTGATGCGCTCTGCCATCATGCCGCCCAATTGCGCGAGGTGCCCTTGAAAGCCCCCGAACATCTCATAGGCCGCAACACGACAGAGTGTATGCAAAGTGGTATGGTCTATGGTTATGCATCTATGATCGATGGCTTGATAGACAGAGTGAGCCTGGAGTTGAAGGCCATACCGCGTGTTATTCTGACAGGCGGTCTCGCATCCTTGATTGTTTCACATTGCAAACATCAGGTGATTGCAGACGAATACCTGTTGCTCCACGGCTTGTTTCATATTTACACAAACAACGTGGAACCCCGGAACCAATCCTTGTTAGCGAAGAGAAACCTGAAAAGCAGAGGGTGAAGCGCCCAGAGCCCCGTCGAGTGCAGACAGTTGTGGCGTAATGCATGAATGGCGCTCCAGCTTTAACCATTTGTTAGAGTGGGAGTCTGCTGGAGGTGGTTGGAGGGAAACTCGGTCGCAATGCAGGCTGTAATCGGTTCGAAAGGATAGCTGATGTTGGTGTCTCGTGTGCACCCGACAGATGGGTTGGTGTCCTTCCCTTACAGCCTATTTGGAAATCTGATATTCCTCCAGACGGGTGACGAGCGTGTCACCACGGTCTGAAATCCAGAGTTTGGCCCGAACCACATGCCCATAGTCGGCATTCCCCGTCACGCGGATATGCTTGCCTTTGTTATAGATGGCAGTGTCGCGCCGACTCGGATAACTCACGAGTTGCACACGTTTTTCGGTAGAACCCTCTCCAATGAAGTAGACACCGGTACTGTCTTTGACGCTTACCTTCTTCTGTTTTTTTGCTAAGGCGCCGTGCCCTGTCGTGTCGATAGGCTCAAAAACCTTGGCAGCAACGGTGTCGCCAAGATTGTTGCTCGGTGCCATACGGCAGGATGTGGAGGCCAGTACGGTGATGAGCAACAGTATAATAGGAATAAAAATTCGTTTCATCGCGTTCTTTCTGCTCAGGGATTAACACATGTCGGCATGGTCGGGATTGGACAGGTCGGACATCCCCTTAGCCAATCCGCCCTCCGAAGTCTCTTTGTAGAGTGATGGAAGGTCATGCCCGGTCTGCTTCATCACCTCCACCACACGGTCGAAACTCACCCGATGCTTGCCGTCGCTGAAGGCTGCATAGAGATTGGAGTCGAGGGCGCGGGTGGCTGCAAAGGCATTGCGCTCGATGCAAGGAATCTGTACCAGTCCGCAGATGGGGTCGCAGGTCATGCCCAGATGGTGCTCCAGCCCCATCTCTGCAGCATATTCTATCTGTGAGGGACTGCCCCCAAAGAGTTGGCAGGCGGCTCCAGAAGCCATCGCACAAGCTACGCCTACCTCGCCCTGACAGCCCACGTCGGCTCCCGAGATGGAGGCGTTCTCCTTGACGATATTGCCGATGAGGCCAGCCGTGGCAAGGGCTCGGAGAATCTTTTTGTCGGAGAAGCCGTGACCGCGCGACAGGTGATGGAGCACGGCAGGGATGACTCCGCATGCCCCGCAGGTGGGTGCCGTGACGATAGTACCGCCCGAAGCGTTCTCCTCGCTCACCGCAAGGGCATAGGCATAGACCAGCGCGCGGGTCTGAAGGCTCTGCTTGTATCCTTTGGCCTTGACATAATAGGTCGATGCCTTGCGCTGCAAGTTGAGCGGACCAGGCAACACTCCCTCGCCCTCGATGCCCCTTTCGACAGCCGCTTGCATGGCTTCCCACACCGTCTGCAGATAGTCCCAGATAGACGGATCCTCACATTTGTCGACATATTCCCAGTAGGTACGGCCGTTCTTGTCGCACCAATGCTTGATGTCTACGAGGTGTGTCAGGTCGTAAATGTCGTCGCCGATGGGCAGCAACTCGGTGGGATGAGGCCCTTCGGAGAGCGCTCCGCCCCCCACGCTGTATACCGTCCATGGTTCGCCCTTGTCGGTTTCAAACAACATGGCGTTGGGATGGAACTCCAGAAAAACGTCGGGCTTCCACACGATTTCCACCGGAGCCACGGGCGACAGGATGTCGATGATGGTGGTATCGGTCATGTGTCCCTTGCCTGTGGCAGCCAGACTGCCATAGAGTGTGACGCGGAACTTCTGTGCCTGAGGATGTTTGGCCATATAGGCCAGGGCCGCCTTCTGCGGTCCCATCGTGTGACTCGATGATGGACCTTTGCCTATGCGGTAAATTTCTCGTAATGATTTCATACTCTTTGCTATTATACTCTTTCTTTCAAAAGAGCGGGGTGAAAAGCTGATATCTAAAAAAGACCTCGCCCACGGAGCATCGTGGGTGAGGCCATTGGATATGATGGGGAGGGTTATGCCTCCTGTTCTTCCATCAAACGGTAGTCTTTCAGGTCGTCCATGCTGAACGACTTGATGAAGTCGGCGTGTCCCACAACTTCCTCTTCAGCCAGTCGTGCATACACTTTTGCGCTCTTGGCATACATCTCGGGAGCCTTGGTCGCGTCGTTGATGAGCAGCAATGCCATCACGATGTCGCCTGTCATGTCGTAGAGTCGGCGTCCGAGGAAGTCGTGTTCTTCCTGATTGTCGTCGGCCTTCACCTTCTCGACAGCCTCCTCATAGAGTGCCACACACCTGGCGATGCGATCCTGAAGCGGTTTCATCTCGTCGGAAACCTCCTCCTGCAACATCTCCTTGATGATGCTCAGATAGGTTCCGTTGGTGATGTAACGTATGGCAGCTACCACCTGCAGCTGCGTCGTTCCCTCATAGATCGAGAAGATACGGGCATCGCGGTAGAGTCGCTGGCACTTGTATTCCATGATAAAGCCCGAGCCTCCGTGTACGGAGATGCAGTCGTAAGCGTTCTGGTTGGCATACTCCGAAGCCATACCCTTGCTCAGAGGAGTAAAGGCATCGGCCAGTCGGGTATAGGTTTTCATCTCCGTGCGCTCCTCGGGGGTGAGCTTGCGCTCATGGGAAATGTCCTCCAATGATTTGTAAATGTCTACGTATCGGGATGTCTGGTAGAGTATCGCACGGCTTGCATCGAGCTTGGCTTTCATGCGAGAGAGCATGTCATAGACCGCAGGGAACTCCATAATCTTCTTTCCAAACTGTGCACGCTCCTTGGCATAAGCCACGGCTTGGTTGTAAGCCTCCTGCCCAAGCCCCACGCACTGGGCGGCAATACCAAGTCGGGCACCGTTCATCAGGCTCATCACATACTTGATCAAGCCCATTCTGCGGTCGCCGCAAAGCTCTGCCTTCGCATTCTTGTAGACCAACTCGCAGGTCGGACTGCCGTGGATACCGAGTTTGTTCTCAATGTGACGCACGGTCACTCCGCCGTCGCGCTTGTCATAAATGAACATGGAGAGACCGCGTCCGTCGCGTGATCCGGCTTCTGAACGGGCCAAAACGAGGTGCAAATCGGAGTCACCGTTGGTGATAAAACGCTTCACACCGTTGAGTCTCCAGGTGCCATCCTCGTCCTGTGTGGCCTTGAGCATCACGCGCTGGAGGTCGGAACCGGCATCCGGTTCGGTCAAATCCATCGACATCGTTTCACCGGCAGACACACGGGGGATGTACTTTTGCTTCTGCTCCTCGGAGCCAAACTCATAGAGCGTGTCTATGCAACTCTGCAGACTCCAGATGTTCTGGAAACCGGAATCGGCTGTGGAGACGAGTTCGGAGAGCATCGAAAACACCGTGATAGGGATGTTCAAGCCACCGTAGCGGCGTGGCATCGACACACCCCAGAGACCTGCCTGGCGTGTGGCTTCGATGTTTTCCTTGGTCTTGCTGGCGTAGATCATGCGTCCGTTCTCCAAGTGTGGGCCTTCGAGGTCTACGCTCTCGGAGTTGGGTTCGATGATATTGGCAGTGACGTCTCCCGTGATTTCGAGGAGTCGCTTGTAGTTTTCGATGGCATCCTCGTAGTTCACCGGGGCGTCGTCAAACTGGTCTTTATCCGCATAATTGCGTTCCTTGAGCTCCACAATCCTCTTCATCAATGGATGATCGAGGTGGAATCCAATCTCAGGATGGTCTGTATAGAAATTTGCCATAATTGTACCCCCGGTGTCTTTTGCACTTGAAGAGAAGTGTCTCTTAGGGCAAGACCTCTACTAAGGGGATTTGGTTTTATTCGTTAAATAATGAAATCTAAATATAGCTATGCCTCAATTCCGGCATATCGGTTTTCTTGAAGCATTTCACTCCCCTCTCCCTTTGGGGAGGGGTTGGGGGAGAGGCTCTATTATTTACTGTTCTGTTTATAATATTTTATCATCTTCGGTATCACCTCTTCGACGTTACCCTGGATGACATAATCGGCGATTTGGTTGATGGGGGCATCGGGATCGTTGTTCACGGCGATGACGATGCCGGCATCCTGCATACCCGCGATGTGCTGAATCTGACCGGAGATGCCGAATGCGAAGTACACCTTCGGGTGAACGGTGACACCGGTCTGTCCCACCTGACGCTCGTTGTCGAGCCATCCTGCGTCCACAGCGGCACGACTTGCACCTACTTCTGCGTGGAGCACATCGGCCAAATCGTAGAGCATATGGAAGGCTTCCTTGGAGCCCATGCCATAGCCGCCGGCCACCACGATGGGTGACGACTTGAGGTTGTTGCGGGCAGCTTCCACGTGGCGCTCAATGACCTTCACCACATAACTGGTCTCGGGCACATACCGGGCCACATTGGGATAGACCACCTCGCCCTTGTAGTTCTCGTCCAACACCTCACGCAGCATCACGCCCGAGCGCACTGTCGCCATCTGCGGACGATGGTCGGGGTTGACAATCGTGGCCACAATGTTGCCGCCGAAGGCCGGTCTAATCTGATAGAGCAGGTTCTTATACACCTTGCCCGTCTTCTTTTCCTCATAGTCGCCCACTTCGAGCTGGGTGCAGTCGGCGGTGAGTCCGGAGGTCAGCGACGATGACACGCGCGGGCCGAGGTCACGTCCGATGACCGTGGCACCCATCAGACAGATCTGAGGTTTCTCCTCGGTAAAGAGTTTTACGAGTATGTCTGTGTGGGGAGCCGAGGTGTAGGGGAAGAGTCCCTCGCCGTCGAAGACAAAGAGTTTGTCCACTCCGTAGGGCAAAATCTGGCTCTCCACCTGCCCCTTGATGCCTGCTCCCGCAACCACGGCATGCAGTTCTACGCCAAGCTCATTGGCCAATTTACGTCCCTTGCTCAGCAATTCCTGAGAAACTTCCTGTACGGTAGTTCCTTCTATTTCGCAATATACAAATACGTTATTCATATTTAAATAGGTGGCTTGAAAGGCCTTTTTTCATTAACCAATAATCTTTTCGCTGATGAGTTCTTTCATCAATCCCTCAATGTCGGCATCGCTTCCGGTGAGCGTCTTGCTCTCTTTGGCCTGGAAAACGATGTTCTGCACCGACTTCACCTTGGTGGGCGAGCCCGACAGTCCGCACTGTGCCTCGTCGCCGTTCACGTCGGCCACGCTCCACTGGTTGAGCGTGAGATAAGGCCTCGACTCATAGAGCGCGCTCCAAGGCTCGTCGCCTTTGCGCTCCATCGGGCAGGTGGCGTATTTGTATTTCATCATCAACTTGGCGTTGCAAGGGCGTGCGGGCGCAGCCGAACCGTTCACGGTGATGAGCACCGGCAGCGGAGCCTCTACGGTCTCCACACCTCCGTCGATGTGGCGACGGATGGTAGCCTTGCCGTTTTCGATCTTCAGGATGTCTTCAGCATAGGTCACTTGGTTCAGCCCGAGCTTCTGGGCCACCTGCGGTCCCACCTGTGCGGTATCGCCGTCGATGGCCTGACGACCACCCACGATGATGTCTACGTCGCCGATTTTACGGATAGCCATCGACAAGGCATAGGAGGTAGCCAGTGTGTCGGCACCTGCAAACTTGCGGTCGGTGAGCAGCCAGCCGGTGTCTGCACCACGGTAAAGTCCCTGGCGGATGATTTCTCCGGCACGGGGAGGTCCCATCGTGAGCACACCAACAGTTGAGCCTGGATGCTGGTCTTTGAGGCGTAAGGCCTGCTCCAGGGCATTCAGGTCTTCCGGATTGAAGATGGCAGGCAATACGGCGCGGTTCACGGTTCCCTCCGCGGTCATCGCGTCCTTACCTACATTTCGGGTGTCAGGCACTTGCTTAGCAAGTACAACGATTTTTAGTTTCATAAATTATTAAATAATCTTGGTATCTTATTAATGCGAGCAAAAATACAAATTATTTAATTCTCTGCCAAACAAAATGCACAAAAACCATCATCCTGTGCACGAGACAGGGCTTTTGCGCTATTTCTTTTAAAATATATGGCAAATGCATGACATATTGAAAGTTAAGGCGGTCTCTCGCTATAAACACCAGGAACGCCTTTTTTCTTCATGCGTCTGACCGTGATTCCTTTACTGTCAACCCCCGAAGTGGGGTTGTGCTGTTGATGGATGGGAGAAATATCTATGTGAGAATTCTATTCCCAAGAACGACGATAGGGAAATCAACCACAGTCGATAAGGCCAAAAAAACAATTACCTCTCGTAAAACAAACCATAGGACTATTCCATAAAAACCATGGGAATTTATCTTTTGACATCATTGGAGAGGCTATGCATATCTGTTTGATATGTCTTGTTTTTTTATCAAATTCGACAACTTTCTTATCTTTAAATGAGCTGAAAAAATCGCTATTTTCATGGCCTGCAACAGGAATCTATGTGCGATTTTGACCTCTTGGATGGGGCGAAACGGCCCATTTTGATTGTTTTTAGGCTTTTTCGCGCTGCTAAAAGGCCCAAATCGTAGTGTGATTAGGTACTAATCGTGACGCGATTAGATAGTATTCGTGATGCGATTAGATAGTAAACGCAAAACCATTATTTGTCAATATATTACAAGAGACTGATTGCCAGCGGGTTGTATTCTGTCTTGTTTTTGCTCCATTTTTCGACTTATCGTGTGCTCGTTGGCTCCGCGGTGCTGCTTTTAGAGCCTTTCTTCAATTTTTTTCAACGACAATTTATTTCCCTCAATCGATGATAGGGATGCCTAAAGAGCCTCCCTTCCTTCCACCGTCTTCCCGGTCTTCGGCATGCGAGGGAGACGCAATGGTTATGGTCAAATGACATCTTGGGTAAATCTGCCAATCGAGGCTACATCCTCTTCGAAGCGTTCTTTGTTTTTCGCCATCTTCTTGATGGACGACCTGTAGTTATAGATGGTCTGTGGCGAATAGAACAATAGGGTAGCTATCTCGGCGCTTTCGGTTACCCCCAGGCGTATGAGGGCGAAGATACGGAGTTCGGTGGTGAGGCTTCCGTCCTTGGAAAGTTTGAGTCGTTGGTCGGGGATGAGCAGGGCGTTGAACTCCGTGATAAACGTGGGGAAAAGCTCCATGAAGGCCCTGTCAAACCGGTTGTAGAACACCGAGGCCTCGTTGTCGGTGAGCTTCACGGAGTTTACCATCTTCAACAGGTCTGCCGTCTGGTTGGCTTTGATTTTGCGCGCCACCAACTGCCGGTAGTTGTTGAGTTTGCCAATGTATATGGCGCAGAGATCCATAAACAGCCGCAGGTATTTCTCGCGGGTGGAATTGGTCTTCTCCAACTTGGCATTCAGCTCGCCCAACTCCTTGTTTTGCTGGTGAATTTCCTTGCCTCGGCGGTTGAGTTTCCCATTCTGTTTCAGCATGAACACAATGGAACCCAGCAGAAACAAGGCCAGTATTTCGAGAATATGGCTACGGAAGGTGATGGTGTTGTTTTTCTCGTTGATTTGCTCCTGATAGGCCTGCACGATGACCGGAAGGCGCTTTGAGATTTCCAGCATCCTCAACCGGTTGTTGTAAAACTGTGCGTCGGCCAGTGAGATATAGATGTATTGGGTGGCCATCTGTGCGTTTTTCTTGTCATCCCGGAATAGGTTCATGGCCAGTTCCTGCAGCGCGAGATTTTCCTTCAGGGGGCAGATCATGTCGGAAATAGCCGACCGGATGAGCCAGTCCTCATACTGCTGCCGGTCGCCTTCCTGCCTTTTGTTGCGGGCCACGGCATAGGTCGACGAGGCATAGACGCGCGTATCGACGGTCGTCATCTGTATGGCTTTCATGTAGTGTTGGGTCGACTCGTGGGGCGGACGGTGCAGATTGAAGAGGTATTCGCCCATCAGATAGTGGTATTGGGCCGTGTTCTTGTCTATATATTGCAAGGCGGCATACAGGTATTCCTTTCTTTTCCTGTCGAAGGCTGGGCTGTAGATATTGTCCCTGCAATAGTCGCTCCAGTAGTTGTATATCCAAAATGCCGTGAGATTATACTCATATTGTAGCTTCGGGTCGAGCGTTTTCTGGTCGATGCTCATGATTTCCTGCTCCGACTGACTGTAGAGTCCGCTGGTGGCCAGCAGCAGGGCACGATGGATTTTGGCCAGCTGCGCATAGTAGCGGTTGTAGGGCTGTGCGGCCAGCGCGCCCATCTTGTCGGCATAGGCCATTGCCGAGTCAAAGCGATAGGTGTAGTACTCCTCATACAACTTGTTGCAGAGGTCGAGTCGTTGGGTGCGGTCGGCATCGGGACGGAGACTTCGCCGCAGTCGGGCTATCTTCTTTTCCTTCTGCTGGGAGTAGTGATTTCGCAGGGCAATGTGCTCGTCCAACTTCTTGAGCAAGGGATTGCTGGCCAGTGAGGTCACGGGGGAGAGCAGAAGGATATACAGCAAAGCAAATAGTGAAAAGGAGGTTCTTGACATAGTTGATGAGTGCTTTAGACAGCGCAAAAATACAAAATATATTTTAAAGTGAGTCTACTTTCATGTATTTTATTTGTTCATTTTATATCATTGATAACCAGATTGTTGCAAGATTATATCCATTTATGATAATCTACTTGACCCATACTTCAGGCTCCAATCTGCGTTTTTCGCTCCTAACTTTGCAACCGAAACCCATCCAGACGCTCAGTCGAATAACAGAAATCAATCATAACCTAAATTCAATATGGCTAACAAACATTATTTCCTCATGTGTGTCTTGGCACTCCTGGCTTCTCAGGCAGGTGCCCAAGAGAAGACAGAAAGTACCACCGAGACCGGGGGTGACCGCAATGTGATGCTCAATGCGGCAGACACCTACAAGCCCCGCGAGATCCAGATCGGTCTTCCCAGCGAAGATGTCAACGTCTATGAGAACGGACTTCCTGCCGTCTATTCCTCCTCTGTGCACAAACTCTCTGCCCATTGGCGCAACGATGCCAGTCTGAAAGGCACCAGCCTGATGACCCCGTCGGAGTCGGCCATTGCCACAGGCAACATTGCCTATTCGGTCAATGCGCAGAGCGAGCTGGGCCTGGGCAGCCGCGATTTTCAGGCCACACTGAACTATCACGCCAACCATTACGGGCTTCAGAATTTCGATTTGAACCTTTCGGGCAAGCTCGCCCCACACTGGTATTGGACGGCCAGCATGTATCAGAACTTCGATCCGGGCACCATCAAGCTCCGTTTCACCGATTTTGCCGACCGCACTCAAATCTATCATGCCGGCATCACACGCGAGTTCAACAACCATCGTGGCAAGATTTCCTTGCTCTATAAATACTCTAACAGTAAGAATGCAGGCAATTTTGACAACCAAGGTCCGTTTATCTATGTGGGCGATGGGTCGGTAAAGAAACTCAATGGCTTCCGTCTGGGCCGCGACTCCTATGTCCCAGCCAGCGGAACATTCACCTATCTCGACATCATGGACGGCAAACAGAAGACCTGGACCTTTAATGAGGCATTGGAGAACCGTGCCCACGAGGTAGCCTTGCTTTTCGATTATCAGTTCGACAACGGACTCAAATGGAATGTAGACGTGAAGTATATGAATGCCCCTCGTGCCAATTATGTGGATTTCGGAGGTAGCACCATCTTCAATGCCACGGCTGCCGATGGCTACACCACGGCCGACGGCACCGCCTACGAGGGTCTGGCCGAAGGTCGCCGCACATGGCTCCACTTCGGCAAGGTGAGCAATCTGCTGCTCACCAGCGAACTGCACAAGCAGGTGGGCAACCATGCGCTGCGCCTGGGTATGAACGAATGGTATTATCATCTCGACTATCACTCCTCTTCGATGCAGTGGGTGGCTTCGGCCGACAACTATCCCACGGTGCTCTATACCACCTATACCAATCCGCTGGATGCCACTCAGAGCCCTTACCGCACGCAGACCTACGGCTACAACGAGCTCAGCCCGGAATATACCAAAGGCTATGAAAATAAGCTCGCCGTCTATTTCACCGACAACTGGCAGGTCACGCCGAAGTTTAAAGTGCTCTATGGAGGCCGACTGGAATACTACCGCATGAGTGCCGACCAGATAGCCGCCTCCCGCTTCCCCGGTTTCCATATCGGTGATTTCGAGACCTATTCGACAGCCGCCGACGGCACCATTACAGCCACTTCGCATAGCATTCATGCTGACAGGGTGGTGAAAAACAAGCTCAACTATGCGGCTACCTTGCAGCTCACCTATGCCCTGAATTCTCATTTAGGCCTTCTGGCCGATGGGACGGTGGCCACCCGCTATCCCCGCATCAGCGACTATGCCGGCACAGGCCCTACCGAGGAACAATACAAGCGTGTCACCATTCCCCTGCTGCGTGGTGGTGTCTACTTCAAGAACAGCTGGTTGGACCTCACCTCGATGGTGTCTTATATCAGCAAGTCGAACAATATCGACCAGCAAAACCTCACCCGTCCGGGTACGACAGAGGCCAAGACCGTGCTCCTCATCTATAATATCCGCACGCTCGGATGGACCACATCGGCCGAGATGGATCCCTTCCGCAACTTCCATCTGCATGCCCTGTTCACCTGGCAGAAGCCGGTCTACAGCAACTATAATGCCAGCGTGACCTTCAGCGGCGGCCAGACCATGAGTGTAGATGCCGATGGCATGGTGGTGAAAGAGATACCCCAGGTGCTCATCGAGTTTGACCCCAGCTACAACATTACCCCTAATCTGCGTGCGTGGTTGAGCTTCCGCTACTTCGGCAAGACCTACGCCAACCTGCAGGAGGCCCTCTATTTCAATGGCCATTGGGAGACTTTTGGCGGCGTGAACTGGCAGGTCAACAAGCATCTCTCGCTGGGTGTGGATGTCGTCAACTTCCTCAATCAGACCGGTGCCAAGGGTACGATCAACGGCTCTGAGCTCATCAGCAAGAGCGAAGCCAGCCAGTATGCCGGCACATACATGAGCGGAAGCTACCTGCGCCCATTCACTGTGGAGTTCAGTGCAAGCCTTCATTTTTAAGATTTAACACAAGCAAAATATCATTTCTTATAAAATCAATTCAAATGAAAAAGCTATTTTCCATGCTGGCCCTATTCCTGCTGGCCCTGTCTGTGCAGGCGCAGAACCAGCCCGTTATCCGAATCAGCACCGATAACCTCGATCTCATCCTCAAGGTGTCGCCCAAAAACCGCCTCTATCAGGTGTATCTCGGCGAGAAGTTGCAGTCGTCTGCCGACTTCGACAAGTTCATTTGGAACAGCTATGCAGGCCCCGACGGCTCTATCTCCGTACGCGGCCACGAGGTCTATCCGGGGTCGGGCGGTGAAGACTATTTTGAGCCGGCTGTGGCCATCACCCATGCCGATGGCAACCAGGCTACCTATCTTTATTATAAAGGTATGACCCAGACGGCCGTCCCTGGTGGTACGGAGACTGTGATTCGTATGGCCGACGACAAGTATGCCGATGAGGTGACCCTCCATTATGTAGCTTATAGCAAGGAGAATGTCATCAAGGCATGGAGCGAAATTGTGCATCACGAGAAGCGCCCCGTTACTCTGTGGCGATACAGCAGTGCCATGCTCTATCTGCAAAGCGATAAATATTTCCTGACCAACTACCACAGCGACTGGGCCAAGGAAGGCCAGCCCGCTGTGCAACAGCTGCAGTTTGGCAAGAAGATTGTGGACACCAAGCTCGGCAGTCGCGCCGCCATGCAGTCGGAACCCTTCTTCGAGCTGGGACTCAATCATCCCGCCACGGAGAACGAGGGCACGGTGATGCTGGGCACTATCGGCTGGACCGGCAACTTCCGCTTTACCTTTGAGGTGGACAATACCAATGTGTTGCGCGTCATTCCCGCCATCAATCCCTACGCCTCCGACTATTCGCTCAAGGCCGGTGAGGTCTTCACCACGCCCGAATTTATATTCACCCTCTCCACCCACGGCACCAGCGAGGCCAGCCGAAACCTGCATCAGTGGGCACTAAACTACCAGTTGAAGGATGGCCAGGGAGAGCGGATGTCACTGCTCAACAACTGGGAGAATACCGGTTTCGACTTCAATCAGGAGAGTCTTGCGCAACTCATGAAGGATGCCAAGGACCTCGGCGTAGACATGTTCCTGCTCGACGACGGATGGTTTGGCAACAAATATCCGCGCAAGGACGACCATGCCGGACTCGGAGACTGGGAGCCTACCCGCACCAAACTGCCCGATGGCATTCCCGCCCTCACCAAGGCCGCGCGTGAGGCCGGTGTGAAATTCGGACTCTGGGTGGAGCCGGAGATGGTCAATCCGAAGAGCGAACTCTATGAGAAGCACAAGGATTGGGTCATCGAACAGCCCAACCGCGACTCTTATTACTTCCGCAATCAGCTTGTGCTCGACCTCTCCAACCCGCAGGTTCAGGACTATGTGTTTGGCATTATCGACAAGCTCATGACCCAAAATCCTGACATTGCCTATTTCAAGTGGGACTGCAACAGCCCGATTACCAATGTGTTCTCACCTTATCAGAAAGCCAATCAGGGTCGTCTCTACATTGATCATGTGCGCGGTCTGTACAATATTCTCAGCCGCATCAAGGCCAAATACCCCAAGCTGCCGATGATGCTGTGCTCGGGTGGCGGTGCCCGCTGCGACTACGAGGCACTGAAATACTTCACCGAGTTCTGGCCTTCCGACGACACAGACCCCTTCGAGCGTCTTTACATTCAGTACAGCATGTCGAAGTTTTTCCCCGCCAAGGCCCTCGCCTCCCATGTCACCAACTGGAATACGGCAACGAGTGTGAAGTTCCGTACCGACGTGAGCAGCATGTGCCGACTGGGTTTTGACATCAATCTCAAGACCATGACCCCCGACGATTACAAGTTTGCACAGGGGGCAGTGGCCAACTGGGAGCGTCTCCAGAAGGTGATTCTCGACGGCAAGCAGTATCGTTTGGTATCGCCTTACGAGAGCAATCACATGGCCGTGAACTATGTTTCGGCCGATGGCGGCAAGGTGGTGCTCTTTGCCTACGACCTCCATCCCCGCTTCAAAGAGCCGTTGATGAACGTGCGTCTGCAAGGACTCGATGCCGCAAGGACCTATCAGGTCAAGGAAATCAACCTCATGCCCAGCAAAGCTTCGACGATGGAGTGTGACGGAAAGAGCTACAGCGGCGACTACCTGATGAAGGTGGGACTGAACGTGCTCACCCCCAACAGCGGCGAGAGCCATGTCTTTGAACTCACGGCCAACTAACCCACTACCCTCAGGATAGCCGTTGGAGTGCGGCGTTTCATCCTCGTCGATGACGCGATACTAATGTTTTGCCCCGAAAGTGAGATGCTTTCGGGGCAATTTTTATGGTGCAACGATTGGAATATATGGGTTATACGACTTTCCTGATGATGCTCGCAGGCATGGGTAGGACAATTTATTGCTCATGACTAAAGATATCCCCAAGGTGGGAAAAACCATCCCTTTTTGTTTCAATCAAGGGATAAAATCACTATCTTTGCAGAAGTTTGGTGGTGTCTGTTTGTTGGAGATTCTCCTTCTTGCCGTAAGCATTGGCACCACCGATATATAAAAAAGGTGGACTCCCGGCAATCGGATTTGACTCGAAAGCTTGCCGTTGGTGCCACCCTTAAACATCTATAATCAGTGCTACATGAACAGAAGACTACTATCTACTATCGCAATCGTGAGTTTAGGAACGCTGACTTCCTTGGCCCAAACGTTTGACAACCTACCCAATCCCGTAGAGGATGTGAACAAGGTGGTGGACAATACGCCCGACTCTATCGCCAAGGCCTTGATGTCACGGCCTGCTCCGGGTACCACGCGCAAGGGTCAGAACCCCGTACTTTTCCTTGTGGGCAACTCCACTATGCGCAACGGAACCAAGGGCGATGGAAGCAACGGGCAGTGGGGTTGGGGCTATTACGCCAGTCAGTATTTCAACGGAAACAAGATCAGTGTGGAGAATCAGGCCCTCGGCGGCATGTCAACGCGCACGTTCTACCGTCAGCTTTGGCCCGACGTGCGTAAGGCCTTGCGCCCCGGCGACTGGGTCATCATCTCCATCGGACATAACGACAATGGTCCCTACGACTCCGGAAGGGCACGGGCAGTGTTGCCCGGGACCGGCACAGACAGCCTCAATGTGACCATCAAAGAGACCGGGAAGCAGGAGACAGTATATAGTTATGGCGGGTATCTTCGGCACTATATCGCCGAATGTCGGGCTGCCGGAGCACACCCCGTTCTGATGAGTCTGACACCCCGCGACGCCTTCGACGAGACTACTCACAAGATTGTTCGCAAGCCACAGACAGGCTGGGCGGCTATCGTTGCGGCCGAGGAGGGTGTGCCATTCGTAGATTTGAATGAAATCAGTGGGCAGAAACTCGACTCCTATAGCCGCTGGAAGGAGCAATATCAATTCTTCGGAGACCACATCCATACGAGCTACTGGGGGGCAGAAATGAATGCCCGTTCAGCTGCCGAAGGACTGATGGCCAGCCGCAATCCCGACCTGAAGCCCCTGCAGGAGATGATGGTTGGGGTCGGTCTTCCGGTGTGGCCGGTGAAGCGCGAGGACGGAAAGCCGGTGGTATGGATCACGGGCGACTCCACGGTGAAGAACAAAGACAAAGACAAAAAAGATATGTGGGGGTGGGGAGCACTGGCCAACACCGTGTTCGACACCAAGAAATGCACCCCCTACAACGCTGCACAGGCCGGACGGTCGACCCGTAGTTATATCCGCGAAGGACGCTGGGAGAAGGTCTACAACGCCCTGCAACCGGGCGACTTCGTGCTTATTCAGTTTGGCCACAACGATATAAGCCCCATCACAGATGCCAAGGAACGCGGTGTCATCAAGGGCACAGCCGACACCTGCCACGTCTACAAGATGGAGAAAAACGGCCGCTACGAGGTTGTCTACAGCTTCGGATGGTATCTCAAAAAAATGATTGACGACGCCCGTGAGAAGGGCGCAATCCCCGTCTTGGTGTCGCTCACGACGCGCAACGAGTGGACCAACGGCAAGGTGGAACGCCGCAACGACTCCTATGGCAAGTGGTACAGGGAGGTGGTGGCTGATACCGGCGTCGATTTTATCGATGCCCACAATCTCATCGCCGACTATCTCGACAAGCATTATAAGAACAAGGAGGATGCCGCGGAGTATTTCAAGAAGGACCACACCCACACCTCACTCCTCGGTGCCAAGACCAATGCGAAGCTCATTGCCAAGGCCTTTGCTGCCATCTTCTCTGTCCATAGCGGACAGGGAAAGGGCGTAGAGAAGTCAATAAATAAGTAATTTCCCAATTCCATCAAGATTGGAGAAAGACCCCCTTATATGATAGATAGACAGACTGTAGAGAAGATTAAGGATGCCGCCAACATTGTGGAGGTGGTGTCGGAGTTTGTGGCACTGAAGAAAGCCGGTGCCAACTACAAGGGCCTTTGCCCGTTCCACAACGAGAAGACGCCCTCGTTCATCGTGTCGCCAGCACGTGGAACGTGCCATTGCTTTGGCTGTGGCAAGGGCGGAAACTCCATCAATTTCATCATGGAACACCAGCAGATGACCTATCCCGAGGCCCTGCGGTGGCTCGCTAACAAGTATCACATTGAGATAAAGGAGCGCGAACTCACCGACCGCGAACGTGAGGAACAGAGTCAGCGTGAGTCGATGTTCATCGTCAACGAGTGGGCGGGCAAGTATTTTGAGGAGATATTGCACGAGCATGCCGACGGCGTGGCCATCGGAATGCAGTATTTCCATAGCCGTGGTTTCCGCGATGACATCATCCGTAAGTTTCAGTTGGGCTACGATTTACCCGACCGTTTTGCCCTCGCCCGAACCGCGTTGCAGAAGGGATACAAGGAGGAATTTCTGCTTTCCACGGGCATTTGTTATAAGACCGAGCGGGGCGAGCTCATCGATCGCTATGCTGGGCGCGTGATATTCCCGTGGGTTAGCGTGAGTGGAAAGATTGTGGGCTTCACTGCCCGTGTGCTCGACAGCCGCACAAAGGGTGTCAACCAGAAATACGTCAACTCTCCGGCGAGCGAGATTTACCACAAAGACCACGAGCTATACGGTATCTGGCAGGCTAAGAAAGCCATTGCCAAGGAAGACCGCGTGTATATGGTGGAGGGCCAGGCCGACGTCATAGCCATGCACCAGTGTGGCATCGAGAACGTCGTAGCCAACTCGGGTACGGCTCTGAGCTTCCATCAGATACACACGCTCCACCGTTTCACCTCCAACATCACGCTCATCTACGACGGCGATGCCGCCGGTATCCATGCCGCACTGAAGGGTACCGACATGCTCCTCTCTGAGGGAATGAGCCTCAAAGTGCTGCTCCTGCCCGACGGACAAGATCCCGACGAGTTTGCACGCAACCACACGGCGGACGACTTCCGGCAGTATATCGAGGACCATCAAGCCGATTTTATACAGTTCAAGACAGACCTTTTGCTCAAGGATGAGACCGATCCGAAGAAGCGGTCGGATGCCATCAACTCCATTGTGGAGTCGATATCGGTCATCGTCAACCCCATTCTCCGCGACACCTACATCCACGATTGTGCCCAGCGCATAGGCATCAACGAGCGCACACTCATCAATCAGATGAACAATTTCATACGCAATCGTCGTTCCGGTACGGCCACATCCCAGCAGGATAGTGTGCCCGTGGGGACGGCATCCGAGCCTAACCGCGGTGCGCAGCCCATGCAACCCGTCAGTCCGCAGGCTCAGGCGAGCAAGGTGGAACGCATGTTGGTGCAGATGGTGATACGCCACGGCGAGCATGTCATCTATGAGAATGTAGAGGACGAAGATGGTAATCTGCACAACCTCAGCATCGCGCAGTTTGTCAAATACAGCCTTGATGCCGACCAGTTGCAGTTCGGTAACGAGGTCTATAACAATATCCTTGCCGAGGCGGTGGACCGTTGCTCGTATCCCGATTTTAAGTCAGAGCCTTATTTTCTCCATCACGATGATATCCGGGTGAGCCGGATTGCTGCGGAGATGGCGACCGACGACTACGGTCTTACGGGGAAGAAAGAAGACCAGCCACTCAACGAGGCCGACCGTCGCCAGCGTGAGGAGAACTTCACCGAGGGACTACGCAATCAGACGCAGCACCTGTTGCTCGACTTCCGCATGGACTATGTGGAGCAGCATCTTAAAGACCTGATGGATCAGATTAAGGCTGCCGCCAGTGACATGGAACGTTTGAAGCAGCTTATGGAGGAGTATCGCGATATGCAAGACATACGTAATAAGCTCGCCAAGCAGCTGGGCAACAACATCATTGTATAAACTTGACGCTACATTTTTCCCTTTCCGACAAGTAGGTTGAAAGGCGACAATAGGTTTCGTAGACATTTTCTTTTATCAGAAATGCAAACCTATTGTCGCCTTTTCTTTATTTGGATGCAATGGTCCTGCAACATAGGGGTAGTAGTTTTGCAGTGTCTTTTGGCCAAAGACTCTATAAAAATTTAACCCAAAAAATTGAAGCAACATGGCTTACAAAAACCAACTTAAAAAGATTGTATATACCACTTGTATCCTGGCATCGGCCATTAGCAGTGCACAGGCTCAGTCCATTGGTTCGCTGAACGAGGCCGACTATACCGTGCCTACATGGACCAAGCTCGTGGCCGCCTACAAGCAGTTGCAGGCAGCACAGGTTCCCTACAGTATTAATATGGTGCTCAACGGCGATCCCCGCTCGCGTGTGGGGTTCAACTGGTTCACTAATCCCACTACTGAAACCGGCGAGGTGCAGTTGGTGGAGAAAGCCGACGCCACCGATGCCGACTTCGCAGGGACTGGCGTGCTGACCTTCAAGGCCGATGTGCGCAATGCCTCGCTGAACTATTTTAGTAAGAAAAACCAGGAAGAGATCGACCGGACGGGCATACAGGTGGGCGAGATACGCAACTACACCGCCCACAAGACCGTGGCCACAGGCCTGAAACCGGGCACCACCTATTCGTTCCGTGTGGGCAGCAGCGCCGCATGGAGCACCATAGGTAGCTTCACTACGGCCAAAGACGACAAGAGTAGTTTCTCATTTGTCTATATCACTGACACCCAGGCCAACACGGCCGACATGTTTGATGTCACACAGAAGACTGTACACCGTGCTTTCAGCGATGTGCCTGATGCCAGTTTCCTGCTCTGCAATGGCGACTTTGTAGAGACCTCGGGCTCGAGCAACTCGGAGTGGGAGTGGGAACAATGGTTTGCCACCATGCAGGATTGCTGGATGAAGAAGCCCATTGTGGCCGTACAGGGCAACCACGATACCAGCTCGAATAGCAATTTCTTTTACCATTTTAATACCGACACCACCTACAATACCCGTGAGGGTGGGGTACCCACCGCGATGAATGGCACCGTCTATTCGTTTGTCTATGGCGACGCTCTCTTCCTCGTGGTGAACTATGAAGACTGGAAAACACCGGGCTATTTCGAGTCGCTCGCCCAGTGGATGCGCGACGAGGTGGCCAAATATCCCACCGTGAAATGGCGCATCGCCACCTATCACAAGTGCATGTTCACCGGCAGTCGCTCGCATCAGAGTGATGCAGACGAGGTGGCTATGCGCCAGGCCATGCTCCCCGTGTATGACGAACTGAAGATCGACTTGGCCTTGCAGGGCCACGACCACATCTATGAGGTGATGGGACCGGTGGTGAATACCAGCAAGACGCTCGACGCAGGTGCCATCGAGGAGCAGATAGACGTAACGGGCGGCGTACGCGAGAATATGACCGGCAAGCAGGGCGGCGTGTACAACGTGGCCAACGGCACACTCTATTTCCTGAACAATTCGGCCGGCAAGAAGAAGTATGAGCCGCGCGACGAGGAACAGATGGCCAGCGAAGAGCAGGTGACACTGGTGCCCAACTACTGGGGGCTCTTCTCGGGTAAGTTCGGACAGACGGGCGAACCCACCTACAGTGCCGTAACGGTGACGACAGATACCATCAAGATTGTGACCTACACGGTTGACGGCAACGGCAAGGCTACCGAGTTTGACAGCTTCAAAATTGTGAAGGATGCTACCACAACGACTGTGTCGAGCGCCAAGAACACTGTTGTAAGTATGGATGTGGATGCCAACCGCAACATTGTGGTGGAAGGCATCTCGCCCGAGAAGATAGAGCTGTTCGACCTGAACGGTGTGCTGCGCATGCAGTCGGCCTCCATCAATACGCTTGATGTGTCGACTGTGGGCAGAGGTGCTTACCTGGTGAAGGCTACGGCTTCCGGACGCATCTATACCAAAAAAATAGTGCTCTGATAGGGAGCTGGACGTAGCTCCGGGGCTACGCCGACGGTCTTTTTCGTATGTTTCGAGTCTGTTTGCACGTCCCAGAGATCCCATTCGGGGCCATATCTTGGGATGCAGGCAGGCTGTAAGGAAAATGAAAAAGGCATTGACAGAACAATTGCAACATGAGGAAGCATCCACTTCCTCATGTTTTTTGTATTCAATCCTACGTGTAAATCCAAACGTCAAACCGCCTTGCGGCCTATCTCGTCTGCATTTTCAGCCTTGAATGTCAGTATTAACTGCTCTGCAATTCGATATTAACCGTGCAGAAATTTGGTATCAACCGCCCAGTCCTCTCCACTTCTTTTTATATAAGACACTTCAAGTTTATCCTGTGATGAACTATTCCGCATCACTAGTGTCCGGTAAAAAATTGAGGGTTATCAAAAAGGCTAGTTTCGATGACACTTTGATCACTTGGCTTAACCAGCTTCTCTGCCCTCTCAAAGAGACTATGTAAATTAATTTTCTCAAACA
>JAEAMQ010000022.1 GCA_016901395.1 Prevotella sp. | reverse complement strand
TGACATCATGTTCTGAACATAATGACAAAAGTATTGTTCGAGTTATGACAAAAGAAACGCCAGCGTTTCAAAATGACAGACATACCACCCCTGTCTTTTTCAGAACTTCAATATCTCTGGTTTTGAACATTATGGAATAATCTAATGGAAAGGAACTAATGACAAATGATAGGCAAGCGTTTCATAATAACATAGCATGAGTTCGATGAAATCAAAATAGAGCGAGTGACTATTTAAACAATAATAAAAGGCTTCTTGTTGTTATGATAAAACGATTTGTCATTTTGCTTTAACAAGAAAATATCTATATCTTGTCAATTTAATTCATCATTTTCAGATTTTATAATAGGAGAGAATAAAATGAAAAATAGGTTCTCAATACCGAAAACAAGGCAAAAATTGTGGAAAACAGGAGGCAATTTTCCGAGAAAACGCCCAAATTGTGTTTCTATTTCACCCGAAACGCGACGAGATTAAGGCCTTATCGCACGACGATTAGGTAGTAATCGCACGATGATTAGTACCTAATCGTAAAACGAATTTTGTCATATAATTACAAAGTGTTGATAATCAGTTAATTCGAAGTAGCCCATTTTGGGCCTATTTTCCGTAGGAGAGAGAGCCTTATGGCAAAAAACTCGCAAATGAGAACGGTTATTCCTGATTTTTCATTGACATTTTTCAGACGGTCATCACCGCGTTAAGAGAGTAGGGCAACAGGCAAGTGGCTGCACGATGGAAAAAGGACGGACTAACCTATCACATCTCCAATCTTTTTATTAACTTTGCAATCATTATGGATTTGAACCTTTTATCTGCTGAAGAAGCAGCGAAACTCCTCGAACTGATCAATTCGTCGGAGCATATAGTGATTACGGGACACTCCCGTCCAGATGGCGATGCGCTGGGTGCTTGCTTGGCCTGGGCGGAATATCTGCGTGTACATTTTAGTAAGGAACCCACGGTGATTGTGCCCAATGGTTTCCCCGATTTTCTGCAGTGGCTTCCCCTGAGTGAGCGTATTGTGCGTTACGACAAGCACCCCAAGGAGGTGGAGCAGGCATTCGACCGGGCCAATCTCGTGTTCTGTATCGATTACAACGGACTCAACCGGGTGGAGGCGATGGAAGGAGTGTTGACCGACTGCAAGGCCCCGCGCGTGATGTTTGACCACCATCTCGACCCCACCATTCCGGCCGAGATAGCCGTTTCCCATCCCGAGATGAGTTCATCGTCGGAGGTTATCTTCCGCATCGTATGGCAGTTGGGTGGCTTTGAGGACCTGACGAAGAAGTTTGCCGTACCTATCTATTGCGGTATGATGACCGACACCGGTGGATTTACGTTCAACTCCACGCGTCCGGAAATCTATTTTATCATCTGCCAGTTGCTCACTAAACATATCGACAAGGATAAGATTTATCGCAATGTGTTCAACAACTACAGTCAGTGGGCCATCCGGCTGCGAGGTTATCTCATGTCGCAGAAGCTTAATGTCTTTGACGACCTGCATGCCTCCTATTTCACCCTGACCCGTCAGAATATCCGCGATTTCCACTATGTGCGTGGAGATGGAGAGGGATTAGTCAATGAACCTCTGCGCATCAAAGGCATGAAAGTGTCTATCTCTCTTCGTGAGGACGACCGTATCGACAATAAGATATGGGTGAGTTTGCGATCGGTAGACGATTTTTCGGTGGAAGAGATGGCCAAGAAGTTTTTCAATGGAGGTGGCCATTTCAATGCCAGCGGCGGACAGCTTGACTGTTCGATGGAAGAAGCTGAGCAGATTACGCGTGAGGCCATCAAGTATTATGCACCACAATTGAAAGGCTGATTAACTTTTAATTTTTATTTTTAAAATATATTTTTCGTGCCTCTCTTCTCTTTTTATTACCTTTGCACGTATTAATCAATAAAAATTGACAATGAGAAAATTGATCTTCCTGCTTTCGTTGCTGCTTGGTGTGACGGCGTTTGTCGCCTGCAGCAATCAGGAAACCTATGCTGACCAGAAGAAGCGCGAGCGCTCGGCCATCAACAATTATATTCAGGATTCTGCTGTATCGGTTATTTCCGAGACCCAGTTTGCTACGCAGAATTATACCACTGATGTGAGCAAGAATGAATGGGTGCTCTTTGAGTCTACCGGTGTGTATATGCAGATTATCCGTCAGGGCTGTGGTGAGAAGATCAAAGACGGAGAGACCGTCACCGTGTTGTGTCGCTATACAGAACGCAACATGTTGGGCGATTCTATCGAGATGTCTAATATCCTGTCTTCCGTATATTCACGTTGGGTAGACAAGATGTCGGTGGTCGATAACTCCGGAACCTTCACGGGATCGTTTATCTCGGGTGAAAGTACTTTGGTGCTGGCTCATTCTTTGTCGAGCACATCCGTGCCTACGGGCTGGTTAGTGCCGCTGACTTTCATCAAAGTGGGCCGACCGGTCAGCGAAACAGATGAGATAGCCAAGGTGCGGCTCATCGTTCCCCATGACGTGGGCCATTTGAGTGCTACGGCAAGTGTCATCCCTTATCTCTATGACATCACTTATGAGAGAGGAAGGTAGATTTAAGAAGTTTATTTAAAAAAAGATATAATATGACCTTGATCAAATCGATTTCCGGTATCCGTGGAACCATCGGAGGCAGTGCGGGCAACACTTTGAACCCGCTCGACATTGTGAAGTTTACTTCGGCCTATGCAACCTTTATCCGTCGCAGCGGCAAGTCATCGAGTAATAAGATTGTCGTGGGCCGCGATGCCCGCATCTCTGGCGAGATGGTGAAGAATGTGGTCTGTGGCACACTGATGGGTATGGGCTACGATGTGATCAATATCGGCTTGGCTACCACTCCGACTACTGAGCTTGCTGTGCGCATGAGTGGGGCAGAGGGAGGAGTCATCATCACTGCCAGCCACAACCCGCGCCATTGGAATGCTCTGAAGCTGCTCAACCATGAGGGAGAGTTTCTCACCAAGGACGACGGAAACGAGGTGCTTGCCATTGCGGACAGAGAAGATTTTGAATTTGCCGATGTAGACCATATGGGAGCTTATACGGAGGATAAGAGCTTTGACCAGAGACATATCGATGCCGTACTTGCACTCGATTTAGTGGATGTGGAGGCTATCAGAAAAGCCCATTTCCGAGTGGTGGTCGACACGGTCAACTCTGTGGGTGGTGTCATCCTGCCCGGTCTGTTTGAGGCATTGGGGGTAGAGGCCACATTCCTCAATGGCGAGGCCAACGGCGATTTCGCTCACAATCCTGAGCCGATAGAGAAAAATCTCGGTGGCATCATGGGCGAGTGTGCCAAGGGTGGCTACGACCTCGGCGTGGTGGTCGACCCCGATGTGGACCGACTGGCATTCATTCAGGAAGACGGCAAGATGTATGGCGAGGAATATACACTCGTCACTGTGGCCGACTATATCCTCGACCATGTGAAGGGGGCGACCGTGAGCAATCTCAGTTCCACCCGTGCTCTGCGCGATGTGACGGAGAAGCATGGTTGTCAGTATTTTGCTGCCGCGGTAGGAGAAGTAAATGTTACTACCAAGATGAAAGACGTGAAGGCTGTGATTGGCGGCGAGGGCAATGGTGGAGTGATCTATCCTGAGAGCCACTATGGACGCGATGCCTTGGTGGGTATCGGCCTGTTTCTGAGCAGCATGGCACAGAAAGGACTGAAAGCCAGCCAGCTTCGGGCTACTTTCCCCAACTATTTCATTGCCAAAAACCGCATAGACCTCACTCCGTCTACCGATGTGGATGCTATCCTCGTGAAGGTAAAGGAGATGTATGGACAGCAACAGGAGGTACAGGTGACAGACATAGACGGCGTGAAAATTGATTTCCCCAACAAGTGGGTGCATCTGCGCAAGTCGAACACTGAACCTATCATCCGTGTCTACAGCGAGGCATCTACGATGGAAGAAGCCGACGAGTTGGGCAAGACTCTGATGCAGGTGGTATACGATATGCAGTAGACCGGTCATGCCGTGTCTCTCAATGGAGAGGCAGGCATGATAGAATATATGACAGAAGCTGTCCTTTACCATAGAGTAAAAGGCAGCTTTTGCACTTTAGACGAGCAAGGAAGGAGCTGTTGAGTGCTACATAAAAATCTATCTATTCAACTAAAAAAATGAAAACAAATCTACTTTTAAGTGGTGTTGTTCTTAGTTATACGACCCCTTTGTCGGCCCAGCAAGTTACGCAGAAAGCCACACCCGAACGCCCGAATATCGTGTTTATTCTGGCCGATGATATGGGATACGGTGACCTGCATTGCTATGGCAATGAGCATATCAAGACACCCAATATTGACCGATTGGCCGCCACGGGCACACGGTTTACACAGTGCTATGCGGGTAGTGGCATCTCGTCGCCCTCGCGTTGCTCACTCATGACCGGCAAGAATACGGGCAACACCCGCATCCGCGACAACCAATGCCCGGTGGGAGGCATTGAGGGCATGAAGATTTCGCCACGTGGAGACACCACGTATATCCGTCGGGCCAACCTCCTGCCCGAAGACACCACGATAGCAACGGTGCTTGGCACGGCGGGCTATCGTAGTTGTCTGGTGAACAAATGGCATCTTGACGGCTACGACCCGGGGGCTTCTCCCAATCATAGAGGGTTTGATGAGTTCTATGGATGGACCATCTCGACCGTCGTCAGCAATGGACCTTATTATTATTATCCTTACTATCGTTTCCATGGCGACAGCCTGATCAACATCAGTGAGAATGCCCATGATGCCCATGTCAGACACAACACGGAGATTTCCACTGATGATGCCATCGCGTTTATCCATCGGGAAAAGGACCATCCGTTTTTCCTTTATCTGGCCTACGACGCGCCCCACGAGCCCTACAACATGGATAACACTTCATGGTATGACGAATACGGGGAGTGGACTCCAGACACCAAGCGATATGCAGCGCTGGTGACCCACATGGATGAGAATATCGGAAGGCTGCTTGGAACTATCGATGCGCTGGGCCTCCGCAAGAACACCATCATCATCTTTGCCAGTGACAATGGTGCGGCGGTGATGGCACCGCTGAAGGAGCTCAACTGCGGGGCTGGGCTGCGCGGACACAAAGGACAGTTGTATGAGGGTGGCATCCGCGTGCCGCTCATCGTGAACCAACCCGGAATGGTGCCTGTGCAGGAACTGAGGAATACGGTTTACTTCCCCGATATTATGCCGACGTTGGCGGCATTGACCGGTAGCAGTCGTTCGTTGCCAAAGGGCATCGACGGCATGGATATCCATCAGCTGTTTTATGGAAAGCCCGTTGATACCGATCACAGGTTGCTCTACTGGGAGTTTCCGGGTAAACAACGGGCCGGACGCAAGGGTGACTGGAAGGCGGTGTCGGTGAAACCCAATCAGCCCCTCGAACTTTATAATATCAAGGAAGATATGACAGAGAGCCGCAATCTGGCTTCTCAGTATCCTGAAAAACTGCAAGAACTTGAACGTGAGATGCAGGCTGCCCATCATCCTTCACCTTACTGGCCACTGCCCGGAGAGGAGAAGAAATAGTCACGGACGCTTCGCTTGAAAACAGCAATGCTTCCTTTCTGATAACTTTAGAAAGGAAGCATTGTTGTTTTGAGATGGGAGGGCATT
Organism: Prevotella sp.; assembly: GCA_016901395.1. Lineage (GTDB taxonomy): Bacteria > Bacteroidota > Bacteroidia > Bacteroidales > Bacteroidaceae > Prevotella. The sequence goes on along the minus strand of JAEAMQ010000022.1, from coordinate 35,552 downwards.
CCACTTATAACCCATCTTTGTCCTGAGGATACCCCGAACCCTCAATGACGGGGTACCTTCAGGAAGGTTTGGATGGTTATACGGCAATGTCCTTGTTTACATTCTTGTGTCCCCATACGGCGAAGAACAGCATGTAGGCCATGCCGATGAGTGGCACGATGTAGGAGAACATGTAGCTTGTATGGTCGGCAATGGAGTTCTGCACGAGAGGCAGGATGCCGCCGCCCACCACCATCGTCATAAAGATACCGCTGGCCTGTGCCGTGTATTTGCCCAAGCCTTCGGTAGCAAGATTGAAGATGCAACTCCACATCACAGAAGTGCACAGGCCGCAAAGCACTAATAGGATGGCACTCAAGGGCAAGGTTGTGATTTCAAATCCCGATCCGGTGAATACCGGCATGGAGCCGGTGACAGTTTTGGGAAGGAATATGGCTAAAAGGATCAGAGAGATTCCTGTGCAGCAGGTGACGGTCATCATGAGTTTGCTTGACACCTTAGAGGCGATGAGGCCGGCAACGAAGCGACCAATAAGCATCAGAAACCAGTAGGTTCCGGCGGCAAAGCCTCCGATGGTGGCAGCCGTGGCCAGAGAGAGTCCGGCACCTGATGTGGTGGTGTCAGAGAGGAAAAAGTTAAGCGTTCCAGGAATGCCCACCTCTGTGCCGACATAGAAGAATATGGCGATGACACCTAATGAGAAATGTCGAAAGGCGAAAGGTGAGTGCTCGAAGGTGGTATTCTCGGTTTGTCCCTCAGGGTCTGCAATGGGGATGAAGCTCAGAATGACAAATGTCAAAGCAAAAATTGTCATTGCCAAATAAAGTACGACATTGATATCGGTGATGGCTGTGTCCTTGGTGACAACACCAATCAGTGCGCCGACAAACATGGGGGTGAGGGTGCCCATGAAGGAATTGAGCGTGCCACCCACCTGTAGGAGCTGGTTGCCCTTGTTGCCACCACCACCGAGAAGATTGAGCATAGGGTTGACCACCGTGTTGAGCATGCACACAGAGATGCCGGTTACAAATGCGCCTAAGAGGTAGACGTAGAAGTTGGCGGGCAGTCCGGCAATGAGACCGTCGGTGAAAATCTGGCCGGAGAGATACTGGATGAACACACCCAGGAAACCGCAGGCAATGGCCATGAGTGCTGTCTTCTTGTAGCCCACCTTGGTGAGGAGTTTGCCCGAGGGGATACCCATGAAAAGATAGGCTAAGAAGTTCATCATGTTGCCCAGCATACCGAGGGTGTTGCTGCCTTGCAGCGCAGGCTGGTTTTTCCAGATCACGCCGATGGGGGCTGCGAGGTTAGTGACGAAGGCAATCATGCCGAAAAGGAAAATCATGGCCACAATAGCAATGGCGCGGCCTTTTTGATTGTTATTTTGCATTATTGTTGAGGTTATGGTTTATCAGCAAACGATAGGGATGAAAACTTCGAAAGTGATGGTGTAGTATAGGGTAGGGGGATGAAAAGGGATATTCTGAAAACGGAAATGGCTTTCTGCTTTTAAGGTAAACGACCCATCAGCAAGAGCGTGAAGCAGCGCTTATACTCCTCTACCATTTCTTCATGACGCTTCTGACCATTGTTTTCTCGGAAAACTTCGGTGAGGGAGAAGTGTGGGTAAATCTCTTCGTAATGGTCGAGCATGGCCATCTTGAATGCTCGCGAGTCGTTGGGATCCACATCGGCATCCCTCAACACTTGCAGGGCGAAGTCGCGAAAGAATGTCGTGATATCCTCTTGTAATTGATTTTTCATGGTGTAAATTTACGAAAAAGATTAGAAATGTTCCTCATTAAGCCTTCATATTTCACTCTTTTTACAGCAGAACCCTTGAAAAGACGGCGATAATCCTCAATAGACAGATGCTTCCAACGTTCACGAGTCATATTCAGCAACTCTTCCTTGGGTTGGAATTCAGGGATATGATTGGGTGTGGCAAAGCGGTTCCAGGGACAAACTTGCTGGCAGATGTCGCATCCATAGATGACATTGCCCATCGCTTTTTTGGCCTCCTCACTCAGTTCATGACGGTTTTCAATGGTCTGATAGGAGATGCATCGATGGGAATCAAAGGGCCCCTCGAGTGATAAGGCGTGTGTAGGACAATGGTCGATGCATCGGGTGCAACGGCCACATCGGCTGGGCATAGGGGTGTCGTAATCGAGCGGAATGTCAAGGAACAATTCGCCCAGAAAGAACATACTGCCTGCGTGGGGAATGATGAGTTGTCGGTTTTTGCCTATCCAGCCGAGTCCGGCCTGCTCTGCCCAATACCGCTCCAATACAGGTCCGCTGTCGACAAAGACCCGGAAGCGGGCCTGATCGATATTCTCTGGTCCATAGACAAACAAGGCCAGCTCACGCAACCGCTGCTTCACCACATCGTGATAATCCTGTCCGAGAGCGTAGGCGGCGAGTTGAGGCTCCTCTTTGGGAGGACGCTTGGCCGGGACATAACTCATTGCAACCGACACGATGGACTGCAAACCATCCATCAGCAAGCGTGGGTCGAGCCGTTTGTCGAGGTAGTTGTTCATCCAGTCCATGTCTGCATTCATCCCCTGTTGGAGCCATGTGCGCAGGCGGATTTCCTCCTCGTCAGACACCCGGTCGGCCTTGGCGATGCCACAAGCAAAAAAGCCGAGACGCTTGGCCTCGGCTTTGATATCATTCGAAAGTCTTGAATTCATAACCTTGTTCTTTCAGCCATTGGAGTGCTTCGGGCAAAGCTGTCTTGAGCTTGTCGATGCTTTTAAGTGAGTCGTGGAAGGTGATGATTGAACCGTTGCGGGCATATCGTTTCACGTTGCGCACCACATCGTCGGCCGTCAGCCATTTGGAATAGTCTCGGGTAACGAGGTCCCACATCACAATCTTGTATTTGCGCTGCAGCCACCAATACTCGGAATGTCGCATCCAACCATGGGGCGGGCGGAAGAGATGGGCATTGATGAGGTTGTTGGCCTTCTCCGTATTGATGGCGTATGTGATGGTCCAATGCTTGAAGGCTCCAAGATGGTTGAACGTGTGGTTACCCACCTGATGGCCTTCTTCCACGATTTGATTGTAGAGGTCGTGGTAACGGAGCACGTTTTCACCCACCATGAAGAAGGTTGCCTTTACTCCAAACTCACGAAGTGTTTTGAGTATGAACGGAGTGGAAGAGGGAATCGGCCCATCGTCAAACGTCAGATAGACTGCGTGCTCATGGGGATCCATTCGCCATAAAGCTGCAGGATATAACCATCTAAGCCATCGTGCCGGTTGCTCTATAAACATTTACTTTGTGAATAGTATAAGAGGAATTAGAAATTACAGATGGTTTTTCATCATCATCAATTGTAGACGGCCCCTGCTGCCCTGTATAGAGTTTGGTGTTCTCCGTCTTTGATGTTGCTTATTAAAACGATCTGTAATTTCTAATTACCTGTCAGTCTTTATTGATTTTCCATCATTTTTCCGCCTTTGCCCAAGTACATTCGATAGTAATTATCGAGTTGAGACTTCTGTTTGGCGGCCAGAGACTTGTCGATTATCGACGTGACATCACTTACCTGAGACATGATGGAGAGTTGAACCATGCAATCGCGCTGAGCACCATCAAACCTTATGCCATTGAGTCCCAGGTAGTATGCCTCATATTGAGAGGCATCTTTCCATACGGCATTGAGTATTTCCATAGCCTTTTGCTTCTGTCCCAGCAAGGCATAGGCACGGGCAAGGTCAGTGCCACCGCTCATATAGTTCATCGGTACATTGTATGTCGGGATTTCCTGTTCAGCCTTTTGGAGGACTTTCAGGGCCTTATCCTTTTTGTTTTCAGCAATGAGATGAAGAGCCAACTGGCCGAAAAGCCTGCGGTGTGTATAGCACATACGCATGGTAGTTTCCTCCAGATAGAGTCCCTTGGTGCTGAGACCGCCATAGCGATAGCGATTCATCAGATTATTATAGGTTGCCTCTGTATCAAAGTTCTTGGCCCCTGACTTGTTGGTCAGGAACGGTGTGATACGGTTGGCAAGACCTTCCTGCACGAAATTGTCACCGAGGTTCATGTAGTTTTCCTGTCCCACGGTCAGGGCCACATAGATTGGACGGGTCCAATTGCAGTGTGCAATCATCTCCAACATCATCAAATCTCCTTTATAAAGGGCATTTTTACCTTTTAAGGAAATGACCATTTGGTCGGGGATAGAATCACTGGCCATCATCATTCCACTCTTTTTCACAGCTTCTTTATCAATGGGGACATAGAGCGTGTCGGTAGGAATCATGTGCATGGTCTCCTTGACTTTGTCTTCAGAAACGTTGAAAACCTGTGCAAGAATACTACGTTGTTGTGCCGAGAATTCACCGCGGACCCAATACTTCATGACGTTGCTTACATCAAAAGGATTAGCTCCAAAGAGTTGCTTGGCAGCAGTGGGATCCTGCTTGTAGAGGTCAAGGATGTTCTGTTTCATACCAGCTTGTACCTCTACATACTCGTTGGTTCCCGAACAATAGTCCAGACGGGGCCAGGTGATAGGCACCGAAGGAGAGTTGTAGGCAGGTCGTTTCATCTGGTCGATGTACCAGTCTGTCTGCAGGTAACTGAGGTTGCAGACACGTGCATCGGTACGAACACCTTCTACATCCTGATTGTACCAAAGTGGGAAAGTATCGTTGTCACCATTGGTGAAGATGATTGGGTTGCCTTTATCCTGCAGTGTCATGAGATAGTTTTGGCCGAAATCGCGGCAGGTATAACGGTTGGAACGGTCGTGGTCATCCCATGTCTGGCTGGCCATTTGTATCGGAACGAGCAGACAGGCGAGAGATACAACAGCTGTAGCAATCACATTGTCCACCTTAAGATACTTCTTCATCAGGTCGACAATAGCGGCCACACCGATACCACACCAGATGGCAAAGGCATAGAATGAGCCTGCATAGGCATAGTCTCGCTCACGAGGCTGTACCGGAGTTTGGTTCAGATAGACCACGATGGCTAATCCCGTCATGAAGAAAAGGAAGAACACTACCCAGAACTGGCGTATTCCACGCTTGCCGCGGAAAGCCTGCCAGAAGAGACCAATGATGCCCAATAATAATGGAAGACAATAGAACACGTTGTGTCCTTTGTTGTTCTTCAAATCGTCAGGGAGCTTGCTTTGGTCACCCAAACGGGCGTTGTCGAGGAAGGAAATACCTGTTATCCAGTTGCCATGCTCTAATTCTCCATTGCCCTGAATATCGTTCTGGCGTCCTGCAAAGTTCCACATGAAGTAACGCCAGTACATGAAATTACACTGGTAAGAGAGGAAGAACCTGATATTATCAACTTGAGACGGTACCTTCACCATCATGGACTCTCCACAACGGTCATAAGGAACCTGCGTGCCATCTACGCCTCCCATCCATGATTCATAGTCTTGGGTGTGGGCAGCATCATACATTCGTGGGAAGAGCATATTCTGTGCATAGACATATTTGTTCTTGTGAGACACCACGAAATAAGAGTCCTTCTCATCCTGTGAGGCTTTTTCCTTACGACTATAAATGGGTGCACCCTCTATGCTTTTGGGTCTGCACATATTGCCTTCCTGCTCCAAAGCCACTTGGGAAGTGTAGGCCTGACCATAGAGCAAGGGGCGATCGCCATACTGATCGCGACTCAGATAGTTACCCAGAGTGAAGATGTCCTCGGGAGAGTTTTGGTCCATCGGGGGATTGGCATCCGACCGAATGACGATCAAAGCATAGCTGGAGTAGCCAATCATCAGCATCAGCATGCATAGAAGAGCTGTATTTTTGAAGCGTGATGTGATGGCATATACCGGCTTTTTGTTCACCACCTTTTTGTAGTTGAGCAGGTAAGCAGTGATGGCGAGAACCACCACACCTGTCAATACGGCTGTCCAACCATAGCCATAGAAAGGTATACCGATGAGACCAAAGGCGATAAGGAAGGAGATGTTCTCCATTTTCTTATTCTGTCCGATATAGCTTTCATAGATGGCCCATAATACTGCGGCCACGAGAAGGGCTATGTAGATGATGAGTCCCGTATTGAACGGCATACCCAGCATGTTGACAAACAGCAATTCAAACCATCCTCCCACGGTGACAATACCAGGTACCACACCATAGAGCACGGCTGCTACAATAGCAAATGAGATGAGTAAGGCAATGAGAGAGCCCTTGGTTTCCACGTCGGGAAAGCGACGATAGCAGTACACCAGCACTATGGCGGGCAGACAAAGCAGGTTCAACAGGTGAACGCCAATGCTCAGACCGGTCATGTAGAAAATCAATACTAACCATCGGTCAGAGTGAGGCTCGTCTGCATGGTCTTCCCATTTCAGGATTAACCAGAATACAATGGCCGTGAAGGCTGATGAATAAGCATACACCTCGCCCTCTACAGCCGAGAACCAGAAGGTATCAGAGAACGTATAGATGAGCGCACCAACCATGCCGCTTGCTTCAATGGAGATAATCTTACCAAGCGTCAGACTGTCCCAATCTTTCATGATAAGCTTGCGCGTCAAATGCGTAATGGTCCAGAAAAGGAACATGATAGTGGTTGCCGATAGTAAGGCACTCATTGTGTTAACCATACGGGCCACTTGGCTTGGGTCGCTTACAAACTGACTGAATAGATTGGCGGTAAGCATAAAGAACGGTGCCCCGGGTGGATGACCGATTTCAAGCTTGTAACCAGTAGTGATAAATTCAGGGCAGTCCCAGAACGAGGCTGTCGGCTCAATGGTAGAACAATACACAAAGGCAGCTATCGCAAATGCGAGCCAGCCCAGCACATTGTCTACTAATCTGTACTGTTTCATTTAATATTTAAGATATAGAGTTATTGCAATAATTGCTTACAAAGATAGTAAAAACTCAACAGAGAACGGCCAAAAGCGTTGATATTTTTACCTTTTTAATTTTCTTTTCCAAAAGCCGTGTTTAGAAAAGCATGTATGCTCCGTAAATCAATACAACATATCGAAATATTTTACCGAGTGTTATACTGACGAAAGAGATGACCAAATTGGCTCTCATCAGACCCAGCGCAATGGTGATGCCTGATCCGATGACAGGTAGAAAGGCAAAAAATCCCATCCATGCACCGTGTCCGGCCATGAACTTTTCGGCTCGCTGTAAGTCCTTTTTTTTCACGTGTAGATAATTTTCTATCCAGTCCATCTTGCCCAGACTTCCAATCCCATAGTTGAGCAACGACCCAGCTACATTACCTATCGTCCCATAAATGGCTAAGGGCACAGGAGCAAGTCCGGCAGCCATTAGGCCCAGCATCACGGCTTCACTGCTGAAAGGGAAAAAGCTACCTGCTAAAAAAGCAGCCAAGAGCATTCCCCAATATCCGTAATTTATCAGAAGATCAATGATGGCATCCATAAGTTGAAAGCAGTTATTACCAATGCAATAAAGAGAATTAAGAGGAAGAAAATGTTTGAAAATTTCGTATGGGAAAGTGCTAAATAATGTCCTATAAGGGGGGCTGTTGTCACGATAGACATTGCCATGAGTTTATCAAAATGTTGAGGCTGCAACAGGATAAAGGCAAAACAGCATACATCCAGAGTAATGAGTATTTCGTACATCATACGTGTCCGTATCTTGTCCAAATAACTATAAAACAGGAAGTGGATGCTTCCTAACAGAGCTAAAAGTAAGATAAATACTGCCGTGATGAGCCGTGGAGTATCAATTATGGTGAAATTGAAGGCAGGTTCAATGTGTGTTAATTCCATAAAATGATATGGAATCCATCCCATGTTTCCAATACTTATATAATAGGCTGCGACAAACCAATATGGTCCAATGAGTCCTAAAACAGAAGCAAAAAATGTTTTTCCACTGAAAGCCAGCACATTTGTTGCCATCAGAATCCATAGAACGGGGACAAAAAACAATACCTGGACAAATGGGATGCTAATAATTCCTAATGCAAAAAAGGCAGCAAATATCCATCCCGAGGCTGTTTGATCTTGGTAAGCTTTAAAGAAATAGATATAAAATCCTATTATTGAAGTCTGAATAACAGCTGCATCTATAGAAGGAATGAGAAAAGTTGCCATGGTGGTCATCACCAGAAAGGAGCACGACACCATACGACTATAGATGCGAATGAGTGAGTTGGCATTGTTCAGTTCAACCATTAGCAGCGCTGAAACGCCCATCAACAGCAATTGTATCCACAGTTCACGGGTCACAAGACCAGCTGCGAAGTACACTAATACAGCATAGACAGCTGTAAACGACAGTGACCACCGCGATTGTGCAATCTTAGTTTGGGTATATGTTATCATTCGCCGACGATGTTGTTATCTGAAAATAGGCTTGTCACGAGAGCCTCTACAATGGCTCATCTCATTTCGGAGGGATTCCGGTCAATCGTTAGGGATATGTTCATTACCCCGTTCCATTGACCGGAATACTATGAAAAAAAAGTTTTTATAAATCCTGTCCGATGTCTCTTCTGAAATATTTGTCAGTGAAATGTATCTTCTGAGCTTCGGCAAAACTCTTCTGCAGGGCCTCCTCTTTGTCCTTGCCGTAGGAGGAAACTGCGATGACACGACCGCCGTTGGTCACTACCTGACCGTCTTTCTGGGCAGTACCTGAATGGAAAACCATACTTCCTTCCACCTCGTCAATACCGGTAATGAGGTAGCCTTTCTTGTATTCCTCGGGATAGCCGCCGCTCACCAGCATGACGCAGACAGCCGCACGCTCGTCAAACTCCACCGTGCGCTTGTCCAAATCGCCCTTGGCAACACCCTCGAAAAGGTCCACCAAGTCGCTCTTGAGACGCAGCATCACGCTCTCCGTCTCGGGGTCACCCATGCGGCAATTGTATTCAATGACCATCGGTTCACCCTCAACATTGATTAAGCCAAAGAAGATAAATCCTTTATAATCAATGCCTTCTTCTGCCAGACCATCAACGGTAGGACGAATGATACGGTCTTCGACCTTCTTCATCCACTCCTTGGTGGCAAAGGGAACAGGTGTCACACTGCCCATGCCGCCGGTGTTGAGGCCGGTGTCGTGTTCCCCGATGCGTTTGTAGTCCTTGGCTTCTGGCAAAATCTGATAATGCTTGCCGTCGGTGAGAACGAAGACAGAGCACTCGATGCCCGACAGAAATTCCTCGATGACCACCTTGGCCGAGGCATTGCCAAACATGCCGCCAAGCATCTCGCGCAACTCTTTCTTGGCCTCGTCGAGGGTGGGGACAATCAGCACACCCTTGCCCGCGGCCAGTCCGTCAGCCTTCAACACGTAGGGTGCCTTGAGCGTTTCGAGGAAACGCATGCCCTCTTCCACGGTCGTTCCGTCGAAGGTTTCATAGGCGGCAGTGGGGATATTGTGGCGCTTCATGAACGCTTTGGCAAAATCCTTGCTGCCTTCGAGCACAGCTCCTTGTTTGGATGGACCAATGACGGGGATAGCAGCTGTGCGCGGGTCCTGCTTGAACTCGTCGTACACACCATTTACCAATGGGTCTTCGGGGCCAACTACCACCATGTCGATAGCATGGGCAACGACAAAGTCTTTTTGCTTTTCGAAGTCGTTGACACCAATGTTGACATTCTCGCCAACAGCCGATGTACCTGCATTGCCGGGAGCAATGAAGAGTTTTTCACACCGATTGCTCTGTGCAATCTTCCATGCTATGGCGTGTTCACGGCCACCACTACCTAAAAGTAATATCTTCATTTTCTTATTTCTTGTATTTCTTCTGTCAAATTCCACGTTTCTTATTTCAGATAATCCTCAAAATATTGTGAGATGCGCTCGTGGAGATGGGTGGACTGATGTCCTCTCATGTTGTGCGGTTCACCGGGATATACGAAGAAGTCGGGCTGCGTTCCGTCCAGAATGCACTGCTTGATGAATGTCAGTGCATGCTGTGGAACTACCACGGGGTCGTTCAATCCGATGATGATTTGTAGCTTGCCTTTCAGATCTTTGGCTTTCTGCAGCAATCCACATTCGGCATAACCCTCGGGATTGGTCTGCGGCGTATCCATATAGCGTTCGCCATACATCACCTCGTACCATCTCCAATCGATTACCGGTCCACCGGCAACGCCCACCTTAAACACATCGGGATGGGTCGTCATCATATTGATGGTTATAAATCCACCGAAGCTCCAGCCGTGCACACCGAGCCTTTCCGCATCTACGTAGGGCAGGCTCTTGAGGTATCTCACGCCTTCCATCTGGTCTTTCACTTCATTCTCTCCGAGGCGGCGGAAGGTCGTCTGTTCAAAGGCTTTGCCCCTGTTTTCGCTTCCGCGGTTGTCGAGAATGAAGAGCAGATAGCCTTTCTGGGCCATGTAGGTCTCCCAGTAACGACTGCCCCAATGCCAGCTTGCATCCACGTTGTGGGCGTGGGGACCACCATAGACATACACGATGGTGGGATATTTCTTGCTTGGATCAAAGCCGACAGGCATCACCATGCGATAGTAAAGGTCGGTCGTTCCGTCGGCCGCCTTGATGGTACCGCTCTTGTATTCGGGCACATTGTATTCCTTCCAGGGGTTCTCTGCTGTGAAATAACGGGTGTGCCCGTTAGTCTGCGGGTTCAGTATGGCGATGTTACGGGCGATAGTTGGGGTGGAGTAGCGGTCGAGAACATACTCTCCCGACGCACTCGTCGTACCATAATGATACCCTTGTCCGTTATCGTCTATCATCTTGCGCTTGCCGCTCTTGACATCCACGAGATAGAGATTGCGTTGCAAGGGGTTGCGCTCATTGGAGGCGATGATGATGCCTTTGTGCTTCTTGTCGAAGCCCAGCACTTCCATCACGACCCACTGTCCTGAGGTCAACTGCTTGAGTTGCTTGCCCTCTTTATTAAATAGGTATATGTGGTTGTACCCGTCTTTCTGGCTTTGCAGGATAAATTTACTGTCGTCCCACGGCAGAAACTGGATGGGGTGGAGTGGCTCCACGTATTTATCATCGGTCTCCCGGTAGAGTTCAGCTATCTTGTTGCCGGTTTTGGCATCATAGCTCACGAGCCGGCAGTCGTTCTGGTCGCGGTTGAGTTCAAAGAGATATACGGTCTTCGAGTCTGCACTCCAGGCTGGATTGGTGAAATAACGGTCGGTCGGATCGCCAGCCTTCAGATACACGGTCTGGTGGGTCTGCAGGTCATACACGCCGATAGTCACCTTGTGCATCGTCTCTCCGGCCATCGGATATTTCTCCGGGGCAGGTGTGGCAATGCGGCTCTCTCCGCTCTCCGGCTTCCAGTCTGCATCAGGAATGTTGACCAGGGGATAGTCAGTCACCATGCTTTGGTCCATCCTTGTGAAGATAAGCTTCTGTCCGTCAGGACTCCAGAATGTACCCTTGGTATAACCAAACTCATCACGGTGCACGCTCTTGCCATAGAGAATGTTGCGCGAGGCATCTGTGGAAATCTGTGTGTCGTGACCCTCGGCATCCCTCACAAAGAGGTTGTAGCCATCGGCTCCGGTAAAAGCCATCGCACGTGACAGCGGGTTCCACTCCAGCTCCTCTATGTCGGCGGTACTCTGTTTCCATTCCGTCTGATGAGTCTTGAAGTTCAACAACATCTTGACTCCCTTGGTTTGTAGCAGCGCCAGCGACTTGTCGCTATAAGGAAACTCTGCATAATAGAGTGAGCGGAGTTTGTTGTCTTCGCTGCTGCCCAACCATCGGTTGGCCTCATCGAGCGTAAACAATACGGTCTCCTTGCCGGTTTTCTTGTCTACAATATAACACTTGTCGAGATCAAGACGCACCAATTCATCGCCCCACCAGGTGGTGAAGCGATTCTTGGGAGTCATATTGTGATAGTTGTTTCCGCCGAAATTCAGGTCTTCGAGCGTAAACTGTTTCAGAGATTTTGTGTTTTGGGCTTGCGCCAGGGTAGAATTACCCATGATACCTGCCATAGCCAATACTCCTGTCAAGAGCCAAATGTTAATCTTCATCGTCAAACCGCCTGTTCTTGTCAAACTTCTTGTTTCCTCCACGGCGGTCGCCCGACTTGAACGATTTGCCTCCACGGCTCTTGAAATCGTCATCGCGGCGGCGTGGCTTGAAGTCGTCGCGGCCTTCGCGTGAGCCCCAGCGGTCGCCACGGAAGTCCTTGCGATCTCCCTTGTACTCACGTTTCTCGCCACGGAATCGGCTGCCACCCTCACGGTCGTCGTAGTTGCGATGGCCAAAGGAGGTGTTCGGCTTGTTGAGCGAATGGAACTGGAACGAGCGGATGTCGCCTTCCTCGTTGGCTTCCTCGGCCTCCAGCCGCTCCTTGAACTCGCGGTTTTTCTTGAAACGGTGCTTCTGCGCCATTTCGCGTTTCTCTTCTTCGGTCTTCACCGTTCCACCCTCCGAGCGGAACTCCTTCATCTTTCCGTCGAAGAGTGTGTACTTGCGGAACTCACACTCTAAGCTGCCGTTGAACACAGGTATCTTGATGCTGGGCTTCAGTCCAATCTGTTCGAAGCACTCCTCACGGTAACTGAGGATCCATGCCTCGTTGCCGCCAAACTCGTGTTTCAGCCGCTCGCCAATCATCTTGTAGGTTCCCAGCAGGTTGGGGGTGGAGATACGCTCGCCGTAGGGCGGGTTCATCACGATGATGCTTGGGTTCTCGGGCTTCGTGAAATTCTTGAAATCCTTCTGCTCGATGGTCACCTCTTTGGTCAGACCTGCGGCTTTCACGTTCAGGCGGGCGGTGTTCACAGCTTTCATATCGATGTCGTAGCCATAGATATGATGCTCGAAATCACGCTCCTGCGAGTCGTCGTTATAGATGCTGTCAAATAGATCCTGATCGAAATCGGGCCACTTCTCGAAGGCAAATTCCTTGCGGAATACGCCCGGCGAGATATTGCGGGCGATGAGGGCGGCCTCCACGGCCAGCGTGCCCGAACCACACATCGGGTCGATGAAGTCGGTGTCGCCCTTCCATCCGGTCATCAATATCATGCCGGCGGCAAGCACCTCGTTGAGCGGGGCCTCCACACTCTCCTGACGATAGCCGCGACGGTGCAGGCTCTCGCCGCTCGAATCGAGACACAGCGTGGCCTCATATTCGGCAATATGAATATGGAGTCTCACGTCGGGATTGCTCACGGAGATGTTGGGACGCACACCGTTTTTCTCGCGAAACTGGTCCACAATGGCATCTTTCACCTTGTAAGTCACGAAGCGTGAGTTACGGAACTCATCCGAATAGACCACCGAGTCCACTGAGAATGTCTTTCCTTTCTGAATATATTCGCTCCAGTCTATCTTCTGAATCTCGTCATAAACCTCTTCGGCTGAACGCGCCTTGAAATGCTTGATAGGCTTGAGGATGCGAATGGCAGTGTGCAACTGGAAATTGGCACGATACATCATTTCCTTATCACCGGTAAACGATACCATACGTCTGCCGATCTGTACGTTGTTTGCACCCATCTGGGTGAGCTCTTGTGCCAGGACCTGTTCCAAGCCCATGAATGTCTTGGCTATGAGTTCAAATTCCATTTTAGTTGATTTGATATTTTAAATTCTATCTTATGCTTTATTATACTTGTGGGTTTGCGGGGCCATATCCTCGAGCACCCAAGTGTTGGCACCCACCACGCAGTCTTTGCCGATGGTGATGCGTCCCAGCACAGTGGCATTGGCATAGATCACCACATTGTCCTCAATGACGGGGTGGCGGGCAATGCCTTTGATGGGGTTGCCTTGCTCGTCGAGTGGAAAACTCTTGGCTCCGAGGGTCACACCTTGGTAGATTTTCACGTTATTACCGATAACGCATGTCTCGCCAATCACCACACCTGTGCCGTGGTCTATCGTGAAATATTCGCCGATGGTGGCACCGGGATGGATATCTATGCCGGTCTCAGAGTGTGCCATCTCTGTGATAATGCGCGGAATGAGTGGCACGCCCAGCAAGAACAGCTCGTGGGCGATGCGATAGTTGGTGAGCGTTTTTATGACGGGATAGCACGAAAGGATTTCGGCATAGCTCTTGGCGGCGGGGTCGCCGTTGTAGGCCGCTACCACGTCAGTACCTAATGTGTGGCGGATGGCAGGGAGCTTTTCAATGAGTTGGAAGGCCAACTCCTTTGATTTGGCTTTCTTGGCATGCAGCTTTGTGCCGTCGTTGTCGTCCTCCGAGGAGCATAGTCCGGACAAAATCTGTTCGCTGAGGAGTCGATGCAGGTTTTCTACGTCTACCCCAATCTGATATTTGATGGTGGAGATGTTTACCCTTGGCTTGCCGAAATATCCGGGAAAAAGGATAGCGCGCGACAATTGAATAATCTCTTCGAGCACCTTGCCGGAAGGGAGAGGGTATCCATCACGATGCTGGCGAAACAGGCCTTTCAGCGATTCCGGTTCGGAAAGCTTTTCTACTGTCTCGTTAAGCATGAGTGTCATTTTGTGAGCAATCATCTCTGTGTGTCAGTCTTTTCGCTCGCAAAGATACTAAATAAACTGCAAATGAAAAACAGATTACGATAAAATTTTAGCATGATTTTTTATCTTTCCCAGTGCAACCTTTGACGTTTGCCTTCCGTCTATACAGCAGAATACCAAAACTTAGAAATATGAAAAAGCTTTTATTCCTGTTGATTGCAGTCGCCACACTGAGTTCCTGTAATCTGAATTTCAATCGTAAAGGCGGGCCGCAAGTCACGAGTGTGCGTCATACGAAGCCCTTCGACCGCATCGATATCTCCAGTGCATGCGACGTGAAATTTACTCAGGGCGATACCTTTGGTGTGAAAATCGTTGGAGAAAAGGATGCCGTAGAAAAAATAAAGACCCAGTTTTCCGGCAATACGCTGACCATCACGACGGACGACCATCTTAGTTTCGATATTTTTGCGAACCCCTCCTCACCTGTGATTTATGTCACCTCGCCCGACCTCGTGGACGTGAAACTCAAGGGTGTGGGCGATTTCGATGTTGAGGGCAATCTCGATACCGATACCCTCAACGTGTTTATCAAAGGGGTGGGGGACGTAAATCTCAACAACGTGATATGCGATGAGTTCTTCGGGACACTCGTCGGCACGGGTGATGTGAATGTGCAGAGCCTCACGGCCCAGCGCGCGGTCATCAAACTCAAGGGCACTGGCGACATCGATGTGAACTTCCTCAACAGCGGCGATGCCGAGTGCACGTTGAAGGGCACGGGCGACATCACGCTTTCGGGTACTCTTCGCAGTCTGAAAAAAGATTTGCACGGCACGGGCGACATCGACCTCGACGACCTGAAAATCATGCGTCCATAGCGGAGCAATAGGATAAAGCTATCTGTCCTTACCGTAATAACACTCCCTCGGGTGAATGAAAATTCCCCCTGTCACTCCGGCATCTCATCCCTTGAAAAAGAGCCGGACGTGAAAGGGGGAATGTTTGTATTTTGTAAAATTACTTCATCATTTGATGACCACCAAATCAGAATGTAAAAAACGCAAAATCGTGGGTTGGGGACATCACATATTCCCTTTTCCTCACTTCTGAATGTAGTTTTAATGGGAAAATCTCCTCTTTTTGAGCTTTTTTAAGCGTAAAATTATTGCAATGAGACTGTTTTCTTCTCACGATTACTATCTAATTGTGCGACGATTAGGTACTAATCCTCTTGCGATTAGGTAGTAATCGTGACTGCTTCTTTTGTCAAATAATTACAAGATGCTGATAATGAGACAAGTAGAAAAATGCTGATTTTTGCCTGTTTTTCGTCCTTGACATGAAGTTTTTTGAATTTTGGGCGTTCTGACAATCGTTGTTCAAAGTTTTTCATCAGGAATTTATTGTGGTGAAGAACGACTGATGCGGGATGTGCCAATCCTCTTTTTGGAACATCCCGCATCGCGAAATCATGATGGGACAATGGGCTTTATCTCACCGAAAATCTTATTTGAACAACTCGCCGGGCGACCAGGAGTCTTGCCATCTCACCACCGGTTTGCCACCTTCGAAGGTGATGGGCAACCAGATGTAGCGGGCATCGCTTGGATGGTTGGGACGCCAGATGTCGGCCATAAAGATGTATTTGCCGTCTTTCTGCAGCACGTAGGTCGACTGACCGCCAAAGGTTTTGCCGGCATTGGGGCCGACACAGGGGTTAGGGTGCTGTGTCCACGGCCCCCAGATACTCGGTGCAGAGAACATGCGGGCCTCGTTGGGAGCCCAGCCTGTGCATCCGGAGGTGATCATCCAGTAGGTACCATCTTTCTTGAACAGGGCCGGAGCCTCGTTTTGTCCGCCTGCCGCCACACGTGTGTAGCGTCCGGAGTGGGCGGTGTAGTCATCGGTCAGCTCGGCGATGTGGAGCGTCATGTTGTCCTCGGAGGAGAAGACGTGGTAGGCCTTTCCGTCGTCGTCGACATAGACCGTCATGTCGCGCGCCATCTGTCCGCTGCCGAGGTCGCGCTTCACAAAGAGTCCCTTGCCCACCGCGTCATACCATGCCGGCGTCCACCATTCCTTGTATCGGTCGGCATTGAGGGTATCGAGCACGGCACGCTCGGCCTTGCCCATCTCCACAGGATACTTCCCCGCATCCGAGCGCGAGGAGTAGAGGAAGCGGTAGGGGCCTTCGGGCCTGTCGCTGATGGCCACGCCATAGCGGGCGGCACCATAGCCCTGGCCTTTGAGTTCGAGGTGGAACCACATCACAAACTTGCCCGTCTTGGCATTGTAGACCACCTTCGGACGCTCCAGGATGCACCCGCGCTCGATGTCGTCGCCGGCCTTGTCGGTCACGGCGAGGGCCACACCGCGGTTGGTCCAGTGCGTGAGGTCTGTCGAGGAATAGCACATTACGCCGACCATTGCCGAGGAGGTGCTGTCAGACTTGTGCTCGCCAAACCAATAATAGGTGCCGTTGTGGTCGAGGATGCCACCGCCGTGGGCGTTGATGTGCGCCCCGCTCACGTCGGGCCAAAGCTCTCCCGAGCGGATGGTCCTGGGCTTGGCCTGCTGCTCTTTCCAGTAGTTCTCTAATCGCTGGGCCTCGGCTTTTGTGATATGGATGACCGATCCGTGCTTGGGCGACACAAAGTTGGTGGCCTTCATCACGCCCTCATTGAACCGCCCGAGAGGCTTGAAGGTCTTGAAATCGCTGGTCTCCACAAAGCCGAAGTTGTGGGGCGACACGCTGTAGATGTCGTACATGAGCACCCATTTCTTCTCGCCGATGCGCTTCCACATATTGGGTGCCTCGCATCCGCGTGACTCGGCATCGATCTGTTCGGCGTGATAGTCGTCGTAATGGTGGATGTCCTTGGATATCATATACTTGATGCCGCCGGGATTTTCCTGCGACACATAGGTCATGAAATAGCGTCCGTCGGGCATGGGACAGATGTCGGCATCGAGCACCTGTATCTTCTCGTCGGGGTATTCAAAGAGCAATTGGGGCTCGGTTTCCAGCGTGGTGAAGTCGTCGTTGGCATAGCTGTAATAGAGCTTGGTGCGGTCGCCAGCCTTCTCGCGGATAGTGAAATAGACCATGAGCCGCTTGGCTTTCGGGTCCCAGATGGTCTCCGGTGCCCACGCGCAGCCTATCTCGCCGAAGCGTTTGGGAAAGAGTTGGTCTATCCTCACCTCGTGATGGGTCCAGTGGATGAGGTCATCCGACTTCATCAAGACCAGTCCGCGGTTGTTGCCCCAGCCGTATTGGTCGGGGCGCTCCCACTGGGTGGTGCGCAGTCCGCGCTCCTTGCCGAAGACGTGGAGGTCGGTCATGGCGATATAGAACGAGCCGTTGGGAGCGCGGTAGATATGCGGGTCGCGTATGCCGCGCTGGTCGGCGATGGAGTCGCCGGATATGATCGGCTCGCCGTTGTTGACGGCTGTAAACGTGTAACCGTCATAGCTGATGGCCATGAACAGGCTGTGGGTGGGGTCGTTGAAGAACGTAAAGAGGTAGGCTCCCATGTCTTTCTCCTTCAAAGTCTTCTTCGCTCGATGGGTGGCGGCATGGGCCGAGGTGAGGGCAAGGGCAAAAAATAGCAGTGCCCCCAGGGTTTTGTGCATGAAATTGTTAAGTCGCATTGTGTTTAAGTTGTTATGGTTGGTTGATAAATAAGTCGTTTTGCTGTGTGGTTGAAAGCCGTTAGCTGTCTGAAAAAGCCCAGAATGGGGCACCGGACAAGGGGATGTCGGTTTCCTAAGAAGCCACGAAATTACACAAAAACAATGGTATTTCCAATATTTTCAGTGTGATTTTCTGATAGGCTTTGCCTGCTGATACCATTAGACCTCGCCGTTGCGCTTGAAACCTTCCTCACTGTTACACACGGCAGTATCGGGTAATCCGTTGCGGTTGAACTCGTCGTTCCACACCCATTTTCATTCGGAGATCTTGATTTCCACCATGCCATTGCGATAGACCACGAGGTCGTTGCCCTTCCATGCCATCAAAAGCGTTAAAAGTCTGTCGTTTAAGTTTTGATACAAAAGTATAAAAAAAGAATGAAAGAGATGGAATTTATCCTTCAAAAAACACAAAAAGTACAATGAAAATCTGCTAAAACGTGATTTTAGTAGACTTCCATTGACATAAAAAAGGGATCATCCAGCCCCGTCGTTCAGGCCTTATTCTTAAAATTCGAAGCCCAGATTGATGAAGAAATCCACTTGCTTAGTCTTGTTGGAATACCCCAAAGTGGCACCTACAGGACCTAAGAGTGTGCGGTAGTAGTAGGCCAGTTGGCAGCCGAGCATGGGACTATGCGACAGGATATCCTGTGTGCGGTCGGCATGTTGTGCCCCCGCCAACTTGAGAAGAATGAAGTTGTTGGTGGAAAGTTGCTCCTGGAGTTTCAGCTGACAGGCAATAAACTGTTTGTCGGTAGCCTCGATATGATGCACACCGACAAAGGGCATCTGTTGCTCTAAATAGTGACCGAACCATTGTCCGCCTATAACATTACGCCTGATTTGGGGAATTTCCTCGCCAAAAAGCATCCTTCCATAAAGCAAAGGTTGGAAGGTAAGTCGACGGCTTAAGGCGAAAGACATCTGCCACGAGGCACTCAACTCGCTGAAACCGATGTGTCCGTTGTAGTTGGCAAAGTTGTCGGTGAAGTAGGCATACTCCGCCTGAAACCTGGCTCCGCGTGTCGGAAAGAGCCAGGCATCTTCTGAATTATAATGCAGGGTGGCATGATAGCTGATGAAATCTTCGTTCCCAATCTTGAAACCGGTGTTCTCCATCTGACTGGAAATGAGTACTCTTGGGAAATGATAGAAGTCGGCCCGTGCAAAGATATCCATGCTGAGGTTCTTGATGCTGATATTCAGGAATCTCAGACTGGCCTGATGTTGGTTATAGGTGACGCTCCAATTGTTTTCTCCTTGCTCGTAGAGGTTGAGGCTGTGGTGCCTGAACAGATAGCCCAAGGACATCTGGACAAATCGTTTGGGAGTCCAGGTGGCTACGGTGGAAACCATGATATTACGTCCCAAACGCAAGGTTGCTTCTATGTCAATGGGTTTCCAGGAATAGAGATAGATGCCGTTGAGTTGTAGGGCTACCATCTCTTCGGTATCAAACCTCACGCCAAGACTTCCCTGAATCCTGTCGTGCTGAGGGCGACGGGGAATACTGTCTTCAGAAAAATCGATTGGTTTCAAAGCCTCTTGATTGGGCGACAACAGGGTGGGGCGATAGTCTTCGGGCAAGCCTAATTGTTTTTTCAATTGCATCAACTCGCCCCAATGCTTCATAGCCTCTTCCTCACCACGGCGTATCAATGTGTCGATGGCTGAGAGATTGAAACTTGCAGGGCCATAGCCCGAGGTGTTTACACGGATAGGAATGTCTGTAATCGAGAGATTGTCATCGTATTTGTTTTTACAGTTTACGTCTACAATCTGGCCTAACACATCGGCACCGCTGACCAGATCGTCTGCAGTCTTGGGCGGTCCCTGCACGGTGGAGCCAATGATATAGTCGGCTCCCAGCTGCCTTGCGATGTCGGCAGGGAAGTTGTTGCGTAGTCCTCCGTCTACCAATACCATCTCTCCTTTGCGGATGGGGGCAAAAGCAGCGGGAATAGACATGCTGGCTCGCATGGCTTCTGCAAGGATTCCACTATGAAAGTCATACTCGGTGTTGTCTACAATGTTGGTGGCGACACAAGAAAAGGGGATGGGTAGAGAGTCGAAACTGATGGGAGTGTGATACCCGGCCGTCAGTCTCTTAAAGAGTTGGGTGAGGTTTTTACCCTGTATGAGGCCTCCGGCTTCTGCCAGATTTCGTTTTCCCGCAGTGAAACTCTTGGTGAGTAGATATGTGTTTTGCTTTTTACGGTTTATGAGATCCTGTGAATAATATACACTTTTGTCACTTAACAGAAATGCCCAATCCTGCTGACGGACGATGGAATCCAAGGCCGTTGCATTCCATCCACAGCTGTATAGTCCTCCCACAATGCTTCCCATTGACGTGCCAGTGATGATATCCACAGGTATTCCTGCCTTTTCTATGACCTTCATGACACCGATATGCGCCATGCCTTTGGCCCCTCCGCCAGAAAGCACAATGGCTACTTTCTTTCGTATACTGTCGTTTTGTGCAGTCATTGGCACGATGGAGAAGAACCAAGCAATCACTGATAATATGATTGGCAGAGTTCTTTTCATGGGGTTGCAATCAGTCATGATATTGGGAATTAATCATTGTGCAAATATAAGGAAAATTCAATAAAAAACAAAAATATACTAAAAAGTTTTCTCATATCATGTAATATGAGTAATTTTGCGGTATATTTGAACGTGGTATTAGAATGAAATTTGCAATTATTGCAGCCGGAGAAGGCTTGCGACTTGCGGCTGAAGGCATACAGTCGCCTAAACCTTTGGTTAAAGTGAATGGCGAACATTTGATAGATCGGCTTATTCGTATCTTCATGGATTGCCATGCATCAGAGATAGATGTGATATGTAATGACTTGACGCTTGATGTCAGTGAGCATTTGAAGGAGATAGCCGAGAATGGGTTATGCGGCAAGAAGATTCCTTTGAAATATATTGTCAGGACTACCCCAAGTTCGATGCATTCGTTCTTTGAGTTAAGTTCCTTCTTGACAGATGGGCCGTTTGTCTTAACAACTGTAGATACCATTTTCAAGGAAGAAGAGTTTGGAGAGTATATTGCGAAGTTCGAACAGTTTGTAAAAGACGGTGGAGACGGACTCATGGGAGTGACGGATTTTATCGATGATGAGAAACCTTTGTATGTGAATACAGATGCAAAGATGAACATAACAGGCTTCTATGATGACAATTCCAACCATTGTCAGTATATCTCCGGCGGCATTTATGGATTGACCGGCAGTGCCATTGATACCTTGAAGGGCTGTATGGATAGAGGCGAAAGCCGTATGCGCAACTTCCAGAGAGGGTTGGTGACAGACGGAAGGAAGTTAAAAGCATATAATTTTACCAAGGTCTTGGATATTGATCATGCTTCAGATATTCAGAAAGCAGAGGATTTTATCAACCTGAACAACCATAGAGAGGTAAGGGAATAATGGCATTAAAGAAGTTTCTTGCAATCAGACGTGATGATTGTTTCTCCCCCAACTCTATAGAAAAGGACAGGGATATCCTTCAGTCTGTATGCAAATGGTTAGAACAAGAGGCTGCTCTTGATGAGAAGATAATCATGGTGGACGAGGCTGAATTTGCCAACCATCCCGTCGAGGCGGAGTGTTATGTTTCTATGGCACGCTCAGAAGATGCGTTGCAGATATTGGCTTCATTGGAGCGACAGGGCCGACGGGTTGTAAATTCCCCTGTGGGTGTCATGAGATGTCAGCGTTCTGTATTGGATGAGTTGATGCGTGAGCACCACTTTCACATGCCTCCCGTCAGTGGAAAATATGGTTTCTGGCTCAAGCGCGGGGATGCATCTGCACAGTCTAAGGGCGATGTGGTGTTCTGTCAAAACAGCGAAGCCTTGGAAAAAGCGGAGGAAGCATTCAACGAAAGGGGCATCAACGAATGGGTGGTGAGTGCTCATATCCCTGGAGATCTGGTGAAATTCTATGGTGTCGGAGACCGGATGTTCCGGTATTTCTACCCTAACGACGATGGTATCTCAAAGTTTGGGGACGAAGAACATAATGGGAAAGCTCATCATTATCCATTTGACCATGAGGCCCTGAGACGGGAAATCATCCGTTTGGCAAATCTGACAGGAGTGTCTGTATATGGCGGAGACGTCATCATATCAGAAGATGGGAGATCCTTCATTATCGATTTCAACGATTGGCCGAGTTTCTCCCGATGCAAGGATGAGGCCGCAGAGGCTATCGCCCGACAAATCATGATAAAATAAAAGTGAACGACTCCTGCGAGAGATAAGTAAAGAATTAAATTGATTATGGCTACATTCAAAGAATTATTACAGGCTTCTTTCAAATCCAACGACACCGAAGAGTGGTTGGATGTGCACTTCAACAGGCCTATCGGACTTGTTTTTGCATTGCTCTGGAACAAGCTTGGCATTCATCCCAACGTCATCACCGTGCTGTCTATCTTTCTTGGAATAGGGGCGGGGTGGATGTTTTATTATACCGACCTGACTCATAATATCATTGGAGTGCTCCTGTTGGTATTGGCAGATTTCTGCGATTCGACCGACGGACAGATGGCACGTCTGACCGGAAAGAAGACATTGGTCGGACGAGTGTTGGACGGAGCCTCTGGAGATGTATGGTTTATCGCCATCTATGTGGCCCTCTGTCTGCGCATGCAAGGCCAGCTTATTCCCGGCACTGATATCCGATGGGGTATCGGAATATGGTGTCTGGCTGCACTTGCAGGCATTCTCAGCCATTCGCCCCAGAGCATGATAGCCGACTATTACCGTCAGATTCATTTGTTCTTCCTCAAAGGTAAGGATGGCTCTGAGCTTGATAACTACACACAGCAGCAAGCTATCTATGAAAGTACTCCCAAGTCTAAGTTGTTTGCTAAACTCTTCTACAAGAGTTATGCGGGCTATTGCAGGAAGCAAGAAACGCGTACACCGAAGTTCCAGCAGTTCTTTGCAATGTGGAAAGAGACTGTAGACAGGGTGGGTAAGGAAACAATGGAGCCTATTCGCCAGCAGTTTCTTGATGGCAGCAGGCCTCTGATGGCATATGCTAATATATTGACTTTCAACACTCGTGCCATCGTTTTATATATAACCTGCCTGTTGAACTGTCCTTGGGTATATATGGTCTTTGAGATTACTGTTCTCAATATACTCTATATCTACATGCACAAGAGACATGAAACACTTTGCAAACAACAGATTACAGCCATTACAAAACTATAGAATAAGATGATCAAGGGATATATTTTTGACTACGGCGGCACACTCGATACCGCCGGTTGCCATTGGGGACAGATGTTGTGGCATGCCTACCAACGACAGCAAGTGCCCGTGACCGAACAGCAATTTCGTGATGCCTACGTTTATGCCGAGCGCACCTTGGGCAAGGAACCCATCATCCGACCCGACTTTACGTTCTACAAAACACTCAGTGTGAAAATCAGACTGGAGATGGAAAGCCTCTGCTTCACTGGCAAATGGGACGCTGATGAGGCCGAGTTTAAGGCCAAGCACGAGGCAGTTCTCGAAGATTTATACCAGCAAGTGAAGGACATTACTTCTCACAGTCGTGAGGTTTTGGCCCAGCTCCACGCAAAATATCCGATGGTTCTTGTGAGCAATTTCTACGGAAACATCAATGTTGTCTTGCGGGAGTTTGGACTTGATGGTTTCTTTCAGGATGTAGTTGAGTCGGCTGTTGTCGGATTTCGCAAGCCTGACTCCCGAATATTCTCGCTTGGTGTGGAGAAGTTAGGGCTGAAACCAGAGGAAGTATGTGTGGTGGGCGACAGCTTCTATAAAGATATTGAGCCGGCCATCAAGGCTGGATGCCACACTGTCTGGTTTACCGGCGAAGGCTGGACCGACAAGACTTATGATGAGTCTGTGCCCGATAAGATCATCACTGACTTGTCACAGTTATTATAAGTACAATCGTCGCAGGACGCTTATTCAATGAAAAGGATGAAAAGATTCAGGATGTTTTTGACAATTATGTTACTGATGCTTGTGACAAGTATCAGTGGACAGATTCGCGGTGTCATTACGGATGCTGCTACGGGCGATACGCTGTTGTATCCCAGTGCTTCCTACCGGGGGCATCAGGTGGCTGTGAGCGGCAATGCACAGGGTGAATATTCCATCGAGAGACATGAGGGATGGCAGCTCACATTCTCTGCTGTCGGCTATAAATCCAAGACGGTGAACATCACCGCCAGCACTTCATCGCGTCTCGATGTGAAGCTGCAACCCGACACCAAACAGCTCAATGAGGTGGTGGTGAGGTCCAACCGTGGCAAATACAGTCGCAAAAACAACCCGGCCGTGGAACTCATGAAGCGGGTCATCGCAGCCAAAAAGCGTACCGATTTGCAAAATCACGACTATCTGCAATACACCAAGTATCAGAAACTCACCTGTGCGGTCAACGACATTACACAGGCCGACATGGACTCCGGCTTCATCTCGAAGCACAAATGGCTGATCGATCAGGTGGAGACCTGCCCCTACAACAACAAACTGATACTCCCCATCAGCGTCGATGAGACCGTCACCCAGCACATCTTTCGCAAAGACCCGAAGTCTGAAAAGGACATCATCCAAGGACAAAGTTCCACGGGTATCAACCAATTGCTGCAGACTGGAGATATCCTTACCGTAGCAATGAAGGACGTGTTTACCGATATTGACATCTACGATGATCAGGTGAGGCTGCTGCAATACCCCTTCACCTCTCCGATAGGAAAGGATGCCATTGCTTTTTACCGATATTACATCGAGGATACGGTCTACGTAGATCATGACCTTTGTTATCATCTTCAGTTTCTCCCCAACAACCAGCAGGACTTCGGCTTCCGTGGAGAATTGTACATATTGGCCGATTCTTCGTTGCATGTAAAGCGCTGCAACTTAACGATCCCCAAGCGAAGCGATGTAAATTTCGTAGAAAACCTTCAGGTCACTCAAGAGTATCGACGGTTGGCCAACGGTGAGTGGGCACTGAGTGTCGACGATATGATTGTGGAAATGAAGATTTCCAGCTTTCTCTCTAAAGCATTGGTCATCAGGACAACACGATTAGGTGACTATGCGTTTGACGAATTGCCGAAGCAACTCTTCAAAGGCAAAGCAAAGGAGCGACGCGAGGCCAACTCGCAGATGCGTGATGAAGCTTTCTGGAATAAGTATCGTAGCGTAGAACTTACCAAGGCGGAGAGCTCCATGGATGCCTTTATCCATCGTATAGAGCAGACCAAAGGCTTTAAGTATATCATATTCGGCGTGAGGGCTCTTGTAGAAAACTTTGTGGAGACCGGTGACGAGAACCATCCGAGTAAGGTGGATTTAGGCCCTATGAACACGATGATAACAAAGAACTTCATCGACGGATGGCGAACGCGTATCAGCGCGCAGACCACGGCAAACTTCAACAAACATTGGTTCCTCTCGGGTTATTTCGCTCGTGGATGGCATTCTAAAAAGAACTATTACAAAGGTGAACTCACCTATTCGTTCAATAAGAAAGACTATCTGCCGCGCGAGTTCCCCCGTCGTACTATCAGCTTCACCTCGACCTACGATATAACCTCGCCGTCGGACAAGTTTGTACATACCGACAAGGATAACGTCTTCACCGCCTTTAAATGGGCAACGGTAGACAAGATGATGTTCTACAACAGACAGGAACTGAAGTTTGAATATGAGCAGGAATGGGGATTGAAGACCACGATCGGGCTGAAGGCTGAAGAGAACGAGGCTGCCGGACGGTTGTTCTATCACAAGTTGAGCAGTGGTACGGTATTCACGTTTCCTGACAATGTGGTGGTGGGCGATCAGTTGCATAACGGCAAGATACGCACAACGGAGTTGAGTCTTCAATTCCTCCTGTCGCCCGGACGTACATATATCAATACCAAGCAGCGTCGTATTCCTATCAATCTGGATGCACCGGTGCTGATGATACAACACACGATGGGACTGAAAAATGTGCTTGGCGGACAATATAATTACAACCTCACCGAGGCTAACATCTATAAGCGTATATGGATGAAGAGCTGGGGTAAGATAGATACCTACATCAAGGCCGGAGCACAGTGGAACCGTGTGCCCTATCCTTTGCTCATCATGCCGGCTGCCAATCTGAGCTATATTATTGAGGATGAGTCGTTCAACCTCATCAACAATATGGAATTTCTCAATGACCGCTATGCAAGTTTGGATGTAGGATGGGATTTGAATGGTAAGATTTTCAATCGTATTCCTCTGTTGAAGAAGTTGAAATGGAGAGAGTATATTGGTGTGAAATGTCTATGGGGCGACTTGACCCAAAAGAACAACCCTTACCTGGAACAAAATGCAGGCAGTGATATATTGATGCAGTTTCCTGAGGGATGCTATGTGATGGATCCCAAACGCCCGTATGTGGAGTGGGTGGCTGGTATACACAATATCTTCAAAGTGTTGCATGTGGAGTATGTGCACCGGTGCAATTACACCTCTCTGCCTACGAGTAGTCGTCACGGAGTCAGATTTATGTTCAGAATGACCTTCTAAGCATAAAGGCGTATTGCCCGTGGCATGGGGTAGGAGAAGTGGTTAGAGATAAGGAGAAAGAGAGATGAAAATTTTATTGGCAGACAATCAGGACATCAGCCGTGCGGGTTTGATGTTTCTCCTCGGAAACATAGAGGGTGTAGACTACAAATATGTTGAGGACAAGACAGAGCTTATACAGGAGCTCCAGGCTTCGCCCAATGGGGTTGTAGTGCTCGACTATACGCTGTTTGACATGAACGACGTGGAAGAACTTCTGATACTTGGGCAGCGTTTTCATCAGTCGAGCTGGCTGTTGTTCAGCGAAGACCTCAGTGTGGATTTTGCTCGAAAAGTAATGGCTTCCAGCAGTCAATTCGGTATTCTTATGAAAGATTCGCCATTGTCTGAAATCAACGAGGCACTGTCTTATGCCATTCATCATCGCAGGTTTATCTGTCAGCACATGACTGAACTGCTGCTTGCTCAAGAACCTGTGCACGAAGAAAGGGTGAAGCTCACCAAGACTGAGACTGAAATTCTGCGTGACATTGCACTCGGGATGACCACCCGTGAGATTGCTGACCAGCGGTTTTCAAGTTTTCACACCGTCAACACTCATCGTAAAAATATCTTTCGCAAGCTCGGGGTGAACAATGCGCGCGAAGCCACTAAATACGCACTTCGAGCTGGATTGGTGGACTCTGCTGAGTATTATATCTGATGATTTTTTTCGTACAAAATGCTAAGGCTGGAATGATAGCATCGTTTTGGCCTTGCGATTAGATAGTATTCGTGCGACGATTAGATAGTAATCGCATCACGATTAGGCCCTAATCGTGATGCGATTACTATCATATCTCCGACGGATGCTGTAATAGGCTTGCTGTGAGGGAGTTATGATTTCTGTCGGAAATGCTTGAACGGCAGATTTCATTATCTGCGGATTGTTCATAATTCTTTACAAATAGAAATAGTCAGACAACGGCATTCCTACCTGAGGACAATCACTGTTCTTTTGAACAAAAACTTCATAAAACGTTTCTTCATACCATTTATTTTTCATAATTTTGCCTTTGTCATCTTAGGAATATATTTTTTCTCTTTTGAAACAGCATAGAACATCCCTTAAAGATTTGGCGGCAGAGCTTGGTGTAAGCATCGCCACTGTGTCGCGTGCACTTCATGGTAGCCATGAGGTGAGCCAGCAGATGCAAGATAAGGTGAAGGCACTTGCCAAAGCACGCAACTACCGTCCCAATCCCTTTGCCCAGAGTCTGCGCAAGGAGGCACCCCACATCATTGGTGTGATAGTGCCTAATCTGGTCACTCATTATTTTGCTTCGGTACTTGATGGTATTGAAGATTGTGCTACCCACAATGGGTATTCGGTTTTCTCGGCCAACAGTCATGAGAGCCATGAACTTGAGGAAAAGGCAATAGATAACTTCTTTTCGATGCATGTTGATGGCATCATTGCTTGTCTGGCGCAAGATACTATAGATTATTCTCATTATGAGCAGCTTGCTGATATCGACATGCCTTTGGTCTTCTTTGCCCGTACATGTTTGCCCGATCGTTTTTCACAGGTTGTGGGCAATGGTGATGTGGCTGCCTATGATGCTACGAAACACCTTATAGACCAAGGGGCCAAGCGTGTGGCTTTTATTGGAGGTCCAAATCACTTGGATATGGTGAAGCGGCGTAAGCACGGATATCTGCAAGCATTGCGCGATGCCCGTTTCCCGATAGACCGGGAATTGGTGGTGTGTGATAAGATCGATTTTGACATTGCACGCAAGGCTACAGTGGAATTGCTAAAGAAAGATTCGCGCCCGGATGCCATATTGGCGTTTAATGATATTCTGACGTATGCTGCTTTTGATGCAATAAAAAGTTTGAATCTGAAGATTCCAGATGATGTGGCTATTATAGGATTTACAGACGGAGACAATTCTGCCTTTGTCACACCTCGCCTTTCTGCAATCATGGATCAGGCGCATGAACAGGGGTTTGCAGCTTGCGAACTCTTGATTAAACGTATCAGAGGAGACCGAAAAATATATAAGAAGATAGTCCCGATGATATTGAAGTTTAGAGAAAGCAGCGAAAAGAAAAAACCTTAAGCGCAGGTTTCTCCTGTAGAAGTCGGGAGGTGTAGATATGCTGTCGGGGTGACCAATGAAATCATGTGTTACTCTTCTGGGTCTTGTCCTTAAACCTTATTCGGGTATACTCAAATCCCATGGATTTCAATAGAATGCTGAACTGTGAGGTGGCATTTTGTTCTGCACTGCGTATATTGGATTCTGTGAGGCATCTTGCCTTCATGGCTCTCATGGCCCGTTGGGTCAAGGCATGCTTGTCGGCCTCGCTCCATTTTCCTTTTTCATAGAAAGCCTGAGTCCGGGCTTCATCAACAAACTTTTCATCCAAGAGTCTCACGGGTGGCAGGGTGACGCTCACCGTGTCATGGTCCATCTTGATCCATCCTTCCTGTGCATCGTGGAGGTCGATGCCCAAGCGCAGCGTACCATAATAGATACGAGCCAGTTCATCGTCGCCGAAAAATCCATGACGCACCGTGTCCATGAGTTCCTCATCGCTGATGGATAGAAATTCCCACTGTCCGATGTCTTGTATTTTTGCAATCTGTACTGGTGTGATTGCTATCCTGCCGGATTCCTCCATCCCAGCAGAACAGCCTCTGACAGTTTGGAAGATGAGGAAGACAACAGCAGTAATGACCATCAAGACCAAGAGGAGGCTGATACCTAATATCCTGGTCATGCTGTCAAATATGTTTCTGGACTTGTTTCTCGGATTTTCCATGTGCTATTCAATCTTCTTGATGAGTGTGGGCAAGTCAGCCAAAGTAAATTTCTTGCGGAAGGTAATGGTCACCTGGTCTTGCTGAAATCCTAAATCTTCGATGATGGGAATGAGTTGCCGGGCTGCACTCTGACGTGCGTTTTCAATGATTCCGAGTTGAGAAAGCGACCGAATCATTTCCTGCCGGCCTTGCTGCTGAATGTGGGTCATCTCTTCGTCGGTAAAGTTGCTGCGGAAGAAAGACACTTTTTTCTTGATAGCTTCATGATCGATTTGGGTGCTGGTCATTGTCACTTCTGGGTCGGGCAATATGATTTCTATATGATTGCCATGCTTGCGGACATTCTTTTCTGAGAAATGGCTGAAGTCAATATACCCTTTTACATGGGCTGTCATGGGTATGGCCACCTTGCGCTGACCCATAGGAAGATTGATTTTGAAGTTCTTGCTGAGGAACGATCCATTGAAAGACAAGGAATCATGATATGTAACAATCTTGTGAAGCTGGTATTCAGACGTATAGAGTCGGGAGCATTTCTGTATCTGCATGACCATCATTGGTATGGTGTCGATGGGATGTGATTCTGTCTCCGACTTCTGTTCGTTGGCCCCACAAGCAGTAAGTATTAGGAACAACAGGTAAAGTGGAAGGTTCTTGGCATTCATGTCTGACCAATATTTGTGTTATGCAAAGATACTAAAAAAATGCAGAACTGTCACTTATTAATATTTTTTTTGATTAATCTTTTAAACCTTTGCCTTATCATGTCGTCAAAAAGACAGTTGCAGCTAATAACTGAGGGCCACCATTGAGGTACGCTCTTAAAAGAAAAATAAATTTAACAATAAATTTTTAAGGTTATGAAGAAACTAATGATGATGTTTGCTGCCATGATGTTGACAGCAATGACAGTCAACGCTCAGAGCAATGATAGTGTTCAGCATCGTAAAGTAAACCGCACGGAAATGGTTAAAAACCGTACTGATCGTTTTGTAAAGCAATACGGCTTGAATGAAACTCAGGCCCAGCAGTTGTTGCAACTCAACACTGTCTACGCAGATAAAATGCCGGGAATGGGCAGACGAGGTATGGGAAATAGAAATCATCAGGGTGAAGGTCAGAATGCTGCACCAAGCCAGACCGAACGTCCAAGCAAAGAGCAGATGGAAGCCCGCATGAAAGAAATGAAGGCTAACATGGACGCTTATAACGCTGAACTTAAAAAGATTCTTACATCCGACCAGTATGCAAAGTATCAGGAGGCACAGCAGAAACGCATGCAGCGTCGTGGTCAGGGTGGTCCACGCCCTGACGGGAATTTTGGAAATGGTTCCAATGACAATAACAATTCAACAGAAACGGAATAAAATTTGTAGTCAATTCATAAACTAAACTTTTATTATATCGTGTGAACTCAATAGGTATAAAAAGATTTAGTGTATTTAGGATAAGGCATTCCCTATGTGAATAGGGAGTGTCTTTTTTGTTTTATCAAACTTTTTTATTTATCTTTGCAAATAAATCAACGGTTTAACCAATGAAGAGAATCATAGTAATGTCAGCGTTGGCTATGGCGGTTCTGGTGTTAGTTTCCTGCAAGGAAAAAAAGAGCAATACCATCATCATAACCAAGAAGAAGACAGAACAAGTAGTTGCTCCCAAGACCAGAAAGATGGGAGATTATACCCAATCGCGCTCCGTGAACTGGATGGGTAAGAAGTATACTGTTGTAACTAATTTGGTGGCAGACCCTACGTTGCCATTAGCCTCTGATGGTTTTGCCCGTTATTATGACAACCGGATAACGTTGAGAGTTATCCGTGCCGACGGAACAGAATTCCTGAAACGTGAGTTTACCAAGAGTTTTTTTAAGGAATATGTTGATAACACCTATTACAAGGAAGGGGCGTTGTTGGGTATTGTCTATGTGAAAACCTCCGGAAATCAGTTGCTTTTCGCTGCAAGCGTTGGCAATCCGGATAAATCGAGCGATGAATATGTGCCGCTGGTATTGAAGGTAGACAATTTCGGTAATGTCACGGTGTCTAAGGATACCCGACTGGATACGGACTCGGATACGAATGAAGAGGAAGACGAGGGTGTGTGAAAACGACAGATAGCTTGTAGGCTGATAATACAGAACAAGTGTCTGGAGAAAATTTAAAAGCGACTTTCCAATCAGAAAGCCGCTTTGTTTTTTATATGTTATCTTTCAGGTTTGGTCAGCTCGGCATAGGCACTGTCAAAGGATCTGGGATGTCTGCCGATGAAACAGATGTTGACCAAGGTGTTGGCAACAAGTTCAATATCGGTCAAATCCACTCCTCTCTCGCGCGAAATGTTCTTGCCCAGGCACACTTCCCAGGTAGAATCAAAGTCGCGGTCCTCAGCACCCATATACTGTTCGTCGCTGTTGGGGGCTGAAAGGATTTTGTATCTGATTTCTTTCTTCGAAGCAACCGGCTTCATATTCACCAAAATGTCGTAGGCCTGACGCAAAGGATGCTCATATTTGCCAGTGCCGGGAAACATTTCTACAATGACAGGCATGATTTCATCAAATTCGTATGCCTGAAGAAGTTCGTATAATCTCATATCTTAAAATTAAATGGGTGTTGTCTTATTATCAAACGGGTAGTGCTGCATATTGTTATGTGGGTGGTCTCAGACAGGGACCTTTGGTGTTCTTTTATAATATCTTCATTGCAATGGCAGCGCATGCTTCAGCATCAGCGAGGGCATGATGATGGTTTCGAAGATCATAACCGCAGGCTTTAGCTACGGTCTGTAACTGATAGTTCTCCAGCTGGCCACGTTTCCATGTACGCCGTGCGGCTACGAGTGTGCAGAGAAACGGGTAGTCAGGGTATTCCATCTCGTAGGTTCGGAACACGGCCTTCAGGCAACTTTCGTCAAAGGCTTTGTTGTGAGCCACAAGAGGAAGATACTTGATTTTGGGTGCAATTTCAGCCCATACTTCCGGAAAAGGTGGTGCGCCGGCGGTGTCGTTCCATGTCAAACCGTGTACACTGGTGGTGAAAATCTCATAATAATCGGGTACAGGACGGATGAGGTGATAGTATGAATCGGTTATCTCCCCATTCTCTACTATCACCACACCTACACTGCAAACGCTCGAACGATAGCCGTTTGCTGTCTCAAAATCTATTGCTGCGAAGTCGAGCATCCGCTCAATCTTAGAATTTTGCCATCTTGATGGCTACTACCGCACATTCATCACCTTTGTTACCAAGACGTCCACCACTGCGGTCTTTGGCCTGCTGGAGGTCGTCTGTTGTGAGGAGTCCAAAGACTACGGGGATGTTCTGTGTGGCATTCAAGTGAGATATTCCACGTGTCACACCTTCGCAAATGTAGTCGAAGTGTGGTGTCTCGCCACGGATAACACTGCCCAGAATAATCACTGCATCGAAGCCGTCGTTCTTGCACATCTGCTGTGCGCCATAGATAAGCTCGAAACTTCCCGGAACGGTTTTTACGTGAATGTTCTCAGGAATGGTTCCATGCTTCTCGAGGGTTTTCACGGCTCCGTCGAGCAGTGCACCGGTAATCTCCGGGTTCCATTCTGAAACCACGATGCCAAAGCACATGTTGCTGGCATCGGGCACTTTGTCAAAATCGTAGTCTGAAAGGTTATGAAGAGCTGTTGCCATCTTTATTTTGTTACTCTTTCGATATACTTGTCAATCTCATAGCTCTGAACAAGCGGTGAGTTGGTGTATTTGGTCTTGATATCCTGATAGATTTTCAAGGCCTCGTCTTGCTTGTTCTGAGACTCAAGAAGCTGTCCGGCCTGAAGCAGGAAAATCGGGGAAATGCTATAGTTCACGCCATCTTTAGCCTTGGAGTCTGCCTTGCTGGCACCCTCTTTGAGTTTGCTGATAGCTTTGTCTGTCTGTCCTACATGGGCGTAAGCATTACCGAGGGCCTCGATAGCGGCCGGACTGACCATAGCATCACCAGCAGGAGAATAGTCCTCCAGATATTTCACGGCATCCTGCCACTTGCCAAGATTGGCATAGCTCAAACCTGCATACAAATTGGCAAGATTACCAGCGTCTGTGCTGCTGTAATCACTTGCAATCTTCACAAACCCTGCATAGCCTGCACCGTCGCCGTTGAGCGCCTTGTCAAACTGCTCACTATTGAAGTATTCCTGACCACGTGCGATAGCAGTACTGGCCTTGTTTTCGCGGGGAGCACTGATAAATGCCTTGTAGCAGAAATATCCCGATACGATAAGGATTAACGCAACTACAGCGATAAGGAGTGCCTTCCCGTTTTTCTGAAAGAAGGCTTCTGACTTTGTGGCAGCTTCATAGGTTGCCTGATTGTTTTTGTTTGCCATTATTTTAGTTGTTTTATTATTTACGATTATTTGCGACAAAATTAACAATTTTATCTCATATATTGAAATTTATAGCCTTCTTTTTTCTTTTTTGAATTCTAAATCAAGTAACTTTGCACAACTCAGAGTCAGATACAATGATATTAAATAAAATCTCCATCGTCAATTATAAAAATATCCGCGCAGCTAAAATTGCTTTCTCTCCAAAGATAAATTGCCTCATTGGAAACAATGGCGAGGGCAAGACCAATCTTCTGGATGCCGTTTATTACCTTTCGTTCTGCCATAGTAGTTTTACCAATGTTGATAGTCAGGTAATGACTCATGGTCAGGATTTTTTTGTTATCGAAGGTGATTATTCAACAGAAACTGGAGACGAAGAGAATATTTATGTAGGTATGAAGCGTGGAAAGTCGAAACATTTTCGACGTAACAAAAAGGATTATCGTAAATTTTCTCAACATATTGGTTTCATTCCACTCATTTTTGTATCACCTTCTGACTCCATCCTGGTAGAGGGCGGGGGAGAGGAACGGCGTAAGTTGATGGATGTGGTGATATCGCAATATGACCACCTCTACATCGACGCACTGAACCGTTATAATAAAGCTTTGCAGCAACGTAACGCTCTCCTAAAACAGGAAACGGAACCAGATATTACGCTTATGGAGCTGTGGGAACAGGAAATGGCCGAACAAGGCGAGATAGTCTTTAGGAAAAGAGAGGATTTTGTGACAAAACTTGTACCTATCTTTCAGGAGATTTATGACCATATCTCGGCTCGGCACGAGACGGTAAGCCTCCGTTATGTGTCGCATTGCCAGCGTGGCCCGCTGCTCGATGTCATTCAGCGCGACCGCTTCAAGGACCGCGCTGTGGGCTATAGTCTGCACGGAATTCATCGCGATGACCTGGAAATGCTTCTCGATGACTTCCCCATGAAGCGGGAAGGCAGTCAGGGACAGACCAAGACTTTTGTGTTGGCATTGAAGTTGGCGCAGTTTGATTTTCTACGACGCACGTCGTCTAACACCACGCCGTTGCTATTGCTGGACGACATTTTCGACAAACTCGACTCCCGCCGCGTGGAGCAAATTGTGAAATTGGTATCCGGAGACAACTTCGGACAGATATTTATTACTGACACCAACCGTGAACATCTGGATAAAATCCTACGGCACAGCCAGCAGGACTACAAGCTCTTTGATGTGACAGGCGGTGAGATTAATGAAAGGGAGACGACTGATGTTCAAGCGTGATGTGAAGACTTTGAACGACATCTTGCAACGATTTTTGCGAGAGGAAGGCTTAGAGACACCGCTCTTGCAGAAGCGGTTGGTGGATGCCTGGGACCAAGTGGTGGGACCGGGAATGAGCCGATATACCACCGAGAAGTTTATCAAGAATCAGATTCTACATGTGAAAATTATTAATCCGGCCTTGCGTCAGGATCTGAGTATGATGCACTCGCAGTTGGCTAAACGCTTGAACGAGGCGGTAGGAGCATCGGTTATTACTGATGTCAGGGTTTACTGAAATCAGCTTTACGATGGGTTGTTTTTCATGGTCAATTTAGTCGTTTTGCGATTAGTAGTGAATTGGGCTCACTTAATATTCCTGTGTTTTTAACACTTTGTATTATGCAAATAATTGCTTGACCCTGTATAGAT
>JAEAMQ010000021.1 GCA_016901395.1 Prevotella sp. | reverse complement strand
GAGTCGTAGGAGAGCTCTAACCCGCATCGTGGTGTCCGTCCGTCATTCATGGCCGCATACATGTCACCTACGGTTCGTCCGGCCAATGTGCCGTAGGGCCTCTCACGGGAATTTAGTTCGTCCCAATGGAATCCGCTCTTAAATTTAGAAAGGCGGAAAACAGGCAGTTGCTTTACTTGCGAATAGGTGTTATAGTTAATGCGTTTTGGCCATATAGCCCAGTGCCTTTTTTTCTCCTTGAGTCCCTGCTCTAAATTTGCCCTGAATGCTGCGGCACTCTGTTCTGGGAAGATGTTGTGTAGTCCTTGGCATATACTGTCGAGCTTCTCCTGCCATAGCGTGTCTGTCTTGGCATCATAGAGCTGTTGGAAATCCATGTATATCTTGAATTCGGGCAAGGAAGAAGCCAGTAGCTGACCGTCGCAGCTCAGAATGTTGCCTCGAGTGGGAATCACCTCCACACTGTCTTTCTTCACTCGGTCAGCAACCTTCAGCCAATAGTCTCGCTTAGCAGTCATAATATAGCTTGCCTTGACCACAACGGCCAATGCTATCAGCGTCATCAGTACAGAGATGGCACTGTATCGGGGCATGATTTTATTATAATCAAACTTGCTCATATTATTTTTCTTCAGGCACGGTAATGATGTAGGGTGGCTGGTTGGGCATTTTCAATGCACTGTCCTTGTTGTTCTTCAATAAGTTCAGCACATTGCTTTCACGACTTTTTTCAGTCAGCTGGCTGGTACTTGACAATGCCTTGTATTTGGCATCTTGCAGCTGAGATTGCAGATGATCTATTTCGATGATATCTTGTTGACAGCTGTATCGGTTAGAGATGTAAAGCACCAAGAAGAATGCGATGAGCACAAACAGCCATATCTGACGTCTGATGATAGCTGTGTTGAGGATGTCGCCACCTAATATTTTGCGTAGTGACAGATTGCGCGACTGTGGTGCCTCTCCCTCTATGGCTTGCTCCTGGATCACCTCTTTCAGCGAGAGTCCCTCGCTTTCTTCCTCTTTGGAACTCTCTCGGGGAGATTCCTCTTTTGGGGAAGCAGACGGTGAGGGTGAAGTCTGGGGGTTGTGCGCCAGCTTTTCGGCCATCTTGGTTGCACCCTCTGATAGGTTTTCTTCTATGTGGGACTGTTCTTCTTTCATTTCTTCTCAGCAATTCTTAGTTTGGCACTTCGACTTCTTGGGTTGTTGGCCAGCTCCTCGTTGTCGGGCACAATAACCTTGTTGTTGATGAGACGGAAGGGACATTCGCTTCTGCCGAAAAAGTCTTGTTGCACCTTTCCCTCCGCGTTGCCCGATTTCATGATGTTTTTTACAATCCGGTCCTCTAACGAATGGTAGGTGATAATGCTCAGTCTCCCTCCGGGAGCTAATAATTCCTGTGCAGACATCAGCATTTCCTTCAGAGCCGCCATCTCTTGATTTACTTCAATGCGAAGAGCTTGAAACAGTTTGGCCATATCTTTCTTCTCACGTTCACGACGGAAAAGAGGATCTACGGCATTCAGGAAATCCTGTGTTGTCAGGATTTGTTTTTGCTTACGGACATTTACCAAGGTAGCGGCAATGCGGCGTGAGGTCTTTAATTCGCCATAGAGGTAGAATATGTCGGCAAGTCGTTCTTCCTCATAAGTGTTCACGACATCAGCAGCTGTCTTCCCTGCCCGTTTGTTCATCCGCATGTCGAGAGGGGCATCAAAACGGAATGAGAATCCCCTGCTCTCATCGTCGAAATGATGACTCGACACCCCGAGGTCGCCCAGCAACCCGTCTATATGGTCAACACCGTAATAACGCATCCAGTTTTTCAGATAGCGAAAGTTGGATCGCACGAAGGTGAAGGGGGAAGGTGATGATGATGATGGCTTGCCCGTATCACCGTTGGGTGCGTTTTTGTCATTCTTTTCAGTCTCACCATTAACACCTGACACCTCATACCTGTTACCTAAATTCCCCTCTGCATCTGCATCCTGGTCGAAACTATACAAATGACCATTCTCGCCGAGTCGAGACAAGATCTCACGCGAATGACCTCCGCCGCCAAAGGTAACGTCAATATAGATGCCGTCGGGCTTGATGTTGAGCCCATCGACACTCTCTTTCAGGAGTACGGGTACGTGATAAGTTGTTGCTTTGGTAATCATCAAATTGCTTTTCTGATGTTTAAGCCTTCAGGCTATAGGGTTTCTGTGTTCATTCTCAATCCGCTGTTATTCTTCGTCAGAAGAAGTCTGGCGGGATTTCATTAGAGTTTCCAATACGTTTCCAAACTCGTCTTTGTTCATTAAGGGTTGGGGGGTGTCGGGATTATTTGCCCATATTTCAATGGTGTCGCCCATACCCACGAATCGTAACGATTGGGTGATGCCTGCTGCTTGCAGGAAGTTCTTGGGGATAAGTATTCTTCCGTTGCCATCCATGGTGATGCTTGTAACTCCACTGACAAATGTTCGGTATGCCATCTGTTGTTGGCGGTCCCAACGTGACAGTTTGCTGCGCATTTCGTCCATCAGTGTGTTCCACACCGACTCCGGATAGATGACAAGGGTGTTTTCAAAGATGTCCTGACGCAACACAAGCTCGCCCTCGCCCGGCACCGTAAGCGCCTTGCGGAACTGCGCAGGAAGAAAGGCTCTTCCCTTGGAGTCTATTTTGGCTTCTATATTTCCTAAAAATCGCATGCGTACATCTTTAATGTATGATTTCGCCTTCAAAGTTACATAAAATTCCCCACTTCTCTCCACTTTGCCCCACTATTTTTCGTTTTTGATGTAAAAAACCTTGAGGTTGTAGGTGGGCATGGGCTTGAAAATTGTAAATCCGGTATCGTTTTAAGGCGATGATGCGGGATGATGCGGGGAAAAGTGCAGAAGGTGGAGAAAGAAAAGTCACTCGTCGTGTCTCCTCGCCCCTAACTTCCAAACCCAATAGAGAGCCTCGTAAGGGAGGCATGGCCGAAAGAGGGCGAGGCTTTCATGTCAAGCGATGGTGTCTTGTTTTTACCAACCATCCGTGAGGGGGGAAGTACCCCGATAAATGTTGTTGCCCGATTCTACCATTCCCTGTGCAAAATATGCGAGATGCGCAATCGACAGCGTGTCAGATTTTGGATGCGTGACCATCTCGTCTCCCCTAATGATTGGCTCGGGGTAAACAGCATGTTTGCAACGAATTGTAGTCCAAGTCTTCATTTCGTTTGTAATTTAGAGAAATTAAAAACTTTTTTTCACTAAAAAGAAGGAATTAGAAAAAGAAATGCTATTTTTGCATGTGCTTAGTATGATGCAAACAATGAATGAAAGCATAGAAAAGACCATTGATGTTGAGAAAGTGCTGCGAAGTAAGATGGGCGACAACGTGAAGTTTGTGCCCCGCTTTGTCGTCAGTTGGTTGAAGCGTTTGATTCATGAGGACGAAGTAAACGATTTTTTGTGGAGAAGTCGTGACAAGCAGGGTACAGAGTGGCTTGAAGAATGCGTGAAGTATCTTGATATGCATGTCACGATAGAAGGTGCGGAAAATCTTCCAGACAAAAACGACGGTAAACTTTATACATTCGTTTCCAATCATCCCTTGGGTGGGCAGGATGGTGTCTGCCTTGGTGCTATTATCGGGAGACACTATGATGGTAAGTTTCGTTATTTAGTCAACGATCTGTTAATGTTTCTTCCTGGGTTGAAACCGGTAAGCATTGGCATTAACAAAACCGGTCGTCAAAGCAGAGATTTCCCGCGAATGGTTGAGTCTGGATTTCAAAGCGACAACCACATGCTCATGTTCCCAGCCGGTCTCAATTCCCGTTTGATCAATGGGATTATCCATGATCTCCCTTGGAAAAAAACATTCGTGACTAAGAGTGTGGAGTATCAGCGTGACGTGGTGCCCATCTATTTCAGTGGGCGAAACTCTAAACGTTTTTATCTGATAGCCAAACTCTGCAAGATCCTTCATTCCAAGATAAATTTTGCAATGCTGTTTCTTGTTGATGAGATGTACCGGAATGTACATAAAAAGTTCCGCGTCGTCATTGGAAAGCCGATTCCATGGCAGACTTTTGATAAGAGTAAAACAGCGATGGAATGGGCAACTTTCGTCGAAGACAAGGTGTACGAACAAGCGGGTCCTGCCGGCCTTAGAGCTGAGTGACCTTAACCAATATTGTATATGGAAGAAGAGATAATCCAACCGGTTAGCAAAGAGTTGTTGAAAAGTGAGCTCACCTCAGAGCGTCTGCTGCGAACAACCAATAAAAGCCATAATCATATCTACGTCGTTACGGCTCACAATGCACCAAATGTGATGCGGGAGATTGGCCGGCTACGAGAACTGGCGTTTCGCATGGCTGGCGGTGGTACCGGAAAGTCGATGGATATCGACGAGTTTGATTGTATGGATGACGGATGCAGCCAGTTGGTGGTGTGGAATCCGGAGGCAGAGGAGATTATCGGTGGATACCGTTATTTGTTTGGCGACAAATGGCAGCTGAACGAAGAGGGACAGCCTAATCTGGCTATGAGCCACATGTTCCATTTCTCAGAAAAGTTCATGAAGGAATATGCTCCTTATACTGTGGAGTTGGGCCGTTCGTTTGTCTCATTGGAATATCAGAATGTACGCAAGAATTCGAAGTCTATCTTTGCGCTCGACAACCTGTGGGATGGCTTGGGTGCGTTGACTGTCATTAATCCTAAGTGCAAGTATTTCTTTGGAAAGATGACCATGTATCCCTCTTTCGCACGGCGTGGTCGAGATATGATCCTCTATTTTCTCAGGAAACATTTTGGAGACCACGAACACCTTATCCTGCCGATGAATCCGTTGAAAACGGAGGTTCCTGATGAAGAATTGGCTCAGATTTTCTACGAGGATGATTTCCGCAAGGACTATCGCATACTCAATCATGAGATTCGGAAATTAGGTTTCAACATCCCTCCTCTGGTCAATGCTTACATGAATCTGAGTCCTACGATGAAGTTCTTCGGTACAGCTATCAACTATGAGTTTGGTGATGTCGAGGAGAGTGGCATTCTCATTGCGATGGATGAGATTTTCGAGGAGAAGCGCATTCGTCACATCAATAGTTTTGTAGAGGAGCATCCTGAGGCCTTGAAGATACCTGGTCATCCCAAAAATGTGATGCTTTAGGAAAGGCCTCCCCCGTCCCCTCCAGTGGGAGGGGTGCCCCTGCCCACCCTATGCAGCGTGGGGAGAGTAGAGTAATGTCTTCACAAGACAGGAAGCCTTCCCAAGCCCCTCCGAAGGAGAGGGTGTTCCTGCTCACCCTATAATCTCTGTTTTTTAAGGAGATAAAGTAAGTGCCCACTTCATAAAATCCATGAAGTGGGCACTTGCATTTTAAGTTTTCTTGAAGACAAATAGAAGCCTTGTTGTTCCAATACCAAAATCTCTCCTTTCTGTCTCTGTCTCTGCCCCTAAAGCCCATCATGCTGCATAGGGTGGGCAGGGGGCACCCCTCCCGCTGGAGGGCGGGGGAGGCTACACAATCGGCAACGATATCCCATTGATTTTCTGATAGATGTCGAGGGCATATACATCGGTCATGCCACTGATGTAATCGAGCACGGCCATGATGCGTGTCTCCAAGTCCTCGCTTTGGATATCATATTGGCTACTTACACGACCTATCAACTGTTTGCTGTGGAACTTTTCGGGATGGATAGCCGCACCGATAAAAGTCTCCATCAGTGTGTCGATGATCTTGAAACCGCTCAGCTCCACATCCAAAACAGGTTTGCTGCGATAGATGCGTTTGTAGGAAACCTCGGAGCATCGCTTGTAGGCCATGCGTTGTGGATACGAAATGTTGTCTATCAGACTTCCCTTGAAGGTGCCATTGAGAATCTCTTCTTCGTGCTCCACAAAGGTTTTTACACACTCACTCTCTAATTTCCCTACGGCACAGGCACGCATGTAGACCACTTGTTCGTTCGGATCGGAGATACCCTCGTCGTCGAAGCGTTGGCGGATGGAGGTCTGCATCTGCTGGTCAAAGAAGCTCAGTAGCAGGTCTGCCGTTTCGTCATAGGTCAGAATTTTGAGCTTATGGGAGTCTTCGATATCCATGATTTCGTAGCAGATGTCATCTGCTGCCTCCATGAGATAGACCAGTGGATGACGTACATAGGAGAGGGGTTCCCCCGGCTTGGAGGTGCAAATAATGCCCAATTCATCGGCTATTTTCTGATAAGTAGGAGTCTCTGTCGAGAAAAATCCAAACTTCCCGTGGCTGCCGGCGGCACCACTTGCAAAAGGATATTTTACGATGGCTGCCAACGATGAGTAGGTCATGACGAATCCTCCAATACGACGCCCGGCAAATTGATGGGTCAACAGTCGGAAGGCATTGGCGTTGCCCTCGAAGTGGGTGATGTCATCCCAGAACTCTGGGCTGACCCTTTCTTTCAGGAAAGCTCCCTTATCTTCGGTGAAATAGGTCTGGATGGCCTTTTCGCCGGAGTGCCCGAACGGCGGATTTCCCATGTCATGGGCCAGTCCGGCCGTCTGCACGATTGTGCCGATTTCCTCAAAGAGCGTCCCGCGTAGTTCCGGATGCTTTTCGATAAGTCGTCGCGCCACGTCGTCGCCTAATGATTTTCCGAGCGAAGAAACTTCCAGAGAATGGGTCAGGCGGTTGTGCACGAAGACGCTTCCCGGCAGCGGGAACACCTGGGTCTTGTTTTGCAGACGACGGAAAGGGGCTGAATAAATGAGCCTGTCGCCATCACGTCTAAACTCCGAACGGTCGTCGTGCCGCATGGGGTGACGACCTTCCTGCCCCAATCGTTTGTTGGAGATGAGTTGTTGCCAATTCATATCTGTTGTATTGATGATGGAACAAAGTTACGTTTATTTCTCCGATTTTTCTTT
This sequence comes from Prevotella sp., assembly GCA_016901395.1. Taxonomy (GTDB): domain Bacteria; phylum Bacteroidota; class Bacteroidia; order Bacteroidales; family Bacteroidaceae; genus Prevotella. The sequence goes on along the minus strand of JAEAMQ010000021.1, from coordinate 23,614 downwards.
CTTTTTAATACTTAAAATGTAGCTTTGTGGCTGGAATTGCTTAATTTTGCATTTATATGGTAAAAATTAAAGTTGTCAACAAGGGCCATCAGCCCCTTCCGGCCTATGCCACGGCCCAGAGTGCAGGTCTCGACTTGCGTGCCAATCTCGACGAGTCCATTGTGTTACATCCGATGGAACGCCGCCTTGTCCCCACGGGGCTGCATATTGCGTTGCCTGAAGGCTATGAGGCTCAGGTGCGTCCCAGAAGTGGACTGGCCTTGAAACATGGTATTACCGTTCTTAATACACCCGGAACCGTCGATGCAGACTATCGTGGAGAAGTAATGGTGCTGCTCGTCAATTTCTCACAAGACGATTTTGTTATCAACGACGGCGAACGTGTTGCCCAATTGATTATTGCCCGGTACGAACAGGCCTTTATGGAGCAGGTAGAGGTACTCGATGATACGGAGCGTGGTGAGGGCGGCTACGGACATACCGGTGTGAAGTAAAGCCTATCCGATGAACCATTTTAGGATACATTCCGCTACCTTTCTGTTGTCCCTGCTGATGATGATCGGCATGGGCAGCCCCGTCATGTCTTGGGCGAAAAAGAAAAAGGTAGCCACGGTCAGTGCGACGCAGGCCGACCGGCTGAGCTATGCCGACCGGCAGCGATACAATTATATCTTTCTGGAGGCGGTGCGCCAACGGAATGCCGGACACGATGCCGCCGCTTTCGATTTGCTCAGACGTTGTCTTATGATTGACCCCGACGCAGCCGAGGTCTACTTCATGCAGTCAAACTATTGGGGACAGCTTCGTCAAGACTCCATGGCCCTCGCAAGCCTCGAAAAGGCTGCTCTGCTCCGCCCGGAGAACGACACGTATCAGGAGAGATTGGCCCAGTCGTATATCGGTACGGGTAATTACGCCAAAGCCACTGAGGTGTATGAGCGACTGGCTGCATTGCACCGTGACCGCAGCGACGTGCTCAACATCCTGGTGCAACTCTACAAACAGCAGAAGGATTACGACCGGATGCTCGATGCCATCAACCGATTGGCGCGGGTGGAAGGCGAGGATGAACAGTTTGCACTGGCCCGAATGAGTGTCTACGAACTCAAGGGCGACTCCAAAAATGCCTACCGCACGCTGAAAGAATTGGCCGACAGCCACCCCAACGACCTCAGCTTCACGATCATGCTCGGCAACTGGCTCATGCACAACCACCGTCAGAAAGAGGCATACGTACTCTTTGGGCGGGCCTTGAAAGCCGAACCAGACAATGCGTACGCGCAGAGTTCAATGTATGATTACTACCGTGCGGCTGGCCAGGACACGCTTGCCCACCAGATGATGGAGCGCATCTTGCTGAGCAAGAACACGCCGACCGACAACAGAATGCAGTTCCTGCGCCAGGCCATTCAGGAGAATGAGGGCAAGGATGGTGACTCTACGCAGATCATCTCGCTTATCGATCGAATTCAGCAGGTGATGCCCCGGGATGCTGCCGTGGCTGAGATGAAAGTCGCCTATTACACGTTGAAGAAGATGCCCGAGGAGGAAATCAACAAGGCTTTGGTAGAACTCTTGCAGCTTGCACCCGACAACGGCGGCGCACGCTTTCAGTTGATACAGAACAAATGGGCCCAGGAAGACTGGAAGGCCGTGGCAGAGCTCAGTGAGCCCGGAATGCTTTACAATCCCGATGAAATGGCCTTTTATTACTTTACTGGCCTTGCCCGCTACTACCAGAAAGACGATAACGGTGCCCTCGATGCGTTGCAGCGGGGCACGGCAGAAATCAATACCAAGAGCGATCCAAAGATTGTGAGCGACTTCTATGCCATCATGGGTGAGATTTACCACAATCAGGGCAACCGTGCCAAGGCATACGCGGCCTACGACAGTTGTCTGCAGTGGAAGCCCGATCATTATATGACGCTCAACAACTATGCCTACTACCTCTCCATCGAGGGCGGAAATCTCAAGAAAGCTGAGGAGATGAGTGCGCGGACGATAAAGGCAGAACCGAAGAATTCGACTTTTCTGGACACTTACGCATGGATTCTCTACAAGCAGAACAGGTTCGCTGAAGCTAAGATCTATATCGATCAGGCTTTGAAAAACGATACAGACAGCCTGTTCAATGCCGATGTGCTGGAACATGCCGGAGACATTTATGTCAAGGCTGGCGATGCCGCAGGGGCGCTGAACTATTGGCAGAAAGCCATTGATGCCGGTGGCGATGCTGGGGCTCTGGAAAAGAAAATCAGATTATACAGGAAAGAAAAATGAAGATAGCCTACCGAATATTAGTTTTAGCTGCACCCTTGGTGTTAGCCTCTTGTGGTGCCAAGAAGATGCTGGTGAAGGATACTCCGACCACCGTAACGACTCCCCAAACTGCGGTCAGCAATGCGGCTGCCCAGAAACTGGCATTCGTTCAGAAAGTAAGTGATCAGAAAGTGTACGCTAAAAACATCGTAGCAGACATGTCGTTTACTGCAAAGATGGGGGATAAAAACATCACCGTCCCGGGCTCGGTCCACATGCGTCGTGATGAGGTTATCCGTCTGCAACTGTTCATACCGATACTCGGAAGTGAGATTGGACGGTTGGAGTTTACACCCGATTATGTGCTGGTCATCGACCGCATGCACAAGCAGTATGTGAAGGGCGACTACAATCAGCTCGACTTCCTGAAAGACAACGGACTGAATTTCTACTCCCTTCAGTCGCTGTTCTGGAACCAGCTGCTGTTGCCCGGTGCCTCCAAGGTGGGTGAGGCCGACCTTCAGAAGTTTGATGTCAAACTCGATGGAACCGGCAAAAATATGCCCGTTACACTGAAAAACGGCAATATGAGCTATGTATGGACGGCCGACAAGGACAATGGCAGGATCAGTGAGGCCGATGTGACTTATAGCAGTGCCGGGCACGGCAGGTCGGACTTGACGTGGAAATATGCCGACTTCAAGCCGCTGGGTGCCAAACTGTTCCCGGCCACACAGGAGTTCTCGTTCTCCACCACCGCAACCAATAAGATTCAGAAAACCACAATAAAGATTGAAATGAACGACCTCACGACCTCCGAAGACTGGGAAACACAGTCCACGGTGTCGAGTCGTTATAAGCAGATGGATGCCAAGGATATCTTTGGTAAATTACTCAATATGTAATGAGAAAACTTGTTTGTATTTTGCTGTCGATGGCTGTAGCGGTGTCTTTGGAGGCTCAGACTCGAAAGACCACCACCAAGAAGCGCCCTAAAACGACAACAACCACCAAAAAGACCACTACAAAAAAAACGGCAGCAAAGACCGCCACCTACAGCAATTCCTCTATCAGGGGATTGCAAAATCAGCGTGAAGCCATACAGAAGAAGATACGCGAGCAGGAGCAAGCGCTCAAGGCCAATAAGGCAGATGTGGAGCAACGACTGAAAAACCTGATGCTTCTGAACGGTGAGATCGATCAGAGACAGAAGAATATCGAGGGCATCCAGACTGATATACATCACATCGAAGGCAATATCTCTATCCTCAACACGCAGTTGAAAACTCTGGAGGGACAGTTGAAAGACCGCCAGGCGAAATACATCAAGTCCATGCGCTACATGGCCAGACATCGTAGCGTGCAAGACAAGCTCATGTTTATCTTCTCTGCCAAAAACCTTTACCAGATGTACCGCCGCCTGCGTTTCGTGCGAGAGTATGCGCAATACCAGCGGGCACAGGGAGAGGCCGTGAGGGCAAAGCAGAGTGAGGTAAACAACAAGCACCGCCAGCTGCAACATGTGAAGGGACAGAAGAACAATCTGCTGTATAAGGGACAGCAGGAGAAGACTAAGCTCGAAGGCAATAAGACCGAACAACAGCAGATGGTAGAAGGTCTGCAGAAGCAGCAGAAGACCATCCAGACGATTATTGCCGAACAACACAAGAAGGACGCTGCGCTCAACGCACAGATTGACCGTCTGGTGGAAATCGAGATTCAGAAGGCTCGCGCCCGTGCCGCTGCCGAAGCTCAGCGCAAGGCTGCCGCTGCCGAAGCCGCAAAGCGGCGTGCTGCCGAACTGGCCCGCAAGAAGGCTGAAGCCGAGGCTGCCGCCCGCGAAAATGCCCGACGCATCGCTGAGGCGAAGGCCCGGGAGGCGAAACTGAAGGAGGAAGCACGCAAGGCTGCTGCTGCCGAAGCGGCTGCACGTCAGGCCCGTGAGGAGGCTGCCGCCGCTGCCCGCAAGAAGGCCGCGGAGCAGGCTGCAGCCAATGAGCGTGCGGCACAACAGGCTGCTGCCCGTGAGTTGGCTGCCAAGGCTAAGGCGGCTGAAGATGCTGCCCGTGATGCAGAAGCCCGTAAAGCTGCGGCCGAACAGGCCGCCCGCGAAGCTGAATCGCAGCGTCTGGCCGCGGAGCGCAAGGAGGTGGCCGATGCCGCCAGAGCCAAGAAGGAGATTGCTGAAGCCAAGCAAGACGCTGAGGATGCACAGAAATTCTCGACCGTCGACCGCATGATGAACAATGGTTTTGAGGCCAATCGCGGTAGGTTGCCTATGCCCATCACCGGCAATTACAAGATTGTAAGCCACTTCGGACAATACAATGTCGAGGGCCTGAAGGGTGTGACGCTCGACAACAAGGGCATCAACATCATGGGTAGCGGAGGCTGTCAGGCTCGCTCTGTCTACGACGGCGAGGTGAGTGCCATACTCGGTTATGGCGGAAGCATGGTGGTGATGGTGCGCCACGGTGCCTACATCTCTGTCTATTGCAACCTCCGCTCGGTGAGCGTGAGTCGTGGACAAAAGGTGAGCACGGGTCAGACGCTCGGATCTGTAGGTGCAGACAACATCCTCCAGTTCCAGCTGCGCAAGGAGCGCGCGAAGCTGAACCCAGAGGCGTGGCTAAGGCATTGATAATTCAAAATTCAAAATTGGGCCATTCGGACTGTGACGAGGTTGACTCGGCAGTGCGAATGGCCCAATTGTTTTTGGTGAGATGGGGGGATTTGCTGAGAAATGGAGCGGGTAGGTGGAGATGGAAAGACATAAAAACATAGGGAAGGATTGATAATAGAGAATGGAAAATTGGGCTATTCGTATTGTGATGAGGTTGACTCGGCAGTACGAATGGCCCAATTGTTTTCGATGGAATGGAGGGAATTGCTGAGAAATGGAGCGGGTAGGGGGTAGACGGAAAGACATAAAAACATATAGAGGGCATGTTTTTATGCGCTGCTTCGCCTACGACAGCAAGGAGATATATTTCTCGAAAGCGTCCTCGATTTCGCTGATTTTGATGAATTCATCTGCACTGTGGGAGCGGGAAGACTCGCCGGGACCGAGTTTGAACGAGGGAAACGACATGAGCGACTGGTCGCTGAGGGTGGGCGATCCGTAGGGTGTCATGCCGAGGGCCACACAGCGACGCACCAACGGGTGGTCGGGGTCGATGTGCGAGGAGTGCAGACGGAAGGAATGGGCCTTGACTTCGCTTCGGACGTTTTGGCGCACAATCTCGAAAATTTCCTCATTGGTATAGTGCTCGTTCGACCGGATGTCGACCAACATCGTGCAGGTGTCGGGCACCACATTGTGCTGTGTGCCGGCATTGACCACGGTGAGCGTCATCTTCACCGGCCCGAGCAGTGGGCTGACTTTGGGAAACTTATAATCGCGAATCCACACCATATCATCGAGTGCCTCATAGATGGCGTTCACTCCCTCGTTGCGGGCGGCATGACCGCTCTTGCCGTGGGCAATGACGTCGAGCACCATGAGTCCCTTCTCGGCGATGGCGGGCTGCATGCCCGTGGGCTCGCCGACGATGGCGACATCAATCTTGGGCAACAGCGGGAGGGCCTTCACGATACCCTCCTGCCCCGACACCTCCTCCTCTGACGAGGCCAGATAAACGAGGTTGTAATGGCGGGGAATGTCGGTGTGGTCAATGCAGAAATAGCGGAACACCTGCAGCAGTGTCACTAATCCGCCCCCGCAATCGTTGCTGCCGAGACCATAGAGCACCCCATCTTCGATGGTGGGCGCAAAAGGGTCGCGGGTCCACGTTTTCACTGGTTTCACCGTGTCGATGTGGGCATTGAGCAGGATGGTCTCACGGTTTTCGTCGAACGCAGGGTCGATGGCCCACACGTTGTTGGCCTCGCGATGCGTGTCGATTCCGTAACTGCGGATGGTCTGTTCCATCAGGTCAGCCGCCTCGGTCTCGTTGCGGCTGGTCGATGGGGTGGCGATAAGTCGGCTGAGCAGGTCGACAGCCTCCTCGGTGTATTGCTTGTGCTGTTCCATATTGCAAAAATAAGTATTTTTTCGGATACGCCATGCGATTTACCCTACTATCGTTAGTGTCTTGGTTTATTTGATGGATTTATGCAATATAAATGCTAAGTTGCTGTATGATTATGCTGTTTAGTAAGGGAGGAAAAACAGGGGACTATCTCATCGTGGTGAGATTAGGCCCTAATCGTCTTGCGATAACTATCGAATCGCATGACGATTAGATAGTTATCGCGACGCGATTCGATAGTAAACGTGGAAGCCTTCAAAATCGCCCATTTCATCGATGAGATGGAGCGCCGTGAAATGTACACTGAAGTCTCCAGGCAGACACCGTACTCATTACATTAATATTCAGTTTTATTCAGGATGTCAACGGTAGAGACAGAGATCGTTTTGCCCACAATCATGGGTGGGTGTCAGCCGTATCAAACAGCACAACCCCACTCCGGGGGTTGATAGGTTGGGGGCACGTTCAGGCAGGGTTGTCTTCGCTTCGCTTGCCAACCCCGCCCTCTCAACAGCAGAACACCTACGGCGTTCCCAGCTCCCCAACACGCGATATTCATCCGAGAAGCTCACGGCAGAACAGGGTGGGCAGGCTTCCGTGCAATCCTCCGGCCGCTGGCGGCCCTCTGCGAAATTTCAAACATCGCGCCAGCTATCTGTGCCATCTGCATCATCTGCGAGAAATTAAAAATTGCGTTCATTGCGTTTATTGCGAGAGAACTTCCACTGTGCGAGACCATTTGCACCCTCTGCGAGCAGATAACAAACAGACAAGGGTAGGGTTGGGACGAATGCCCAATCCTACCCTTTGTATATGTAGTGGTTTGCTATCTCGACAGGCCAGGTCTCACCACCACCTTCTTCCCTTTCACGATATATATGCCCGGCTCAAGCTGGTTGAGGGTACGGCCACGGGTGCTGATGCACACGCCGCTGGGCGTATATATATAAGGTGGTAGGGTGTCGTCGGTGATCTGTTGCGGTGTGTCGATGCCCGAGGGTACCACCACTGAGAGCGTCACCGTGGTCTGCTCCACCGCCTGCAGGCTGCCATAGAGTAGGGCGTAAACCTTGCTGGAGGCAGCCGTGAAGCCCAGCGTGCGGGTGGGCAGCGAGGCGTCGGGACTGCGCCATGCCTTCGCCGGAGCCTCTGCCGGCTCCACCTCGCGATAGTTCACCGGCTGTCCGTTGGCATCGAAGAGGTCTACGTGCGACGTTCCCTCCACGCTAATGTGGATGCTGTCGCCCGGCGCGCAGTCGTAGTCGTAGCTGGTAATCTGTCCGCCGATGGGCGCGGGTGCCGTCTCCGCCACGTCGGGTTGCAATGCGGTGGCATCGAGGACGAGCGTGAGGGGCAGGCCGGCGATGGTGTCGGTCACGGTGGCACTGTAGTGTCCGTGGGTGTCGTACACCTGCAGGCTCAGCCTCACCTCACCGGTCAGATGTACCTGCATGGTGGCGGCATCGAAGCGATAGCTGGACGGGATGCTGTCTGGCACCACCTGCCCAGTGAGGTCGAGCGTCGTGGCATCGAGGTCGAGCACGCGCACCGGCGTCAGTTCCACCGTGTGGACAGCTCCCTCATTGCAGCGATAGGCGTAGCCCGCGATGAGTGCAGTGTCGGCGCCGTGACGGTCATTGGTGAAGAATCGCGTGTAGGTGCTGCTCCAAAGGTGGCTGGCATCCTGCACACGATAGTTCAGTTTATGCAGCCGGCCCGTCAGCGTGTTGCCGTCGAGCTGGAAGGTCATTAGCCCGTTCTGTGCCGCCACCTGCTGCCGCTCCATACTGCCGTCCACCCAATATTCGGCACCGATGATGCTGTTGCCTGTGGTCGGCCTGCGGGTGGGCAGGAAATAATGGGTGCTCGTGGGGCTCCATTTGCCCGAGGCATCCACCACGCGGAAGTTCAGCCGATGGAGCATCGACGAGAGGTTGGCAGCGTCGACGTCGAACAGCAGGGCGTTGCCCGAGGGCGACACTCTCTGGCGACGGCTCTCGCCATCCAGCCAGTATTCGGCGGCAACGATGCTGTTGTCTGTCAGCTGGGGCAGCCCCGCGAGATACAGCTTGCTGACGGGTGGCGAGGCCTTGCCGTCGGCATCTACGGCCCGCATCACGAGCGTGTGGAGTCCGCCCTTCTGCATGCTCAGGTCGATGCTGAACGAGGCCGCACCGCTGTCGTCGGCCGGCGTGGTGAGCCGGCTGTCGGACTGGTCGTCCGTCCAGTATTCGTAGTGACTGATTTTGTTCTGGGCCCACGTCTGAACGCTCAGCACAGCCAGCCATATAAGGATTGTCAGTCTTGTTTTCATAGACAATGGGTTGTAAAGCGTTGTTTATGTTGGTTGGCGCGGCTATTGGGCCTGGGCCTTGATGCTCACAGCCAGTTTGCCGTCGGCGTCGGTGGTCTTGCCCACCTTACTCTCGATGATGCGTGGGATGGACACGGTCTTGTTCCACGGGTATTCGCCGCCATAGAGTCCCACCTCCGTGCCGTCGCTGCCGATGTAGGTCTCGGGCGACACAAGTTTCCAACTGTATTGGCTGCCGTAGATGTCTAACGAGCCGTTCTCGCCGAAGATAGCCTCGTTGTTAAGGCTATACCAGCAGTTGAGCTTAGTGCCATCGCCTACATCTGATGCTGATTTAGTGAAAATGCAATAGTTTAGTGACTTGCCTCCATTAGCGTCCAGGATACTGTTGTTGTAGACGAAGGGCCATAGTCCCTTACTTCCAAGATCAAGAATCAGACAATGGTTAAAGAGAATGCTTGATTCAGTATTAGGGAGGTCATAAACAAAGGTATTTCTCATATATTGAATGATGCTGTTTTGTACAAGCATATTCTGGATGAGTGCTCCATTACCTCCGAGATTCTTTATGTAACTCTGACAAAGGAATACGTCACCTAAAGTATCTGTTGTGGCGATAAGGCCAAACGCACTTTTGGTCATCATGAGTTTATTTATGCGCCGGATGTTCACGGTGTTGTTGAAATTGATGCCTTCGATGATGATCTCGCCGAGCATCTTGTTCTGGTCGCCGCTGCTGATGGTGATGTCGCCCGTGATGATGGTGGGCGGGACGACCACGCGCGGTGAATCCTGTGCCACGCTCTCCTCAAAGCCTGCGCCATAGAGCACGACCGACTTGTTGATGGTGGCGGAATAGAATGTGCCCGACGAAAGCGTGATGGTGCTGCCGCTGTCGGGGGCGGCGGCCAAGGCCGAAGTCAGGGCACTGGATCCGTAATAGGTGGTCACTTGCCCTTCGGCCTGTAGGGTGGCGGTGGGCACATCGGTTTCTTGTGCTTGGGCTACGGCACTGCCCAGCAGAGTCAGTAGCAGGATGAAAAGTTGTTTCATGTGTTTGATATTTGTTTGGGAATGAATACGGTGTGGATAGCAGAACTCCCGGGGCAAGGATACCCCGGGGACTGCATGAGAAAAGAGGGTGGGGCTGGCCATCAGCATTGCCAGCCCGTGTGTATCTATCGTCTCAGGAACTTCTTGCCCTTCTTGATGACGATGCCCTTGTAGGATGGTCCCACTGGCTGACCAAGGAGGTTGAAGGTGGGAGCATTGTCGTCGTCGGACGTGGCGATGGAACTGATGCCCATCGCAGGGTCTATAGTAAACTGGAACTTGAAGCCCACGAGCCCCTCCTCGTCGGTGTCGTTGTAGAAGTAGTATTGATTGTCGGCCGTACGAATCTGCGGCATCATCTCCAGGATATAGGTCTTGCCGGGAGTGAGTCCGGTGAACTCCATGGGAGCGAAGCATTGGCTCTGCATCACCAGACGGGTAGCGTCAATATAATCGATGTTCTCTGCCACGATGCCGTTCCACTCGGCCGTTTGTCCAGGCTCGTATACCTTGTATTGCATGGATACCTCCACGATGTTCACGTCGGTCGAGGCGCGCTGCAGTATGGCTCCGTAACCCATGAACGCAAGCATCGGGATGGTTCCGAGCTGGACGGCGCCATTCTCGTAACTGTTCTTACAGTCTTCCAGGATGTACATATACATGAAGCCTTGGTTATAGTCGGAGGTCAGCGCCAGGCGCACCATCTTCTGTCCGTTAACGAGGAAGCCGGTGCCGCCGTTGTCGGGGTTGGTGTCATCGTAGAAGAAAAGCACCTTGTAGTTATTGTCCCCGTTATTGAATACGAATGTATCGTCAGCATTGGTCCCTTGCAGGTAGAACTCCAGCACGTAGGACTTGCCCTTTTCGAGCCCGGCTGTCAGGTCGGCCTTCGGGGTGCAGGTCCACGTGAGCTTGTCGGCCGAGGTGCCCGAAATCATCTGCCATTCGCCTGGATCTGTTCCGTGTCGGTAGATGCGGTAATACATGTCGATGCTGTTGGCTGCCGATGAGGTCTCCGCCGTCCAGCTTTCCAGATTGAATACGTTGATGGCCTTGGAACCGTTGGCGGTCAAGTCTTCTATAGACATGTAGGAAGGCGGCAGATTGATCTCCTCGGTCTCTACCTCATCGTTCAGGCCTACCTGTGCCTTGAGTTTCACGAAGTTCAACTCGGCGGTGACCGGTCCGGGAATGAAGGTCACTCGGTAATTCTTGCCCTTGTTGTCCATATAGAAGGGAAGGCCAGTGGTGGTAACGGCCGAGTACTTGTATTCCAGGGTATAGGTCTTGCCCATCTGTGTGCCCTGGAGCAGGTCTATTTCCTCGTCGCTGTATCTCCAGTTGGTGGGCGTGTTTGTGGCGCGCAAGTCAAGTGTCTGCCATTCGCCGGCGGGTGTCGTTCCCTCGAACACGCGGTAGCTCACCGTGGCGCTCTTGGCATCATAGGTCGTGTAGCAATCCACACTCGAGATGGTGAGCCCCCATGCACCCTCATAGGTGAGGTCAAAATTGTAGTAGTCCGGAACAGTGGCGTTGATGCCAAATATGTTCCTGTTGTGGCTGATGATCAGGTTGCCATTATCAAATCTGGCATGGGCATCGGGTCCGAGGGGAGCCTTGCTGTAGGTGAAGGTGAACCGGTAGCCACGGCCAAAGTCGTCGAGCGAATGGGTCAGGCCGTCGGAGTCGTCGAAAGAGAATCCGATGCAGAGGTCGTATTCCTGTCCGTCCTGTAGTCCGCCGGGATAGAGGTCGTTCATCTTCGACATGATGTCCACGGGAGTGTCGCCCATGTAGATGATGTAATCATAAGTGTCTCCCTCGAACTGCAGCTCGTTGCTGGTTGCGGATGTGGATTCCCAGTGGGTCACGTCCTCACCCTTCTTGCAGATGCCGTAGTTGATGTTGAAGTGACTTATCTCCAGGTTGTCGTCCATCTTGTTGATGTCAGAGCGGAATTCTGTGATGGCTATGTTGGAGGTCTTCCCGAGAGTGGTGCCAAGGATCGTCTCTTCATCGGGGATGGCGTAAGTCTCACTTGCTCCGTCTAACGTGAGGTACACCCTGGAACTGTTGTAGCCGCTTTCGAACTTGACGCTCGGCTCGTCGCCTTTGACAAACTTGATGCGGAATTCTTTTTCCTGGTTGTCGTAGAAGAAATAGCTTCCATCGGTATCCGTTCCTCTTATTTCGAATTCCAGGATGTATTCTTCACCCACGGTGAGATATTTCAACACATCCAGAGAGAGGTACTCCTTCCAGAGTGTACCTGCCTCGTTCGACCGCCATATATCCACGCTTTCCCAATTGCCCGGGCCGTCGGAACTTGGATAGATGCGGTATCGGAATTTCACCAAAGAGGCTTTCGAGGCTGTACGGATGCTGAAATTCAGAAGATTGAAGGTGCTCACCTTGCCTCCGTTCTCGGTCAGGTCGATAAGGGGCATACCCTCCGTAAACTGTTTGAGTTGTGGTTGGTCCAGTTGCAGGAGCAGATACATGTCGCTGAAACTGTTGGCCTTGGTGCCTGTCACGGATAGGAATTGTACGAGACAGGCCATGAGTAAAAGTCGAAAAGTTTTCATAAGCATTATATTTTAAAAGTGATTGTGTATTGTCTTGCATGATTCTCCCCTTGATCTGTCGCAGGTCGGGTCTTGGAATATTCCTCTTGCTGTGTCTGTAGACCGCGACTTTCATCCCTGTGAAAAGGATATCTAAGATTTTATAAAATGAAAAAAAAGTTGATGAAGAGGGCTGTTGCCACTATGTCATCTATATATCTTATTCTTCTTTTACTCGTGTTGTCTTTTCAAAGATTATGCTGTCAGGTTATTCTCAGTTAGAAGGAACGTTTGGTATTTGATACAAAGATACTGGGAAAGGGCAGTATTCAGTATTGCATTTTTAGAATTTCAATATTGCATTTTTAGAAAAAATAACGGTAAAATAAGAAAATAAATAGTATCTTTGTTTTTAGTTAGACATCGTTTGGAATATTCATAGAAAACCGAAATGAAACTGCTGCACTCCTTTATAACGGTAGTCCCTATGGTAGTGTGCCTTTTTTGGGTCGTTATGTTGGCACTTGATATTTGGGAACATGGCAATCGTGCTGCCCATAAGAGTCTGTTGGTCTGGGCCATCACCTCTACTATGTTATATTTGGGTCATTGTGCGTTCTTTAATGAAGACCGTGATATCCTTCCATTCTTTGACACGTTGTATGTCATGTCTAATTTAGCGGTATTCCCCTTGTTCCTCCATTATATTGTCCGACTCACGGAAGGACGAGCGTCTTTGTTGCTCAATGTGTTGGTCATAGCACCTCCAATTGTCTTGGGTGGAATTGTTGGTGTGCTTTATATGCTGATGAACCCTATAGAAAATAACCAATTCATCGAGAATTATCTTTACCATAACTCGTTTGATGGCCTTACTCAACTGGCCTTGTGGCAGGCCGTTGTGCATCAAATAGGGAGGCTTTTGTTTGCCATAGGTGTGGTCGTGACATTATGGATAGGGGTAAGCAAGGTGAGACGTTACAACCGATTTATAGATTCTGTATACTCTGATACAGAAGACAAGCACTTGTATGGAATAGCGACAATCTTGTGGGTTATGGTTGTAACCTGCCTGGCTTCTTTTGTGTTAAATGCTATAGGTCGCCATTTTTTTGTAGGGCGAACGGGGCTGTTAGTTGTACCTTTTGTCACCTTTAGCATATTATTGTTTGTAATAGGGTATGTGGGATATAAACAGCGGTTCTCTTTTGATGATGTGATCTGTGCGGGTGACGACGATGAAAGTATAGCTGACAAAGAGATGGAAGCGGAAGGATGTGTAGAACATGGAAATCTCTATGATAGCATAAGAACGATGATGGCAGAGGAAGAACTGTTTCTTATTCCTAATCTTAAGGTAGATAATGTAGCCCAGAAGCTATGCACCAATCGGCGTTATGTCCAGCAGGCTATTAATGAGGAGATGGGAATGACCTTTTCAGAATACATTAATGGGTTGAGAATAGATTATGCAGAACAGTTGCTTCTGTCGCAACCTGAACTGACAATCAAAGAGTTGGGGGTGCTGTCGGGATATACGACAATGAGTACTTTCTATCGCAATTTCAAAAAATATAAAGGACGTCAACCCAAAACTGAGAAGGAAATATGATGGATTTTTTTATAATTTCTTGTTTTCTTTGTTAATTAGCGTTATCTTTGCATATAATAAAATCCGAATTGTATGCAGAACAGAAGTCACTTTTCAGTACTTATTCATGAACAGGCCAAGAAGTATGGTTCCCGGCCAGTAGTGACATTTCGAAACTTTGGCAGCCTGAAATGGAAGACGGTTTCATGGAATCAGTTTTCTCTGCGCGTCAAGCAAGTGAGCAATGCCATGCTCAATCTGGGCATCAAGCCACAGGAAAACATTGCGGTCTTTGCACAGAACTGCATCCAGTATCTGTATACCGACTTCGGTGCCTATGGGGTCAGAGCCTGCTCTATACCGTTTTATGCCACCAGCTCTGAGCAGCAAATCCAGTTTATGGTGAATGATGCTCAGGTCAGATTCTTGTTTGTGGGTGAGCAGGAACAGTATGATAAGGCACATCGTATCTTTCCCCTATGCCCATCTTTGGAACGAATTATTGTTTTCGATGATAGTGTACGTATCAGCACCCACGACCCCAATGCCTTGTTTTTTGACGATTTCCTGAAGTTGGGCGAGGACCTTCCGCGCCAGACAGAGGTGGAGAAGCGGTGGGCCGAAGCCAATGAAACCGATCTCTGCAATATCCTCTATACCAGCGGAACGACCGGCGACAGCAAGGGTGTGATGCTCACCTACGGACAGTATAACGCCGCGCTGATTGCCAACGACGAGTGTGTGCCGGTGGGAGAGAAGGACCGTGTAATCAATTTCCTGCCGTTCACGCATATTTTTGAACGGGCATGGACCTATCTTTCATTGAGTAAAGGTGCACAGCTCATTATTAATACCTATCCTCACGAGATACAAGATTCGATGCGCGAAACCCATCCGACGTGCATGTCGAGTGTGCCGCGGTTCTGGGAAAAGGTGTATCAGGCGGTGAAAGACAAGATAGACCGTTCCAGCTCCATGCAGCAAAAGATATTCAAACATGCGTTGAATGTCGGGAGGAAATATAATATTGAGTATCTTGCCAACGGCAAGCGTCCGCCGCTGGTATTGGCTCTGGAGTACAAGGTGATGAATGCTTCCATCCTCAGTTTGGTTCGCAAGCAGTTAGGACTTGATAATCCTCATTTCTTCCCGACGGCAGGAGCCTATGTGTCTTCAGAAGTGGAGGAATTTGTCCATTCCATCGGTATTATGATGGTAGTGGGCTATGGATTGACCGAAAGTCTGGCCACCGTCTCGTGTGACCATCTTGGAGAACGATATACTATAGGGTCGGTAGGTCGTCCGATAAATGGTATCCAGATTAAGATAGGAGATAATGACGAAATCCTTTTGAAGGGACCGACCATCACCAAAGGCTATTACAAGCGCGACAGTCTAAATG
Source organism: Prevotella sp. (assembly GCA_016901395.1). Lineage (GTDB taxonomy): Bacteria > Bacteroidota > Bacteroidia > Bacteroidales > Bacteroidaceae > Prevotella. The sequence continues at coordinate 8,394 of JAEAMQ010000021.1, read as the reverse complement.
CTGAGGCTTTCGACAAAGACGGATTCTTCCATACCGGTGACTCCGGCTATCTGAAAGATGGCGAGCTTTACCTGAAGGAACGCATCAAAGACCTCTTCAAGACGAGCAACGGCAAGTATATCGCACCACAGATGGTGGAGTCGATGGTGCTCGTAGACAAGTTTGTAGACCAGGTGGCGGTGGTGGCCGACCAGCGTAAGTTCGTATCCGCGCTGGTCGTTCCCGAGTTCCGTTTGGTAGAGGAATGGGCGCGAGACAATGGTATCGCATTTGAGAGTCGTGAGGACCTGTGTGCCAACGAGAAGGTGCAGGCCATGATGATGGAGCGTGTGTCGATGCTCTTGCAAGGCTTGGCCCACTACGAGCAGATCAAGCGAATATCTCTTCTGGCCCATCATTTCTCGATGGAATCGGGTGAATTGACCAATACTTTGAAGATGCGCCGCCCCGTGATTTATAAGAATTATAAGGAAATCATCGATAAGATGTATGAAGAATAGAAGAAGTTGAGGGGAGTTAAAGAAGTTAAGGAAGTTAAAGAAGTAAAGACACATGCTGGATAAACACGCGAATGTCTGCTCTTGAAACTATTGTCTTTAACTTCTCTAACTCCTTTAACTTCTCTAACTCCCATAAAATAGCAAACGAAAAAGAATGATAACATCAGATCAACTGAAGGATGTGCTGGAGCGAACAGAGAAACTCCACCATTATCTTAATATCGACCATAAGAAAATAGAGTTTGAAGAGGAGCAACTGCGCACACAGGCTCCCGACTTCTGGGAAGACCCGAAGCGTGCCGAAGCGCAGATGAAGAAGGTGAAAGGCATTGAGAAATGGCTCACTGGATATAACGAAGTGAGACAATATGCCGACGAGCTGCAGCTGGCTTTTGAATATTATAAGGAGGAATTGGTGACCGAAGAAGAGGTCGATGACGACTATTCTAAGGTAATCAAAGCCATCGAGGAACTGGAGTTGCGCAACATGTTGCGACAGGAAGAGGACCCGATGGAAGCCGTGTTGAAAATCAATTCGGGTGCCGGCGGCACCGAGAGCCAGGACTGGGCCAACATGCTGATGCGCATGTATATGCGTTGGTGTGAGGCCCATGGGTATAAAGTGACCATCACCGACATACAGGACGGCGACGAGGCCGGCATCAAGAGCGTCACGATGACCATCGAGGGCGGTGAGTTTGCCTATGGATATTTGAAAAGCGAGAATGGTGTTCACCGTCTCGTCAGGGTGTCGCCTTATAACGCCCAAGGCAAGCGCATGACAAGTTTCGCCAGTGTTTTCGTGTCGCCGCTGGTCGACGACACCATCGAAGTGTATGTCGATCCCGCAAAGGTGAGCTGGGATACATTCCGTTCCAGCGGTGCAGGTGGTCAGAACGTGAACAAGGTGGAATCGGGAGTGCGCCTCCGTTATCAGTATGAAGACCCTGATACGGGTGAGAAAGAGGAAATCCTCATTGAGAATACCGAGACCCGCGACCAGCCGAAAAACAAGGAAAAGGCCATGCTGCTGCTCAAGAGCCAGCTCTATGACCGTGCGATGAAGAAGCGCATGGAGGCTCAGGCAAAGATAGAGGCAGGCAAGAAAAAAATTGAATGGGGTAGCCAGATACGCAGCTATGTGTTTGACGACCGTCGCGTGAAAGACCATCGCACGGGCTATCAGACCTCGGATGTAGATGGCGTGATGGACGGTAAACTCGACGAATTCATCAAGGCCTACCTCATGGAATTCCCTGTTACTGATGAAGAAACGATTTAATTAGATAAAACCTAAGGTACAACCTACTAATTTGAAATGTTATGAGCAACAAGAAGGACAATAAGCACATTCCCGCTCGCGAAGTTAATCAGGCCATCAAGTCTGTGAAAAAGGAAAACCGTGAAATCAAACAGAAGAGCAAAGCTGACCAGATTGTGAAATGGATTTTCATCAGTTTGTTGATTTTGGCTGTTCTCTACATGGTCTGGACCATGCATATTGTAGGATGAGCGGGCTGGAGATAGAACGAAAATTTCTCGTCAAAAAGGGTGGCGCGTATAAGCGCGCCGCCTATGCTTCGAGCCATATTCAGCAGGGATATATCCCCGCTGACGGTGCGACGGTGCGTGTCAGAGTGCGCGATGAACAGGCTTTCCTGACCATCAAGAGCCGTAGTGTGAATGGCGGAATGACCCGATATGAGTTTGAAAAAGAGATAACACTCGACGAGGCACACCATCTTTTGCAGCTTTGCAAGGGTGGAGTGATCGACAAGCACCGCTATTTAGTGAGAAGTGGCGACCATGTTTTCGAGGTGGATGAGTTCCACGGCGACAACGATGGTCTCGTGATGGCAGAAGTAGAACTGTCTGATGAAGCCGAAGACTACGAAAAGCCCGATTTCATCGGACCTGAAGTGACGGGCGATGTCCACTTCTACAACTCCCACATGCTTACGAACCCTTATTCCTCCTGGAAAGAATTAGTGCCAGAGGAATACCGATAATCATACCCAATACCACGCCGATGGCATCGGCCCAGAAGTCCATGATGTCACCGCTTCGGTTGCCACCGGTGCACGTGGCTTGCACAATCTCAATGAGACCGCCCAATACCAGTGGCATGACGAAGGCGTAGAAAAACGTCTTCCCCTTATCAATGCGTCTGTGTCGAAATCCATATTCGGCCCATAACAGAGTGCACAGCCCACCATACATCACAAAGTGTGTCCACTTGTCGACCATTGTAATATTGTTCAATGGCGTATCGGGAATGGGGATGAGGCATAGTATCCAGATGCACACGACGCAGAGACAGGAAAACGGATATGTCTTGAGGAAATATGTAATCAAATTCATTTTTACTTTCATTTAGGTGCAAAAGTAGATATTTTTTTATACTTTTGCAATGAAATCAACATTTATTGTTTTATGTCTGAAGAAAGAGCGAGCTTTGGAAGTAAGCTCGGAATGATACTGGCCACTGCCGGCGGTGCAGTGGGCTTGGGTAATGTTTGGCGTTTTCCGTACATGACTGGTGAGAATGGCGGAGCCGCTTTCATCTTGATTTATATTGGGTGTGTACTGTTGTTGGGTATTCCGTGTATGATAGCCGAGTTTATCATTGGCCGGCATGGCGCGTCTAATACCTTTCGGGCATATTCCAAACTGAGTCATGGCAGTGCATGGAAATATGTTGGTTTGCTTGGTGTGTTGACCGGATTTCTTATTACGGGCTATTATGGTGTCGTGTCAGGATGGTGCCTCCAATATGTTTATGCCTCGATTATGGGAGAGCTCCATGGTAATCCTGAGTATGTGAAGACTTATTTTCAGTCATTCTCTACAGATCCCGTCCGCCCCGTTTTCTGGTTGGCTCTTATTTTGTTGATCACCCTTTATGTTATCATGCACGGTGTGCGAGGTGGCATTGAGAGGGCTTCCAAGTTGATGATGCCCACCCTTTTCGTTTTGTTGTTAGTCATCGTGGTGGCGTCCTGTCTGTTGCCGGGAGCCGACAAGGGCATCGAGTTCTTGTTCAATCCCGACTTCTCCAAGGTCGACCAGAGTGTATTTTTGGGAGCACTTGGTCAGTCGTTCTATTCACTCAGCATTGCGATGGGGTGTATCTGCACCTATGCTTCCTATTACACCCGCCAGACCAATCTGCTCAATTCTGCCCTTCAGGTGTCGCTGGTCGACTCTATGGTGGCCATCCTCGCGGGACTGATGATATTTCCTGCAGCTTTCTCCGTGGGCGTAAACCCCGACAGCGGACCCTCCCTCATCTATATCACCCTGCCCAACGTGTTCAGTCAGGCATTCGTGGGCATGCCCGTCATTGGCTGGATTGTGTCGCTGTTGTTCTACCTCCTACTCTCGTTGGCTGCCCTTACGTCGCTCATCTCGCTCCATGAGGTGAGCACGTCGTTCTTCTATGAGGAGTTCCATTTGTCGCGCAACAAGGGCGCAGTGGTTGTCACCGCCACCACATTCCTCATCGGAGCCATCTGCTCGCTGTCGTTGGGCAACGCCGATTACCTTTCCATTGCCGGCCGCACGCTGTTTGATGTTTTCGACTTCGTGACCGGACAGATCTTCCTCCCCATCGGCGGATTCCTCACTTGTCTGTTCCTTGGCTGGTTTGTTCCTGTAAAAATCGTCAGGGATGAATTTACCAACTGGGGTACGGTGAGTGCTCGTTTCTTCGGTGTTTTCCTGTTCTTGGTGCGCTTCGTGTGTCCGTTGGCTATCCTTGCCATATTCCTTCATCAGTTTAATGTGATTTAACGATATGACCGAGCGAAGTAATTTTGGAACTAAGATTGGAGTCATCTTGGCTACGGCAGGGTCTGCTGTCGGTTTAGGAAATATATGGCGCTTCCCCTATATGGCCGGACAGGATGGTGGTGCCGCCTTCATTCTACTGTATTTTGGTTGCATTCTCGTACTGGGAATACCTGGTATGATAGCCGAATTTATCGTTGGCAGACATGGCGCAGCCAATGCTGCACGCGCTTATTATCAGCTTGGGGGGCGGCGATGGTCTGTCATTGGCTACATGGGAGCAGTCACTTCCATGATTATCTTGGGATTTTATTCTGTCATCGCAGGATGGTGTATGCAGTATCTGGTAGCTTCCCTGTTTGGCCAGATCCGTGGTGATGCAACCGCCGTTACCACTTATTTTCAGACATTTTCCACAGATCCCGTCAAACCATTGATATGGACGGTGGTGTTTATTACTATCACCCATTTGGTTGTTATCCGAGGTGTCAGAGGGGGTATCGAGAAGTTCAGCAATACCTTGATGCCCACTTTGTTTGTTCTGCTGCTCGTCATTGTCACAGCATCATGCATGCTTCCCGGTAGTGAGCGGGGCGTAGAGTTCTTATTCAAGCCTGACTTCTCCAAGGTCACCCGTAGTGTTTTCCTCGACTCTCTGGGGCAGGCGTTCTTCTCGCTCTCCTTGGGCACGGCCTGTCTGTGCACCTACGCCTCCTACTTCAGTCGCCAGACCCATCTGCTGAAGTCTGCCGGGCAGATTGCATTGCTCGATACGCTTGTAGCCATTCTTGCCGGACTGATGATATTTCCCGCCGCATTCTCGGTGGGCGTACAGCCAGACAGCGGACCCTCACTCATCTTCGTCACCCTGCCCAACGTGTTTCAGCAGGCTTTCACGCCAGCCTTGGGTTACGTTGTTGCCATCTTGTTTTATGCTCTGCTGGTGCTGGCGGCCCTCACCTCGACCATCTCCATGCACGAGATTGGTACCGCGATGTTCTTCGAGGAACTACACATCTCGCGCAAGAAGGGTGCGGTCTTGGAAAGCCTTTGTGCTGTCACCATCGGTATCGCGTGCTCCCTTTCGGTGGGAGCGGCAGACCTGTCGATCTTCGGCAAGAGCTTTCTCGACTGCTGCGACTATCTCACTTCCAACATCCTCCTGCCTTTGGGTTCGTTCATGACCTGTATCTTCTTAGGATGGGTGGTGCCGCACAAAGTCGTGAAAGACGAGTTCACCAACTGGGGAACGGTCTCCGTGGCGTTCTATCATGTGTGGCTTTTCCTCATCCGCTATATCTCGCCACTCTGCATCACAGCTGTTTTCCTCCATCAGTTGGGGCTCATTTAGCCGATGAAACCGTGCGATTTCTTCTATTTCAACCGCTCCGACCGTGGCATCCTGCTGTTCTTTCTGCTGCTTGCCATCGTTGCCAACGCCCTCATCTTCTTTGTCGGCGGCTCGGAGGAAACGACACCGATGGCTGCCCAAGACAGCCTTCCCACGCCGCCGTCACGCTCCTCGGCCTATGCCCCGACAGCCTCCGAGCCTTATGAGCAGGACAGAGGTCGCATGCCCGAACGCTTTGCCTTCGACCCCAATACGGCCGACAGCACTGCACTCCTGCGTCTCGGACTACAGCCGTGGCAGGTGCGTAACATCTACAAATACCGCGCTGCGGGAGGTGTCTATCGTCGGCCGGCCGATTTCGCGCGCCTCTACGGACTCACCCAGAAGCAGTATCGCGAGTTGGAACCCTTCATCCACATCAGTCGCGACTATGCTCCCGCGGCTGAACTTTACACGCCGGAGCCACATGCCGCCTACGACACCACCCGACGTTATCCCGTGAAAATCGGTCCCACAGAACACGTCGACCTCAACACTTCCGACACCACCACTCTCAAACGCGTGCCGGGCATCGGCAGCTATTTCGCCCGACGCATCGTGGCCTACCGCGAGCGACTGGGCGGATATCACAGTGCGGTGCAGCTGTCGGAGATAGAAGATTTCCCTGAAAATGCCATTTCTTTCTTCATCGTAAGTAACAATATTCGTAAAATCAACGTCAATCAATTAAAGCTCAACGAGCTGAAGCGACACCCTTACATCAACTATTATCAGGCCAAAGCCATCACCGACTATCGCCGTCTGCGCGGACAGCTCCGGAGTCTGGGCGACCTGCGGTTGCTGAAAGACTTCTCGCCAAGCGACATTGAGCGGCTGCAGCCCTACGTTGAATTTTAAAAACAAGAACAGAATATGAAGAAATTATTGTTCACCCTGATGCTCATGCTGACTTGTCAGCTGACGTTTGGCCAGACGGCCAAGTCGATTTTCGACGATTACAAGAATGAGAAGCATGCCCAGTTCGTCAGTGTTCCGCGTATCATGATGTCGATTGCTGCCAACAAGGTGGGCGACAACAACATGCAGGCGGTGATGAAAGAGGTGAAATCGGTGAAGGTGCTGACCCTCGACGATTGCCGCAAGAGCACGCGCAAGGGGTTTGTCAAGAAAATCACTGCACTCTCGGGCCGCGGCTACGAGGAGTTCACGCGTGTGAAAGACAACAAAGACAATGTGCTGGTGCTGGCCAAACAGGGCGACCGCTACATTGAGGAGATTGTGGTTTTGGTCAGCGACGACAACGATTGCGTGGGCATTTACATCACTGGCGAAATCAATCCGGAGGACATCGATGCCGTCGTCAGCATGGCCGAAGACTATTGATTTCCCCATATTCCAACCCCTCCAGAGACCTTCTGCAGCTTCATTCACACGGGCTTAGTCTTCTGTTCTCCTCCCGCCTCCAATCCTCTCGTTTTCCCTTATGATTGATGGCGTCTGACGATTAGTACCTAATCGCGTCGCGTTTCGGTACTAATCGTTTTGCATTTCGGTATTCATCGCAAAGCCATTATTTTTTTGCTACAAATCGATTGAATTAAGTCTTCCGCTCTGTAGGGACATGCCCCGTGCATGTCCGCACCGCCGTATGGCCGCCTAATCCCGTTTTCATACTTCCGCATAGTGGTATTTGAGTTCAATAGTCTGTGCACTTATGCCACCGTAGGTGGCTTGGAGAACATGTTTACCCATTCTATTTTTTGAATTTTTGTGTCTTTTGTGGATAAAAAATAAGACGACCCCACCAAAGACTCAGGGGGTCACGAGGGGCATCAACGATTGTTTTTGATGATACAAAGTCTCGGATTACGAGGTTATAGAACGTAGAAAACTGCCGAGATGTCAAGCCTGTTTATGCCGTCCGGCGGTGCGGACATGCACGGGGCATGTCCCTGCTGGTGTGTAGTCATGACCACATGGAAAAACCAGAAAATCATAAAGAATTCCCATTTCCTTTTCTGGCGTATCGGAAAAAGTAACTCCTAACGATGGTGGCGAATAGCAGTCGTAAAGTGTAGGGGAGTGATTTTCACTTGATGGACTTTGTGATAAAGCTTGAATTACTCTGTCAATTTCATATGGTATCATCGGCATCGAAGAATGTAGAAACACAGAGGACAGGAGGGAAAATAAAAAGAGGTTGCCCTAAGCAACCTCTTTTGCTGGTCGGGATGAGGCGACTCGAACGCCCGACCCCTACGTCCCGAACGTAGTGCGCTACCAACTGCGCTACATCCCGATAAGCATCTTCGGAGTGGCAACAATCGTTGTTTTTTCCTGAAGACGATGCAAAGGTACACCTTTTTTCTGAAACGTGTGCATTTTTACGAGGAAAAATTTGGGGGATTGGTGAAAAAACGCTACCTTTGCACCCGCAATCAAGCAAATGGTGCCATAGCTCAGTTGGTAGAGCAAAGGACTGAAAATCCTTGTGTCCCCGGTTCGATTCCTGGTGGTACCACTTCCTCCTTTCATTCGGCCCGGTTTTCACCTCGTGTGATGCCGGGCTTTTTTTAATTCAAAATTCAAAATTCAAAATTCATAATTGGGCTGCGCGGTGGAATATTCGGCTCACTTAATATTCCTGTGTTTTTAACACTTTGTATTATGCAAATAATTGCTTGACCCTGTATAGATAAAAACTAAGATCATTAACCCCTCTAAATTCCGCTCTAAAGCTTTTGAGCTTGCAGT